>JBIJCC010000066.1:0-53081 GCA_044344875.1 Nannocystaceae bacterium
CCGGCGCCCGCCTCGACGACGGCGCCGAGGCCCAGCGGATCATGTCGCCGGCCGCTTGTCGATCCCGGCCGTAACTGATCGGAATGACCAAGCTTCCGAACCGATCGATGCTCTAGCCCTCGAAAGCAGTCGATCGCATCGGAAAGCACGACGACTTCACTGCCGTCGCCAATCGGCCCGTCCCCACTCGACTCGACGAACCAGGAAATCCCCTCGTCCTCCAGTACCCTCGAGACGAACGTCAGATCGTCCTCCCCGTGCTGGACGCAATACTCTCGCCGGCCATAAGTCCGGCCGAGACGATCCTCGAAGGTCACGCCGGGAATCACGCCAAGGACTCGAGCCACCAACTCGCGCGGTTCGATGTCCTGGAATATCCGCCACCGGCGGGTGCGACGCGCGAGCCCCACGCGGGACTCGAGGGCCACCCGCACGTGCGGCAGTCCGGATGAGCGACCGAGGGGCTCCAGGCGTGTGATCACCCCCCCGATGCGCCGCTCATAATCCCCTTGGTGCATCGTCAACAGCGCCGCTTGGCCGAGAAGTGCCGTTGGGTCGTCACCCTGCTCCCCCACGAGCCGAAGAGTTCCCGAGACCGGAGTCGACATCCTCTCGTCGAGCGCGAGGCGGAGCACCCGCCAGTTCGTCCCGTTGCACTCGAACCGGAAAGACACGCTCCAGTCATCAACACCCGCAGTGGCGTGCGTCTCGGTCATGGGTGTCAGTACTCCTCGGCGTGTCGCTCGAACTCGAAGAGTATGGGACCAGGCGCCACGCTGGTGAGTCGAAGCACCGCACCGCTCGCCAGCTTCCCCTCACGCACACTACCGTCGGCCAGCGTCGCTCGGTACGCGCGCGTCGCAAGGGGGCTATGGTCGAGGTCCGCGAATGCGACCTCGACATCGTCGAGCAGGGCAAGCAGTCCCGAGATCTCGCCTGCGCCGAACGTGCGACCGCGGACCCGCACGGTGAAGTAGAACTGCGGCAGCTCGTGGGTGACGCCGGGAGGAAGTTCGTAGGCGGGAACCAGCGTGGCGCGATCCCACGGAAACTCGACCAGCCACGACGCCTCGACCCGACCGCCACGAACGATGGCCGAGGTGCTCCCCACGGATCGACTCGGGCCCCCGTACGCCCCGCGCAGGTGGACTTCGATGTGGGCGAGCAGCCCATCGGGAACACCCGCCGTACTCGCTCGCGCCGCGACATCGGTACCGCAGGTTGCCGAGCGCGCGCCCCACTCCAGCCCGAACACGCTCCACGCCTCGACGTCGTCGGTATCGAAGTCCTCCCAATCGGCGTCGTTGTCGGGCCGGACAGGTGGCACGACATCCGCGCCGCTGGCGATTCCCCAGTCACCGCGCGCGATGGAGACCGCGACCTGGCGGAGGATGGATGACGCGTCCCCGCGAAGGCCGAGCCGTCGGGCCTCCTCGATCACAGCGGACCGCGGGATGGGATCGCCGGCGAAAGAAGCGTGCAGCCACGAGAGAACGCGCTGCGGCTCGTGGATCGGTGAGGCGCAGGTGAGGTACGGGCTGCGCTCGAGCGGATCGAGGAGTTCGAGGGTGGTGCCGAACGGGAGGCGGATTGGGTGGGTCATGGGGAGAACCTTCTGCGGCGGGGAGCACGGAGAGCCAGCGAGGTCTTCAGTCGAGGTAGCCGTAGTAGACGAGGTAGGCGTAGACGAGGGCGGAGACGATCACCAGGAAGCCGAGAACGTTCACGACGCGCGCACGGTGCAGCGCCGACGACCGCGCCTCGCGAATCGCGCGACTCACCTCCGCGGGGGCGCCGACGAAGACACGCGCAGCCTCGATGTGCAGAGTGTCGCCGATCACGAACGTTGGCCGCGTGAGGTCGCCGTCGTAGAGTCCTGCAAGGAGCTTCACATGCCCCTGGGGCGGTATGATGAGTTCGTAGGTCGTGATCGGGCCAGCATCACCCCTCGCATTCCGAAGCGACGCATACGCCTCTCCCGGGCCACCCCGCCCATGGTAGAACTCCTTGACGACTTCGATGAGGCCCCGCTCCTCGAATGTCCGTCCAACCTTTCGCGCGAGACCCTCCACCCGCGGGACCAAGATCCTCTCGAGCCGCTCGATTCGCACGCTTCCGTTCTCGGTGGCGAGCCCAAACGGGATCGTCTCGCTCACGTCGGTCCCGTAGGCTCCATCATCATTCCACGGCATGTCCCCTCGAGTCGTAACCACACACCAGCCGACACAAGCTCGGTGGGTGAGCGGCGAGAACAGCAACTCGCTTGGGCCACACAAGAGTTCAACCTGGCCCTCGACGACGCGAAAAACCTCAGCCCGCGCATTGCGCTCCCTGACTTCATCGTCCAGGGTCTCGAGCGTGTGAAAAAATTTCCGCACTCCAGCTCTCCAGAACACGAGGTGCATCGGCCAAAACAAGGCGACAAAGCCGGCTCCCACCATGAAGTAGAGACGGAAATTCCGAAGCTCGGAGGGGCCCCGCGTGCGACTCTCTAACGCGCTTCCCAGTTCAAAGAAGGCGATCGTGCCAGAGACCGAAATGAGACATAGAATCACAAGCCCAGAGAGCAAAAGAACTTGACTTCGAGCAGTAGGCCTATGATGCGGATATCGCATACTCATCTCCAATCAATCGGCCATCAACATGGCCAACATCCTTCCTTCGAACCCACGCCTGGCCAACTCTGCCCGAGCTGATTCTGGAAAACGAAAGAAGTGGGCAGCATCCGCAGCCGCTCGGAGCGTAGCCAGGCTGGCGTCCAGCTGCGCACGCCTCATCGCACTCTCCTCATGAGCATCGCCTTCACCTCGATCAAGGTATTCGATGACACCCGAGACGAACGCCTCTGGCCCTCGAACCGACCGGACTATATCAATGATCTGCGCGACCCCAGCAGCAATCAGAACCACAGCGGCAACTGCCGCTCCGGCATGGCCGAACGTCAAAACTCCGGCTGGAGCGTTCGGGATCAGCGTCAGTAGCCACGTAAACAGCGCGAGACCTCCGCCTGCAACGCTCGCAGTGTCGATCCACTCCGCGAAGTCGTCGCCCCTTAGGACATCTCGCTTCAATTGACAAGCTGCCAGGTAGACACCCACCCCCGCGACGAACGCGCCAAGTCCGCGTTTGCTCAGCGTGAACAACCCCTCGCTCAGCCGTTTCTCAAGCGCGTTCGCTACAGGCATCAGGTCTGCGATCCCCAGCGCAGCCCCGCTCGTCGCGGCGAGCACCTGGAGGACCGCCTCAGTCTCACGCGCGGCGGTTTCCGGCGTCTCGACTCCACTCAAGGTTCCCATCAGCGCAACCATGAGCAACAGACCGGTCAACTGCCGACCACTTGCCGAGCGATACACGTTCTCGTTGAGCAACTCGAAGGTCGCCTTGTACGTGCTCAACACCGACGGAACCCGCTGCCCTGCCGGCAACTCCGACGCGAGCGAGAGCACCTTGCCGAACTGCAACTTCAGCAGCAGGTCTCCCTTCCCATGCGCGATCAGCATCCGCACCACGGCCGCGCTGAAGATCCGGTGCCCGCTGTACCCCAGCGGGTTCTCCGCGAATCGCTCGAGGATCCTCGGCGCCGAGATCGCGAACACCGCAACACCGAGCGCCATCGGCCCCTCGACGTTGGTGACCGTGTTCACCACGATGTTGTTGGCCGTCAACGCGATCGCGAGAGCCGAGCCCCCAAGCGGAGATCCAACAGGCAGATCTTCGCTCCAGCCGCTCGCGAGGAAGGTCCGCGCATCATCGTTCTCGATCGCCGCGAGGAACCGTTCCATCGGTTTCCCGCTGACCCGCTGCAACGCGCGCATCGCCGGCAACACCTCCTGCTCGACGAACTCGTCGGCGTGATTCGTCTTCAATAGGAGCATCGCTGCCCGCTGCAACTGCGCATATGCCCGCTCATCCACCCCAGCCTCCACCACATCGCGATTGTCGACGATGAGCCGTAGTTCGACCAAGAACATCTCCCGGCGAAGCAACGCCAGGATCTCCTTGGCGGTCGCGTCGCGCACAGCGCAAGCCGTGGTGAAGTACTCAGGGTCCGTCAGCAGGCGGCGGCTCGCCACCGGGAGCACGGACTCTTCCACGAAGACCTTGAACTTCTGGAGGTTCGTGATCTCGTCCGGGTCTGCGTAGTCGATCAGCACGTCGGCCACACTCGCCATGGCGACCAACCCCATCACCTCGTTGCGGTTGCGATGAGCGACCTCTTCGATGTCTCGCAGTGCTCGCTCCAGTCGCGTGTTGAGCTGGACGAGTTCGTCGAGAAGCTTGTCCAAGACGTTCGCGTTCGGCTGGATGGCACGATACCGACCGCCATAGTCCAACAACTTTGCAAAACTCGAGGAGAGCGGCAGCGCAAGGACTCCGCGAGGATTAGGCCATGTCACCACGTGGCGCTGCCACTTCATGTCGTCGCGCGGGTCCGGCGCGACATTCGAGGCGATCTGCATCCGACGCTTTGCACGGAGCGCTTCGCGCCGCGCGGAGATCGTCGTCCGCAGCTCGTAGTCGTTCGGGTCCCAGCCGTTCCGGAACTCATCACTCAGGTAGATCACGTTCACGGCCCATCCGTTATGGCGCATCAGCACCGGATGGGTCGACACGATGGCGTCGAGAATGGTATCCGGGCTCAAGCCGATCGCCAGACCGAGCGATGCCAAGGTGGGGCCGAAATCGGCGGATGTGTTGTAGAGCACGTACAGCTTCTTCCCGATCCGGAACTTCACGGCAGCACCCGGGATGGGCTTCGGGAGGGCCTGGTTCTCACGGGTCACGTCGCATCCTCCTCGACTTCGTATCGGACATCCGCGGACTGCCATGTGATCACCCGAAGGTGCTCATCGGCGCGCCGCCGCTCGCCGGGCCAAGCGCGCGTCTTCTCGAACCAGAACTGGACGACATCGCCGCGGTTCGTCACCGCAACGCCGCCGTCACGGGCGTCGTCGACCGGAATTCGGTCGAGGCGGCGGCCCGGTGCGCAGGAGTCGGCCCATGATCCGTCGTGCAAAACGCGGAACACCGGCGGCTGGAACCCGGTGGCAGCGGGGCCTTCCCCCCCGCTGCCCGACGCACCTCCGTCGCCGTCGAGTTCAACGTCATCCCACCACTCGAGCAGGTCGAATGGCGACCAGTCCTGCGGGGGGTCGAAGAGCGCCACAGCAACGCCAAGGCGTACGATTCCGGGCACCACCGCGACCAACTCCCCTCGCGGACCATCGTCGTCGCCCCCGTCGCCCGTGTGTCCGCTCCGGACGCGACCGTCATAGTCGGTCACTCGGCGGTAGATCTCGAACATCGGGCGCGCGCCGTCGGGTAGCGATGTCAGCACGCTGAGATTGACTCGCCCGCTGGGCAGCGGCATCCACTCGAAGTCGAAGAACACGGGTGCGGTCGTGGTGTTCGTCGACTCCTCGATCACATGGCGGTAGAATCGGCATCGTATCGCATCGACGTCATCGATCCGGCACGCGTCGGCCGAATCGGCGACGCACGGGAAGCGTGGTGGCCCCTGATCGGCGTAAAGTGCGAGGGTGATGCGTGCGGATGTCGTCGGCACACCGTCGGGTTCGGCCCGCCGTCTCGGCACGAAGCTGCCGCAACCACTCCAGCCCGGACCGGAGAACTGCTCCACGGAGAACTGCCCCGCAAGCATGAGCAGGTACGCGCGACGTAGCGCGCGGCGGGTTGCGTCATCGAGCTCGTCACCAACGCCGAGCGGCGCCCCCGGCCCGTCGGGGTGGTGCCAGCCGAGGTTCCATTCCTCCTGGAACAGCTGCACTGCGAGCGCCGTCAGGTTGCCGGCGTCACCATCGATCGCAGCGGGGTTGCAGCCAAGCGCCCGGAGCATCGCCTGGTGTTCGGCGACGTCCCAACCTCGCTCGGCCGAGAGTGACTCGAAGCCAGCCTCATCGTTCGTGAGGACGACGTGAACCACGCGCGCCATTGCATCGGACGCCCGCTTCTCCGCGTCGGGCCCGCCTGCGGGCTCGACATGGGCGAAGACCCCGATTCTCGTCTGAGGGATCGCCTGCAGTCGATCGGCGACGCGATCCACGAACACACCGAGCGCCGCACTCGGGAAGCCGTTGCCCGCCACGCAGGACGCTGGGAGTTCGAGCACGCTCGCCCGCTGATGCTCGGGGAAATGGATCTCGCACCGGACGCCGGTTTCCACGCGCAGCGACGCCGTGCCCGCGGCTCCTGAAGCGCCAAGTCGCTTCTGGTCGACCTTTAGCAGCACCGGGACCTCGCAGTCGGCAGGGTATCGTTGGGTGCTGCGGCTACCATGATCTAGCTATCCTCCCGCCCGCCCCGCATCACGGCACATCCGCGCCCGCGACGTCCATCGCGTCGTCGACCGCCGGCCGCGGGTCGCCGTCGAGATCCGCGATCGGGTCGCCGTCCTGCCACCGCGCCGTGGTGAGCAGTTCATCGGGCGGCATCGCGAGGTGGTAGTTCGCCGCGCCGTAGTTGACGAACCACTGGTTCTGGTTGGCGAGGCTGAGGGCGCCCAGCGCGACGTTGCCGGTGCCGTCGACGAGGGCCTCGGTGGCGCTGTACGTGATGTCCGCGTCGCAGGTGATGTCGAGCTCGGTGGGGCCGCGACCGATGAGCAGCGAGTTGCGGACGTTCACGGTGGCGGTGCCGGGGCACACCAGCACCGAAGCATCACCGGTGGCGCCCACGATCGTGGTGTAGAGGATGTCGGCCTGCGAGTTCCCCGACAGCGCGAGGGCAGCGAGGTCCGCCGCGCCACCGACCATGCTGTTGCGCACCTGGAGGCGCGCGCCGGTCTCGATCGCGATCCCGCCGCCGTTGTTGTCGACGATCTCGCTGTCGTCGACGTAGAGGATCGAGCCGGCGCCGACGACCTGGGCCCCGAGGGCGTCGACGCTGCCACCGATCCGGACGCCCGCGAGGTACACGGTCGCGCCCTGGATCACGTGCAGGGTCGGCGCGCCACCGCCGGTGACCTGGAACGGCGCCGCACCGGCCCCGATGATCGCGACATCCATGCCGCTCGCGACGGTCACGGTATGGGCGAGGTCGACCCCAACGACGTCGTCGGTGACGTGGATGACGCAGGGCACCGGCTCGTCGATGGCGTCATCGACCGCCTGCTGGAGCGTGTCGTGATCGCCGGGGACGTCGAGGCTGCACAGGGTCGAGAAGCACTCGCCCGATTCAAAGTTGCAGGCCGCCGAGCCGCACTCGTCGTGGGCGAGGCAGACGCGACAGGCCTCGTCGTCACAGACCGGCGCGGACTCAGGGCACGCGATCGCGTTCGCGGCGGTGCACACGACGCAGTCGCCACCGACGCCGCACACCGGGAGGTCGGGGTCCTTGGCCGCGCACTCGGCATCGGGCAGCGCGGTGCTCGTGCACGCGACGCACACGTTGTCCTCGCAGATCGGCGTCGGACCCACGGGGCAATCGCCGCTGGTGTCGCAGGGCAGCGGCCCGGTGTCGTCGGTGGTCGGCTCGCTCGTCACGCCTTGCGTGGTGTCGGCGTCGTCGGTGCCCGTCGGTCCGTCGTCGGTCGGGCCGGTGGAGCTCGGCGCCGTCGTGTCGGTGCCGGCGACGTCGAGGCACGTGTTGTCCTCGGCGAGGTTCTGCTCCCCGCCGCACGGCGAGTAGCACGGGCCGCTCGGCTCGTCCGCCACGCAGCCATCGCCGTTGGGGCTGTCCATGCAACCGAAGGCGCAGTACGGCAGCGCGCCGTCGTGGCGTTCGGCGCAGGTGGCATTGCCGGCGTTGTAGTAGCAGTGCTCGGCGTTCTTGGTCGTGGTCGTGCACGCGAGGCCGAGCCCCAAGGCGAGCGCCAGCGCGGCCGTGCTCCCCACAGTCGACGCGCCGACGGGGACGATGCGAACGGAAGGCATGGTCATGGTGATGAGTGTCTCCTGGACGGCGGCAAACGGGCGACGCACATGATACTTCGGCGGGGCGATCATCCGGTGTCGTCGCCCGCCGGGTCGGCTGCCCGATCGGCCCGCGACGCGCCCCGCAGGCCGAGCCGCCAGATCGCGAGCCCGACGAGGATGCCCAGGGCGACGACGAGGACGATGCCGAGGATCCGCAGCGACGGCCGCGGGGGCCGTCGTGGAGCGCGAACCCTCGCGGGGCGCGGGCGCGGGAGCGCCGGGACGGAAGGTTGCGTGGCGACCGTGCGATCGTTCGGGGAGCTCACGTCGATCGAGCCCGCCGCTCGCAGGGGTCGCCCCGCCGACCACGCGTGCGCGGGTACCCGCACGCCGAGCTCGTCCTCGACGGCGCCGAGCTTGTTGAGCAGCTCGATCGCATCGCCGATCCGGGCCCGCGGATCGGGCAGCAGACACTGGAACACCAGCGCGTCGAGGGCCGCCGGCACGTCCGCGCGCAGCATCGCGACTCGAGGCGCCGCGCCGACCCGCAACACCGAGGGCGGTGGCAGCGTACCCGTCGTCATCTCGAACAGCACGACGCCCAGGGCGAAGATGTCCATCGACACCGCCGCCGGCAGGCCCACCGCCTGCTCGGGGCCCATGTACGCGGCGGTGCCGATGACCGCGCCCGCAGCGGTGAGTTCCTCGCCGCCGCCCTGCGCATCGAGGTCGCCCGAGACGCCGAAGTCGACGAGCTTGGCGTGCTCGCGGCCGTCGGGCAGCCGCGCGATCATGATGTTGCTCGGCTTGAGATCGCGGTGGACCACGCCCTTGCCGTGGGCGTCACGCAGCGCCGACGCGAGGTCGCGGGCGATCGCCGTCACCCGCTCGAGCTCGAGCAACGCGCCACGTCGGCTGGCGTTGCTCAGCAGGGTCGCGAGCTCGCGACCGCGGACGAACTCCATCACCAGGAATCGACGCCCGTCGTCGAGCTCGCCCGCGTCGTGGACCTGGACGATCGTCGGACACCCCGACAGCCGCCCCATCACCCGGGCCTCGCGATCGAAGCGCGCGCGCATCTCGGGGCTGTCGGCGTGGGCACGACGGAGCACCTTGATCGCGACCTCGGCCTGGGTCACCACGTGCTCGCCGATGTAGAGGATCGCATGCGCGCCCTCGGCGAGCTTGCCGACGATGCGGTGGCGCCCGATCAGGCGGCCGGCGGCGAGCGCCTCGTCGGCCGGCCGCGGGAATGCGGTCATCGTCTTCATACGCGACTCACCCGGGCGCCACCGCGACCGATGAAAAACTTCCACTCGCCTGTGCTGCCGATCGTCACGCGGCCGGCATCTCGCCATGGGTCGGACGCGCTCGCCCGCCATTGCACCGTGTGGGTGCCCGAGGCGACGCGCGTGTCGTAGTGCGGTCGAACCTCGATGACGCGTGAGCCGAGCCGCACGTCCGCGCCCTTCAGATCCCCATCGAGCCGGAATCGGACGATCACCTCGGGCCCGCTCGGGGCCGCGGGTCGGGCCACCGGCCTGGGCTTGACCTTCGGCGCGGGCTTGGCCTTCGACGTGGTGCGCCGCCGCGATTCGGTGCCCCTGGGGTCGGGCGCGACGATGTCCGCCGCTTCGTCGACGATCGTCGCTGCGTGCTCGGTCGGATCGACCGGCGCCGCTGCGACCTCGGACACCGCGACCTCGGACACTGGGACCAGCGGCACCGCGACAGGCGGCGCGACCACCGGCTCGAGCCGCGGTCCGTCGGCGTACGCCGGCGACGGCTCGTGCGGTGACGCCACGATCGCCTCCGCCGCCGGCACGAGCTCGGCGGTCGCGACGTCCTGCGACACCGACCGGTCCGCGAGCCGCAGCCATGCGGTCGTGCCCCCGCCGACGATCGCGAGCAGGGCGAACGCGACGAGGATCATCCACACGCGCGGTGCCGCATGCACCCGCGTGGCCTCGAGCTGCGAGAGCGTCGACTCGACGACCGGCACGTCGTGACGGGTGGGAAGCGCGGCCGCGCTGTGGGTCGGCTCGAGGTCACGGGCGCGGCGGGCCGACGCGTCACCGCCCACGATGCAGGGAGTGCCGCCGGCGGCGGACGCCGGGGCCGCTCCGATCGTGCTGGGGGCGAGCACGGCGGTCGGGGCGACGATCGGGGCCGGGGCGGCGTGATCGCGGGCCGTCGGCACCATCGACGGCGGCAGCGGGGCCGCGAACGTCCACCGCGCCACCGGGGCGTCCGGCTCGGGTCGCGGCACGAACACCGGCACACCACTGCGCGGTGGCGGCACGGTCGGCTGCCCCGCCTCGACCAGTGGACCCGTCCGCGGCCGCACGACGCCGGTGGCCAAGCCGCAGATCATCGCCAGCTCGACCTTCATCTCCGAGTAGCCGGCCCAGCGCTTGAGCAGGAGCAGGGCCGCATCGGCGGTCTGCGGCCGACGATCGGGATCGGGTTGCAGCAGCGCCACGCGGACGGCGTCGAGCTCGGGCGGCACGTCGCTCACCCGTAGCGCCGGGATCACGCCGCCCATGACCTGGCGATACAGGCTCATCTGATCCTTCGCGTCGCCGCGGAACTTCTCGCCGTCGAGGAGCTCGTGCAGCACGGCCCCGACGGCGTAGAGGTCCACCGTCGGCGCGTGCGACTGCCCACCGAGCTGCTCGGGCGGCATGTAGCGGAGCTTGCCCTTGACGTGCAGACCCGAGGTCTCCTCGATCATGCGGTGCGCGATGCCGAAGTCGGTGACCTTCACGTCGCCCGACACGCTGACGAGAATGTTCTGCGGGGAGATGTCGCGGTGCACGATGCCGAGCTGGGCCCCGCGGTGGCTGGTGATCTTGTGCGCGTACGACAGGCCGTGCAGCACCTGGCCGACGATGTACGCAGCCACGCGCAGGCGGAGGTACGGATCGCGCTGCTGCAGCTGCAGCATGTCCGGCAGCAGCCGCGCCAGATCGACGCCGTCGACCCACTCCATCACCAAGAAGCTGCGGCCCTGGTCCTCGCCCTCGTCGAAGACCTGGACGATGTTGCCGTGCGACAGCGGGGCCGAGACCTCGGCCTCGCTGCGGAACATGCCGGAGTAGCGCTCGTCGCCGACGTGCTGGGGCAGCACCATCTTGATCGCGACGAACTTGCCGGTGCTCGAGTGGGCGCGGCGGGCCACCCAGACCTCGGCCATGCCGCCGCGGCCCACCTCGCGCAGCAGCTCGTAGCCGCCGACGAGATCGCCGGGTTCGGTGCCGACGATGCGCCCCGGGGTGACGCGGACGGGAGCGGGCATGGGACGCTGGTCGGCCATGGTGGAGTCCCGTTGCACGCGGGTCAGAAGCGGAACCCGAGGTGGAGGCCCGCGCTGCGCCGGCGCGCCCACGGGACGACCGAGACGCGACGCGCGTGCGCGCGGCGGCGACCATCCAGGCTCGCGAGCACGACGCCGGTGACGATCGCCGCGCCGCCGACGGCCGTGAACGCGATGCCGCCGGGCTCCCACGTCCGCAGCTTGGACTCGTCCTTGGGAGAGACCGTGGGCTCGAGCGTCAGCAGGCCGATGCCCACGCCGAGGCTGCACAGCCCGCCGATCGCGGTGCCCACCCCGGCCCAGCCCATCGGCCCCAGCGGCCGCGGCGTCGGAGTCGGTCGGTCCTGGGTGCGCGACACCGCGGCGTTCGGCGTCGAGACGGGGATCCGATGCTCGCGCGCGTCGTCGACGAGCAGGCGCTCGAGCGCGGCCTCGACCACGTCGGCGAGCTCCGATTGCTCGGTGTCGGGGCCCGTCGCGCGACGATCGCGACGCACATCCTCGTCGGCGCGCCCGCCGAGCTCGATCACGACCGAATAGTCGACGCGCTCGACGTCGTGCCAGCCGATCGCGATCCGCACGGCGCTCGCCTGGCCCTCGAGCCGCTCGACCACCGCGGCGGCGCGCGCCTGCAGCAGCCGGGCGAGCTCGGCCCGCATCGCGGGATCGAGGGGCTCGAGGCCCGCGAGATCGACGGTGATCGAGCCGTCGGGCCGCGGGGCGACGGCGCCGACCGGTGGAGTGACGCCGCGGACCGGCGCAGCGCCGACATCACCGTCGGCGCGCGGCGACGGCGAACCCGAGAACAACAGCAGGGCGAGGGTGAGGTGCATGCGGCTTCCGTGCGACCGGGGCGATGGGGACGGGGTCCTCCGGGTCGTGCCCTGGCCCCTTCGACCACCCGCGCCGATCCGTTGCAGCACGCCTGCAGCAGTGCGTTATGCTGGCCGCAGTGACCGACTCGCTCGCATCGACGTGGTGGCTGCAGCTGCCCGACGGCTCGCGGCGACGCATCGAGCCCTCGGGCTGCCTGCTGGGCCGAGCGGCCGATTGCGACGTGGTGCTGGTGTCGCAGGACGCCAGCCGCCGCCAGGCCCTGGTCTACCTCGGCGCCGAGGGCCCGCACGTCGTGGCGATGGGTCGCGCGTCGACGCTGCTCGACGGCACGCCGGTCGAGACCTCGCGCCCGTGCGCCGATGGATCGCGGGTCGAGGTGCCGGGCCTGCAGTGCACGCTCCTCGCCGAGCCGGTCAGTGGGCGCGACGAAGAGCCGAGCTGGGTGCTCGAGCGGGTCGGCGGCGCCTTCTTCGGCGTCGGCGAGCGGCCGCTGACGATCGGCGGCGGATCCGACGACGGCCTTCGGATCGCGGGCCTACCCGCCCACGCGCTCGGCTTCCGCGTGGTCAGCGAGCGGTTGGTGGTCGAGTTCGGTGTCGACGGCGCGATCGACGGCCGACAGGTCAGCGCGGGCGCAGTCGAGGGACTGCGACCCGGCTCGCGGATCGGCGCCGGCGATCCGGCCGATCCCGCCCACGGCATCGCCCTGCGCGTCATCGATGGTGGCCGCCAGCACGACGCGACGACGCGCGGCGTCGGCGGCCGCGCGCCGGAGGAGCACGTCACCCAGGTCGCGCTCGAGTTCCTCCCGCACGGCGGACGCCTCCGACTCACCACCGCCGGCCGCGAGCGTTCGCTGTACCTCGCCGATCGCCGCTGCGATCTGGTGGCGTGCCTGCTGCAACCGCCCGCCCCGCTGACCCCCGGCGAGTTCGTCCCCGACGACGTGCTGCTGCCGCGGGTGTGGCCGGGCAAGCCCGCCGATCGCACCGCGATCAACGTGCTCGTCCATCGCCTGCGCCGCGACCTCGTGCGCGCGGGCATCGACGGCTGCGCGCTGATCGAGCGATCGGCCGGCGGCGGCGCGACCCGCTTCACGCTCGGCCGCGGCGCGAGCGTCGAGGTGCGTTAGTGCAGCGCAGGCGCCCTCAGACCTCGACCTCGTGCACGGGCTCGTCGCTGATCTCCGCCCGCACGCGCTGCCCCGCCCGGCCCTTGGCCTCGACGACGTGGACGAACACCGCCCCGAGGCCCCCGTAGTTGATCCAACCGGCCTGGGACTCCTGCACGACCTTGCCCAGCGCCCGCACGCGCAGCGGCACCGGCGGCTCGATGCGCATGCTCTTGCGCGACCAGTACGACAGCGGGCTGCTCCAGTAGGTGTCGATCGTCTCCCAGACGTCGTCTTGGACGAACGTATGTGCCTTGTACTGGGTCGCCATGCCGCTGCCGGAGCATACGATCGAAGGCCGGCCCGAGCTACATCCGCCACCCGCTTTGCGGGTCACTCCTGGCAGGCGGCCCAGCGCTCGATCCACTTCAGGTAGTCGCGGTACGCGGGGTCGTCCTTGCCCGCGAACTTGTCGTGGCCACCGTGCGGCACGCCGCCCTCGGACTCGGCGAGCGGCTTCCGCAGCAGCAGGCTCGCCTCGGGATCGGCGGCGTCGACCAGGCCCGAGTTCACCACGTCGTGCATCGTGAGCAGCGAACCGAGCTCGCAGTCGCCGTCGTGGATCCACCGCGGTGCGTCGTCGGGCGAGCCGTCGTGGCTGTCGAAGTGGCAGGGATAGCAGCGACCGCGCCAGCTGTAGACCAGCGCGGCGAAGCCGGCCTCGAGCGTGTGATCGCTGCAGTCGCCCGGATCGTCGAACGGCTTGTTCGGCGCCGACGTGCTCGAGTCGGGGAGCTCGCACGGCGTGATCGCGGTGCTGCCACAGGGGTTCTCGACCGGCGCACACACCTCGGCGCCACACGTCGCATTGTAGCCGATCCACTGCCGCATCGCGTCGTGCTCGGCCTCGACGACGTCGTCGGTGATGAGCGCGCTGCCCGGCGCGGCCGCGGCCGTCTCGGCTCTGAGGATCCACGTCAGCACCAGGCTGTCGTCGGGCCGCTCGAGATCGACGATGCCGGACTCGACCATGCACGCCATCGTCGCGCAGGGATCCGCCTGGGCGTACAGGCCGAGATCGATCCCGGAGAGGTGGCACTTGTTGCACGTCGACTTGCGCTCGGACGACAGCAGCGGGGCGATGCGCGCGTCGAAGAGGTCGAGGGCCTCGTCGTCGGTGCAGACGTACGAGGGCTCGTCGTCGCCGTCCGCGGACGCGGCACAGGCAGCCCCGCCGAGACCGGTGACGAACGCCGCGAACAGGACGACCGGGGTACGCACGTGCCTGCAGCATACGCCGCGGCGCCGCCGACGGATCGGTCGTCCGTCACAAGGCCCGCATCTGCGCGATCGCGGCCGGCGCCGTCTCCTCGTGCTTGAAGAAGACGTAGGCCGTGGGCCAGTGGGCCGCGAGGCGATCGCGCCAGCCGGCCAGGGCAGTGGTGTCGTACGCGGCCTCGCGCAGGCGCAGGTACCCGAAGCCGGCGGTGGCGCGCAGCGGAGGCTCGGCGCCGTCCTCGTCGGTGGCGCACAGCACGATGCCGGCCGCGGCCAGCCGCTCGTAGACATCTTCGGCGAACCAGCTCGCATGGCGGAACTCCATCACCGCGGGGCAGCCGGCCGGCAGCGTCGCGAGGAAGCCCGCGAGGCGATCGAGGTTCTTGCGCAGGTTGCCCGGGCATTGGAACAGCACGCAGCCGAGCTTGTCGCCCAGGGCCTCGAGCTGGCGGAACAGGTACGCGATGTTGTCCGCGGTGCCCTCGAGGCGGGACTCGTGGGTGATCCGTCGCGACGCCTTGATCGAGAAGCGGAAGTTCGCCGGCACCGCGTCGGCCCAGCGCCGCAGCACCTCGGCCTTGGGCATCCGATAGAAGGTGTTGTTGATCTCGACCGTGTCGAAGTGCTCGGCGTAGAACCCGAGCATCCCGTCGGAGTCGATGTCCGCCGGGTAGAACGAGCCCTTCCAGAAGTCGTAGGAGAAGCCGCTGCTGCCGACCCAGAGTTCCACGGCCGCGATGCTATCGCATCCCGTGACGGCGGGCGGGCGTCACTCGTCGCGAGGAGGATGATCGCGCGCGTGGGTTTGCCCAGCGATGCGCCGCGGAGCCCGCGGGCCACAGGTGGGCGACCGTCTGCCGTGATCGACGGTGGTCGAGGCGCTCATGGTGCGCGCCTGCAGCGGGCACGAATCGCGTCGTATTCGGTCTTCGTCGACGCCGGCGCGTCGCGGAGTCTCTCGTCGAGCGGGGCTTCGAGCGATCGGGCGCAGCCCCGTGCGACGGCCAGCACCTCGGACTTGGTCCCTTGGCGGATGACGTCCGAGAGCTCTCGCAGGGAGGGCTCGGTCGGTGTGAGTCCGTGCCTCAGCGCGCGTAGCTCGAGCGATCCTTCCCGGTCTCGCGCTCGCTCGGCAGCTAGGCCTTGCCCTCGCTCGGCAGCGTCGAGCGCGGCTTCGATCGCACTCAGCGCGCGTGGCAGCGCGATGCCCCGCGTGCCCGCCAACGCGCTGGCCGCCCGGACGCGCTGGTCGTCACCGACGCGTTCATTGCGGATCACCCACTCGAGGCCGTGGAGAACGTCCCGCGAGAGTTCGCTGTGCGGTGCATGGTCGGCCAGCGACATACACTCGAACGATCGCGCGCCCTCCGAGAGCACACACAGCGTCACGCGCAGCTGAACCGCGATGGCGCCCCCTGGGCCCAGCCGCGTCGCGAGCGTCTTGCCGCAGAGCCCATCCGCCTCGGCCTGGTCCTCGAGCACGTGCAGCGGCTCGCGTCCCTCGCGAAGCAGCACCACCCGCGCCTCGGCGACGGGGTCGAGCAAGGTGGGGGAGATGTGCAGGCGCACCTCGATCACGCTTCCGTCGTCCAGGCGCAGGCGCTCGATCTCGTCGTACGAGTCCCCGAACAACCCCGAATCGCAAGCCACGATCGAGAGAGCGAAGAGAGCCGCGGCTCGCATGACCCGGAGGCTGTCACGTGGTGCGGGCTCGCGCACCGCAAGGCGCCCCGGACGGTCGCACGAGCGTGCCGAGCGGTCGCATCGAGAGCACCTCTGGACCCGACGGGTGCACGCGCCGGCCTGCGCGAGACGCAACTCAGAAGTCCGGCATGCCAGTCACGGCGTCGGCCCGCGTGCCCCTGGGCAACGTCGATTCGTAGCGGGCGACGGCGGTCTGCAGCTCGATGAGCTTGGGCAACAACTCGGCGTTCGTACGGTTGAGCGTCGCGAGCAGCGTGCCCGACAGCCCATCCCCTGTGGTAATCGCCCCGTAGAGATCGTCGAAGACCTTCGCGATGCGGGGCTCCACCGTGTCCGATTCCGGGCGAACGGCGGTGCGGTGCTCGGGCTTCACGGCGGCCACCGCGGCGTCGACGTCCCCGCGTCCGATCCACGCCAGCACCTCGGGGATGACGCGTGCGGGCTCGCTGAGAACCGCATCGTAGGTCTGCAGGCGGGCCGGATAGCGACGCAGGCTCATGTCGCGCACCAAGGCAAAGTTCTCCATCCACCACTCGAAGGCTGGGGGAAAGATCGTCGGCTCGCGCGCTTCGGGATCGACCTCGAGCTGCTTGGCGCGTTCGATCGCATACAGCCGCTGGATCGACGCCTCGTATTCTCGCCACTCGCGGATGTTCGCGACCAAATGCTCGATGTACGCCCGCTCGGAGCGAACCACCCCGGGTACGAACACCTTTACCGCGTAGCCGGCCACGTGCTCGGGCAGGAAGTACTTGCCCGTCACGGGGTGAGGATTGGTTCGGTAGTAGACGCCGTTGCGCAGCATCGACTCGTAGAAGCCGTCGGGGTTGAGCTCCTTGAGCGTCTGCTCCCAGTTCCGCGGGAACTGCTTGCCCAGGACCGGCAGCCCCGCGGCGGCGAGGATCTGCATCCACATCGAGGTCCCGCTGCGCTTGGTTCCGGAGACGAAGATCATGGAGTCCCTGCGGCGCGATCAGCCGCTCGTCTCGACGTCGACGTCGACGTCGTCGCTGAAGTCGCACGCGGCCTCGACCGCGTCGTTCTGCATCGCGCACGGCTGCGCAGGCTCACCGCCGCCGGTGTCGCCGGTGTCGGCCGAGCTTCCCGGCTCGTCGTCGCCCACGAGTTCGCTGCAATCCAGCTCGGCGAGACACGCGAACTGCTCCTCCATGGCGCCGCGGCAGGCCGGACCAACGGAGGCGGCATAGCCCAGGTACGAGATGCAATAGCCCAGCATCGACAGATAGCCGTAACCGCCGCCCTCCCCGGACTCGGCGTAGCACTCGACCTGCTTGGCCGCGAAGTCGCCGCACGCCGCGATGGCGGCATCGACGTCCGCCTGCTGCTCGCCGCTACCCGTCGCGGACTCGGTCCCGGGGCCACAGGCGATCGGCAGTCCATAGGCGAGCAACAACAGCAAGTCGTGGGATCGATCGTGGCGCATGGGGCACTCCTGGCTCGTGAGCATCATCCGCGTACGCGGGGGAAATGGGAAGCGCGTCGCGTCCCGATCGCGCCGTCGCCTGGGTAGTGCCGCGCGCGACCGTCACGATCACGCGGGGCGCATTTCGGCCAATCCATGCTCGCCACGCTCACGCCAGGCCCGAGCCGGGCGCCCGATCGACGCCCGGGCGGCCGAGGTCACTCGATCCACACCACCTCGTGGGCCTCGGTCGGCTCCGGGATCTCCCAGCGCTCGAGCAGCCGATCGATCACCGCGTCGGGGACCACACGCTCGCGGCCGCGGTTGCGGGCGCGCAGCTCGGTCTCCGGGGCCTCGACGTGGACGATGCGGACCTTCGCGCCGTAGTCGTAGCAGAGCGACACGAGGTTGCTCCGCATCGAGCGGCTGAGGTTGGTCGCGTCCCACACGAACGACTCGCCCGCGCGCAGGTGGACCCGCGCGCGCTCGCGGGCGGCGGCGACCACCGGACCCTGCACCTCCTCGGGGTCGACGCCGAGCTCGTCGCGGATGCGGTCGAGGGCGATGATGGGCGCGCCGTCGGCGTTGCGGATCGCCCACGTCGACTTGCCCGACGCCGGTAGACCCGACATCAACGTCACCCGCGCGCGCGTGTCGTCGAAGGCCGCCCAGGTGGGATCGCGATCCGAGCGGTGGAAGTACATCGCGCGGGCGTGGTCGGACGCGAACGCGTAGGGCTGCTCGAGGCACCCCAGATCCGTGCAGAACTCGCGGAACAGCGCGATGTTGTCGAGCTGCGCCGCGAGCTGGCCGGAGGTCCGCCCGCGCACGTCCGCCTCGCACAGCAGCGCGAGCTCGCGGGCGCAGGTCGTCTGCGACAGACGGATCGCGATGCGCTCGGCATCGCTGCGATCCATCAGGTGGTACGGCACCTGGTGGAAGCGCACGAGCGCGGTGATCGGCTCGCGCCGCGAGGCGGGCCAGCCCATCGTCCACAGGATCCGCCGCGCCAACAGTGAGCCCTTGGGCGAGTGCCCCGGGGAGCGAACGCGACCGTCGGGCTCGACCACGGTGCAGTGGGGCTTGCCGACGTCGTGGAGCAGCGCCGCTGCGAACAGGCGCAGGCGCGCGGCGTCGTCGAGCGCGGCCCACTCGGGCAGGGCGACCAGCGCGTCGCAGACCATGCGGGTATGGATCCAGACGTCGCCCTCGGCGTGGTGGATCGGATCCTGCGGCACCCCGCGCATCGCGGCGATCCACGGGTACGCCGCATCGATCGCCGGCCAGTCGACGGCGTGGCCGATCGCGGGCACGAAGGACTCGAGCGGCGGCGGCCCCGAGACTCGGCTCATGGGGTCTCCGCGAACAGATCGACCCCGTCGCGCAGGCCGTTGGCGACGATGGGGCGATCGAGCCAGTGCGAGCCCGAGTCGACGACCGCGGTGAGGAACGACGCGCGCACGAACTTGTAGCGCCCGCGGACGACACCGTCGGCCTCGTCTTTGATGTAGAGACCCTCGGCGTCGTCGCTGCCGTCGGTCTCGAGCACCGCGCGCTCGACGTCGGCGCCGCCGTCCACCGCGGCCTCGGCGAGGCGGTCGCGCCACGTCGGCGACTTGTACAGCGAGGCGGTGACGAGCTCACGCAGGGCCTCGGCGCGGCGGACTTCGCCGGTGTGCACGACGGGCACCGAGACCACGGGCGTACCGCTCAGCAGCGCGTGGCGGCTCGGCGTGTCGAGGAAGCCGCCGGTCGTGCGGTCGAGGACGTCGAACTCGAGGAAGTAGTGGGGCAGCGCGTCGTAGAACACCGTGTGTTTGGCGAACAGCCACTCGCCGTACAGCACGTAGCGATCGCCCAGGGTCGCGTGCAGCACCTGCGCGTGGCGGGCTGCCCACGTCTTGAGCAGATCGAAGTGCCGCTCGCGGTAGCCCCCGGTGAGGAAATGCCCGCGGCTCTGCAGGCGCAGCTCGCCCTCGGCCGTGAAGCTGATCCCCGCGTTGGCGCCGTCGAGCTTCTCTTCGATCACCAGCGATCGACCGGCGAGCTCGGCCAGGGGCACGGCCTCGAGATCGTGATCACCGGGTTGGAGACGCGAGCCCTCGACGTGCCGCGTGCGGGGATACTTGACCAGGGACATCGACGCTGATGGTGGCGAGCATGTGATTGTGCACGAAATCCACCTGCACGCGCGCCGCCCCGGCGTCCCGAAACAGGCGCGTCAGGCCGGCGGCGTCGAACAGGCGCAGGTGCTCGGGGTTGTCGTCGGGGTGACTCGGCACCGACGCGACGACGAAGCGCCGCGCGACGCGGAGGATCTCGCGCGCGACCCGCTCGGGCGCGTCCACGTGCTCGAGCACCTCGAGGACCGTGACGACGTCGAAGCTCGCGCTCGGGAACGGCAGCGCCGCGGCGTCGGCGTGGTGGGCCGCCAGTCGCGTGATGCCGCCGGCGGCGACGGCCTGCAGATCGACCGCCCGGTGTGGCTCGCAGTCGACGGCGGTCACCGCGACGTTGCGGATCGTGTCGAGCAACGGCCACAGGAACACGCCGCGCCCGCTGCCGACGTCGAGGATGCTGGTCGGCTCGAGCCCGCGCAGCGCCCCGAGCACGTGAACGACCCGTGGCAGGGGACCGGTGCGCTTGAACTTGTGCAGGCGCAGGTCGGCCGCCGCGGCCGCGCGCCACAACGCGTCGTCGTCGAGCTCGTGGGCGAGGCCCAGGCGACCGCGCACGAAGGCGCGGGCGAACTCGAGGTAGTGGGTCGCGTCGTCCACCCGACGTCGAGGCTAGCTCAGTCGGGCAAGAGGAGGAACTGCTGCACCTCGCCGCTGGGCGCCCGGTACATCGACGCGCGGATCGTGCGATCGGCGAAGACGAAGCGCAGTACCGTGACCTCCAGGCCGCCGCGCTCGCGCGGGCGATCGACCTCGATCCGCTCGGGCACGCCCAACGGCCCGAGGCGCTCGCGGGCGGCGCGGAGCCGGCCCTCGTCGTAGTAGAACGCGAGTTCCTCGCTCACGCGGGCGCGATCGATCCGGCCGGCCTGCAGCGCCGCGAACAGCTCGCCGGCGACCTGCTTCGCGCCGGGGCCCGCCACGGTCGGGACGTTCTGCGGGGGCGCGAGCAGGACCCCGAGCAGCGCCTGCTGCAGATCGCCGACGGGCGCGCCGTCGGTGTTCGTGAGCAGCACGACGCCGGACTTGGTGCGCGGCACGAACGCCGCGTGGGCGAGGAATCCGCTCACCGCCCCGGAGTGGGTCCACACCGTCTCGCCCGCGATCGACCGCACGCCGAGGCCGCAGCCGTAGTCCGTGCTGCGACCGTCCGCGAGCACGCGCGGCGTCGTCAGCTTGCGCTTGGCCTCGGCCGGGATCAACGCGTCGCCGGCGAGCGCGAGGTTCCACCGCATCAGATCCTCGGCGCTCGCGTAGATGCCACCGGCGGCGAAGATCCAGCCCGCGGCCTCGCGCGGCGCGACCTCGGGCTCGCCGAGCACGAAGCGCGTGTGACCGGTCGCCAGCCCGGGGGTGCCGGTCGGCGGATCGAGCGACGCGTGGCGCATGCCCGCGGGCCCGAAGAGGCGCGCGCCGAGCCACGCGCCGAGCGGCTCGCCGGCGCGGCGCTCGATCAACCGACCGAGCATGATGAAGCCGGTGTTGCTGTACGACCACCGCGTGCGCGGCTCGAAGTCCAGCGGCGCACCGGCGTAGCGGGCGATGAGCGCATCGGGCTCGATCGGTGCCTGCATGCGCCGATCGAGGAAGTCGAGCGGATAGTAGTCAGGGTAGCCCGACAGGTGGCTGCCGAGGTCGTCGAGCGTGATGTCGGCGGCGCGCGTGAGCTCGGGCCAGTGGGTGGCGACCGTGTCGGTCATCGCGAGCTTGCCCTCGTGCTCGAGGACGAGGGCAGCGGCGCAGACGAACTGCTTGGTGATCGAGCCGATCGCGAACGCGGTGTCGGCGGTGACGGCCGGGCCGCCGCGTGCGACCTCGCCGTAGCTGCGCGACAGCACGATCGCGCCGTCCTTCGCGACGACGAGCTGCGCGCCGACGATCGCGTGGCGGCGCAGCGCGGCGGCGACCCACGCGTCGACCTGCGCCGCATCGAAGCTCGCGGGGAGCTCGGGCGCCTCGGGGGCAACCGTGGGGGCGGCCCGCGGGCGGGGCGTGCAGGCGGCGAGGGCCAGGATCGCGGCGAGGCACAGTCGCATGGCCACGACGTTCGCACGACGACCGCGTCGCGGGCCACCCGATGGCAGCGACTCAGTGGATCACGACCATCGAGCCGGGCGCGCCGTCGTGGGCGCTCACCCCGTGCCAGCCCTCGGGCAAGAGCGGCGTGGTCCAGAAGAACAACCACCTCGCGTCGGTCGGGCCGAGGTTGACGCAGCCGTGGCTGCGGCGGCTGCCGAACTTGCTGTGCCAGAACGCGCCGTGCAGCGCGAAGTTGCCGTGGAAGAACATCGCCCACGGGACGTCCTGGATCGAGTACGCGCCGTCCGAGGCGGTGTTGCCGTCCATCGACGACGACACGTGCTTGGTCACGATGCGGAACTTGCCCGTCGGAGTGAGGAACGATTCCTCCTCGGTGCCCTTCTTGCCGGTCGACACCAGCGTCGCGTAGACCGGTGTGTCGCCCTCGTAGGCCACCAACAGCTGGCGCTCGAGGTCGACGTCGATCCAGCGCTCGTAGTCACGGAGCTCGGCGGGTCGCGTCGCGGGCTGGGCGAGGCGGAGGTCCGCCTCGCGCACGTGCAGCCCGTCGGCGGTGACGAGGTAGGGCCGGCCGCCGATCTCGACGCGCTCCGCGAACACCAGCAGCTCGCGGAAGCCCAGCTTGCGCTTCCACTCGAGCTTGCCGCGCGCGGACATCATCGAGCCCGAGGCGTTCTCCTCCATCACGAAGCCGAACAGCGAACCGGAGCCGGCCGGGATCTCGCCGCCGTGGAAGTCGCTGGTCGGCTTGCGCCACGCGCGGCCGCTCTGCACGAAGCCGCCGCGGGTCGTCCGCCACCACGAGCGACCGTCGTCCTTGACCTTCTCGCCGAGGGTGATCACGAAGCCGGCCTCGAGGAACGGCGACTTGGAGTTGAGCGGCAGTCGGGCGGCCTTGCGCGCCAGGGCCCGCTCGCGCTCGCGCTCCTGCTCGGCCTTCTCGGCCGCGCGCTTCTTCGCGGCGGCCTCGCGTCGGCGCTGCTCGGCGCGCTCCTCGGGGGTGAGCTCCACCGGCGGCTCGTCGTCGGCGTCGTCATCGGCGTCGACGTTCGGGAGCTCGCGGGGCTCGGGCGTCGCGTCGGGCTCGTCGGCCGCGTCGGGCTCGGCGGCCGCGTCGTCGTCGGCCCCCGCGTCGGGCTCCGACTTCGCCTTCGTGTCCTTCGCCTTCGCGTCCTTCGCCTTCGCGTCCTTCGGCTTCGCGTCCTTCGGCCCGTCGGCCGCAGCTGCCGCCTCCGCCGCCGCGGCCTCCGCCGCCGCGATCTTCTCGTAGCGCTGCGCCGCGAGCAGGATCTCCTCGGCGTCGGCCATCTTCCACCACAGTGGTGTGCCGTCCTGCGCGATGACGCCGTAGTCGTACGGAATCGGATCGTCGAGCCGCGGGGCCGGCGGTGGCAGGTACATGTACGGCGGCGCGGCGTCGTCGACGATGAGGCCCTTGCTCGCGCAGGCGAAGCCGCCGACGCCCAGGGCGTGGAAGCCCTTCTCGCAGCCGACACCCGCGTCCGCGATCTTCGGCGTGACCATCACGCGCTGACCGAAGCGCAGGTAGCCGAGGCGCGGCGACGCGAGGTCGGGCCGCGCATGGATCGCGACGACCTCGAAGCCGGCGAGCCCGTGGGTGGTGAGGGTCTCTGGCGCGGGCGGAGCGACGGGCGGTCGCACGCGACCAAAGCCCTCGGGTCGCACCAGCGGCAGCTCGGCTGCGACCGGCTCGGCCGGTGCGTCGGCGTCGGCCACCGGCGGTGGGCTCACGGTCGGCGTCGCCTCGGCGACCTCGACGGGCGCGACCGGATCGACCGGCGTCGGCTGCGGCGTCGCGTCGCCCGACCGATCGGCGACGGACGGGGGCGCCGCGTCGCACGCGAGCGCGACGCATAGGGCGAGGATCGAGGAGTGCCCAGGGGCGCGCGGGATCACGGCGAACGGCTAGTAGTCCGGTTCGGGACGCCCCGCAAGGCCGCCTCCGGGCCGGCGTCGCAGCCCCGGCTATTCGCGCCTCGACCCCATCGAGGCATCGTGCCCCACGCCGGCCCGCGGCGATGGCGAGCCGTCGGCGCGCCGGCGGACCGACTTGCGACGCGGCGGCATTGCGGCAACGATCGTGATCATGCGCCCTACGAAATTGCTCCTGGTGTCCCTGGTGTGCGCGTGCGGTGGCGGCGGTGATCAGGGCACGAGCTTCGGCGACGCGTCCGCGACCGACGTGACCACCTCGAGTACGACGCCGGGCTCGAGCTCGTCGGGCAACGCGGATACGACCATGGCCACGCCCGCCGACACCAGCTCGTCGGGGTCGTCCGGCGCGGGGCCCAAGCTCGACGTCGGCTCCCCCGACACCGGCACCACCGAGCCCGCCGAGGGCTGCACCTTCGTCGACCTGCTGTTCGTCGTCGACAACTCGCTGTCGATGTCCGAGTACCAGGCAGCGCTCGCGGCCGCGTTCCCCGCGTTCGTCGATGAGATGTACGCCCAGCTCCCGCCGGCCACCGATCTCCACGTCGGCATCACGACCACCGACTTCTACTGCGGGCCCGACGGCTGTTCGTGCAGCGAGTTCGTGTTCAACTGCGAGAGCACGGCGAGCGCCGGCACGATCGGCGATCACTACATCACACCCGACGTCGAGAACACCGGCACCAACGGCGGCCAGGGCCGGCTGTTCGAGTCGGGCGGCATGACGTACTTCGCGACCACGACCGACTCGGATCCCGCGCCGCTCAAGCAGTGGTTCACCACCGCGGCCACGGCGGCCGGCGAGGACGGCTGCTCGTTCGAGATGTCGTCGGCAGGGGCGGCCTACGCCGCGCACCCGGCCAACGCCGCCGCCAACGACGGGTTCTTCCGCGACGCCGGCGCGGTGCTCATGGTCTTCGTCCTCACCGACGAGCCGGACAAGTCGCCCGAGGACATCGCCGTCTACCACGACATGCTCGCGGCGGCGAAGACCGAGTGCGGCGGTGACGAGTGCATCCTGACCGCGGGCCTGCTCGACCCCTGCGTCGAGGCCACCGATCAGACGGTGTGGCAGTTCCTCAGCACGTTCGGCGAGGCGCCGATCTGGGGCGACATCGACGACTCGGCGAACTACGCCAACGTCGTGGGTGACGCGCTCGCGCAGATCGTCGGCGAGACGTGCATGCAGATCCCGCCCGCCGGCTGATGGTCCACGCGGGGCCCGGACGCGCTACAGTGCCGCGATGACCGACGCCAGCGCGCCAGGCCCCACGATGGACGAGATCGGTGCGCTGCTCGAGGCGCTCGCGGTCGAGGTCGAGCGCGACGTCCCCGTGGTGCGGCTGCAGGTCGAGGACGGCCGCACGCTCGACGTGTTCCGGGCCGAGCGCCTCCGCGAGCGGCCGATCGTCTGGCGCACGCGCGGCTTCTCGGGCGACATCCGTCCGGCGGAGTTCGTCGCGTTGCTGCTCGGCACCCTCGACGGCCGGGCCATCGTGACCGCGGGCCCGGGCGACGCGACCGCGTCCACGATGAACGGGCAGGCGGTCGTCGGCGTGTCGCGATCGAGCCGACGGCTGGCCGACCTCGCCGATCTGATCGCCCGGCGCGTGCGCGACCGCTTCGCGCCGCCCTCCTGAGGCGCGGCGCGCGGGTTTTCGCTAGGCTTGCGCGATGCGACGCTCGAGCCTGGGCAAGTGCGGCAACACCCTCGCGATCCTCGTCGCGTGCGTCGCGATCGCGGCGTGCTCGGACGACACGGGCGCAGGCGCGTCGTCGACGAGCGATGGTGGCGACACCACCACTGGCGAAGATCCCCCCGCGAGCTACCGCCTCGAGTTCGACGACGCGACCGACACCACGACGCTGTGGCGCGACGACGAGCCGCTGCTGCGCCTGCCGCCCGACGCGTTCGCCCTCGGCCAGGTGGCGAGCGTCGACGACGGCGCCAGCTACGATCCCGTGCATCCCCTGGCGGTCGAGTTCGCGTCGCCCAGCGCGGTCACTTTGGTCGACGGCGGGCCGGTCGATGGCGGGCTGTTCACGCTCGAGCTCGCCTACCCCGACGGCAGCACGGCGACCGTGCGCTTCGAGGAGCTCGCGCCCGGCCGTTTCTCGGGGCACCTCGTGCCCGCCGCCGACGCCACGCCGACCGCGGCGTTCCGCCTGCGTCCGCGCTGCGATCCGAGCGAGCGGTTCTACGGGCTCGGCGAGGTGTTCGACACGCCCGAGCACCGCGGCCGCGCCCGCGCGATGCAGCTCGAGGCCGACCTCACGCTCGAGGGTGGCAGCAACGAGATCCACGTGCCGGTGCCGCTGCTCGTCGGCACGCGCGGCTGGGGCGTGTTCGTGCGCGACGATCACCCGGGTTTGTTCGAGCTCGGCACCGAGGCGGACGACCTCGTGCAGATCACCTACGGCGTCGGGCCCCACGGCGGCGACGGCCTGCGCTTCGAGCTCTACGGCGCCGAGCACCCGCTCGATGTCACGGCGCACTACTGGGCGAGCACCGGCGCGCCTGCGATCCCGGCGCCGTGGGCCCTGGGCCCGTGGCTGTGGCGCAACGAGAACATCGACGCCGCGCAGGTCCTCGCCGACGCCAACACCCTGCGCGACCTCGACCTCGCCCACACCGCGCTGTGGATCGATCGCCCCTACGCGACGGGCGTCAACACCTTCGACTTCGAGCCGACGCGGTTCCCCGATCCGGCGGCGATGATCGCCGAGCTGCAGGACCTCGGCCTGCGCGTCGCGCTGTGGCACACGCCGTACGTCAGCACGATGGACGAGCCCGCGACCGCGCTGAACGACGAGGCGACCGCGGCGGGCTACTTCCCGCCGACGCTGGGCCTGCTGCTCAACAAGTGGGGCGCGGCGCCGATCGACTTCACGAACCCCGCGGCGTACGACTGGTGGGCGGGCCTGCTCGCGCAGTACACCGCGCTCGGCATCGAGGGCTACAAGCTCGACTACGGCGAGGACGTGCTCGCCGGCCTCGGCGGCCAGCGCACGCCGTGGGCCTTCGCCGACGGCAGCGACGAGCGCACGATGCACGGCCGCTACCACACCGGCTACCACGGACCCTACGCCGACGCGATGCCGGAAGACGGCGGCTTCATCCTCGCGCGCGCCGGTGCGTGGGGCGAGCAGACCCAGGCCAGCGTGATCTGGCCCGGCGATCTCGACGCCGATCTCTCGCGCTTCGGCGTCGACGGCCGCGTCGGGGGCCTGCCGTCGGCGGTCGCGGCGGGCCTGTCACTCTCACCGTCGGGATACCCGCTGTTCGCCTCGGACACCGGGGGCTCCCGCGACGGCCCGCCGACGAAGGAGACCTTCACGCGGTGGTTCGAGCACACCGCGTTGATGCCGGTGATGCAGATCGGCACCGGCTCGAGCACGGTCGCGTGGGAGTTCGCCGGCACCGACTTCGACGACGAGATGCTCGGCTGGTACCGCGACTACACGCGGCTGCACCTGCGGCTGTTCCCGTTCTTCTGGACCCACCTGCAGGCGATCGCGGGCGGTGGCCGCCCGATCGTGCGACCGCTGGGCCTGGCGTACCCCGAGCTCGGCTCGCACCCCGCTGACGTCTACCTGCTCGGCGACGATCTGCTCGTCGCGCCCGTCGTCGATCCCGGCGCGACGACGCGGACGCTCGTGATCCCGCCCGGCACGTGGATCGACTGGTTCGACAGCACGATCATCGACGGCGGCGTCGAGATCACCGTCGACGCGCCTCTCGGCAAGCTGCCGCTGTGGCTGCGCGCCGGCGGGATCGTGCCGATGCTGCGCCCGGGCATCGACGCGATCGCCCCGACCGGTCAGCCCGATCGCGTGGACTCGCTCGCGACCGACGCAGGCGTGCTGTATCCACGGCTCGCCTTCGGCCCCGCGTCGAGTGCGACGCTCTACGACGGCAGCCTCATCGCGCAGGAGCAGGCGGACGACGGCACCGCGACGGTGCAGTGGCGATCGGGCGACGTGTTCGCCGGCGCCTCGGTGCTCGAGATCGTCGCGGTGCCCGCGGCGCCGGAGACGATCACGCTCGACGGTGAGCCTCTGGCCGCGGCGGCCGATGTCGAGGCGCTGGCCGACGCGCCGGGCTGGGTGCACGACGACGCGCGCGGCGGCACGCTCTGGGTCGGCGTGCCCGCGGGCGAGCACGAGGTGGTGGTGATCCCGGGCGCGCCGTGAGCGTTCGGGCGCTACACTGCCGTCGATGCTGTTCTCCTGGCTCGCGGATCGCCGGCGCAAGAAGATCCTCGAGACCCCGTGGCCGGCGGCGTGGACCGACATCCTGCGCCGCCGCGTTCCGCACTACGCATGGCTCGACGACGCCGAGCAGCAGCACCTTCGCGATCTGACGCAGGTCTTCGTGGCCGAGAAGCACTGGGAGGGAGCCGGGGGCCTCGAGCTCGACGACGACATCCGCGTGACGATCGCGTCGCAGGCGTGTCTGCTGATCCTCGGGCTCGAGCACGCGCTGTACCGCCGCGTCGACAGCATCATCGTCTATCCCCACACCGTCGTCGCACCGCCGCCGCAGCAGGGGTTCTTCTCGACGGCGCTGCGGATCCACGAGGGCGGCATGCCGGTGCTCGGCCAGGCCTTCACGCAGGGCCCCGTCATCCTGGTCTGGGACGCCGTGCGCCAGGGCGCGGCCAACCCGAAGGACGGGCACAACGTGGTCTTCCACGAGTTCGCCCACAAGCTCGACATGCTCGGCGGCCACGCCGACGGCGTGCCGCCGCTGCACGACACCGCGACCTACGATCGCTGGGTCGACGTCTTCACCCGCGAGTACCGGGCGCTCGAGGCCGAGACCGCCCGGGGCCGCCGCACGTACCTCGGCAGCTACGCGCTGACCAACGGCGCCGAGTTCTTCGCGGTCGCCACCGAGCACTTCTTCGAGCAGCCGCTCGAGATGCAGCGCGATCACGCCGCGATGTACGAGGTGCTTCGGGACTTCTACCGCCAGGACACCGCCGCGCGGGTCCGCGGGCGCCCGGGGCGGTAGCGGGGCGGACCATTCTCTCGCATGTGAGAGAATGGTCTGGACCATTCTCTCACATGTGAGAGAATGGTCCCATGGTCGACGGCCTGCCGCGGATCTACGAGGCGATGCTGCGTGACCACCTGCGTCGGCACCGACAGATGGCGTTCGTCTCGGGTCCCCGGCAGGTCGGCAAGACGACGAGCTGCCGCGGCGTCGCGAGTGCGCGTGGCTACCTCAACTGGGACAACGACGACGACCGTCGGCTCATCGAGCGTGGACCCGAGGCCCTCGCCGATCGGCTCGACCTCTCGCGGCTCCGCCAAGCGCCGCGCGTCGTCGTGTTCGACGAGCTGCACAAGTACCGACGATGGAAGACCCTGATCAAAGGGATCTTCGACACCTTCGAGGACCGTGCCCGGATCATCGTCACCGGGAGTTCGCGGCTCGATGTCTACCGGCGCGGCGGCGACAGTCTGATGGGCCGGTACTTCTCGTTCCGGATGCACCCGTTCTCGGTCGGTGAGATCGCGCGTCAACGACTCCCCGAGCAGCCGACCCGGCCCCCGAGGGCGATCCCGGAGGCCGACTTCGCGGCGCTGTGGCGATTCGGGGGCTACCCCGAGCCCTTCGCGCAGCGGGATGCGAGGTTCCATGTGCGGTGGAAGACCCTTCGCCAGCAGCAGCTCGTGCGCGAGGACATCCGCGACGCGACTCGGATCCAGGAGCTCGGACAGATCGAGTCACTGCTGACACTGCTGCGCGAGCGCAGCGGCGGGCAGCTGATCTACACCGGGCTCGCGGAGCAGGTCCGCGTCGCCGTCGAGACGATTCGAAGGTGGATCGACACGCTCGAGAGCTTCCACGCGGGTTTCCGCGTTCGGCCGTGGTCGACGAACGTGGCCAAGTCCCTGCGCAAGGAGCCGAAGTGGTATGCCACGGATTGGTCCGAGATCGACGACCCTGGCGCACGCGCGGAGACGTTCGTCGCGTGCCACCTCCTCAAGGCCGTGCACGGCTGGAACGACCTCGGACTCGGCACCTTCGAGCTCCGCTACCTCCGCGACAAGGACAAGCGCGAGGTCGACTTCCTGATCATCCGTGACCGCAAGCCGTGGTTCTTGGTCGAGGTGAAGTCGAGCGACACCAAGCTCTCGCCGAACCTCGCCCACTTCCAGCAACAGGTCTCGGCCGCCCACGCGTTCCAGGTCGTGCTGGACCTCGACTATGTCGACCGGGATTGCTTCACCGAACGGCGACCGATCGTGGTTCCGGCCCGAACGTTCCTGTCCCAGCTGCTGTGAGCGCCCCTGATTCGCAAGAACTGCGGGCCAGCCCCCGCGCGATCCAATCCACACTCGGATCGCACGATGCCATTCACCCGCGACGAGTTCCTCGCGATCTTCGCCGCATACAACCGCGCGGTGTGGCCGATCCAGGTGGTTCTCCTCGCGATCGCATTGGCGAGCGTGGCCGCCGTCGTGCGCGGCCGCCCGGACGCCACCCGCCGAGCGCTGGCGGGCCTCGCCGTCCTGTGGCTATGGATGGCCGTCGTCTATCACTGGCTGTTCTTCACCCGGATCAACCCGATGGCGTGGGTCTTCGGGGGGATGTTCGCGGCCCAGGCCGTCCTGCTCGCGGTCGCGGCGCTACGCGGTCCGACGCACCACGTCGCGCCACGCATCGATCGTGTCCTCGGCCTCGGTCTGGTCGGCTACGCCCTGGTGATCTACCCCGCGCTCGGCCAGCTCTCCGACCATCCGTGGCCCTCGGCACCGTCCTTTGGTCTGCCGTGTCCGACGACGATCTTCACGCTCGGTGTGCTTCTCGCCACGTCGCCGCGGCCGCGACGGCGCTTGGTAATCCTCCCGTCGGTGTGGGCGGGCGTCGGCTCGTTCGCGCCCTTCGCCTTCGGGGTCTGGGAGGACCTGGGCCTCACCGTCGCGGCGGTGCTCGTGGTGATTCGAAGCCTCGCGCGACGCTGACGAGGCGCGGCGCTCAGCCGATCAGCGCGCGCAGGCCCTCGACCCCACGCGGGACCTCGGCTCGCCACGGCACCACCGCGAGCCGCGCGGCCAGGCCGTCCTTCACGCGGGCGATCTGCCGCAGCTCGCCCGCGACGCGCTGGCGCAGCAGCGGATCGGTCGTGCCACTGCCGACGAGCGTGGCGTTGACGACCCACGCCCACGGCTCGATCTTCGCCCGTCGCAGGTCGTCCTGCAGGCGCGCGGCCTCGGAGACCGGCGTGGTCTCGGCCAGCGTCACCAGCACGATGTGGGTGTACGCCGGGTCGCGCAGGCGTGTCAGCGGGGTCTTCACGCGGACGGATTCGGCTTCGTCGATGCCGCGCATGACGTCGCGGTGATACGCCCCGGTCGCGTCGAGGAGCAACAGCGTGTGACCGGTCGGCGCCGTGTCCAGGACGACGACGCGCCCACGAGCCTCGGCCACGATCCGCGAGAACGCGTGGAAGACCGCGACCTCCTCGGTGCACGGCGATCGCAGATCCTCGAGCATGAGCGCCCGGCCGTCGGCGTCGAGGTCCTTGCCCTTGGTCGCCAGGACGTGGTCGATGTAGCGCTGGGTCTCGACCGCGGGGTCGATGCGGCTGACCGTCAAGTGCGGCAACGCGCCGTCGAGCGCCGCGGCCACGTGCGCGGCAGGATCGGTCGTGGACAGGTGCACATCGATGCCGCGGGACGCCAGCTCGACGGCGATCGCCGCGGCGATCGTGGTCTTGCCGACGCCGCCCTTGCCCATCACCATCACCAGCCCCGTGCGCGCCGACGCGAGCGCGTCGACGAGGCTGCCGAGGTGCGGCAGCTCGGGCAGCGACGGCGCGGCAGCCACGACCGCGGATGACGGCAGCGTCCCGTCGACGACGCGCCGCAGCGTGTCGAGTCCGAGCATGTCCCAGCCCCGCAGCGGCACGTCCGTCCGCGGAAGCCCGCGCAGCGCCTCGGGCAACTGCGCCAGCGCCTCGCGGCCGCGCCGCGCCAGCGCGACCGCGACCGCGTCGTCGGGCGAGCTGGCCTCGAACACCCCGTTGACGATGAGACGCTGGCCGACGAGCCCGAGCTCGCGCAACTCGGCCGACGTCCGCGCCGCCTCGCGCAGCGCAGTGACCTCCGGCCGCGTGACGAGGACCATCGTCGTGCGCGTCGGATCCTCGAGGGCGGCGCGGGCCCGGACGAAGCGATCACGCCGGGTCGTGAGGGCGCTGTGCGGACCGAGGCACGACGCGCCGCGGGTGTTGTCGGCGAGGAAATCGCTCCACGCCCGCGGCAGATCGAGCAGGCGCAGGGTGTGGCCGGTCGGCGCCGTGTCGAACACGACATGATCGAACGCCGCGTCATCACCCGCGAGCAGTCCGGCGAAGCGATCGAACGCGGCGATCTCGACCGTGCACGCGCCCGACAGCGACTCGCGGATGCGGCCGATCTCGGCGGCGTCGACCGTGCCGAGGTACGGTGCGATGACCCGCTGCCGGTAGTCCTCGGCCGCTTGCTCGGGATCGATGTCGATCGCCTGCAGGCCCGACGCGCCGGAGATCTCCCGCGGGGTCGCGCCGAGCTCGAGCCCGAGCATCTCGCCGAGGTTCGACGCCGGATCCGTGCTGACCAAGAGCACGCGTCGTCCCGCGTCGGCCAGCGCCAACGCCGTCGCGCACGCCAACGTGGTCTTCCCGACGCCACCCTTGCCGGTGAAGAAGAGGTAGCGCGTCTCGAGACCGAGCGGTGACATGCGCACCCATCGTAGGCCTCGGTGACGCGGTGCGTCGCGCTGGATCTGCAGCCGCCGCGTTCACCCCAGCTCCTCGTCAGCAGCGGCGAGGGGGCGTCGCGCGACGCCAGCGACGCTGGGCCCGACGCAGCGCGGTCACATCGCGGTACCCGAGGCGGGTCGCGATCGCGTCGATGCCCACGCCTTCCGCCTCGAGCGAGCGCAGGCGCTCGGCCCGGACCTCGTCGACGACGTCGCGGAAGGTCGTCGACAGCTGCTGCAGGTGTCGCTGCAGGCTGCGTGCACTGTGGCCGAGTCGCCGCGCGACGGGGCGGAGCGCGGCGTCGTCGAGCCGATCGAGCGCTCGCAACGTGCGGCGCAGCTCGAACACCAGGGCGGGCTCGGTGGCCACGACCAGCGCCCGCGCGTGCGCGTCGATGGCGTGGCGCAGCGCGACATCAGCCTCGAGCAGCGGCTCGTCGAGCCACGCGGCGTCGAACTCGAAGCCGTTGGTGCTCGCCCCGAACTCGATGGCCGCACCCGCGAACGCGCGGTGCACGGCCGCGCACGAGGGCGGCGCGCCGTGGGAAAACCACACCCGGGTGACCGCGAAGTGACGTTCGAGGAGCCCGCGCGCCGACGCGACGAGCAGCGCGATGAAGAACTCGTTGGCGTGCCGCCCCAGCCCGCCGGCGCGGCCTGGTACCGCCATCTCGACCCGGGCGCAGCGGGGGCCGGAGGTCCACTCGAGGTGGGCGATCCGGTTGAACAGGACCATCGTTCGGCACAGTCGGTCGAGGGCGTCGCGGAGCGTCGACGATGCGCGCACCCCGAACTCGAACAGGCCGTACGCACCCCGCGGCACATCGGCCACCAGTCGCAGACCGAGGTCGGGCTCGCGCAGTTCGGAGGCGGCCGCGTCGTAGAACTGCTCGAGCGCGTCGAGCGGCGCGACGACCGTCGGCTCGCCCATCGCCTCCCACGGGAGATCGAAGCGCCCGCACAGCATGCGTGCGTCGTGGCCGCCCGCCTCGAGCCGCCGCACGACCAGGCGCGGGAGGGGCGTGCGCATCGGCGAGGCCTCGGCGCGATCGGTCACGGGGCTCACTATGCCGCGGGCAACCACCGCCGTGCCCGTCCCCACGAAAAAATCCGCTGCCGCGATGGCAAAACGGTCGGTCGCCATGCATGCGGGTCGGCGCCCGTGAATTGGAGTCTCGGTCGGGTGTCTGTGACGGCGCCGGTGTACGTTGGCAACGGACCAGCGTGGTCGAAGGGCGGGAGGCAGAGGTGGATCGGGTGTCCAGACGATGCAGCAATGCCGCGAGGTGGCGACCGGGAACCGGTCCGCTCGCGGCGCGGCTGTTCGTCGCAGCGCTGGGGGCCGTGGCCTGCGGCGCCGGACCTCGCGGCGCAGACGACCCGAGCGTGTCGACCTCTGCGGGCGCGGGCCACGACGGGCTGAGCTCGTCGGGCGGATCCTCGGAGACGTTCGGCGACGCTGACACGGCCGGGACGGGCGACTCCGGCCACGACCCGACCGGTCGCGCGCCCGCGGGATCGCCGGTCCAGTTCGACCTCGGCGGCGTACCCGACGTCGGCGACCTCCCGTCGCTCCCCTCGCACTGCGACGCGGTCGATCTGCTGTTCGTGATCGACGACTCGTACAGCATGGCCGACGAGCAGGCCAACCTGGTGGCGAGCGTTCCCTCGTTCATCGCCGGGATCACCGAGTTGCTCGGCGTGGGGACCGACTACCGCGTCGGCGTCGTCACCACCGACGACTACGCCTTCAACGCCCCCGGCTGCACGCGACTCGGCGACCTCGTCACGCAGACCGGCGGCGAGGCCTCGAGCGCGGCGACCTGCGGCCCGTTCGCCGAGGGCCAGCCATTCATGACCAACGCCGATGATCTCGCGGCCTCGTTCGCGTGCACCGCCGCGGTCGGGATCTCGGGCGCCAGCGACGAGAAGCCCATGGAGGCGCTCACCGTACTGCTCGCGCGCCACGGCTCGCCGTGCAGCGCGGACTTCGTGCGCGAGGACGCCGTGCTGGTGATCGTGCTCATCACCGACGAGGAGGACGACGGTGACTCTGATCGCGATCCGAGCGACTGGCACGACGCGGTGGTCGCAGCCAAGGACGGCGACGCGTCGCGGGTGATGGTGTTGTCGCTGATCGGGCGCGACGAGCCCAATGCCTGCGCGGGCCCGTGGGACGGCGCCACGGGGGCCGAGTACGCGCCGCGCCTCGCCGAGTTCACCGAGCGCTTCGCCCACGGTGTCGTCGGCGATGTCTGTGCCGCCGATTATGGGCCGTACTTCGCGGAGCTCCTCGCCGACGTTGCGACCGAGTGCACGAGCGCCAGTCCGCCGGGGTGACCATCACTTCGCGGCGCGATGCGCCGATCGTTGCCTGGCGCGTTCGGTCCCCGATTGTGGCGCGCCCGGTCGTCGAACCGGCGCCTGGTTCGTGTCACTCCACCCGCATGCCGTCCGCGCGCCTGCGTGTCCTCGCCCTGTTCGCATCGCTCACCGCCTGCGCCGACCCGTCCGACGCCGAGCTCGTCGGATCGATCTGTGCCGAGGCCAACGCCGCCGTCGAGTCTTGCCTCGGCACCCCGCCCGCGGAGCCCCTGCGGTCGTGCGACGAGGACGAACAGGAGGTCGCCGCCGAGGTCCTCGATGGCCTACGCGACGCCGGCTGCGAGAACCTCCCCGAGGGAAAGCAGGACTCGCTGCTGTGCAAGGCGCTGCTGTGGGATCCGCTCGGGTGGTGCAAGGCACCGCCGCCGGTCCTCGGTCCGCAGCCGAGCGGACAGCCGACGCGATTCCCGATCATCCTGGCCCACGGCTTCAACACCAGCACCACCAACTTCTGGCGGTTCAACGACGTCGACACCGCGCTGGTCGCCGACGGTCACGTCGCGCGGCTCGGCAGCGTCCCGCCATTCGACACGCCGCAGGTCCGCGCCGAGTTCCTCGCCGATCAGATCGACGCGCTGCTCGAGGAGACCGGCGCCGCGAAGGTGAACATGGTCTGCTTCTCCATGGGCGGGATCGACTGTCGCTATCTGGTGAGCCCCGCGGGGCTCGGCTACGCCGACAAGGTCGCCTCGGTGACGACGATCTCGAGCCCGCACCGCGGCACGTTCGTCGCCGACGTCGCGACCGCGGTCCTGCCCGGGACCGATCGATCGGGGGCAATCGACGCGCTGGCCACGATGTTCGGCCGGACCTTCAGCGAGGTCGCGGACGACAGCCACATCGTCGCGGCGCTCACATCGATGTCCGAAGCCGCGATGGTCGACTTCAACGCCGAGATCGTCGACGCCGACGGCGTCCTGTACCAGTCGTGGGCGAGCTTCAGCAGCGTGGGCGGGCTTCCGCACCCGGACCGCACCGCCGAGGACCGCGCCTGCACCGATGCCGCAGGCAAGGTCCGGATGCTGCGCAACCCCGGCACCAACGATCGCATGGATGCGTTGCTCGTCGGTGCCGCCGCGTTCGTCGCCCATGGCACCGAGCTGCGCCCCAACGATGGCGTGTCGACGGTCGAGAGCAGCAAGTGGGGCGAGTTCCGCGGCTGCTTCCCCGCCGATCACCTCGACGCCGTCGGTCAGATCGACGACGCCGCCCCGATCGCGCAGACCGGATTCGACTACCGGCGGTTCTTCCGCAACCTCGCGTTCGACCTCGCCGCGCGCGGGCTCTGACCGGTCGGAGGGGACGCGCGCCCTCGCTTGCAAACCCGGCGCGGGTCGTCGACGCTTCGGCCGAGCTGATCGTGCACCGCACACATCGAGTCGTCGACGGGCGAGTCGCCGCCGGGTCGCCGCGCGGCGTGCTGCGACTGCGCGCGCCCGCGTCGGGGGCGATGGAGCACACGCGCCTGCTCCCCGTCGCGGCCCTGGCGCCATGGGTCGCGCACTTCTGGTGGGTGCGTTGGGACCTCGTCGAGCCGACGACGACCGAGGTCCTCCCCCACCCCTGCGTGCACGTCGTGGTCGAGCGCGGCGCCTCGATCCGCGCCGAGATCACCGGTGTGCCCACCGGTCGATTCATCCGCACCCTCGAGGGGCGCGGGCAGGCCTTCGGCATCAAGTTCCGACCCGCCGCGTTCGCGCCGTTGCTCGGCGCACCGATGGCGAGCCTCACCGATCGCGTGATCCCGATCGAGGCGGTCTTCGGGGCGGCCGGCCGTGTGCTCGCGCGCTCGATCGCCGCCTGCGATGGATTCGCCGACCAGATCGCGCTCGCGGAGGGCTTCCTCGCCCCACGCCTTCCCCCGCTGCCCACCGCGATCGCGGCCGTGCGGGATCTCGTGGAGCGCATGGCGAGCGATCGGACCTTGCTCCGGGCCGAGGATGCCGCGGCCGCGGCGGGCATCGAGCTGCGCTCGCTCCAGCGCGCCTTCCGGCGGCATGTCGGCGTCGGACCGAAGTGGGTCATCCAGCGGTGCAGATTGCACGAGGCCGCTGCGCAACTTGCCCAAGACCCGAGGACGTCGCTGGCGCTCCTCGCCGCAGAGCTCGGATACGCCGACCAGGCGCACTTCGCGCGGGACTTCTCGCGGGTCACCGGACGCACGCCGCGGCAGTTCGCGACCGCGGGGTAGAGGGCGTCAGAACGGTGGTCTGCACCGCTGTCCCAAATCGCCCAAGCATCCGCGGCGCGGTTCCAGCTGCCCCCTCGACACGAAGGGCGTGGACGATGCCGCCCGGTTTCGCTACCGTCTTCGCGCTGGGCGAGGTTGCCCGGTGGCAAGTATCGGATCGTGTCGAGTTCGCCTGAAAACAGCCGCAAGGAAGCGAGCGGTGAGGTACCACGGCGCAGCCTCCTGGCGAAGACGCGTCGCGGCGCGTTGGTCGAGTTCCTCGGCTACGGCAGCAGCATGATCATCCGCCTGGGATCGAACTTGGTCCTCACGCGGATGCTCTTCCCCGAGGCCTTCGGCCTCATGGCGATGGTCCAGGTCGTCCTCTACGGCCTGGTGATGCTCTCCGACGTCGGCATTTCCCAGAGCGTCGTGATGAGCGCGCGCGGGGACGACCGCGACTACCTCGACACCGCGTGGACGGTGCAGGTCATGCGCGGGGTCGGCCTGTGGCTGTGCGCGTGCCTCCTCACCTACCCGATCTCCCTCGGCCTCGACGAGCCCGAGCTGCTGTGGGTGCTCCCGCTCGCCTGCAGCTCGGCCGCGATCCATGGCTTCAGCTCGACGCGGGTGTTCACCCTTCGGCGGCGACTCGACATCGTGCCACTGCAGAAGCTCGAGCTCGGCACGCAGATCCTGCAGGTCCTCGTCTGCATCGCGGCGGCGTGGCTCGGACTCGGCGTCGGCGCCCTCGTCATCGCGCACTTGGTCTCGACCCTGGCCAACACCGCCGCGAGTCACTTCCTCCCCCACTCGTCGCACCGCAACCGCTTCTGCCTCGAGCAGACGGCGCGCGCCGAGATGTTCGCGTTCGGGCGATGGATCTTCCTCTCGTCGGCGCTCACGTTCCTCGTGGTCCGCAGCGATCAGATCCTGCTGAGCCGTTGGCTCGGGAGCGCGCTGCTCGGGGTGTACAACGTGGGACAAGCCCTCGCCGAGGTCTTCGACACGCTGACGAACCGCCTCGCGAGCGGTGTCTTCTACCCGACGCTGGCGCGGATCCACAACGAGAACCCGGGCGACATCCGGCGCGCCTACTACGACATCCGGCGGTGGTTCGACGCGCTGTTGTTCACCGGGCTGGGCGGATTCGCGGCGATGTCCCAGTGGATCGTCGATCTCTTGTACGACGACCGTTACGCCGAGGCCGGCGCGATGATGAACATCCTCGCGTTCCGCACCGCGGCCGCCATGCTCGCGACCGTGTGTGAGGCTTGCCTCGTCGCGCAGGGCGCGAGCATCTACAGCTTCCGCTACAACGCCGTCGTCGCGCCGTTCACCCTGGTCGCGATGCCACTGGGCGGCTTCCTCGGCGACACGACGGGTCTCCTGTGGGGTGCAGTGATTGCGCGCGCCAGTGGGCTGTTGGTCCTTTGGCCAGCGGCGTGGAAGCGCGGATTCCTGCGTCTGGACCGCGAAGTGCTCGCGTTGGTGTACCTCGGCTTCGGCTACGCTGTCGGCTGGTTTGCGGTCGCGGTCCTGCCGGAGCCTCCTTGATCACCCGTCGCGCGTCGTTCGTCCCCCTGCTCGCGATCGCGGCCCTCTGGCTGGTTGCCCAGTCGTGCCTGCTGCCGCCCGTCGCCGAGCACTGGCGGCAACCCCCATCGTCGAGCTCGCGCGCACGACGAGTTCGTCGTCCTGGGCGTGGACGACATTGCCGTGCGGGCGAGAAGGACTCGACATGACGGTGGTGCTCGTGCACGGCTGCGGCACCGACCGGCGGTTCTGGGACACGCTGCGACCCCACCTCGAGGGGATCGAGATCCTCTCACCGTCGCTGCCCGGCCGCGACGGGAACACCGGCGCGGCACCGACGAGCGCCGCAGCAGCCGCGCGTTGGCTCCGCGAATGGATGCGGGCGCGCGACGTCATCGATGCGACGGTCGTCGGCCACTCCTACGGCGGCGCCATCGCGATCGAACTCGCGCTCCACGAGCTCGACGCGGATCCGCCGCAGCTCGCGGGTCTCGTCCTGGTGTCGACCGGCGCCCGCCTGCGCGTGGCGCCGCCGATCCTCGAGGGCACGCGGGCAGCGGTGCAGACCGGCATGCCCTTGGATCTCGCGCAGTACGCCTACCTCCCGGGCACCGATCGCGAGCTGGTCGCACACGTCGAGGCGCTGGCGCGCCGCACCCCGGTCGAGGCGACGGCTGCCGACTGGAACGCGACGGACGGCTTCGATCGCATGCACGACGTCGCGGCGATCCGCCTGCCCACCCTCGTGGTGTGCGGGACGGATGACGTGCTCACGCCACCGAAGTACGGCGAGTACCTGGCGCGGATGATCCCAGGGGCCCAGCTGGAGCGCGTCGCCGGGGCGGGCCACATGCTGCCCATCGAGCACGCCGCAGCGCTCGCGCCCCTGGTGCGACGGTTCGTCGACGCCCGCGCCGTCGTCACGGGCACGTCAGCGTGACCGCGTGCGTGTGGCCGTCCACGCCGCCCGCCGCCGCCGACACGATGACCTTGCCCTCGGCGAGCAACGTCGCGAAGGCCGAGGCGTTGATGAGCACGTCGTGGGTGTGCGCGCCGCCGGCGACATAGGACTTGTCGACGCCGGCGGTCACGTCGGCGAGCGTCACGTCGAGCGTGTGCACGTGCATCGTGAAGCTCGCGTCGGGATCGCTGCCGCAGCCCCCGGCCCCGGTCTCGCTACTCGAACCGGGCGAGGTGTCGTCGCCCGAGCTCTCCGCGGTCGTCGCGGTCGTCGCGGTCGTCGCGGTCGTCGCGGTCGTCGCGGCAGTGGTTCCGCTGGAGCCGCCCCCGGTGTCCCCTGCGGTGTCGTCGTCGTCGTCGGCAGGGCATCCCGGCAGCAACGTGGCCGCGGCCGCACCGACGCCGAGGTGGAGGAACTGCTTGCGCGTCAGCGTGGTGGTCATGGCGGCCCTACCCTTCGAGGAGTCGCCATGGTAGCCCGAAGCCCGTCATGAACGTCATCGGCATCGCCGGCAGCCTGCGCAAGCACTCGTACAACTCCGCGCTGCTACGCGCGGCCGCCGAGCTCGCTCCGCCCGGCTTCGAGCTCGACATCGCGAGCCTCCGCGACATCCCGCTGTACGACGCCGATCTCGAGGCCGAGCACGGGATCCCCGAGCCGGTGCGCGCGCTCAAGGACCGCATCGCCGCCGCCGACGGGCTCGTGTTCGCGACCCCCGAGTACAACGCGTCGATTCCCGGCGTCGCGAAGAACGCCATCGACTGGCTCTCGCGACCGGCCTCGGACATCGCGAAGGTCTTCGGCGGCAAGCCGCTCGCGATGCTGGGCGCGACGCCTGGCCCCGGCGGAACGATCGCCTCGCAGACCGCGTGGCTGCCGGTGTTCCGTGCCCTCGGCGTCGCGGTGTGGGCCGGCCCGCGCATGTACTTCAGCGGCGCGAGCAAGCTGTTCGACGAGGGCGGCGCGCTGGTCGACGAGGCCGCGCGCAAGCGGCTCGGGGACTTCGTCGCCGGGTTCGCGCGGCATGTCGGCGGGCCGCGATAGTCCGCGTCAGAGCGCCTCGCCGGCGAGCGTCCACATCCCGATCGTGCCGGCGTCGAGCGTCGCCTGGGTGACATCGATCCACGCCGCCTGGGGCGGCGTCCCGTCCTCGGGGCAGTGCCCCCCGATGATGTCGATGATGTACACGTCGGTGCTGCCCTCGCTCAGGCCTTCGCCCCACTGGTAGTCGATCGCGTCTTGCGAGAGATCGCCGACGACGCCGCGCTTCCAGTTCAAGCCCCAGCGATCGTCCTGCATCCGGAGCCGACGCACGACCTCGAAGAGGAAGTCGTTCGTGCCGCCCTGGTCCACGCACGAGCCCGTCAACCAATCGGGGTGCTCGGCGGCGACCTGCTCGACGACCGCCGTGCCATCGGGCGGCGGCGCGGGGGGGACGGCCTGCGGCGGATCGTCGGGGATGCCGTCGCCCGGGACGCCCGTCGTCCCGTCGGCTCCGTCGACGGCGCCCGAGTCGGCCGTCTCGCTCGGATCCTCCGTCGTTGGGGTCGTCGCGTCCGTCGGATCGGTGAGCGTCGATCCCGACCCGTCATCGGTCGATGACGTCGAGTCGTCGAGGCAGCCCGTGCACGGGCCGAACTGATCGCCGTCGACACCGCAGACCTGCACGCCCGGCGGACTGCCGCCTGCACACGCGCACGCGCGCTGCTCCCCAGGTGTGCACGGCACGGGGCCAGACGCGTCGTTCTGCGACGTCGCTGCGCATGCGGAGCAAACCAACCACAAGAGAGACGAAACCATGGGGGCACGCATCATCGGTAGAACTCCCGAGGCAACCACGCCTGCGATGATGATGATACCGCGAAACGCTGCACGACAACGACGCGACCGCCTCGGTTTCTGGCAGTCTCGTCGTCGATGCTCGCGATCCACCTCCGCACACGGTGGGCTGCCGTCGCCCTGCTCGCGACCGCGTGCTCCAACACGGCGCCCGGCTCGGGCGACGCGAGCAGTGGCTCCGATGGATCATCTCCGGTCACCGGCGCACACGATGTTTCGAGCGGCGATCCGCTCGAAGACGACGCCGTGATCGTCGACGCGATGTTCCCCGACGCGCTGACGTGCGGCGAAGAGACCCACGCCTACGTCGTGATGCGAAACACCGGCGCATCGACGTGGACGGCCGCGGACGGCTACGCCCTCGGTGCCGTCGACGACGGAGATCCTCTATACGCCGCAACGCGTGTCGGCCTGCCCGAGGACGTCGCCGTCGCCCCGGGGGACAGCCACGCCTTCGGGATGGCGCTCACGGCCCCCGCGACACCGGCCGACGTCGACTCCGACTGGCAGATGGTGCGCGAAGACGTCGGCGAAGACGTACGGTGGTTCGGCGAGGTCCACACCGCGGGCGTCGAGGTGACGTGCACGACAGGCATGCGCGGCGGTCCGGTGCGCCTGCAGGGTCGTTCGTTCGCCGACGACGGCGGCCCGTTCGTCGCCCTGGGCGCGACGATGATGTGGGCGGCCTGGGCGTATCGCAACGATCGCCCGCGGCTCGAGGCCCAGCTCGCGTACCTCGCCGATCACGGGTTCCACTACATCCGAGCGCTCGGCGTCGTCGGAGATCCGATCGAGGCCGACTTCTGGGACGGTCGCGAGATCGAGTTCGGCTGGCCCGACTACACCGACGTCGTCGCCGGACTCACCGCGTTGGCCTGGGACGAGTACGGCCTGCGCATCGAGTGGACGCTCATCGGCGACGGGCAGCTCGCCGTCCCGACCGCGCGGCAACGCGACCTGCTGATCGACGGCTTCGTCGCCCTCGGCGCGGCGCGACCCGAGGCGATCCTCCACTTCGAGCTCGCCAACGAGGCGTGGCAGAACGGCTTCTCGGGGCCCGAGGGCCTCGACGAGCTCCGCGCGCGGACGCAGTCGATGCGCGAGCGCACCGACGTGCTGGTCGCCGCGTCCGCGGGCATCACGGATGGTTGCGACGATCTGCTCGAGATCTACGGTGGCGACATCGCCGACCTCGCCACCGTGCACACCGAGCGCGACCTCGGCACGGTGCTCGGGCCGTGGGGCCCCGTGCTGCGGCCGGTCGTCGTGGGCGCGTGCGCGGGCCTGCCGGTGGCGACCAACAACGAGCCGATCGGACCCGGGGCCTCCGTCGCCACCGAGGACGATCCCGAGCGGCTGGTCGCCGGCGCCCTCGCGACGTGGCTGGCGGGCTGGCCCGCGCACGTGTTCCACAGCGACGCGGGCGTGCGCGGCCTCGAGGATCTCTCGGGCGTCGTCGGCATCGATCGCTTCGCGCCGATCGTCGCCACACTGCCCGGCGATCTCGCGTCGTGGACGCGGCGTGCCCACGAGGACCCCGACGCGGCGCTGCGGATCTACGCCACCGTCGACGGCGTGCCGGTCCCGGATGTCACCTGGGCGCAGATGCCCGGGGCCCAGGCGGGCGTCGCCGCGCTGCTGCAGAGCGACGCGGGCGCCGAGGTCCTCGCACTCGCCGCGGGGATCCTCGGCGCCGCGACGCTCGAGGCCCGCGTCCCGCTGTCGCTCGAGGTCGTCGACATCCTCACCGCGTCGGTCGTGGTCGCGCACGAGCTCGCCGCCGGCGAGTCGTTCGTGCTCGAGGACGCCGGCGCGCGGCTGATCCGCGCCACGCGGCGATGAACCTCACCGCGGACACGTGTCGCGGAACGCTCGACCGTGCCGCTCCTCGGCGCGCCGCTGCAGCTTGTCCATCAGCTTCACCACGTCGTCGTCCTCGTAGGCGTCGTAGGCCTTGCCGTACGCGGCCGCGTTGCGGTCCTCCTGCTGCGCAGCCTGGCGACACGCCTGCTCGACGGTCACCGGCGCCTCGACCTCGGCGCTACCGTCGGTCGGTGCCGTGAAGCCGCGGGCGTCGACGAGCTTGGCGATCTTCTTGCGATCGCGGCGCTTGACCCGGACGATCTGCGCGAACGGCTGCTGCTTGCCGTGACGGAGGAGCACCGCCTCGTAGCGGGCGATGCTCTGGTCGGTGGCCCGCAGCGCGTCGGTGAGCACGCGCTCGGCGATCGCCTTGCCGCGCTCGGCCTCACGATCGCCCCGGGCCTCGATGCTGAGCGCCGCGGCGCCCTCGTCGTCGCGCGCGCAGGTCTTCTCCAGCGCCGCGAGGGACTTCACCACGTCCTTGCGCGAAGCATGCTCGGGCACGAGGTCGAGGAACATCCGGTAGTGCCGCTGCGCCCGCTGGCAGTCGCCCGCGAGCTCGGCCGCGGTCGCGATGTTGTAGTTGAAGAGGTGCTTGTCCGGCGCGAGCCGATAGGCCTCCTCGAACTTTGCGCCCGCGTCGATGTAGTTCTTCTTGTCGAGCAGGGCCTTGCCCTCGGCGTAGACCGCCTTGGCGCGATCGAGCTGCGACGGGGCCGCGTGGGCGACCGACGTCGCGGCGCCGATCCAGACGGCGAGCGAGAGCCTCGCGAGGTGTTGCTGCACGGTGGACCCCAAGCTCGCCAGCGTAGCAGGTCGGCGCGAGCGTTGGTCAGGGGGCCGCGGGCAGCGTGACCGTGAAGACCGTACGCCCGGGCACGCTGTGGGCTTGCACGTCGCCCCCGTGGGCCCGCGCGACCAGCTGCACCAGCGCGAGACCGAGCCCGGTGCCGCGCTTGCGATCGGTGGTGAAGAACCGATCGAACACGCGCGGGAGATCGGCCGGGGCGATGCCCGGGCCGTCGTCGATGACCTCGATCGCGGCGCATTGCCCGACGTCGGCGAGGCGCACCGTGACCTCGGCGTCCGGGCCGGCGTGGCGCGTGGCGTTGTCGATGAGGTTGTCGAGCACGCTCTCGAGCTGCCGAGCGGACCCGAGCACCGATCGGCACGAGCCCTCGACGCGGACGCCGTGGCGGTGCGCGGCCCGTTCGGCCAGGGCCACGAGATCGACCGGGTGGCTCGCCTCGGTTCGCTCGGCCCGCGCGAGCGCGAGCAAGCCGCTGACCAGGGACTCGAGCCGCGACAGCTCGGCCTGGGCGTTGGCCATGAACCGCTCGCGCTGCTCGCCCGACATCCCGGGATCGTCCTGGAGCAGCTCGAAGGTGCCGCGCAGCGTCGCGATCGGCGTGCGGAACTCGTGCGCGACGTTGCCGGCGAACTCGTCGATGTAGTCGAGCCGGGCCTGGAGCTGGCCGTGCATCGCCGCGACCGCGCCGGCGAGCGCGCCGACCTCCGCGACGCGCGATTGCTCGAGCCGCAGCAGCGCGGTGCGATCGCGCGAGCCACCCGCGATCCGGCGCGCCGCGTCGGCGAGCTGCGCCAGCGATCGGCTGCCGAAGTGCCCGCTGGTCATCGCCATCGCGAAGGTGAACGCCACGACGACGAGCAGCGCGACGCCGAGCCGCGGGCCCATCTGCACGAACGCCTGGACGTCCTCGCGCGGGGTCCGGCTCATGACCACGGCGCCGACGACCGCGCTGTCGTGCTCGATCGGCACGGCGACGAACAGCCGGATCGGCGCGAAGCGGCTCGGCCCGGCGTAGTCGACGTTGCCGCGAACGCGGGGACGATCGCGGGCCGTCGCGCCGATGCCCCCCTCGAGGGCGGCGGCGACCTCGGGATCGTCGGCGAGGATCTGCCCGCGGTGGCCCGAGCTCGACGCCAGCACGATGCCAGCGTCGTCGACCACCTGCACCGCGCACAGCGTGCGATCGCGCGAGGCGGCGAGATCGCGCTCGAGCGCGTCGGCGAGCATCGGCAGCTCTGCGCCGCCGGGCCGCGCGAGCTCGGCGGCGATCCGCAGCGCCCAGAGGTGCCCCTGCGCGGTGAGGTGCTCGCGGGTCTGAGCGCGCAGGTCGTGCGCGAGCGCGCCGCTGCCGATGATCGCGATCCACGGCAGGCTGAAGACGACCAGGTACGAGAGCAACAACCACGCCCGCAGCGACAGCCGCCGCCGGGTCACGACGCGGCCCCCAACCGGAAGCCGACGCCGTGCACGGTCTCGAAGGGATCGAGGCCGAACGGCCGCAGCTTGGCCCGCACGCGGCGGATGTGCGAGTCGACGGTCCGCTCGCTGACGTTGCGCGCGTCGGGGTACGCGGCGTCGGCGAGCTCCTCGCGGCCGAGCGCGCGGTGGGGCCGACGCAGCAGCGCGGCCAGCAACCGCAGCTCGGTGGCCGTGAGCACGACCTCGACGTCGTCGACGAAGACGCGGTGCTCGTCGATGTCCAGCCGCAGCCGGCCCCACGTGAGCACCGAGGGCTCGGGTGCCAGACGTCGGCGCAGCAGCGCCTTGACCCGGCTGACGAGCTCGCGGGTCGAGAAGGGCTTGGTCACGTAGTCGTCGCCGCCGAGGTCGAGCCCGAGCACGCGATCGACCTCGTCGCTGCGCGCCGACAGGAACAGCACGGGGACGTCGCTGCGCGCCCGCAGCTCGCGGCACAGCGAGAAGCCGTCGAGCCGCGGCATCGCGACGTCGAGGACGAGCACGTCGGGGATCGACTCGTCGAGCAGCCGTCGCGCGGCCTCGCCGTCGCGGGCCTCGATGACCTCGAAGCCCTCGCGCGCGAGGGCATAGCGCACCACCTCGCGCAGGGGATCGTCGTCGTCGACGAGCATGATCCGGGGGGCGCGGCTCGTGCGGGGCGGCTCGCTCATGCGTGGAGCTCCATCGCCGCGATCTCGTCGATGGCGGCGAGGCGGCCGCGGAGATCCCTGAGACGTTCCTGCACCGGCACGCTGTTCCCCGCCAACGCTCGCAGTCCGATCTGTAGCCTCAGCTGGACCACGCCGTCGAGCACCGCCTCGATCTGGGCCGCCGTCGCCGCGCGGGCGCGTCGCAGCTCGTCGGTGCTCTGCACCACCCCGGGCGCGGCCCGACCGGCGCCGACCTCGACGGAGGCGAGCAGGCGGTCGACGAGCGCGAGCCGCTCGTCGGCGCGGTAGAGATCGTCGACGAGCCCCGCGAGGTCGTCGGGCAGCGCGAGGGCAGCGGCGCCGGGCTCGGCCATCGCGTCGCGCAGATCGAGGAGCGTCGCGGCGATGCGGGCGTGCAGCGGACCGGGGCTCGGGGCGGCGGCGCGTTGGCCGAGCAGCGGGACGAACAAAGGCCAGCAGGCGAACGCACCCAGGGCGACGCCCGAGGGGTGACCGCGGCGCGACAGCACGATCGCGATCGCGGCCCCGACGGCGACGTAGCCGACGCCGAGCACGTAGGCGAGCGGCTCGAAGGTGGCGGTGGCGATCATCGCTCGTCACTCCGATCGCCGGGCAGGCTGGGTTCGCGGACATCGTCGCCGTCACTCCACACCTGCACGGCTTCGGCGTCCCAGCCGCGGTAGTCGCCGCGGGACGATCGCCAGGCCGCGCCGACGCTCGAGAAGACGTTGGCCTCCATCGGGCGCAGGAAGGTGATCTCGGCGCGCGGTCGGACGAGGAAGGGGCGCAGCAGCCACCCGCCCTGCGCGAACACGAGGCCGGCGATCGCGAACGAGGCGAGGTGCGCGGTGATCCGCAGCCGCCCGCCGCCGGGCAACAGCGTGGCGACGGTGAAGAGCCCGATGCTGCCGGCGACGACGAGCGCGCCGCACAGGCACACCACGGCGCGGTGGTAGTCGAGGTTCACCGAGTAGAGCAGCCACAGCGCGGGGCCCATCGCCGCGGCGAGCAGACTCGCCCGCGCGACGCCGACGAGCGCAGCGAAGCACAGGCGGTCGTAGCCGACGTCGACCCCCGCGGCGCGGTAGAGCGCCCGGATCGCGGGCAGCGTGACGACGAGCGGGAGCAGGAGCACCGCGGGCAGTTTGATGGCCGCGAAGAGATGCTGGACGCCGCCGCGGTACGATCCGATGACGAGGCCGAAGAGGCCGCCGGCCAAGGCGATGAGCAACAGGAGGCCGGGCAGCACGCGGGCCAGCGGCACGCGATCGCCGGTGATGAGCGAGGCGGGCGCCCGCAGCACCGCGACGGTGAGCGAGAGCAGCGAGGTGTCGTTGCGTGCGGCGCTCATGACGGCACCCCCGCGATCACGAGCTGGGCCATGGAGACGGCGATGCGACCGGCGATGGCGAAGCTGAGCACGGCCCAGCCGAGCAGGAGCAGGGCGAAGCGCGGCGGCATCACGAGCGCGGAGGTCTCGGCGTCGCGCAGGCCGAGGATCGCGACGGCCGCCATCGCGATGCCCGGGCCTGCGACCGCGCCGGCGAGCGCGAGCGGCCAGAGGGTCGAGGTCGCCGCAAAGAAGAGGACGACGGGCACGAGGCCGAGGGCGACGCTGCCCCCGGCGACGACGGAGCGGCCGAGCGCGGCGACGATGCGCTCGGGCGGCGCGTCGAGGCCGAGGAACTGGTGGACCGCGAGCAGTGCGGGCGCGGTGAGGACGAGCGCGCCGAGGGCCGGGGCGGCGAGGGCTGGGAGGGCGCGCAGGACCACGGAGGAGTCGGCGGCGCCGAGGGCAGCGGCGGCGCTGACGAGGGTCATCGCGGCGATGGAGGTGAGGACGGCGGGGACGCTCGGGGATGGGGCGGGCGTGGGTTGGGTGGTGGAGGTGGGGGGTATCGGGCGGGATTCGGAGGCGGGTGGTGGGAAGGCGGGCGCGTCGGTGAGGAGCATGGGGGTGGTTTGAGGGATCGGATGCGCGAGGGTCGGGCGAGGGGGGCGCGGGGGTGTGCAGTGTTCGTGCAGAATTCGTGCAGACGGGGGGAGGCCGGTCGGCGCGGCGCTGGTTGTGCAGCGACGCTCGGTCGACCTAGAGTGGGGACGGTTGGACGGATGAGTCTCCTCGAGCGAGTCGGCTTGGAGGTGAGCGCTGCTGTGCAGCGAGACCTGGCGAGGAACCACGGGATGCAGGACGACGAGATCATGGCGGCCGGAATGAAGAGAATCCCGCTCACCGTGGTTCTCGGGTGCTGGGTAGCGGCATGCGGCCTCGGGCAGGGCAGCACATCTCAGCCCGTCGTGGCACCGACCTCCCCTGGCGATCCGCGTCCAGTCAGCAGCGCCGTCGAGCCACGGAGAGAGGAACCTGTCCCGCAGGTCCGAGGCGACGAGTGCAACGCCAACTCGGATTGCTTCATTATCACCTGCTCCGCGACGACGATCTCGACATAGCAACAGGTGCGGCCGAAGGTGCGGTCCGCAACGTCATTGGCGTACGCCTCGACGGACCCGGCATGCGCTGGGGCCGAGACCGCGCGGAACTACTCCTACACCTCCGCTGCATCCACGCGAGCGGCCTGTGGTCCGAATTTGCACGCAACCTCCAGTCGCGCCCCCTGCGACTGCTGCCTTCGCCTATCCCGACACGACCTCATGATGCCAAGGCCCACGTGCGCGAGCAACGGCGCGACTACAAGCGACGGCGACGCCAGAAGGCTCGGGAGGCGGTGCTCGCAGCATGAAAGAGCCTACTTGATTTCGGGATCTGCACCCAGCTACGCTGGGTGCTCCCGCCGCTGAACGCCTACGTCATTGGGCGGACGAACGACCCGATAAGGCAAGCGCGATGCGTCTCTCACCAGCCCAGCGGACTGCCATCGACCACGTAGCGGCGCAAGCCAGATCGCGCCGCTCCGAAGCCTTGGCCCAGCAGGAGCACATCCGGCGTATGTGCGACCTATCGGCCGATGGGCTGCGCGACGCTCTGGTGAGCATCAGGCGGCGCGCGCGGGTTGCTCTTCACTTCCATCCTGACCGTCCCGACGCCGCAGGGCAGACGGTCGCCCAAGCTCTGCTGCGGGATGGCCTCTATCGCAGTCAGTTTGAGACGGGCCTCTCGAACGGCGGGCTGTCCGCCCACCCAGGCGGGCGGCGGGATCTGTGCGAACAAATCCTCTTCGGTGGCGCCTACCATTCATCCGGCACGACCAACGCCGAACGACCGAAGTACGGCTCGCTCAGCCTCCTGCGCCACGCGGATGGACCGTCACCTCGGTTCGGATCCTGCTACTTCGTTCTCGCTGCCGCGGTATCAGAGCGCTGCACGTTCACCTATCTCGATTCTCACGAAGGCGCAATCGAGCGAGGGACGCACGAGGAGTTCGACGACGTGTTTGCGGCGCTTCTTCGAAGTGCATTCTACCACGAGATTGGCTTGGGCGAGTCCGGCCTGACGGTGCCGAGTTTGATCCATCGGCTACGATACGACTTGTCACTGCCTCTGAGCAACGTGTCGCATTTCCCCGTCGCCAGGAATCTCAACCACTACATCGAAGCTCAGGTCCACGGCGATCTCGCGCTGGACCAGGATGTCGACGCTCTCGTCGCCGACCCTTCGTTTCGAGGAACGGAAACGGGTCGCGTTCTCGCCGACCTCTGCCGGCAGTACGATGTGGCACTTCAGTGGCACCCAGGATTCCTGCTGTCCTGCGACAAGGTCCCTCGTGACTTCCGAGGCCCAACAATGCCGTCGCTCGCAGAACGAGTCGCGCAATCTGGCACCATCGACGCCAGTGCGATTGGCGCCGCAGTCACCGACCTTCGAGCGAACCCCGGCGCGTGGGTTGATCGCGGAAGTCCCGACGACGTGCTTCAGGAACTGAAGCTCCTCTGGCACGTGCTGCTGAAGTACGGCACGCAGCACCCCGAGGAGCTTCACCAGGAGCAGGACTCATGACACGGGGTCCGGTCCTCGAGGAAGTCCGCGTACGCAGGTACGTCGTCGCGCTCGGCGGCGAGCTCGAGCTGGTCGCGGTGTTCGGCGACAGGAAGATCATTCTCACCGGCTCCTGCGCGCGCGACGTGGATCCGCCGTCCAACAAGCCGTTGCACCCGACGGGTCCACGAACTAGCGCTCGTGGCCCCCGCCGCTGAACGCCTACTCGTTGGACGGACCTGCGGCGATCCGGGTCTGGCAATGTCCCTCGCCCCCGGATCCGCGGACGTGCTCGCAACGTTGCCTGCGCTTCGTGGCGGACTCCGCTCTGGCGACGTAGGATCCAGAGCTTGCCGGCCTCGTCCCTCGGCCGCCGACAACTGCTCGAGCTGAGCCTCGCGACGGACGGGCCTGGGACTGCTGCGTCGTGGATTCCCGGCCGGGTGTGCTTGCCACGATCGGTCTACACCGCGACCGCCCGCGGAGACGGTCGGGGAGGCGTGGGCGGCGACGGCAGTGACCCTGGCGACCCACCGGCGCGAACACGTCATACCCTCCCCGGGTATTGCGCGGCTCCCCCACCCGGCGCACCACCCCACCATGCCCCCTCGCCCCGCCCGCCCCGCGTTCGGCACGCTCCTCAAGCACTGGCGGAGCATCCGTGGCCTCAGTCAGCTCGCGCTGTCGACCCATGTCGAGACCACCACACGACACCTCTCGTACCTCGAGAACGGCAAGTCGCGTCCGGGTCGAGTCCTCGTGCTGCGACTCGGCGAGGCGCTCGACCTGCCGTTGCGCGCGCGCAACGAGCTGTTGATCGCGGCGGGCCTCGGCCCCGAGTTCCCCGCCCGCGAGCTCGCGGACCCGCTCCTCGAGCCCTACCGACGCGCGATCAGCCAGGTCATCACCGCCATTCGACCCTTCCCGGCCTTCGTCTTCGACGCGACGTTCCGCCTCGTCGAGACCAACTCGGTGGGGCGCCGCCTGATGCCGGGCCTCGCCGAGGGCACCAACCTGGTCGACGCATTCCTCGGGCCCGGCCCCGCGCGGGCGCTGCTCCTGAACTTCGCCGAGGTCGCGTGGTCATGGCACGACCGCTTGCTGCGCGCGACCGCGGGCCACGGGACCGGCGAGAACGACGACGTCGCGGCCCTGCGCGCGCGCGTCGGCAGCTACCTCCGCGACGTCCCGCGCCCACTCCGCGACGCGTCGGGTACGCCGGTGCTGTGCCCGACATTCGCGCTCGGCGGCGTCACCGTGCGGACGATCGGCATGACGATGCAGTTCGGACCGAGTCGCGACGTGACCCTGGAGGAGCTCTCGGTCGACGTGCTGTGCCCGCGCGACGACGAGGCGCGGCGCTTCTTCGAGACCCTCGAGAGCATGCCTGAACCCGCATGGAGGGACAGCCCCCGTGCGACCAAGGTGAGGGCATGATCGACGCCCTCGACGCCACCTCGGCGCCCCCCCCAGCCCAAGACGTTCCCGCCGCGCGAGCTGACCGCGCTCTACGGCACCGTGCCGATCCCCGACGCGACGCGCCTGGTGCACCTGCAGCTGCGGCGATTCGCCGGCTGCCCGATCTGCAGCCTGCACCTCAGCTCCTTCGCGCGGCGCCACGCCGAGTTCGTCGACGCCGGCATTGTCGAGGTGGTCGTGTTCCACTCCAGTGCCGAGGATCTCGCGAAGGTGCACGCGACGCAGCCATTCGCGATCGTGCCCGACCCCGAGCGTCGCCTGTACGACGAGCTCGACGTGGGGACCTCGAAGCGCGCCATGGCCAACCCGATGGTCTGGCTCGCTGCCGCGCGCGCGATCGCCATGGGTGCCGCGACCCACCCCACGGTCGGTGCCGCCGACGGGTCATTCGGCCTGCCGGGCGACTTCCTCATCGACCCAGAGGGGCGCATCGTCGCCAGCTACCACGGCCAACACGCCGATGATCAGTGGTCCGTCGACGAGCTGCTGCAGATCGTCGCGCTGCATCGGCGGAGCACGTGATGTCACCGCTCGGGCTCCTGCTGACGCAGATCACGTTCAGCTTCGCCGCCCTCACGGTCCTGGCCCTGCGCCTGCGCAGCTGGGCCCGCACCCTGCCCGAAACGAGCGTGCTCGAGGGATTGCTCTGGATGCACGTCCCGCGCGCCGTGGCCCTGGGCGTCCTCGCGCCCGGGCAGGCGCTCGCGGTCCCGCCCGCGGTGGCAAACGCGATCGCCTGGGGCGACTTCATCTCCGCCGCACTCGCACTGCTCACGATCGTGGCGCTGCACACGGATCGGGCGCACGCGACCCGCTGGGTCTGGGTGTTCAGTCTCGTCAGCGGCACAGACATCGTCGTCGCGCTCGGCCTCGGCATCGGCGCAGGCGTGTATGCAACGCCGCTCGGGGTCAGCTGGTTCGTGCTGACATGCTACGTGCCGCTGGTCTGCATCTCGCAAGCCGCCATCGCGGAGATCCTGCTGAAGCCCCGGCGCAGCCGGTTCCACACCACCGTCGACGAGAGAAGCCGGCCATGAGCCAGACACAGCGAGGGGCGAGCGATGCCTCGAGCCGCGCCACCGTTGATCGACGGCACTCGAGCCGCGGCATCGCCGACGCCTCCGCCTCACCGCCGCTTCGCGCGACCCAGGTTCCACGCCGCCGTCGGCACCGCGCCCGACGCGAATCCACCCTCGCCGAACGCCGCCGGAATCCCACCGTCCGCGGGAATCGCCCCGTCGAATCGCCCCTGCGCGTCGATCGGCGCGTACCCGTAGCCGTACCCACCGCCACCGCCGTCGCTGTTGTACCCGCCGTCGCTGTTGTACCCGCCGTCGCTGTTGTACCCGCCGTCGCTGTTGTACCCGCCGTCCGAGCCGCCGCCGTCCGAACCGTACCCGCCGTCCGAGCCGCCGCCGTCCGAACCGTACCCGCCGTCCGAGCCGCCGCCGTCCGAGCCGCCGCCGTCCGAGCCGTACCCGCCGTCCGAACCGTACCCACCGT
>JBIJCC010000160.1:0-18710 GCA_044344875.1 Nannocystaceae bacterium
TGGTCGCGCGCAAGCTGGCGGCGGATCAGCCGGGGCTGTCGATCGCGGGGGAGAGGAAGGATCTGCCGGCGGCGTTGGTGACGCTGGTGGATGGGTGCCTGGCGCGGGAGCCGGGCAAGCGGATCGGGGTCGGGGTGCTCGCGGCGGGGTTGCAGCGGGTGCTGCAGGGGCTCGAGGCGGCGGGGGTCGAGGGCGATGCGGGCGTCGACGGGTCAGGCGTCGACGGGTCGAGCGTCGGGGCGGCGAGCGTCGAGGCGGCGACGACCACCGAGCGTGTGCCGGTGTCGGAGGTGATCGCGGTCGCGAGCGCGGCGGCGAACGAGGCCGGGAGTCCGGTCGTCGTCGAGTTGGCCGCGCCGGCTTCCGGCGAGGGCGCTGGCGAGGGCGATGCGACACGCGTCGACGAGGTCGATGCGGTCGCCGAGGCTGCGCGCACGGGGATGACCGTGATCGTCGCGGCGCCGCGGGTCGATCCTGCGTTGTTGGTGGGGCCGACGCGGGCGCAGGTGTTGACGCGGCTCGCGAAGCTCGAGCACCCGGATGTGGCGGGGGATCGCGAGGAGGGTCTCGCGGGGACGGGCCGGATCGCGGCGGGCTCGACGTCTCGGTCGTGGGTGCCGTGGGTGATCGGGGCCGTGGTGATCGCGGGGGTCGTCGCGGTGCTTGCTTGGCCGCAGGCACCGCGGGCGGTCGAGCCGGCGGTCACGGCGACGGAGGCCGCGAAGGGGGAGTCGCCTGGGGCCGCCGAGGAGATCGTGCCGAGCGGGCCGAGCGGGCCGAGCGAGGGGAGTCCGGTCGCCGCCGCGAGTCTCGGGGTGCACCCGGCCGTGGTGCCGGAGGCGATCGTGGCCGAGCCCGAGGCGCCGAGCCCGGCGGTGCCATCCTCTATGGAAGAAGGCGGGGACGCGGCGGCCGAATTGCCGGAGCCCGTGCCGACGGCGAAACCCGTCCCCAAGCCGAAGCCCGCCGCAGCCCCGGAGCCGGCCGCCGAGCCGAAACTCGCCGCGCACACGACCGACGAGTGCAGGAAGCGTCGCGAGGACGCAGCCGACGCACGGCACTCGAGGAAGTTCGCGGAGGGGCTGCGGCTCCTCGAGCGCCGCGAGTGTTGGTCCGATCGCCGGGAGCACACGCGGCTCCTGGTCGAGTGCCTGATGCAGACGAAGAAGTTCGCCCAATGCGTGAAGGTGGCGCGCGGATCAAAGGATCCCGCGGTGCTGGAGCGCGGTCAGATGTGCGCCGAGTTGCTCGGCGAGGAGTCCCCGTGAACGTGACGTCCAAGATTCCAATCGCAAGCGTACTCGCCTGCGCGCTGCTGCTCCCCGTCCGAGCGCGGGCCTCCGCGCCTGTGCAAGAACACCCGGTGTCGGTCGAGATCGACACCGCAGGCTTGTCGACGTTGTCCGCCGAGACCGCGGAGCACATCTCGACGGTGGTCGACGAGGCGCTGCGGAAGGCCGGCATGCGGAGCGCTGCCGCTGCGACGTCTCGCGTCCGCATCGAGGTGAGGTTCTCCGGCAAGTCGAAGGTGAACTTCGTGTACGTGGCCGAGGGCAGCAAAGACGGCGAGGTTCTCACGGACTCGCGGGCCGAGGGCACGTGCGACAAGTGCGTCAGCACCGACGTGGTGGACAAGATCGACGCCGCGCTGCCCGGAGTCCTGCAAGCCCTTCGCGACGAACTCGACGACGCCGCCGAGCCACCCCCGCCGACCCCGGTGAGCACGCCTCGCGACGACCCGACGTCGGCCACGGACACCGCGAAGACGCCACAGCGGCTTCACACGCTCGGCAAGGCCGGGATCGCCGTCGGTGCGGTCGGCCTGGTGGCGCTCGGCGGAGGGATCTGGATGGCGGTGCGCAACACGAAGTACGAGACACGCGATGATGCGCAGCGCGAAGGCGGGTACGACACCCGCGAGGCGGGGATCGTCACGGCTGCGATCGGAGGCGCGGCGTTGGCCGGCGGGCTTGCGATGCTGCTCATCGACCTCGGGGTGGGGAAGCGACGAGCGACCAAGCGCGGCAGCGCGGCGATGCTACCCAGTCGGCACGGCGCCGCCGTGGTGTTCGGGATGAAGTTCTGAGGGGTCCGCAGTGCAACGGAGAACGGCCATGAGAAACACGATCTACAGCGGCATTCTGGGTTGTCTCCTCGGCGCGACGCTCGGGGGCGCGTGCTACGTCGAGCGCGACAAGGTGGACCACTGCGCGAATCAGGATGGCGATGCGTACTGCATGCGCGAGTACGGCGCGGAGGCGAAGTTCTGCAGCCTTGGGGTGTGCGACGAGGGCAAGGGAGATGGGTGCGGATCGGCGCGGCCGAGCTCCAACGCTTGCTACTCACCGTGCGGGGAGGACCGTGCGCTCGAGGACGATCCGAGCTGCGAGGGGTTGGCGGAGGGGTCGAGTTCGTCGGACACGGTGAGTTCGGTGGAGTCGACGGTGGATCCGAGTGGGGATCCGACGACGGAGCCGACGGGGTCGATGACGATGAGCGGGACGGAGACGGAGACGGTCACGGTGACCGCGACCGACAGCGGGCCGACGACGGGCGGGGCGTGCGTCACGTCGGACGAGTGCGCGGACCCGATGAGCCCGATCTGCGAGGACATGGTGTGCGTGCCGTGCACGGATGCGGCCGTGCCGGATGACGCGTGCGCGGAGAAGGGCGCAGGCACGCCGGTGTGCCGGGATGATGGGGCGTGCGTCGCGTGTACGCCCGCGAACGCGGGGGCGTGCGAGGGCACGACGCCGGTGTGCGATGGGGCGACGAACGAATGCGAAGGCTGCAACTTCCACGAGCAGTGCCCCGGGGCGGCGTGCAACATCGCGACGGGAGCGTGCTTCGCGGAGGACTGCGTGGTGGAGGTCGATGGAGACGCGGGCGCGGGTGCGGAGTACGACAACATCCAGGCGGCACTGGTCGATGGATGCGTGGTGGTGGTGCATGAGCTGAACGGCGTCGACGTGCCTTACCTGGGCGCATTGGAGGTCGACGGCATCACGGTCGCCATAGTCGCCGCCGACGGCGAGGACCCCATCGTGCAGGGCACGGGTGGGCCCTCCCTGTCCGTCATCAACGACGCGTCCGTGTACGTCGAGGGCCTAACGTTCCGCGGTAACACCATGGCCGAGGGCGTCTCGGTGAACGGCGCGACGATGTACCTCGACCGCACTCGAGTCGTTGGCAACACCGGCGGCGGCATCCTCCTCACCAACGCCGCGACCGGGCACCTTCGCAACTGCATCGTCGGCGGCACTGGCGGATCCGCACCAGCCATCTCCGTCGTCGCCGGCGAGGCGACGATCCTCGACTCCACCGTCGTCGACCCTGGCATCAACGCACGCGCGCTGACTTGCGGCGTTGCCGGCAGCGCAGAAATTCGCAACAGCCTCCTGTACGGAGAGGACGACATCGACGAGGTGTCGTGCCCCGGCGTCGCAGCGACCTACACCGCAAGCGAGCAAGCGCTGGCGGGTGAGGGCAATCAGTCCCTGGCTTTGCAGAACGCGAGCTTCGCGAACTTCGACAGCAGCGACTTCCTCCTCAGCGCCTCGGGATCCGCGTTGGTCGACGGTGTCGCGCGATGGCTCACGGGAGATCCGCTCGTCGACATCGAAGGTGACCCACGCGCAGCTGTCGACGGAGCGATGGAGCACGCCGGAGCCGACGTTCCGTGACGTTCTCCGCGGCATTGCGAAGACGGTGACCCCATGAGCCCGTTCAAGCCCTTCACCACCCTCTCCAACGGCCGCGGCCTCGAGCATGCGATCGTCCCCGCGTCGAACGTCCAGCAATGGTCGGTCGCGACGGCCTACGACATTCTCGTCGGGGTGATGTCAGGCGACGCCGCCGCCGCGCGCGAGCTCACCGACCTCGCGCGCACGCGCGGCTGCACCGAACTCGACCCCGACGCCGTCGCGCGGTACCTCGCGCAAGAGATCTCGCGCGGCCACCTCGTGCCCATCGCGCTCGACGAATGGCCACCGCGCGGCCGCCCTGTGCTGTACCGCGCCGAAGTCACGCCCGACTGGGACAACCTCACCCCGCTGTCCGACCTCCGCGAACGCGATCCCACCCTCCGTTACGGCTGGGTCGCGATCCAGCTCCTCGATCACACCGGCGTCCCCTTCGCCGGCTACGAACTCACCCTCGTGCACTCCGACGGCCGACGTGATCGGGTCGTCCTCGACGACGCCGGCCGCCACAAGGCGCGCGCGGTACTTCTCCCCGGGCCGACGATGGTCGGCTTCCCGAAGCGGGTGGCGCTCCCGGAATCCGCCCGCGGCAAGCTCGCCCTCGACGGCTTCAAGCCGTCCCCCGACGACGTGCCCGTCCCGCGCGAGCCGAAGTCGCCGCTCTTCCTCAAGCAGCTCGACCGCGAGTATCGCCTCGTGCTCGAGCCCCCGCCGAAGCACCCGACCCTGAGCTACGCGTCCTCGCTCTTCGCGAGCGAGTCGGCGCTGCCGACCCATGCGATAGGCGAACTGGGCACTCGAGCAAGACGACCTCGACATGGCCACCCATCAGATGATGCTTCGTGTCCTCGGCTGCAACCCCACCGCGATCGACGGCGAACCGGGCGACCAGACTTCCCTGGCAGTGGACGCGTTCCGGCGGGCCTACAACGCCAACACCTGGCACGACGAGGGACGCGCCCGCGCCTATGGCGACCTCCCCGTCGGCGATGCACTCGACGGGCCGACGAAGCAGGCCCTGCTCGACGCGTACCACGCCGTACTCTCCTTCAAGCTCAGCCCCAGCCGCTTCCTCGGACCCAAGCACACGGGCTGCGGAGAGTTCAACCCGCTCACCGACGAGGACCGCGACAACCGCCGGGTCACCCTCGCGATCTACGGCGACGACCCACCATCCGACGCCGACTTCCCGTGCAAGCACGGCGACGCGGGCGCCTGCCAGATCGACCACGGCGGCCGCTTCACCTGCAAGTTCTACCGCGAGCGTCTGCGCGACGAAGACGTCGAGCACGAGTTCACGCCGTTCTGGGACTTCGAGTGGCTGAAGACCCTGAGCGGGAAGGCGCACCTCAGCGCGCTCACTCACCTCCCCGACAGCACCGAGGTAGAGTTCACCGTCCGCAGGCTTCGGGTTGCGCTCGGGGCCGAGGACGCCGGAGTCGGACCTGCGCCGACCGATGGTGAAGAGGTCGCGACGATTCCAGGGCTCATCCGCGGCGGTGTGGCGTACGCGCTCTGGGACCATGGGGTCGCTCGACAGCCCTTCGACGTTGCGGACTGGTTCAGCGCCAGCGACGGGACCGGAACTGGTCTGCGGGACTACGCGCCGTACCGCTTTACGATCAGCGCAGCAGGGTTCTGGGGAAGGTCTGATGCGCCGAGTCACCGGCTGCGCGAGGTCACGTTGTCCGAGCGCGCTGGACCGATCCTCGTGTTGCGCACGGATGGGCGATTGGTGCTGCTCGACGCGAACGAACTACCGGAGGCCGACCGTGTCGTGCGCGTTGCGGCGATTCGACGCACCGGCGTTGCCACGGGCGGATTCAACAGCTGAAGACAGGGAATCGACGCGCATGGCATGTGAATTCGCAACGATCAACTCTGATAAATAGATCGTCGTCCACGGCGCGAACCTTCCGCCGCGCGTCGACTTCGAGTGGCTCGCGGAAAGGCTGGGCCTGCCATCGGAGGACCTGCTGGGCGCCCTGTGGCTGAAGAACAACGAGACCGTGGTGCTCAGCCTGTTCGGTACGCTTTACCACGAGTACGACGGCGAGATCCCGGGTGAGATCCTCGAAGACGACGAGAACGTCATCCCCGCGAAGTTGCGGCGCGGGCCGGCGACGAAGATGCCCGACGGCGGGTTCATCGATCCGGAAGCGGCAAGGTGGAGCCTGTTCGCCTTGCATGCGCGCGCTGTCCCCATGGGGAACTGGCGCGTGCCGGCGCTCGATGTCTGGGTCCCGGCAACGCCCACCGTGCTCTACCAACTCGACCACCTCGTGGCCCGCGGGCCGTCGAAGGGCCGGTGCGTCTCGGTCGAGCCGGCGAACTTCCCCAACGAGGTGATGAACAAGTTCTTGTACCTGGTTGCCGCTCTCGAGACACAGGTCGAGTTGCTCGCGCGAGAGTCGGCGACGTGGGTCACCCGGCGCATGTCGCTGGAGTACGCGCGCCGCGTCGTCTTTCTCACGAGTTGGCACTGGGAAAACCACCCCTCGCCGCCGGGTTCGCGAGCCGACGCCCTCACCAGACTCCGCGTGCTCGCGAAGGCAATCGAGGACATCGAGAACGCCGCAGATGCCCTGAGTCTGACGCGCGCGGACGAGCAGAAGGCGGCGAACGACCTGCTGACATTCCTCGCGCCGACGTCCGCCGCGGCGCCCGCGATCAAGGCCGCGCTCGTGGTAATCGCAACGCAACCAACCGCGTTTCGGGCGGAGGAGATCAACGTCACCTTCGAGATCATCGAGCGCGCGGTGCTTGCGCTTTCGGCCTCATCGGGTGCCGAGACGTTCGTGACTGACCACCTCATCTCGTTGGTGCAGCTGATGTCGGAGAGCCTCGCCCCCGAGCTCGAGAACATGCTGATGGAGCTGCCGGGCGATGGCGGGGACGAGTGGAAGTCGCTGTGCGGCGTGGGGTGGCAGGAAGCGATGGTCGCACTTCGTGCCGAGGGTGGGGTGAATGACAACTCTCCGCTCGAACCCTTGGTCATGGTCGGCACCTACTACAAATCCGGACTGGCCGTGATCCAGGCCGGGATGAATCACGGGACGCTCCCCATTCTTCTTGCACGGCTCGCGGCTGCGGGCGGCGCGAAGACGTCCAACGCGGCGTTCCAGCCACTGGCCCGGTCACTCGCTGTCTGCATGCTACGGGGCCTCCTCGCAAGCGGTGCGCTGCACCGTGGGTCGGCCGGCGTTCTCTTGTTCGCCGGTCAAGACGTGACGAAGTGGTTCAAGGCGTGCGTTCGAGCGCTTGGCGGGAAGTCCGTTGAGAGCAGCATGGCCGAGATGGCGGGTGAGATCAAGGCGCTGAAGCTCGGGGATGAGATGGGCAAGACTCGCCTCCTCGGAGCGGCGGCGTTCTTCTTCAGCGCTGTGTCGACGCTAGCGGCGTGCGATGCGACGTGGGACGACACATGGCAGAATTGGACCAAGCTCCTGAGTTCGGCGATGAAGACCACTGCTGATCTAGCGAAGCTCGGGCAAATCATCCAGATTCAGGATATTGTGGACGTACAGGCGAGCGAATTGACTTGGCTTGCAGAACGTCTTGGCATCATGGCAGGGATTATCACCTTGATCGCAACCGGAGGAGATACCCTGGCGAGTTGGAGCTACTTGAGCAGACAGAGCAAAATCGCGAAGTCGCTGGCGACGATATCCGCGGCGACTGCGCTACTTCGGTTGCTGCCGCTGGTCAAGGCGAGCGCGCGCTGGACGAGAGTCCTTGGCTGGGTCGGGTTCGCGCTCGGGATTGTCGAGTTCGGTGTCGGAGTCGTGATCACGGCGAGGACGCCTGGGACTCAGAACTTCTTTAACCAGTATCTTCAGTTTGCATTCTCGGGTCAGCCGTACAGACAGGGGGCGCTGTCGTCGGAGTTTAGTGCAGTGAACGCCGCGGCTGATCGGGTGCGCGAGGGTGGGTTTGTGGTGTTGGGCGATCGAGGTGGAGTCGCGGGGGAGCCCGGGGTGGTGCCGACAGGGGAACTGCCGACCTGGTACTTCGCCTACTCCATGGGTTTTCCGGCCGAGGTCGTCGCCAAGCTCTTCGGCACCGACGTCATGGACGTCGTACGCGCCGGGCTGCTGCTCGGCCCAGGCTTCGACGAAGACGGCGCAATCGCGCCAGGCGAGGAAGGAGGGTGAAATGTTCGACGACACAGTGCTATGGAGCCGCGATGCTGAGGTGTTTTTTCTGACAGCGCTCTTGGCAGTTTGTTGCATGATCGGGTCTGGAGGAAAACTCGTGCGTCGCTGGGTGGGGGCCGATCTTCCTGTCCGAGAGTGGGTGCGCGGTCCAACGAGGCTGCTGCTGGGCCGGCTTGCGCCGGTTTTCGTGGTTTCATTTGTATTCTACCCCGTGGGGTGGACTTGGTCTGCTCTCGCAGCGAACATGAATCAGCTCTACTACTGGCACCGGGTGGCGTACGCAGCCTTGATGGAGTTGCCGGCGGTCTGCCTCGTGACTTGGGGTTGCGTGCGCATTGTCAGCTGGCACGTCAATCGCTGGCGCAAGCCCGATACGCTCGAGATTCACGGAACTGTCGTGGAAGCTGCGCGCGTCATCGGCGAACCAGGTGAGCCGCAACGACGGGTTGCCTTTGTGGTGGAATCCGACGCCGAAGAACGCTGGGAACTAGAGTCGGAACCTGGGTGCATGTGGCCAACAGCAAGTCTGGCGCAGGGAGTGTCGGTTCGCCGCATTGCTCCGACACACCCCTCGGCTTTGCCGTGGCTCGGAGTTCACGTAGGCGACCGTGTCTGGCTGCTCGGAGCGTCGCCCGTCGCCGGAGATTCCGCGCGCCTCGTCTTGACGGAAGCTCGCGGACTCCTCATACGTGGAGGTCCTGCGGCGGCCTACACGGCATGGCTCCCGATGGCTGCCATCCTTTGGGTTCTCGTTCGATACATCCATCCGGTCGCGTGGCTCACCGCGGTGGCGTTCGACAACGGGCAACTGTGAACGTGGACCACGGCGCGTCGCAGGACCAGAAGCCCATGACCACCCGCCTCCCCCACGTCGACTACCACCTCGACCTCGCCAACCTCCCCTGGCGAGTCCGCTCCGTCCACCTCACCGAGCAACTCGACGCCCCCTTCACCGCCGACCTCCACCTCCTCACCACCACCTCCATCACCCCTTCCGACCTCCTCCTCACCCCCGCCACCATCACCTTCCGCCGCGGCAACACTACGCGCACCTTCCGCGGCGAGGTCACCCGCGCCCGCGTCGCCACCCCAGGCACGAGCGATGCGGTTGGCGAGCCGGAGTCGGCCGAATCGGGGGCACTCCCGATCCGCGATGCGAGGCAGCTACCGGGGTCGCCCGACGTCGCCGCCCACCCCCCGTCACCTGACGCGCTGGCGCCACGCGAGATCGCCAGCCCGCACCTCCCGCAGTCGATTCGCACCGCACCATGAGCCCCTCCGCTCCATTCCCCATCGTCACCACCCCACGCGGCGTTCGCCACGCCCTGGTGCCGGCGACGAACGTCGAGTCGTGGTCCGCAGACCGTGCGTACGACGCCCTCATGACGGCGATGCGGAACGACGACTTCGCAGCGCGGCAGCTCACCGCCCTCGCGCGCGATCGCGGGTGTTTCGACCACACGCCCGAAGCTGTGGCCCGGTGGCTCGCCCAAGAGGTCGGCCGCGGCCTCCTGATCCCTGTCGCACACCGCGAGCCCTCGCCGGCGAGAGGCCGGCCGATACTCGGCCACGAGGGCTTCTTCCCGGACGATTGGAGCGAACTGACGCCGCTCTCGGCGCTGCAGGAACGCGAGCCCACGGTGGAGTTCGGCTGGCTCGGCATCGAGCTCGTCGACCACGACGGGGTGCCGTTCGCGGGCTACGAGCTCACCCTCGTGCACTGCGACGGGCGGCGTGATCGCGTCGTACTCGACGAGCTGGGCCGCCACCGCGCCCGCGCTGTCGCGCTGCCCGGGCCAACACTGGTCGGCTTTCCCAAGCACGTCGAAGCGCCCGCGTCATCATTCGGCAAGCTCGCCGTCGACGCCTTCGCACCGCTCCCGGACGACGTGCCCGTGCCACGTGAACCAAGAGGTGGCCTCTTTCTCAAGCAGCTCGACCGCTCGTATCGCCTCGTTCTCGAGGCACCAGTGAAGCAGCCGCCGAGCGTCTCGGTGACGCCTGCCGCTCCCGTCGAAGCCTCGGGGTCCTGGCGCGTCAGGTTCGTGCTCGATGACGGTGCCGCGCTGGCGGGCGAGACCGTCCGCGCAACGCCGCCTGGGAACTCGGAGGTCGCTGTGGAACTTGATACCAGCGGTACGATGTCGTTCGACGACGTTGGGCCGGGCGTGGGTCGAGTGCGCGTGTCCCCGTTGCGCGCGCCGCGGGTGAGCGGCGTAGGGGAAGGGTTCGTCGCCTCGCCACATTCGGCCCGCTTTCCCTTTGGAAGCTCCGCCGAGTTCGACATCCCGGCGCCGGCCTCTCGTACCGTGGTGCTACTCCGGCCTTCCGTAGATCGGACCGAGACTGACACGCTGCGGTTCGCGCGTGAGTCGAGCGTGCTCGTCCCCCTGGATGCGACGCGGTCGCACCTCGAGGCGATCGCGACAGCGATCGCCCTGTGTTCGGAACGCCCCGCGAGCGCGCTGTTGGTCGTGGGACACACGAGCATCGATGGAGATCCCGACTCGAACACCGCACTCGCGCTGCGTCGGGCACTTTGTGTCCGGCATCTCATCGAGGGTGCGCGCGACGAGTGGGTGGCGTTGGTCAGCGATCACGGTACGCCGGCTGACATCCAGCGACTGCTGGCGTACCTCGCCGAGACCCACGGATGGCCGACCGATCCCGGCCGAACCGATGGCGTCATCGACGACGCGTACCCGAACGCTGTCGCTCGGTTCCAGGCGCACTACAACGCGATCTACGATGCGGTGCTCGAAGTCGACGGTGTCTGCGGCGAAGTGACGATCGGCGCCCTCTTCGACGCGCAGACCTACGAACTGAACGAACACCTCGCGACGCTTGGCGCGTCGACGGCCGCCATGCGGAGCTTCGAACCTGCATCACTGGGTGCCGGAGCGAGTGTGCTCGCGCATCCAGCCCTCTCGGAGACGGTGCACGCCGAGGGCCAGCGGCGCGTCGACCTGCTGTTGCTCGACGACACGGTCGAGTGGCGCGAGGCCCACGGCATCGAGATCCTGTACGACGCCGCCCGGTTCCGGACACTGCCGACACGACCGCTCGCCGTCGGACGCGGTGACTTGGTGCTGCGCTTGATCGATCACTACGGTCGGGCACTCGCCCGCGTGGCGTACGAGCTCGTGACCGACGCCGATCGACGCACCGGCCGCAGTGACGACGACGGGCTCGTGGTCGAGCGCGGTCTCGCAGGCGAGCTGCTCCAGCTGCATTGCGGTGCTGCGCGTGCCATGCCGGTCGATCTCGCCTATCAAGCCGTAGGAGATGCCCGGTTTTCGCGACCGGCCGCCACCGACGAGCCAGCCGAGGAGGACGAGGTGTCCGACCTCGGCGACGACGACGAGGCGGGAGATCCAGATGTGGACGATGACGGAGATGACCTCAATCTCGACCTGGACGTCGAGGAGGACGAGGGGTGCGTAGCAGAGGACGATCCGCGCCACGGGCCCGCTTCCGGCGGCCCAGACGGCGAAGAGGAGTAGGCACCGATGTCCAAGGCAGTCTCCGCAGTGAAACTCAGCGATATCACGTTCGTGTGCGACGACCCTGCGTGCGAGCTCGCGACCGGCGGCTACGGTCTGACGTCGGCCGAGATTGCCGCCCGCGTTGCCGGGTCTGCACCGTCAATCGACCACGCGCCAGAGACGGACGACACGGACGATCTCGACGACGACGACGACCAGGACGACGACGACGACGCCAGCGATGCGATCGCGGAGATCGATCCGGCTAGGACTGGCGCACCGTGTCCACTCTGCGCCGCCGCCGAACCACCTCGCGCCGGCAAGCTGCTCGCGGTCCCGACCAGCGGCGCGCTTGCTCAGACCCTCGCGGCCGCCTCCGGGCTGCGTGGATTCGCAGCGTGGCAGCTGATTCAGGCGGCCGCCCAGGGCAGCGCTCAAGGCACGCTCCGGCTCCTCGCGGCGATCGATGGCGCGCCGCCAGCCGCGGGCGCGAAGCGCAAGGGATTCGTGATTGGCGGTGCAGTACTCACCGCCGTGGTACTCGCGGATCTGCCGTTCGACGGCCATCTCGTTTGCTTCGGCAATTCCGATCCTTGGGTTCGGGCCGCGGGCAAACGGAAGTTCACCGCCGGAACGCCAGCGTACGGGCCCGACCAGGCCGCACCTTCGGCCGCCGCGCGCGCAAACCCGGTCTACGTGCGCGAGCTACAGGAGGACCTGCTGTGGCTCGGGTACTTCACGCCGAGCCGTGGGTCACCGCCTGCCGGCCAATTCACGTACCACGTTCTGGGCTCGGTTCTCGCCTTCAAGCAGGACCTCGCCGAGATCTACGGCATTCCGACCACGACCGCGCGCGAGTCGGTGGCCCCTGGTTCGGTTGAGGCAGGCAAGTTCGCCCGACCAATCCACTACCAGACCCGCTGGGTCCCGCCGGTCGCAATCCTGGCGAAGTGGAGCGTGGCGTGTGCCGGTAAGGACGGCAATAGCGGGCTCGCGGTCGACCTGTCGGTGCTCGAGCGGGAGCTGAAGCAGCTCGGCGAAGCCCGCGGCGAGAAGGCGGTGGATCGCGGGGTCGCAGATGTGGAAAAGCGGCTGGCCGTAGTCGAGGGGAGCGTCGCGGCGTGGCCTCATCTGGCCGTGCTCGAGAACATCACCGAGCCGTTCATGCCGTTCGAACCCCGCGCACCGACGGTGTCGGTCGACGATCTCGCGATCCCCGAGGGCGCAACGCCGCAGTTCGCGACTGCTAGGGCACTGATGGCGGATCGGGTGTGGAAAGACTCGAAGTTCGCGGCGCGCAGCGTGAACCGTGCGGCAGTGGAGAAGACTGTGATCCGGCTCGTCCGCGCCGTCGAAGGAGCTCGCGGACATGGCGACGAGATCCTCAGCCGCGCGGCGCGGATCGTGGCGCGACCGGGTCACGAGGCGGCCTGGCTCGGCATCAGCACACGAATCGCGACTGCCGTCGCGCGCTCCACGAAGCTCATGGAGCTGTGCCGGTTCTGGACCCTCGACTCGGCCAAGCAGGTCACCGCCTGGCTCGCTCACCTGGTCGAGATATCGACCGTCGACCAGCCGACTGCGATCTATCTCAAGGCGCTTCGCGAGGGCGGCAAGATCGGACCGCACGCCAGGCCGGCGTACCAGCTTCTCGCGGACCCGTCCGACGTCCGCAACTCGGAGGAAGGTGCGAGCCGGGTTCGCAAGGCGTGCGTCGATCGCCCGCGCAATGCCGAGGGCAAACGCGCGACGACGATGCCGGAGGTGTTGGGTCTGCAGTTCTTGTTCAACGAAGGCAAGGGCGTGTTCTCGCACCGAGTCTCACCGTTCAACACACGGCCCGGCGACACGCGCAGGCTGGCGCTCTTGGGCATCGATGTGCGGCTCCCGGGGCCAGGCGTTTTCGATCCGACGTACCACCCTGGCGGCGACTGGTTTCGGTGCAGAGGCTGGGGCGCTGGGCAGACGACGTTTGGGAAGGCCGTCGTCGATGGAGTCGAGCTGATCCGAGGGCTCCCGATCATGCCGCCCGGAGCCACTGCGGTCCGCCATCCGCGGTTGTTCACGGGGTTCGATGCGAGCCTCGCGTCCGCGCTCGACGATCGCGCGATCCCGAAGTTCAACAAGTCCGCGCGACGGGATTGTTCGTACGGAAAGCTCGACGACGGGAAATACTACGACTGTCAGACGTGCCTGAAGCGCTTCTTCGACTTCGGCTTGGTCGGCACGGGCGACCACGGCGCCGGCGGCGTGTTCGTACCGCTGTCGCGGAAGCGGTTCGGGTCCCTACCCGGCGCCACGAGTGTCTTCGTCGATCTCGAGCGCTACACCGCATTCGCCCGGGCCGGGGGCGCGCCCGAAGATCCTTCCAAGCTTGCCGATGCCGAGCAGTACTTCGGGCGCGCGATCGACCCCGCGCCGCCCCAGGTTGCAAACGCGCTGCGCCGTGGCCCCGACATCAAGAGCGCCGCGAAGGCCGCCGCAAAGGAGCTCGGCCTCGACGCTGCCGCTGTGGAGCGCGACCTCCGTACACATATCGCGGCGCGAACCGACCTCCCATGCTCGTGGTTTCGCGTGCGCATCGGCTATGCCGGGTCGGGGCCGCGAGCGATCGCATCACTGAATCGTATGCTTCGTGTCGTGGGCGGTGGCGAGGGAGACGCGGTCATGCAGAAGCACATCAAGGAAGCTTCCGAGCTTCGGAGGAACGCGTGAGCGCCCATCGCTCCATCTTCTTGGTTCTCGTAGGCCTGGGCGTGGCCTGCCACAGCGCGCCGCGCGTCGCGGACGAACCGGCCGTCGCGGCGGCCGCGGCCGATTCCACGCCGCGGCCTCCAAACACCACGACGCGCGACATCTCGCCGCTTTGCAAAGACCAGCCGGGCATGGCCTTCATCCCGGCCGGTCGTACCGCGTTTCATAGTGTCGCTGTTGACCAGCGCGAGGTCGACGTCGGTGCGTTCTGGCTCGATATCTACGAGACGACGGTCGAGGACTACCGCGCATGTGTCCACGCTGGCGGATGTACGCCTCCGTACCGCGGTACCTCCGGATACACGGATGCCGATCGCAATCCGCTGGTGTGCACATGGGAAATCAAGGGGATCGAGAACCTCCCGATCAACTGCGTGGACGGTGACCAGCACGATGCGTACTGTGCGTGGCGAGGCAAGCGTCCGCCGTTCTCCCACGAGCTACATTGGGCGGCGCGTGGCCGCGACCGCCAGCAGAGGTACCCGTGGGGCGACGACGCCGTCACCTGCGATCTCGCGATCGCCGATGAGAACGACGAGGACGCTGTGCGTGGTTGCGGACTGGGACGCCCCTGGCCCGTTGGCAGCCGACCCAAGGGGAGGAGTCGCGACGGCGTCTTCGACCTGATAGGGAACGTGGCGGAGAAGTCGCACACCCCTTTTCGCGATGACCGCCACGGCGACCTGCGCGAGGCATGTGGCGCAAGTTGGCGGACCCGGTCTCTCTCGCGGGGATTCTTGGGCTGCAGCCCGGGCAGCCGCGAGAACTACAGCGACAACTCGGGCTTCCGCTGCGCGCTCGACCCTGGTCCGTTGCCGCCTTGTACGGTCGCCCCATGACCCCCGTGGTTCCGCGCGCCCACTTCAACCAGATGCCGACGCACCGCTCCCACCCGCGATCACCCACAATGACCTCCGCCGTTCGCGCGGCGGAGTGGGGCGCCGTTGTCGCGTGCATCTACCAGCTGAGCTACCTCGTATGGTTCCATCGAACGAATCCGACGGTCCTGCTCTCGATCATCAATCCGATGTGGTTCGCGATTCCGCTCGGAGCGTTCGTAGTCGCGAGGGTCGTGCTCGCGTTCGTCCGCGGGGAGCGGTCGGACCCAGGGCACGGCGTGGTCGCGAGGCGATTCTCCAGCTGGATGCTGACGGCGTCGCTGCTGCAGTTCCCCTTGCGGATCCTCGGGCCATTCGAGGCGCGGACCGGCCTGGAGCTGTTCACCGTGGCCGGGATCGTTGGGATCCGCGAGTTGGACTTCGGGCGCGCGCGATGGATCGGGCCGGCGGCCATGGCGATGTTCATGGCGTGCGTCCCGTTCGTGACCACCGAGGCGGAGCTCGACTTCGGTGCCCACGTCGCCAGCGCACTCGCCGCTGTCGCGCTCCTTCTTCTCGCGAGGCTGGGGGTCCTCGAGTGGCGAGAGTCGCAGACGACGGCGCGTTCGCCGGCCGCGGATTCAGCCGCAGGACCGAGGACGCGAGGTGGCAAGCCGAGCAGGTCGGCCGGGCTGAGCACCTACCGCTGGGTGTTGGGCATCACGCTCGTGTACTTCGTCGGTTTCTTGGTTTTGGTGCTGGGCCCCGATCTCCTTGACCCGGTTGTCCTCGAGTGGTTCGTCGTTCCCGGGTTGGCGTACGGCGCCATCCTGGTCGTCGTTCACCTGGCGTTCGTCGCATGGCGCGAGCGCGGCCCGGGCGGCACGCCGCGTGGCGCTGTCGCGTGGCAGGTCACCGCCCTCGTACTCCTCGTGTCGACTCTGCTGGCCGAGCCGATGATTCTGGCCGCCCCCGCGATGCTCACGGCAGGCTTCGCGTTGTTCGAGCGCCGACGCGAGGCCCGGAGCTCCAAGGCTGGCAGCACTGCCTCGGTGAGGGGGGCATCGTGAGACCGGTCGTGATCATCCACGACTGGCTCGCCAGCGTCGTCGGGGTCGAAGCTCACCGGCGCGTTTCGTTCGCCCTCCTGCTGCGAAACCTGCTCGTCCAGCCACCACGCACAGATCGGTGGACCGCCCCATGAGCCGCTTCCCCCCCTTCACGAGTATCCCGACCGGCTACGGCGTCGAGCATTCCTTGGTACCGGCGTCGAACGTCCAGAAATGGTCGGTCGCGGCGGCCTACGACATTCTCGTCGGGGTGATGTCGGGCGACGCCGCCGCCGCGCGCGAGCTCACCGACCTCGCACGCACGCGCGGCTGCACCGAACTCGACCCCGACTCGGTCGCGCGCTACCTCGCCGAGGAAATCTCAGGCGGCCACCTCGTCCCCATCGCTCTCGACGACTGGCCGCCGCGCGGTCGCCCTGTGCTGTACCGCGCCGAAGTCACGCCCGACTGGGACAACCTCACCCCGCTGTCCGACCTCCGCGAACGCGATCCCACCCTGCGCTACGGCTGGGTCGCGATACAGCTGGTCGATCACACCGGCGTGCCGTTCGCGGGATACGAACTCACCCTCGTGCACTCCGACGGCCGTCGTGATCGCGTCGTCCTCGACGACGCCGGCCGCCACAAGGCGCGCGCGGTGCTTCTGCCCGGTCCGACGATCGTCGGCTTCCCGAAGCGGGTGGCGCTCCCGGAGTCTGCCCGCGGCAAGCTCGCCCTCGACGGCTTCAAGCCGTCGCCCGACGATGTGCCGGTCCCACGCGAGCCGAAGTCGCCGCTGTTCCTCAAGCAGCTCGACCGCGAGTATCGCCTGGTGCTCGAGCCACCACCGAAACACCCGACGCTGAGCTACGCGTCGTCGCTCTTCGCGAGCGAGTCGGCGCTGCCGACCCATGCGATCGGCGACCTGGGCACCCGCGCGCAGGAGACTGCCGACCAAGACCCGAACGCCCGCTTCGGGATCTTCGGGCACACCGACTCGAGCGACGACGCCGACGCGAACAAACTTCTCGCGGACCGGCGCGCGCAGGCGGTGTTCGGGATCCTGACCGGCGACTGGGACCTCTTCCTCGCCGCAGTCGCGGAAGACGACCTCGACCTCGCTGCGCACCAGATGATGCTGCGCGTGCTCGGGTGCAACCCGACCGCGATCGACGGCGAGCCCGGCGACCAGACCTCCCTCGCAGTGGACGCGTTCCGGCGGGCCTACAACGCGGACACCTGGCACGACGAGGGACGCGCCCGCGCCTACGGCGACCTGCCAGACGGCGATGCACTCGACGCCCCGACGAAGCAGGCTGTGCTCGACGCGTACCATGCCGAACTCTCCTTCAAGCTCAAGCCCGCACGCTTCCTCGGACCCAAGCACATGGGCTGCGGAGAGTTCAACCCGCTCACCGACGAAGACCGCGACAACCGCCGAGTCACGCTCGCCATCTACGGCGACGACGCGCCCTCCGACGCCGACTTCCCCTGCAAGCACGGCGACGCGGGCGCGTGCCAGATCGACCACGGCGGCCGCTTCACCTGCAAGTTCTACCGCGAGCGCCTGCGCGACGAGGACGTGGAGCACGAGCTCACCCCGTTCTGGGACTTCGAGTGGCTCAAGACCCTGAGCGGCAAGGCGCATCTGAGTGCGCTCACCCACCTGCCGGACTCCAACGAGGTCGAGTTCACCGTCCGCCTCGTCGAAGGCGGTCAGCAGCCCCTCGAAGACGCGGGGACCGGCTCTCCACCAACCTACGGCGAGGCAATCGCCACCGTACCCGGCGTCATCCGCAGTGGTGTGGCCTACGCGCTCTGGGACCACGGTGCCGCCTACGACCCGTTCAACGGCGAGCACTGGTTCCACCAACAGGATGGCGAACGCGACTACCGCCTTCTCGTTTTCACGCCACCAGTGTTCACGGTGGGCGCGCACGGACTATGGGGCTACGGGGATGCGCCAGGCGTTCGGCCTCCGCGAGCATCCGGCGCGTTCTCGTCAGTCTTCGTCGTTCAGCGCGACAACGGCCACATCCTACGTGTTCAAGACCTCGCGGCACTACACAGCCTCGCGCGGCAAGCCCGTATCGTAGGAATCACCGTTGCGGGCCACTGGATCGTCGCGGGCGACACGACCTCGCAGAACGGAGGCGCTTCAGATGGGTAAGAAGGGGAAGAAGGTGCAGGAACCCGAGATCTTCGCGATGGTGCGCGACGACGAAACTGTCGTTGTGAATCTTGGCGCACTTCGCGAACCGATGTCGGTCGACGAGCTCTGCGATCTCCTGGGGTTCAGCCACAACGAGTTCGTCGACGCGCTCGATCGCGAGGGCAACGACACATACCGCCTCGTCCTGTACGAGAGCGCCTGGACATTCCTCGAGGGGGAACTCTACGACGCTGTCGACGGCACGGTGTTGCTCCCGCAGGCCAGCACGCTCGCGCCCGAACAAGTGGTCGAGTGGCTCGGCTACATTTTCCTGCGCGTGGGCGTGGGCGCATGGAAGCTACCGGCCGGCGACTTCGAAGTCCCGCGCAACCCGGCGCTGCTCAAGCAACTCGCCGACGTCGAGAAGCGGCGACCGGCCCCCATGGTGTGGTTCGACGTCGTCGCGTTCGGGGGCGCGGACGCGGCGATCTCGGAGCTCAGCCGCAGGGTGACAGCGCTTGCGGAAATAATGAAGAAGCGCCGCGAGAAGATTCGCGAACACTGTGCATGGGCAGGCTCTCTCGACCGAGCGAG
>JBIJCC010000212.1:0-5443 GCA_044344875.1 Nannocystaceae bacterium
CTGACGTCGTCCACATCAACCCGATCGACACCGAGGCCGTCGCCCTCGCTGAGGCAGCCGCACCTGCCTGCATCGCTACTTAGAATTCCCTTCTCCCCTGTCTCAAAGTCGTTGACACGTTCCGCCTGACCCCGAGCGTCCTGCAGTGGGAAACGATCAAGGCGCTCCGGGCTCTCGCTGCTTCGAACAACGCCAAACTCGTGATCGCCGACGGAAAGACGCCGATCATGCTCGGATCGAGTCCCTAGTCCTGTGGCGAGAGCCCGCGATCGCAGGGAGTCACCACGCGCAAGGACCCACAGTATGACCCAAGAATCCGCCGACGATGGTACGAGACGCTCCGCCGAAGTATGGTTGTACGTGGATCTGGAGTCGTCGGCCCACGCGGCGATGCGGGTGGCCATCGAGACGTGCCTCCGACGGCGGATTCCGCTTCGCCTCGTCGCCGTCGCCGGGGTCGAGGACGACCCCACCGAGGCTCCTGCCCTGCGCGCGCGGCTCGGCGCGATCCTCCGCGAGGAGCTCCGCGATCGTCTCGCCGAGCTGGCCGCGTTCGCCGGCCGTCGGCTCGGCAGCGCCATGGTCGAGGTCGATCTCCTCGACGGAGAGGTGGGTTGGCACACCCTCGTCGGGCACGCTGCAGCGCTCGGACCGGCGCTCGTCGTGGCCGGGACGGATGCCCCGTTCGAGGAGGATCCGCTGGGTTCGACGTGCAGGCATCTCACGCGGAAATGCACGGCGCCCCTGTGGTGCGTGCCGACGAGGGCGCGAGCGCGGACCCACCGCGTGCTGGTGGCGGTAGACGCCGCCCTCGTGGACGAGCGCGTGAACGCGGCGACACGGAACCTCCTCTCGCAGGTCGTCGCCCTCTTCGATCAGGGCACGGAGGTCCATGTGGTGCACGCATGGCACGTGCGGCCGATCCCGAACATCGAGAGCCACTTCGGGGCGAACGTCACCGCCCCGTTGATGCAGGCGCGACGGGATGAGGCGCGGAGCGCCGTCGAAACCGTGGTGAGGCAGACGCTGGGCGCCCGCGAGGTCGTCGTGCACTGCCTCCAGGGGGAGGCTGGGGTCGTCGTGCCCGCCCTCGCGGACCATCTCGACGTGGACGTCGTCGCGTTCGGGAACACGGCGCGGCATCGGCTCCCAGGGTTCCTCATCGGACACACGGCCGAGACGCTCCTCGGGCGATTGAGATGTGGGATCGTCGTGGTGAAGTCGCCGGGCTTCTCCTCGCCGGTTCCGCCGCGCATCGCGTCGCGCTTGGACTTGGCCCACGAGGAGCCCGAGGTGCCCCTCTGAGTGGCTGCGCCTGCGCCCCGCGATCACCCGCCCTGGTAGCGCGCGTCGGTCAGCGCGCGGAGGAACTCGACCAGGTCGGCCTGTTCTGCCGCGCTCAGATCGCGCGGTGCCACCAGCGGGTCCTTGTTCGGGTGGGCGCGGCCGTCCCCGGCGAGTGGGCCGTCCTCGACGTTGCGGCCGCCCGCCATGTAGTGCGCGACGACGTCCTCGAGCGTGGCGATGCTGCCGTCGTGCATGTACGGCGCGGTGACGGCGACGTTGCGCAGGCTCGGCGGGCGGAACTTGCCGCGGTCCGCCGGATTCCCGGTGAACTCGAACAGTCCCTGGTTGCCCGTCGGGTAGTCGCCGGTGCCGCCGACGTCGTACAGGCCGTTGTTGAAGAACGCGTTGGCGAGCCCGGGCTGAGCGGCGCTGCGGAATCCGACCGTGAATAGGAAGCCGCCGTGACAATGGTAGCACTCGGTGCGCTCGGAGAAGAACAGATCCATCCCGCGGAGCGCCGCGTCCGACATCGCCTCGGAATCGCCGCCGTACGCGAGCCGGTCGTACGCCGAGTCCCCGCCGACCAGCGTGCGCTGGTAGCTGGCCAGCGCCGCGACGATCGCCTCGGTCTGGATCGGATCGTCGTCGTCCGGGAACGCGTCGGCGAAGAGATCGGCCATCGCCGGGTCCGCGGCGAAGCGCCCGAGGATGCCCGCCGTGTCGCGCTGCAGCCCGATCTCGAGCGGCGCGTCGGCGAACAACGGCACCAAGGCCTGCTGCTCGAGGGTCTCGAGCACCGGGTTCGCCCACGTGTACGGCGCGACCCATGCGGCGCCGAGCAGGCTCATCGAGCTGCGGGGCAGCGTCTCGTCCGCGGAGCCCACCGGCTTGGCCCGCGCGTCGGAGAACGCCAGCTCGGGATCGTGGCAGCCGGCGCACGACAGCGACTCGTTCCACGACAGTCGGGCGTCGAAGAACAGCCGCTCGCCGAGCGCGACCTTCTCGGCGGTCATGGGGTTGTCCTCGGGCACGAACGGCTCGGGGAAGCCGGGGGGCAACGACCAGACCCACGGCTGGGCGGGCTCGTCGGTGTCGCTGCAGGCGGCCAGGCCGAGCGCCGCTGCGAGTGCGAGCCGGGCCCTCATTCGACGGGCTTCAGATCGACGGGGTTGCTCCCGACGTGGCAGACATTGCACGCGCCCGAGAGCGTGCCGCCGAAGGGCATGTGATTGGCCTGGGTCCGATCCTGCGAATACACCCACGGGACCAGCGACGCCTCGGGGAAGGGCAGGGGCGCAGTGCTGTAGAAGTTGCCGAGCAGATCGCCCTCGATCGTCGCGACCAGCTCGCCGGGGATGTCGGAGCCGTCCTCGGCGAACGCCGGCTGGCGCAGCTCGACGATCGGGTTGGGCTCCGGCTCGCCGTCGGCCCCGACGACGGAGCCGGCGACCGTGAAGCGGCCGGGGCCGGGCCCGAGGGCCTGGTGGCAGCTCATGCAGTTGCCGGTCATCCCGGCGCTCGCCTCGCTGTCGTGGGCGCTGATCACCTCGACGTCGAGCGCGGAGTCCCGCACGAAATCCGGGTCGCCCGGCTGCGGCTCGGCCCCGTCGGCGGATTCCGCCTCCGGATCGTCCGCGTCGTCGCAGGCCCCGAGCGAGACCACGACCAGCAGCGCCGCGGCGTATCGGTGGATCGTCGTCCGATGAATCATGGCTGCTCCTGCGCGCTGAACATGGACTGGGGCGCGCTCGGGGGCGGCGCCGATTCGAAGCCGAGACCGAGCGCGCCGAACATGTCCGGGCACTCCGGATCCCCGGAGAATGCCATGCAGCCCGCCACGAAATCGGTGGCGTAGTCGGGGACGACGTCGATGTCGACGCCGTTGTAGAGCCGCGCGAGATCGACGTCGATGCGATCGTTCTCGGGATCCATGCCCTCGATGGTGATGCGCGGGATGTTGGCGTTGCTGCAGGCGAACCCCGTCGCGGGCGTGCCCTCGCACGAGGTCGAGCCGAGGTGGAAGTAGTACGGTTCCCCGGACGCGGTGCGGATGTCGGCCCGTACGTATTTGTAACCGCCGCGCCAGCTCCACCACATGCCCGGCTCGTTCAGCGGCGCGGGGGCGGTCGCGGCGTCGAGGTGATTGTCGCCCTCGGGCAGACCGATGCTGAACGCGATCGCCGCGATCTCGGACGCGGTCGCATCGAAGAGATCGATGGAGGTATGGGTCCCGGGGCTGCCGGTCTCGCAGGCGGCGCTGCCATCCTCGAAGTCGAGCAGGACGAAGCCGTCGCGCTGCCAGCGACCATCTTCGACCGGCTCGACCGGGATGGACTCGCCGTCGGGGGTGATCACCGCGAAATCGTGGAGATACAGCCGGAAATCGAGGGGTTCGAAGCTCGACTTCGAGGTTCCGATGCCCGCGTATTCGCGGCCGCATTCGAAGGGCTGCCCGTCGACCACGCCGCGGAAGTCGAGGGTGATGGCGGTGTCGGGCTCGGCCTCGTCGCAGGCGGCGGCGGCTATGGCGCCACCGAGCGCGAGCGCACGGATGAGATGGGTTCGCAGGGCCATGGACGGCGCGAATCTGCCGGAATCTGCGCGGCTGTCACTGCCACTTTTTTTCGCAGGCCCGTCCGCCCGGCGCGGTCGCCCTTCGGGTCGTCCACGTGGCCGAGACGGATCCGCGGCCCTGCTGACACCAAGCCCGCATGACCCAACCAACCCGCCCCCGTTGGCGCATCTCACTCCCCCTCGTCGCCCTGGCGTGTGGATGCACTGCCGATCTCGACGACCTCACGGACGACGGCGATGCGGAGTCGGCCGAGTGGCGGGCCGCGCAGGACCCGAAGCAGGTCATCGAGCAGATGCTCTGTGACCCACGCGCGTGCTTGATCCATCGCGCCTCGGACGTCGACCACGACGGTATCGCCGATCTCGACGAGGTGTGGCTCGGCACCGACCCCGAGCGGTTCTCGGAACGGCCTCAGCTCCCGGACATCCTGCGCACGTTGCCCGAGTTGCCGACGTTTCGCGAGGGCTCGAGCATGTTGCTGATGCTGCCCGCGCTCACGCCCTCGGGTGCTGAAGCCTTCGGCGGCTATGCGCTGCTGCCGGCACGGGAGTCGCTGTTGGAACAGATGGGCATTCGCCTGCCGGACGATGGGAGCATCGACCTGACCGACGGCTTCACGCTCACGCGCAGCCTGGACGACGCGAACCGCCTCGACTTCAGCACACCGCCGTGGCTCGTCCCGGTGCCCTCCGAACCCGACAGCACCGCCGACGCGAGCTTCGACGGCGCGGCTGTCGGCAGCGAAGTGATTCGCGGACATGGCCCGGCCTCGGACTTCGTGGTCCACCCGGATCTCGCCCCGGTCGACGGCCACGTCACCCTGGGCTTCTCGTACACCGACGCGCTGCACCAGGTGTGGCACGTGACCTTGGCTGCCTCACCGAACCACTCAACCGCTACCGCCACCACCCGCGGCTCCCTCATTTGGGACCCGTTGTGGGCCAAGTGGCTTCCGGGCGACGAAACGACGATCACGGCGACCGAGACGAAGGACGAACACGGGACGGAGTTCATCACCACGCGGTACGAGTCGTGGGGCACTACGGCGACTCGCGTAAGGGAGACCACCGCGGTCTCGGCGGACGGAAAACTCCAGTACCACTCGGTCGAGAAAACGGCCGCTGACGGCACCGTGTCGTCGGAGTCCGTCGAGTGCTACGAGGGCTCGTGCTCGGGGACGTCGAACCCCGGCACCGAGGCGCCCGACGACGTCGCAGCTCCGGACACCGCGTATCGAGACCCCGACGCATGGGAAGCCGTGCCGAGCCCCGACGAGATGGACGCGATCATGGCGCTGCGAGCCGCTCCGGTCTTGATCGTCAATCCGCTCGAGGGCGACGAACAGGAGCTGCAGTTCACGACGAGCGGCGCGCTGCGCAGCAGCAAGGGCCCGATCGTGCTGTACACCCACGACGGCCAGGACGCGTCGAGCGATCCGGTGATCGTCCACATGCCCCTGTCAACGCCGGCCTGGAGGCGCGGGAATCTGCGCGCGAGTCGGGAACTCGGCGTGAGGCCCGTGCGCGCTGTCGAGGGGGGCGGGAGGTCGCGTGCTCGCGGAGAAGTTGGCGGAGCCGAAGC
>JBIJCC010000161.1:0-18679 GCA_044344875.1 Nannocystaceae bacterium
CTGGCTCGACCGATCGTCCGGGCCTCCGGCGCTCACTTCTCCCTTTGATCATGATCATGATCGCGGGTCGATCCCTGGCCCAGTGTGGTTGCGCACGCCCGAGATCAGGCGGCCTGAACGGTTACGTAGGCGGCGCCAATGGAGGTGTCCAGCATCGTAGTCCTCGCAAGCCCGCGCAGACGCGTGCGTCGGAAGTTTGCAGTGGTCTTCATCCATCCGAAGAACCGTTCGATCATGCGACGCAGGCTGATGCTGACGCGGTAGCCACTCGCGCTCGTGGTGCGGCCATCGATCGCGGAGCGCCTTCGGTTTCGGTTCTGGGCGACATGAGGCGAGACCCGTCGCGCTCTGCAGGCGGCGACGACGTCCGCGGTGTCGTACCCAGCATCGGCGCCGAGAGTGCGCCGTCGTATGCGAGGCAGATCGCGATCGAGTATCGCGAGCGCCGAGGTGCGCTCGGCGAATCCCGTCGCCGTGGCGACGTCGATGGTCGCGATGAGCCCACTTCGGTTCTCCATCACCGCACTCAACAGAAGGAGAGCTTGGCTTCCTTGCCGTTGCCCTTGCGCATGAGCCTCGCGTTCGGGTCGGTCTTCGACTCGTGCGTCTCGTTGCTGCGCTTCTTGCCGCGGAAGTCGGCCCATCCGTCGTTGTCCGAGTCGCCGTCATCCTTGGGGCGAAAGCTCTTCAGCGAAGCCCACGCTTCGATCCGCGTACCATCGACCGAGAAGTGCTCCGAGCTCATCAGGCCGGCGGTGCGCGCTTGTTCGACCACAGCACGAAAGAAGTGGCCTGCAGCGTCGTGCTCGAGCAGACGATCACGATTCTTGCCAAAGGTGATCGGATCGAAGGCAGGCTCGTGCATGTCCATGTCAAGGAACCACTTGAACAACAGGTTGTCGCTCAACTGCTCGCTGAACATCCGCTCTCTACGGATGGTGTAGAGCGCCATGAGCAACGTTGCCTTCAGCAACCACTCGGGCGGGACCGAGGGGCGGCCCGCCTTCGCGTACATCTGGCGCTTGATGGCGCGAAGCGGATGATCGGCTGGAACCGCCGACTCGGGGCTGACGAGGCAGAGCATCGAGGCTTGCTTGGTGTCGCGTCCACGCATGTCCCTTGGGACCACGGGCTCGCGCACGATTCCGGCTTGCCGTGCGTGTGGTTGCGCATGGCCTGCGACGCCACGGCGACGCGGTCGACTTCGGTCTCGTGCATTTCGATCATGAACGACTCGATGTCTACACCGCCGCCGTGGACTTCGTTGTCCTCGCCCACGGCATCCTTTCCGACCTGCCGACCGGCCATGGCGATCTCGCCGACCAACTCCGACGGGCGGCGACTTCCATCGTTCTCAACATCGCCGAAGGGGCCGGCGAGTACTCCAAGGCCGAGAAGGCGCGCTTCTATCGAATTGCTCGTCGGTCCGCGACCGAGTGCGCAGCCGTGCTCGACGTCAGCGTGCGACTGGAGATCACGACGGCCGCGATCTGCCAGCCCGCGCGCGATCTGTTGCTTCGCATCGTCTCCATGCTCATCAACATGGGGCGCGCCTTGAACGCCTGATCGGGCATGGGCACGGGCACGGGCACGGGCACGGAGCAGGGTGTCCGGAAGAACGCTTCGCGTTCTTCCGGACACCCTGCTGGCGCCCCTTGCTAATCTACCCAAGGGTCGATTAGGCTGGGATGGTGGGACGGCCCCCTGCGAGCGCGAACACGACGGCGACGCCCGAGCGGATCCTCGACGCGGCGCGGGCCGAGTTCGCCGCCGCAGGGTTCGGGCAGGCCAAGCTGGCCGACATCGCGGCGCGGGCCGGCATCACGCGCCCGTCGCTGCTCTACCACTTCGCGACCAAGGAAGAACTCTACGCTCGCGCGGTCGAGCGCTGCTTCGCCAGCCTCGCGGACGCGCTCTCGCGGACCATCTCGCAGCCCGCGCCCTTCGTCGATCGCCTGCGGGCGACGCTCGACCGTTACCTCGAGTTCGTCGAGGCCGAGCCCGACGTCGCCCGCATCGTGCTGCGCGAGCTCGTCGACGGCGCGGGGCCGGGGGCCGAGATCCTGCTGCATCAGGTCGCGCCGCTCGTGGACCTGGTCGAGCGGTTCGTACGCCTGCAGGGCCAAGGCCTCGTGCGCGCCGAGCTGCCGGTGCGCGCCGCGATCCTGCAGATCGCCACCGACGGCATGGTCCGCGCCGCCGCCGGTGAGCTCCGCGTGCCGCTGTGGGGGCCCGGCGATCACGCCCGCGACCTCGCCGAGCGCCTGCTGCTCGAGGCACCCCCGTGAACTCCCAGCCCGCAGACCCCGAACGCCACGAGGAGGACCGCAGATGAGTGCCCCAGACACCACCGCAACCGCAGCGCTCGGCCGCACCCGCAACCCCCGCGTGTTCCTCGATCTGGTCGGGCCGGCCGTCCGCGGCCTCGTGCTCGAGCGCGGCAAGCAGGGGCCGACCACGACGGTCCCCACGCGCAACGACGCCCAGTTCGTCTGGGACTACGAGCGCAACCGGGCCGACCTCGCGAAGCTGTACGAGGCGGCGAAGCGCTCGCAGTGGAACGCGACGACCGATCTCGACTGGAGCATCGACGTCGATCCGCACCGGCCCGACCGCGAGCTCGTGCCCGACTCCTGGCTCCCGCTCGCCGACGTGCCGCAGTACCGCAGCCTGCCGCGGCACGAGCAGGAGATCCACCGCTGGGCCCTCGTGTCGTGGATCCTCTCGCAGTTCCTCCACGGCGAGCAGGGGGCGCTGTACGCCGCGTGTCAGGTCACCGAGGCGATCAGCTGGATGGATGGCAAGCTCTACGGATCGACGCAGGTGGTCGACGAGGGCCGTCACATCGAGGTGTTCCACCGCTACCTCGACGAGAAGCTGGGGAAGCTCTATCGGATCGACGACAACCTCTACACGATCCTCGACGCGCTGATGACCGACGGGCGGTGGGACCTCAAGTTCCTCGGCATGCAGGTCATGGTCGAGGGGCTGGCGCTCGGCGCCTTCGGGACGCTGCGGCAGGCGACGCGCGAGCCGTTGCTGCACAAGCTCCTCGAGTACGTGATCACCGACGAGGCCCGGCACGTGACGTTCGGCGTCGTCGCGCTGCGCGACTTCTACAGCCAGCTCCCCGAGCGCGAGCGGCGTGAGCGCGAGGACTGGGCGTACGAGATCGCGGTGCTGATGCGCAACCGCTTCCTGGGCCACGAGTTCTACGACGAGTACTACGGCCACGTCATGTCGAAGCGGGCGTGGGACGAGGTCGTGCTCGCCTCGGGGTTCATGCGGCGGTTCCGGCACACGATGTTCCGGCGGCTGATCCCCAACCTGCGGCGGATCCACCTGCTCAGCGATCGCGTGCGCAAGCACTACGAGCGCCTCGGGCTGCTGGTCTACGAGGGTGGCCGCGCGGCGCCCGAGTTGACCAAGCAGCAGCTGCTCGACGAAGATGACCTCGTCCCGTGAGCGCGATCCAAGCCGTACTGTTCGACGTGATGGGGACGCTGGTCCACGACCCGTTCTTCGTCGAGGTGCCGCAGTTCTTCGGCACCGATCTGCGTACGCTGGTCGCCCGCAAGCACCCCAGCGCCTGGGAATCCTTCGAGCTCGGGCACATCGACGAGGACGGCCTCGCCGAGCAGTTCTTCGCCGACGGCCGGCGACTCGACGTCGAGGGGCTCAAGGCCGCGATGGTCGAGGCGTATCGGTTCCTGCCGGGCATCGAGGCGCTGCTCGAGGCGCTGCACGGACGCGGCGTCGCGATGCACACGCTGTCGAACTACCCGCGGTGGTATCGACTCATCGAGGCCAAGCTGGCGATCTCGCGGTGGGTGCCGTGGACCTTCGTGTCGTGCGAGATGGGCGAGCGCAAGCCGGCGCGCGCGGCCTACGATCTCGCGGCCGAGCGGCTCGGCCTCGCCCCGGAGGCGTGTCTGTTCGTCGACGATCGCGAGCTGAACTGCGAGGGGGCGCGGGCCGTCGGCATGGACGCGGTCCGCTTCGTCGACGCCGACACCCTGCGCGCCGATCTCGTGGCCCGCGGCTTGCTTTGAGGCCAGGGTGCGCAGGGGCGCTCGCACCCCTCCCGAGGGCGCACCTGTTCAGCGTTCGGCCCGCGGGCTCGGCCCGAATGGAGCCGGGAACGTCGTCTCTGGCACGGCCCCGGCATTCGGGCCACTGCCCGCCAACCCTGCGCGCCTTTCCGGTGGCAGGTGGGTGACAAGTTGAGTCATGATGAACCTTGGTTGCCTGTGCCGTGGAACCAGGCCGAGGCTCGACGCGACGCGGTGCATTCGCACCGTGGGCGCGAGCACTCGACGTGAAAGGAGCGCCCATGAAGCTGCCACTCGAGATCACGTTCCGCAACGTTGTCCGCACCGACGAGATCGAAGAACGGATTCGCGCCAAGGCCGCGAAGCTCGACAAGTTCTTCGACAAGATCACCGGCTGCCGGGTCGTCGTCGAGTCCCCCCACAAACACCACAACAAGGGCAACACCTACCACGTCCGCATCGAACTCTCGGTTCCCGGCGACGAGATCGTCGTGACGCGCGATCCCCAGACCGGGGAGCACGAGGACATGGGCGTCGCCCTGCGCGACGCGTTCAGCGCCGCGCAGCGGCAGCTGCAGGCCTACGTCGAGAAGCACAACCCGAGCACCTCGGGGTCCAACATGCGGATCACCGAGGTCCTGCCGTCGTAGGCGCTGCGCCCCGGCGGATGAACGGGGCTGGGGTGCGGGGCGTTGGGCCTCCGCACCCCGTCCATCTCCGCGTTCGCGTCGCCGTCAGCGATCGCGGTGCCGAAAGCGTCGCTTGCCCGGCCCGTAGTCGCCGGCGACCTGGCCGCTGCCCCGCAACAACCATCGATACGTGACCAGGCCCTCGGCGCCGACCGGGCCGCGCGCGTGGAGCTTGCTGGTGCTGATGCCGACCTCGGCCCCGAGCCCGAAGCGGTAGCCGTCGGCGAAGCGCGTGCTGGCGTTGTGGAAGACGCAGGCCGCGTCGACGTGGGCGAGGAACTCGGCGGCCGCGCCCTCGTCGGTGGCGATGATCGACTCGGTGTGCCCCGAGCCGTGCCCCTCGATGTGCGCGAGCGCGGCGGTGAGGTCGTCGACGCGGCGGATCGCGAGGACGAGCGCGCCGAACTCGTGGCCGAAGTCGGAGGCGGTGGCTGCGACCAACCCCGGGTGCCGCGCGCGCGTGGCCTCGCACGCCCGCAGCTCGACGCCGCGGGCGCCGAGCTCGGCGACGCAGCGATCGAGCGCCGCCTCGGCGCCGGGCATCCACAGCAGGGTCTCGATCGCGTTGCACGCCGAGGGGTAGCCGCACTTGGCGTCGACGGCGATGCGCGCGGCCATCTCGGGCTCGGCGCTTCCGTGCAGCACCAGGTGACAGATGCCCTCGGCGTGGGCGAGCACGGGGATCCGGCTGGCCTGCTGCACGTGGCGCACGAACGTCGCCGAGCCGCGCGCGACGACCAGGTCGATGTCGCGATCCAGCGTGAGGACGGTGTCGACGTCGGCGCGATCCTCGAGCAGCACGAGCGCGCCGGGGTCGAAGCCCTGGTCGGCGAGCGCACGGCGCAGCACGTCGACGAGCGCGGCGTTGGTCCGGGCCGCCTCGCGTCCACCCTTCAGCACGACCGCGTTGCCGCTGCGCACGGCGAGCCCGGCGATCTGCGGCACCGCGTCGGGCCGGGCCTCGAACACCACCGCGATCACGCCCAGCGGGCACGCGACGCGGCGCAGGTGCAGGCCGTCGTCGAGGTCGCGATCGACCGAGACCTTGCCGAGGGGATCGGCCTGGCCAGCGAGCTGACGCAGGCCGTCGACGACGCCGGCCAGCTTGCGATCGTCGAGGACGAGTCGATCGACGAGGGCCGCCACGAGCTCGCCGCGATCGCGGGCGGCCTGGGCGTCGGCGACGTCGGTCGCGTTGGCCCGCAGCACCGCCGCGCGCAGGTCGGCGCGCTCGAGGGCGTCGGCCATCGCGAGCAGGATCTGGCGCCGCTCGGGCCCGCTGATCTGACCCAACACCCAACCGGCGCGCCGGGCCCCGCGGGCTGCCGCCGCAATCGCTTGCTGCCTGTCGTCCATCGCCATGGGCTCCTTCGGGGCGGTCGCGGCGGGCGGGCGCTACGCGCCCTTGGGATCGCCGGTCGTCAGGACGAGGTTGTCCCGGGTGACCAGCGCATCGTAGCCGCGATAGCCGAGGATGGCGTCGATCTCGGCGCTGTGGTGGCCGGCCAGGGCCCGCGCCGCCTCGGCGTCGTAGTTGACCAGGCCGCGGCCGAACACGCGGCCCGAGCGATCGCGGATCTCCACGACGTCGCCGCGCTCGAAGCTGCCCTCGACCGTGAGCACGCCGATGGGCAGCAGCGACGCCTTGCGATCGACCAGGGCCGCGAGCGCGCCGTCGTTGACGACCAGCGCGCCGGCGCGCGCGGCCTGGGCGATCGTCCGCCGCCGTGCGGGTCGCGGCACCGCGGGCCACACGACCGTGCCGACGTCCGCGCCGGCGAGGACGCGCTCGAGCACGCGCGGGCCGTCGCCGTTGCAGATGACCGCGGGGATGCCGACGTCGGTGACCAGGCGCGCCGCCTCGAGCTTGCTGGTCATGCCGCCGGTGCCGCCCGTGCTCGTGCCGCCGGTGAGCGCGAGATCCTCGGCGTCGACGCCGATCTTCGCGGCGATCCGCGTGGCCGTCGGATCGACGGTCGGGTTGGCGGTGTACAGCCCGTCGACGTCGGTGAGCAGCACGAGCAGGTCGGCATCGATCGCGCGGGCGACCAGGGCCGAGAGCCCGTCGTTGTCGCCGAACGCGACCTCGGGCGCCTGGCCACCGTCGGCGATGCGGACCAGGACCAGCTCGCGCACGCTGACGCTGTCGTTCTCGTTGAGGATCGGCAGCGCGCCGAGCTCGAGCAGCCGCATCAACGTCGTGCGCACGCACAGCGCCCGATCGCGATCGGCCAGGTCGTCCTGGGTGAGGAGGACCTGCGCGGCGATCACCCCGAGCTGCGCGAACGCCTGGGTGTACAGCCCCATCAAGTGGCCCTGGCCGACGGCCGCGCACGCCTGGCGCAGGCCCAGCGATCGCGGGCGCTCCGGCAACGCCAGCGCGCGCATGCCCATGCCGACCGCGCCGGAGGACACGAGGATGACCTCGAAGCCGCGCTTGCGCAGCCGCGCGAGCTCCTCCACGAGGGCGTGCACGCGGCCGGCAGCGAGCTCCACGCCGTCGTGGGTGACGACGCGGGTGCCGAACTTCACGACGATGCGGCGGGCTTCGCCGAGGGACGAACGATCATGCAGGGTCATGGCATCCATCGCAGCGGATCGTCGAGGCCCTCGCGGGTCTGCACGCGACCGCGCCGCTGGCTCGCGATCGCCTGGCGCGCGTCGTCGACCAGCGCGCTCGGGATCCGGACCGTCGCGCGGGCGCCCTCGAGTCGGAGCCCGCCGCGCAGCAGATCGCGACGCACGCTGCGGACGTTGTCGAAGCCGAGTCGCGCGCTACGGCCGGCCATGTCGACCTCGACGATCGACGTGTCCGTCACCAGCACGGCGCGGCGGCTGAGTCGCTCGCGCAGCAGCGTGAACAAGAGCGGCAGGCTCACCGCGAGCAGCGGCTGCCACAGCTGATCGAGCGGCTGCAGCCAGAACTCCGGCACGAACACGGTGACGCCGACCAGCGCGACGACCAGCAGGGTCGCGGCGAGGACCACCGGCGTCCGCTCGATGTGCGACTTGTCGCCCCACCACGCGAGCGCCTCGCCGAACTCGAGGTGGCGCGCGAGATCCAGCGGCGCGGCACTGGGCGACGGCGGCGCGCCGGCAGCGAGGATCCGCCGGTCGGGCTCGTGCTGGGGCTTGCCGCCGGGCAGGACCTGCAGGCTCATCGATCGAGCTCCTCGGCGCGGGCGCCGAAGCGGCGCAGCATGTGATCGGCGACGACCAGCGCCGCCATCGCCTCGACCATCGGCACCGCGCGGGGCAGCACGCACGGATCGTGGCGGCCGCGCGCGCGGTACGTCGTCGCCTCGCCGTCGCGGGTGACGGTGTCCTGCGGGACGAACACGGTGGCCACGGGCTTGAACGCCACCGCGAACGCGATGGTTTCGCCGTTGCTGATGCCGCCCTGGATGCCGCCGCTGTGATTGGTGCGCGTCGCGACGGGGGGATCGGGCGCGCGCTCGGGCGCGGGGATGAACGCGTCGTTGTGCGCGGTGCCCCGCATGCGCGCCGCGGCGAAGCCCTCGCCGATCTCGAAGCCGCGCGCCGCCGGCAGGCTCATCATCGCGTGGGCGAGGGCCGCGGTGAGCTTGTCGAACACCGGCTCGCCGAGGCCCGCCGGCACGCCGCGCACGACCGCCCGAATGATCCCACCGACGGTGTCGCCGTGCTTGCGCGCGTCCTCGATCACCGCGGTCATCGCCGCGGCGGCCTCGGCATCCGGGCATCGCACGTCGTGGGCGTCGACCGCCTCGCGCGTGACGCAGGCGCCGTCGACCAGCGGCGCGGCGACATCGTGCACGCGATCGACCCACGCGACGATCTCGATGCCCCGCCAGCGCGCCAGCAGATCCTCGGCCAGCGCGCCCGCGGCGACCCGGGCCACCGTCTCGCGCGCCGAGGCCCGACCGCCGCCGGCGACGAAGCGCAGGCCGAAGCGCGCGTCGTAGGTGAAGTCGGCGTGCGACGGCCGATAGACCCCGCGCAGCGCCTCGTAGTCGCCGGACTTCGCGTCGGTGTTGCGGACCATCATCGCGATCGGCGTGCCGAGGGTGCGATCGGTGTCGGGGTCGACGCCGCTCAGCACCTCGATCGCGTCGGCCTCGCGGCGCGCCGACGTGAGCGGCTGGCCGGGGCGGCGGCGGGCCAGCTGCGCGGCGATGCGGGCGTGGGGGAAGGGGTGGCCCGCGGGGCAGCCGTCGACGACGACACCCACGGCGCCGCCGTGCGACTCGCCGAAGCTGGTCACGCGGAAGCGCTCGCCGAGGGCATTGCCCGCCACGGCGCGGAGTGTATCAGGCGTCCACCGCGTCGAGGAACGCGAGCACGTGCTCGCGCCACGGCACCGGCGCCTCGATGGCGACGGTGTGACCGACGTCCGCGAGGATGTGCACCGCACCGCCGAGCTCGGCCCCGAGCGCGGCGACGTCGTCGGGGGCGGCGAGTCGATCGAGCGCGCCGCCGATGCACAGCGCCGGGATGCCCGCGGCGCGCACGTCGCTCGCGAGCGCGCCGGTGGCCCACGGCGATCCCTCGGGGAGATCGAGTGTCGCCCGCATCAGGGCCAGCACGCCCTCGTAGCGGTTGCGATCGACCGAGGCGCGGACCATCGACTCGATCATCGCCTCGTGCTTGGCCAGGTACGCGGGCCCGAGGATGTCGGCGAGGGTGACCCGCGCGAGCGCCTCGAGATCGCCGGTGCCGAGGGCCGCGATCCAGCCGCGCACGATGAGCCGACCGACGATGCCGCGATCCAGCGCGACGCCGCTGACGACGAGACGCCGGATGAGCTCGGGCCGTCGCGCCGCGACCGCGAGCGCGAGCCGACCGCCGAACGAGAACCCGCAAAGATCGACCGGCCCTGCGTAGCCGAGCGCGTCGTGCAGGGCGGCGAAGTCGTCGACCTGCCGCGCCAGCGAGCAGTCGGCCAGCGACAGCGCGGTGCTGCCCTGACCGCGGGCCTCGTAGGCGACGACCTCGCGCCGCTCGGACAGCCCGCGCAGCTGACCGCCCCAGCTCGCGAGGGTCTGCGTCATCCCGCCGACGACGAGCAGCGGCGTGCGGCCGGGGCCGTCCTCGGGCGGCCGTCGATCGATGCGCACGCGGCCGGTCGTGCCGGCCGCGGCGGCGTCGGGGATCTCGATCCAGTCGGGCATCCCGCGCAGACTATCGCGAGTCGCGGGTCGCGAGTCGCGAGTCGCGGGTCGCGAGTCGCGAGTCGCGAGTCGCGACTCGCGACCCGCGAGTCGCGAGCGGGGCGCAGCAGACGAGCCTGCGCTAATCGGGCCACCACGGATCCGACGGCGCGTCGGCGTCGCAGACCGAGCGCTCGAGGGCGCAGTCGCCGGCGCCGGCCCCGATCGCCGACGCGATGCACGCGGCGCAGCCCTCGGGCTCGTCGCGGCAGGTGTCGTCGCACCCGCTGTGCGCGCACGAGACCAAGGCGCCGTAGGTGCGGATCGTGCCCGCGTTGGTCCGGTCGAAGCACGCGTCGGCGCACGCCGTCGTGGTCGCCTGGCTGCAGTCGAGCAGGCAGCCCTCGAGCTCGGCGCACGTCAGCTGCTTCAGGTCGCCCGGCACCACGCACCAGCAGCCGTGCTGGACCTCGGCGGTGGCGACGACGCAGCTGAAGTTGAGCGTGCCCGTGCACAGCGCGTTGCACGACGACTCGGTGACCTCGCCGGTGGACTCGTCGCAGCTGCGCAGGGTGTCCTGATCGACGCAGCGATCGTCACGGGCGATCGTGCACGGACCGTCGGCCGCGGTGGTCGAGCCGCTGCCGTCCGAGCCACTCCCGTCGCCCGCGGTGCCCGAGTCGGACCCGCTGTCCTCCGCGGAGTCGGCGGACTGCAGCTCCTCGAAGAACGAGCAGCCCGCGAGCAGCGCGACGGCGAGGACCAGACGGCGGGCGGGCGGCATGGGCCGCAGTAGAGCCCGGTTCGGGGCTCTGGGCCAGAAACCCGCGCAGTTTCCCGGCGCCCGGAGGAATTCGCTAGGGGATCGGGATCGGCGGGGACTAGCATCCCCGCCGATGGCGGCGCCGCGCAGCGGGTCGGGCCCGGGCCAGGGCGAGCTCTCGTTCCGTCCCGGCGCGCCGGCGCGCAGCGGACCGAACGTGCTGAGCGTCGGGGCGCTGGTTCGGCTCGCCCACCAGACGCTCGACGCGAAGATCGGCCTCGTGTGGGTCGAGGGCGAGGTGTCGAACCTCCGGGTCGGCGCCGCGGGGCACGCCTTCTTCACGCTCAAGGACGACGAGGCGATGTTGCCGGTGGCGATGTGGCGCTCGACGCTCGAGCGGCTGCGCTTTCGGATCCAGGACGGCCAGTCGCTCCGCGTCGCGGGTCGCGTCGGGGTGTTCGCCAAACAGGGTCGCTTCCAGATGTACGCCGACCGGGCCGAGCCGGCCGGTCTCGGCGCGCGCATGCTCGAGCTCGAGCAGCGCAAGGCCAAGCTCGCGGCGATGGGTCTGTTCGAGGCCGCCCGCAAGCGACCGCTGCCGCCGTGGCCGCGGACGGTGGGGCTCATCACGTCGGCCCACGGCGCGGCGCTGCACGACGTCCTGCGCGTCGCCGAGCGCCGGTGTCCGACGCACATCGTGCTCGCCGCTGCCGTGGTCCAGGGCGACGATGCGCCGCGATCGCTGTGGCGCGCGCTGACTCGGCTCGGGGCGTGGCCCGGCATCGAGGTGATCATCATCGGCCGCGGCGGCGGATCCACCGAGGACCTCTGGGCGTTCAACGACGAGCGGCTCGCCCAGGCGATCGCGGCGTGCCCGGTGCCGGTGGTGAGCGCGGTCGGCCACGAAGTCGATGTCACGATCTGCGATCTCGTCGCCGACGTGCGGGCGTCGACGCCGTCGCAGGCGGCGGAGCTGGTGGTGCCCGATCGCCGCACCGCGGCGCGTCGACTCGATGGGCTGGCGCGGCGCCTCGGGCCCGCGGTGCTCCGGCACGCGCTCGATCGCCGCAGTCGTCTCGAGCACGCGAGCGTCCGTCTGGCCGCGGCGACGCGGTCCCGTGCGTCGGGCGCCCGCGCGACCCTCGTGCGCGCCGAGCGAGCGCTGTCGGCTGCGCATCCGCGGGCCCGCATCGCGCGGGATCGTCGTCGGCTCGCGGTGGCGCTCGCCCGGCTCGTCGCCCTCGGCCGCGCGCGTGCACACGCCGGGGCAGCTCGTCTCGCCGCTGCGACGGCGCGCCTGCGGGCGGCGATCGCCGATCTGGTCCCCGAGCGCCGCGCCCGGCTGCGCGGCTTGACCGAGCGTCTGCTCGCCCGCGGCCACTACCTCGCCCAGCCGCCGCGCCTCCGCCTGGCCCGCGCCGCGGCGGCCCTGCACGCCCTCTCGCCGCTCGCGGTCCTCGAGCGTGGTTACGCCGTGGTGACGACGGCATCGGGGTCGGTCGTCACCGACGCCCACGGGGCCGACGTCGGCGAGACGATCCACGTGCGGCTGCGACGGGGTACGCTCGCGGCGGTCGTGGCCGAGCGCGTCCACGACCCCGAGGACCCGACCGGGCCATGATCGAGCTGCTCTCCGACCCCGAGACCTACGTGTCGCTGCTCGTGCTCTCCGTGATGGAGATCGTGCTGGGCATCGACAACATCGTCTTCATCACGATCCTCTGCGGTCGCTTGCCCAAGGCGCAGCAGCTCGGCGCCCGGCGACTCGGGCTCGCCGTCGCGTTGATCTCGCGGCTCGCCCTGCTCTCCGTGATCAGCTGGGTGATGCGGCTCGACGAGACGCTGTTCACCCTGGTGCGACCGTTCTCCGGCAAGGATCTCATCCTCGTCGGCGGCGGGCTGTTCCTGCTCTACAAGGCGACCCACGAGATCTTCGTCAACGTCGAGCACCCCGGCCAGAACAAGGACGAGGTCGAGCACGACGCCGAGCGGGTCCAGTCCGCGGGCCGGGGCCTGTACGCCGGCATCATCTTGCAGGTGATGCTGCTCGACATCGTGTTCTCCCTCGACTCGGTCATCACCGCCGTCGGCATGGCCAAGCACATCCCGATCATGATCACCGCGATGATCATCGCAGTCATGGTCATGATGATCTTCGCCGGCCCGGTCGGCGACTTCATCGAGCGCCACCCGTCGGTGCGCGTCCTCGCCCTCGCGTTCCTGGTGTTGATCGGCGTCATGTTGATGGCCGAGGGCACCGGCGCGCACGTCTCGAAGGGATACGTCTACTCCGCCATGGGCTTCTCGCTGTTCGTGCAGATCCTCAACCTCCGCCTGGACGCGCGCGCCCGCAAGGAGCAGCCATGAACGACGTCAGCGCCGAGGCCGGTCGATGTTTCGGGGTGTTCGGTGATCCGGTCGGGCACTCGCGCTCGCCGGACATGCACAACGCTGCGTTCGCGGCGCTGGGTCTGCCGCACCGCTACTTCGCCTTCCACGTCCGGCCGCACGCGCTGGCCAATGCGCTGACCGGCGCGCGGGGCATGGGCCTGGGCGGGTTGAACCTCACCGTGCCGCACAAGCGCGCCGCGGTGGCGCACATGGATCGGCTCTCGCCCGAGGCCGCGCGCACCGGGGCGATCAACACGGTGCTCATCCGGCGCGGCGAGCTCGTCGGACACAATACCGACGGCGCGGGGTTCCTCGACGCGCTCGCGGAGCTCGGCGGCGCGCCACCCAAGCGGGCCGTGGTGTTGGGCGGCGGCGGTGCGGCGCGATCGGTCATCGACGCGCTGCGCCACGGCGAGGTCGCGTGCGACGTGGTCTGGGTGAGCCGCGAACCCAACCGCCTGCCCGCGCTCGACGGGGTCGCGCGCTGCGGCTACGGCGATCTGTCGGATGCTGTCGCCGCGTGCGAGCTGCTGGTCAACGCGACCACGGTCGGCATGAAGGGCGGCCCGGAGCACTTCGTGACGCCGCTGCCGATCGATCGGCTGGTCGACGGCGCGCGGGTGGTCGACATGGTGTATCCGCGGGCGCCCGGCGGTTGGCTCGACGAGGCCGCGCGTCGCGGCGCGCGGACGCAGGATGGGCTGGCGACGCTGCTGTGGCAGGGCGTGCGCGGGCTCGAGCTGTGGCTCGGGATCGCGTTGCCGGCCGCGGTGGTGGCGACGATGCGTCGGGCGCTGTACCGATGATCGCGGCTTGGCAGGATTCAAGACGAACCATGGTGATGCTCGATACTCTTCGCGGCCCTTCCGGCGCCTGGTTCTCTTGTGCGTCGTTGCCTCGCCGTCCTGCGACACTGCTCACGAGGATCTTGACCCTGCCGATCCGACCGAACAACCCGCGACTGATCCAGCGGGACCGGTCGGTCCAGAACTAGAATTCTCATCTCCGCACCCGGTCGATGCACCCGACTCGCGGTCGCTCCACCACATCGCTGCCGGCAACGGCGGGTTCGCGCTGGACGGCCAGCTGGCCTCCAGCCTCGCAGGTGCTTCGATGGCAGCAGCTGGCGACGTGAACGCTGATGGCGTCGGCGACTTTCTCGTTGGCGCACCGACCTCCTCCTCCGCCGGACGGGCCTATCTCGTATTCGGAGAGGCCAGTTTCGCAGCGGGACCCTTCGCCCTCGGAGGCGGCGTCCGGGGTGCACACATGCTCGAGATGAGGCCACAGCAGATGGCCGATGGCTGCGGTTCTGCGCTGGCTGGCGGCGGCGACTTCAACGGCGATGGGCTGCCCGACTTCATCGTGGGCGCGCCCCGCAATGATGATGCAGGGATGAATGCCGGCCGGAGCTACGTGGTGTACGGGCACCCCGACCTCGCGGCGTCTGCATGGACCTTCGACAACATCGAGCTCGGCTCTGGCGAGGGTAGTGCGTACGGCTTTGTGATCGACGGCGAGTTCGCAGAAGACCGCGCCGGCGGCGCTGTGGCCGACGCCGGCGACGTCAACGGCGACGGTCTTCACGACTTCCTCATCGGTGCCGCGGATGCCGACCCGAACGGGATGTCGTCCGGACGCAGCTACCTCATCTACGGGAGCGGGGATGCGCCGATCGGTGGCGTGTTGTCGCTGGCCGACATCGCGGACGGCATCGGGGGCATCGCGATCGACGGAGTGTCCTTCAAGGACGCGGCCGGCCGCGTGAACGGGGCGGGGGACGTGAATGCCGACGGCTTCGACGACATCGTTATCGGAGCGCCAGGGGCGAGCCCCAACGGCAGCGCTTCCGGCCGCGCCTACGTCGTGTACGGCCACGGTGACCTGGGGCCCTCACCGCTGCAGCTAGCCCAGGTTGCGCTGGGCAACGGAGGGTTCGCGCTCGACGGGGAGAGCGCCGGCGATTCCGCGGGGTTCTCGGCGGACGGTGCTGGCGATGTGAACGACGACGGGTTCGACGACGTCGTCATCGGCGCCTACGGCAACGATGCGGCCGGCAGGGGGGCAGGCCGCGGCTACATCGTGTACGGGGCAGCGACGATGCCCGGGAGTCCGATCGATCTCGCCGACATCGTGTCCGGTACGGGCGGCGTCGTGCTGACGGGTATTGCGGGGCCGGACTACACTGGCTTCGCCGTCGGCGCGGCGGGGGACGTCAACCTCGATGGGCTTGACGACATCCTCATCTCGGCGAAGCAACACGCGGCCGGTGGCACATCCCGCGGGACCGCCTTCGTGGTATTCGGTGCGGACGATCCCGCGATCACGAGCGCGACGAACCTCCTTTCGGGCATCAACCTTTCCGGCTCGAGCGCATGCGGCGGCTTCGTGAAGTGGGGGGAGGCGAACGGCGACCGCGCAGGGCACGTCGTCGTCGGCCTCGGCGACATCAACGACGATGGACTACCCGACATCGGCATCGGTGCCCAGGACGCGGATCCCAACGGAGCGGCTTCGGGTCGAGCGTACGTGGTCCTCGGAGACGCGGAGCTGGGGACGTACTGCTCCGCGTACAACCGCAGGCCGCAGCTACGGCACGACTCCTACTATGGGGTCACGGACACAGACATCCTTATCCCGGCGCCAGGTGTGCTCGCGAACGACTTCGACGCCGACGGCGACGCGATCATGGTGACGACACTCGGGTTGGCTACCACGATGGGCGGGTCCGCCCTGTTCTCATCCGAGGGGGAGGTGGGCTACCAGGCCCCGCACGCGGAGTGGTGGGGTGCTGACGAGGTCGAGTACTCGGTGGGCGATGGAGTTGGGGGAGTCTCGACGGCCACGGTTCGGTTCCTCATAACACCGTCGAACATCCCGCTTTCTTACGTCGCTGCCGGCGACGGGGGCTTCGTGATGAATGGACACGCCGCCAACGACGGGACTGGACAGGCGGTCGCGATCGTGGGCGATGTCAGCCTGACTCCCGAAGCAGAGGTGCTCATCGGCGCGTACGCGGCGGACCCGCACTCTCTCGTGAGCGCCGGCGTCACGTATCTCCAGCACGGATCAGCCAACACCCCAAGTCCGGTGCAGCTCGACCTGGTGGACGACGAGGCCCTCGGCGAGTCGCCCTTCGACTGGTCCGGCATTTCCGTGGCGCCGGCGGGTGACTTCGACGGTGACGGCCGGGCGGATTTCCTGATCGGCGCCATCGGTGCGGACGGTAACGGGAGCCGCTCGGGTCGTGCGTACCTCGTTTTCGGAAGCTCCAGCGAGATCCCCGGTCTGCTCGGGGCGATCGACGGGACGGACGGCGTCAGGTTCGAGGGCGAGGCCCCTGATGACGACGCAGGTCGCGCGGTCGCAGCCGCTGGCGATGTGAACGGCGACGGCTTCGACGACATCGTCATCGGGGCCTATCGCTCGGACCTCGGCGAGGTCGTCGACGAGGACTTCGGCCGCGTGTACGTCGTCTATGGTACGAACGCCCCACTGCCCGGCTCCCTCGAGCTCGCGGACGTCGGCGGGAGCGTGGACGGATTCGTGATCGACGGCGAGGCGCCGGGTGACTTCGCCGGTTTCGCCGTAGGGGGTGGCGTGGATGTCGACCGTAACGGCTTCGACGACGTGCTCGTCGGGGCGTACCTCGCCGATCCGACGGGGACGTCGTCCGGGCGCACGTACGTCATCTACGGCGGTAATGCGATTCCCGCGGTTGTCTCTCTGGCCGAAGTCGCCGATCCGCTCGCGGTTCCAGACCTCGGCATCGCGATCGATGGCGAGGAGGCCGGCGACTGGTCCGGCCGCGTGGTCGTCGGCGCTGGCGACATCGACGGCGACGGCGACGGCGATATCTTGATCGGAGCGCCCGCGGCCAGCGTCGCCGGTCCTGGTTCGGGTCGTGTGTACGTGGTCTTCGGTGGAAACTCCGTCGACGCCGGCTCCGCGACGATCTCGCTGGCCGGCGTCGCGGTCGGCACGGGGGGATTCGCACTCGACGGGGAAGCGCAAGGCGACGCCGCGGGCACATCCCTCAGTACCGCAGCGGATCTCAACGCCGACGGCTTCGCCGACTTCATCCTCGGGGCGCCGTTCGCATCGTCGCCTTGGTCGTTCTCGGGCGGTCGTGCGTACGTCGTGTTCGGCAAGCCTGACTGGAGCGGCACATCCCTGATGTCGCTCGCCGATGTCGCGCAGGGAATCGGCGGCTTCTCGATTGACGCTCAGGCGAGCTTTGACGGCGTCGGCCGGTCGGTCGGAGGTGGACAGGATGTGAACCACGACGGCTTTCCGGACCTGGTCGTGGGGGCACCGGATGCGGGACCGACGCATGCAGGCAGCGCCTACGTCATCTTTGGCGGTGACTGGTTCCCGCCGCAAGGAGTCGCACCGTGACCGCATCGCCAGGGAGAAGAACGATGGGGAAGATCCGCGTCGGGCTGTTCGCACTTGCCCTTGGGTTCGGCTGCACCGACGCGGATGAGCTCGCGGATGCGGAGAGCTTGGGCGACGTCTCCAGCGGTGGCGAGCGGGATGGTGCGCCTCGCCGAGCCGATGTCGTCGACGACTTCGAACGGCCGGATGGCGCCGAACTCGGGCGTACGACCGTGGGTGGCTATGCGTGGCACACGAGCTCGAAGCACGCCGCCCGACTTTCGGACGGCGCGCTGTGGCCGTCGCCCGAGGAGGTGCAGCTCGAGCAGCTCACGGTCGACGACTTCTCGCTGCAGATCCGTGTTCGGGGCGAAGGGCCGTGGAGCGTTGGGTATCGTCAGCGAGGAGCTACCGGGTATCGACTCGTGGCGAGCGAAGGAACGATCGCGCTCGTACGCGGAGCCCAGACGCTCGCCACTACAGAGATCGATGGGTCGGCGCGGTGGAGGCGGCTGGCGGTTCTCGTCGAAGGTTCGGTGCACCGGATCGAGTTCGATGGCGCCGTCGTCCTCGGCGCGATCGACCCCGACGGCCCGCCTGACGGCGCGCTATGGCTCACCGGCGACGGGACGGTCGCGTTCGACGACCTGGACCTGCGCAGCGCACGGCCGAGCGAATCGGCAGACGGTAACGTCAGCCCCGGGTCGAGCAGGCTCGCAGCGGCGACGCTTTCCGGGGGTGAAGGAGACGGCGGGGGCGACCCGCCAGCGGGCCCGTACTTCGCTGGGGGAGGGGGCGGAGGAGGCGGAGCGGGCGGGGGAGGCGGAGGAGGTGCGGGCGCGGACGCGGGTGCCGCAGATGCCAGCCTTCCGGAGCCGACCGATGCGGACATCCGCGACGTCGTCGCGCCCCCTGCCGATCTCACCGTCCCGACGACCCTCTATAAGATGACGCGCTTCTTGTTCGACGGCCCGACGCCGCAGCAAGTGGGTGCTGATCTCAACGAGCTCACGCCATCGCGGGTCGCGTTGGTCCACGGGTACGCTCACGACGCGTGGGGACAGCCACTCGCTGGGGTCGAGGTGTTTGCGGTCGGTCATCCCGAGTTCGGCAGCTCGGTCACACGCAGCGACGGAAGTTACGACTTCGTCGTCACGGGCGGCCTCCCGCTCGCGCTCGCGTTGCGCCGCGATGGATATCTGACGCTGCACCGGCACGTCGCGACGAAAGCTGGCGACTCCCATCGGCTCGATGACGCGATCCTAATCCAGAGCGATT
>JBIJCC010000067.1:0-52989 GCA_044344875.1 Nannocystaceae bacterium
ACGACTCAAGCGTTCGAGCTCGGCGACCTCATCCTGCGTCAGTTTTAGTTCGGCTTTGGGGCGGCCCATCGCCACGTTAGATCACAGACGCAGGATTTTTCCAAGGACTCCCGTGACGCCTGACTAGTCGCGCACAGACAACGCAACGCACGTGCAGCGGTGCGACCCGACCCGACGTGGGCGAGGCGGATCGCCGCGTCGGGGCATTTGCCCGCGCCGCCATCGTGCGGCACGCTCGCGGCACTCGGGCGGCCCGCCCCTTGCAGCCCGCGACCGCACCCGCGAAGCCGGCGGGTTTCTTGCCCTACCCCGCTCCATCGAGGATTCCCCTACCATGTCCAATGCGCGCTCCCTGACCGTCACCACGCTCGCCGTCGCCTGTCTGCTGCCCACCGTCGCGTCAGCAGCCCCGGCGTCGCCCGAGGCGGGCGCGAGCGCGGGCGCGTCGGTCGGCCCGAGCGGGCCCGAGGTCGGCGCCAAAGCCGACGCCGACGCAAACGACAAGCCCGCGCGCGCGACGAAGGACAAGCGCAAGGACAAGCCGTGGATCAAGCGTTGGGCCCCCGAGCCCAACATGGGCGAGATCGGCATCTACGGCGGCGTGCTCGTGCCGTCGCGATCTCTCGAGCTGTTCCAGGCCGATCGGTCCCTCGTCGATCAGGGCTTCAAGCGCTACAAGCGGATCGCGCCCGACTTCGGTCTGCGCTTCGGCTACTACCCGATCCGCTTCTTCGGTCTCGAGGCCGAGGGTGGCGCGATGCTGGCCAAGGTCGACGGTGGTGACCGCGCGACGATGTGGACCGCCCGTGGTCACCTCGTCGGCCAGCTCGGCCTGTCGAGCATCACGCCGTTCATCCTCGTCGGTGTCGGCGCGCTCGGGGTCAGCAGCGATCGCGCGGCGGTCGGCAGTGAGGTCGACGTCGGCCTGCATTTCGGCGGCGGCTTCAAGTTCTTCCTCTCCCGCTACGTGGCGCTGCGCGTCGACGTGCGTGACATCGTCACCGCCAAGCGCGGCGTCAGGGACGGCCTGACCAGCAACCTCGAGGTGCTGGGCGGCCTGTCGATCACCCTGGGTCGCAAGGACAAGCCCAAGCCGGGCCCGAAGGACACCGACGGCGACGGCTTCATGGATCCCGAGGATTCGTGCGTCACCGTGCCCGGCGTCGCCCCCGACGGCTGCCCCATCGGCGACAAGGACGGCGACGGCTTCCTCGACGACGTCGATCAGTGCATCGACGAGCCCGGCGTCGCCCCCGACGGCTGTCCGATCCGCGACAAGGACGGCGACGGCTTCCTCGACGACGTCGATCAGTGCATCGACGAGCCCGGCGTCGCCCCCGATGGCTGCCCGATCCGCGACAAGGACGGCGACGGGATCCTCGATCCCGACGACGCCTGCAAGGAGGAGCCGGAGACGAAGAACGGCTTCGAGGACAAGGACGGCTGCCCCGACGAGGTCCCCAAGGAGGTCGAGAAGTTCACCGGCGTCATCGAGGGCATCTTCTTCGACACCGCGAAGGACTCGATCAAGCCGGCGTCGCGGGCCACGCTCGACCGCGCCGTCGATCTGTTGAAGAAGTTCCCGTCGGTCCGGGTCGAGGTCTCCGGCCACACCGACGACGTCGGCAAGCGCGACTACAACGTCGACCTGTCGGCCCGCCGCGCCGCCTCGGTGAAGAAGTACCTCACCGACGCGGGCGTCGACGCCAGCCGCATCGAGACCCGCGGTGCCGGACCCGACGAGCCGATCGCCGACAACAAGTCGAAGGCCGGCAAGGCCAAGAACCGGCGCATCGAGTTCAAGCTGCTCACGCAGTGATGCGAGGTCGCTGGGGCCGCGGCCACTCGCCGCGGCCTGGCGCCGCGGGCTTGCGGACGCCGGCGCCTGGGTGTGCAATCCCGACGTGGACGCCACGTCGGACGCACCTCTCGAGCGGCTGTTCGCCGACGAGGCGACCGTGGCGTCCGGACAGCGCGCGGCGGATCGTGCCCGGGCAGCGCTGTTCGGCGCGGTGGTCCCCGAGCGGCGACTCGCGCGGTACCGACTCGATCGCGTCCTCGGCAGGGGCGCCATGGGCGAGGTGTGGCGCGCCCACGATCCCGAGCTCCGGCGAGACGTCGCGATCAAGCTGGTGAAGCGAGCCTCCGCCGAGCACACCCAGCGGTTGGCCCGCGAGGCGCGGGCGCTGGCGCGGCTGTCCCATCCCCACGTCGTTCAGGTGTTCGACGTCGGCCACTACGGCCTCCCGCGAGCACCGGATCAAGCCGAAGACGGCACCCCCGGCGTGTTCGTGGTGATGGAGTTGGTCGACGGGGTCGACCTCGCGACCTGGTTGAGGCAGGCCGATCGGGCGTGGCCGGAGATCCTCGCGGTCTTCGCCGACGCAGCGACGGGCCTCCACGCCGCGCATGCCCGGCGCAACGTCCATCGCGACTTCAAGCCCGCGAACGTGTTCGTCGGTCGCGACGGGCGCGTGCGCGTCGGGGACTTCGGCCTGGCCCGGGCGACCTACGGCGATGCCGCCGATCCCCGCGCGTCGTTCGCCGAGCTGATCGCGTCCGAGATCACCGAGACGCTCGATGGAGGTGTGACGTCGAGTGGGGCCGTCGTCGGCACGCCCCTGTACATGGCACCGGAGCAGCACCGCGGTGGCATCGCCGACGCGCGCAGCGATCAGTACGCGTACTGCGTCGCGCTCTACGAGGCGCTGTATCGCGTGCGCCCGTTCCAGGGCCCGATGAACGCGATGGTGCGGGCCAAGCACGATGACGACGTCGCGTTGCCCGCTGCACCCAACCCGGTCCCCGACGCGATCCTGCGGGCGCTGCTCCGCGGCCTGAGGGCGAGTCCGACGGAGCGTTGGCCGTCGATGCTCCTGCTCCGCGACGCGCTGCTGGGCGCGACGCGAGATCGACCCGCGCGGCACCGTCGTTGGTCGATCGCGCTCGGGCTCGTCGGGCTCACCACCGCGGGCGTCGTCGTCGGCGTGGATGAGCGGTCGACGTGCGCGCGGCTCGAGATCCCGTGGGATGCCGGGCATCGCTCCCGTGTCCACGCCGTGCTCGCGGAGCAGGCCGCGGCACCGGCGGTGGCCGCCATGCTCGCCACGCTCGACGCCCGCGCGCGTGCCCTCGATCCCGACGCGACCTGCGGCGTCGTCGATCGGGCGTGCCTGCGCGACGCCGCCACCGGGTTCGCGACGACGATCGAGATCCTCGAGCGTGGCGACCCGTTCGCGACCCGCACGGCGCTGTCCGGATTCGAGTCCCTGCCCGACGCCTCCGCGTGCACCGGCAGCACCAACTCCGCCGCGACAGGCCTCGACGCCCATCGCGATTCGCTCGCGCGGGCCCGCGCCCTCACCTCCGCCGGCCTACCCCGCGAAGTGCTCGCGACGATCGAGCCGTTGGCGACGATCGAGCCGTCGGCGACGCGAGACGCACGGGGCATCCACGCCGAGCTCGAACTCCTCTCCGCGCAGGCCCACGACGACCTGGGCGAGCCGGAGGCCGCGCTCCAGGGCATGCGGCGGGCGTACTTCACGGCGATCGAGGCCGACCTCCCGCGGGTGGCAATCGACGCAGCCTTGCGGGCGGCGATCTCGACGAGCGAGGCCGGCGATGATGCGGAGGTCGACACCTGGATCCGTCACGCGGAGTCCGCCCGCGCCCGCACCGTGCTCGGCGAGGTGGAGACCGCCAAGGCGGAGGTGTACCTCGGCATCCTCGCGGGGCGCCGCGCGCAGCTCGACGTCTCGAGCGATCACTTCGAGCGGGCGATCGCGCTGTGCAGTGCCGACGCATGCCCGACCACGCTCGTCACCGCGCTCACCAACCTCGCCATGCTCCGTGGCCGGGCGGACCGCGACGCAGAGGCCGCAGAGCTCACCCGACGCGCGCTCGACGTCGCCGAGCTCCGCGGCTCGGACCGAGACATCGCGTTCGCCCGCGTCGCAGACTCCGGGGCGTTGCTCCGGACGGACCCGACGGCCTCGCTCGCGCAGGCCGAGCTCGCCCTCGCGGCCCTCGATCGCCTCGATGGCCCGCGCTCCCTGGGATCGGCCCACGCCGCACTGGCGAAGGCGCAGGCCCTGGTGCGACTCGGCCGCGCCGCGGAGGCAGTGGTCGCCGCCGAGCGTGGGTGGTCGATCGTCCAGCAGCGTACGAACACGGAGGATCAGGCCCGCGAGACCTATCGGGCGGTGCTGATCTCGGCGCAGGGCGACGCCGGCGACCTTGCCGGCTCGCTGCGTGGGCTCGATGCGATCCTCGCCGAGGAGTCCGGCGACCTGCTCACGCGCATCACCGTGATGATCAACCGCGGCGTCACGCGTCTGGCGCTCGGCGACACCGAGGGCGCCATCGAAGACGCTCGAGCGTCGCGGGCCAGCCTGCTGGCGTGGTACCCCGAGCGCATCGATCTGGTGATCCTCGCCTACGGCAACGAGATGGCCGCCGTCGAGGCCCGGCACGGCTGCGACGCCGCGCGCGAGGTCAACGACGAGTTGCTCACCTACGCCGAGCGGGGAACGGACGCCCATCGTCTGGACGCTCGCGCGCAGTGGGACGACCTGCCCGCGCGCTGCGGGTCGCCGTAGCGGCGTCGACGCCTCGCATCCCCCGTCACGGGGTCGGTCGCGCCGCCGCGCCGTGCATCACGATCTCGAACAGCGCGTCCGCCAGCGCCTCCGGGCCGGGCAGGACCGGCGCGAGCATCGGCAGCTCGGCGCCGAGCCGGCGACGCGCCAGCTGCGGGAAGATCACCGTGCTCGCCAGCGCGGCCACGAGCGCCGGCAGCGGCACGGTCGGCGACAGCGTGCCGTCGAGGATGCCCGCCTGCAAGGTCGACAGCAGCAATGGCACGTGGCCGGAGGTGAAGCGGGCGAAGAGCTTCTGCAACCGCGACGACGAGATCATCGCCTCGCGGACCACGATGCGGATGACGTCGAACTCCTCGTCGCTCATCCGCGCGATCCGCTGGTAGGCGCCGTGCAAGCGGTCGCGGACCGGCCGCTCGGGCGCGAAGATCTCGGTCATGTCGTCGAGCATGCGGGCGTACGCCGACTCGACGACCGCGAGGAAGAGATCGTCCTTGGTCGGGAAGTAGTAGTAGATCATCCCGACGTTGGTCCCGGCGTCCTGGGCGATGCTGCGCAGGGACGCCCCATCGACACCCTCGCCGAGGAAGCGGGTGCGGGCGGCCAGGACGATCCGGGTGTCGAGGTCACTGCGGGCCCTGGGCATCAGGTCACCAGCTTCTTCTTGAAGCGCAGCGCCGCGAGCAGTACCACGACGCCGAGGATCACCGCCAGCCACATCAGCTCGCCGTCGATGTCGGCGTAGCCGGCCCCCTGCAGGGTGATGCGCCGGACGATGCGCAAGAAGTGGGTGAGCGGTAGGCACTGCGACAGCCACTGAGCCCCGAGCGGCATGCCCTCGAACGGGAACATGAACCCCGACAGCAGCATGTTGGGCAAGAGGAAGAAGAACGACATCTGCATCGCCTGCTGCTGGGTCTTGGCGATCGTCGAGAACACCAGGCCCACCCCGAGGCTCGCCGCGATGAACACCATCGCGCAGGCGTACAGCAGCTGCAGCGAGCCGGTCAGCGGCACGCCGAACACCAGGTGCCCGACGACCAGCACGATGGTCATCTGCACGTAGCCGATGATGATGTACGGCAGGATCTTGCCGATGATGATCTCGACCGGCTTGGCCGGTGAGACGATGAGCGCCTCGAGCGTGCCGCGCTCGCGCTCGCGGGCGACCGCCATCGCGGTCAGCATCACCATCGTCATCGTGAGGATGACGCCGATGAGGCCGGGCACGATGTACACGGCCGTGCGCTGTTCGGGGTTGTACCAGATGGTCGCCTCGATCCCGAGGCCGCTGGGGACGACGGCGATCCCCCGCTCGTTCATCCGCAGCACCTGCAGCTGCGCCGAGCGCTCGGCGACCAGCGACGCCGCCGTGCTCGTCGCGCTGCCCACCGTCTGCGGATCGGATCCGTCGACGACCAGCTGCACCGTCGCGCGCCGGCCGATCGCGACGTCCGAGCCGTAGCCCGGCGCGACGACCAGTGCGGCGCGGGCCTTGCCGCTGCGCAGGGCCCGGGAGATCTCGGAGTAGTCGGCGACCTGCGCGACGATGTCGTAGTAGCCGGTCGCCTCCATGCGCCGCGCGAGGTCACGCGACTCGGCGGAGCCGTCCTGATCGAACACCACCGTGGGGATGTGCCGCACGTCGGTGTTGATCGCCCAGCCGAACAGCAGCATCTGCACGAGCGGCAGCATGATCATCATCGCGAGCGTCATGCGATCGCGGCGCAGCTGCAGCAGCTCCTTGCGGGCGAGGGCGAACAGGCGGGTCACTTGGATTCCTCCCGGACCATCGAGACGAAGGCGTCCTCGACGGTGGCGCGCCCCGGGTTCAGGGCGCGGATGGGGATGCCCACGGCGCCGAGCACCCGCGTGACGTGGCTGCGGGCGTCGTGCGACCGTGTGGCGACGCGGAGGATCCGGCCGAAGTGGCCGCACTCCTCCGTGCCAGGATCGGCCTCGAGGGCGGCGGTCGCCGCGGCCGGGTCCGCGACCTCGAGCTCGATCACGTCGAGTGCGCGGCGACTCACGACCTCCTCGGGCGTGCCGATGTCGAGCACGGTGCCGCGGAAGATGAACGCGAGCCGATGACAGCGCTCGGCCTCGTCCATGTAGTGGGTCGTGACGACGATCGTGGTGCCGGCGTGGGAGATCGCGTGGATGCGCTCCCAGAACGCGCGGCGGCTCACCGGATCGACGCCCGCGGTGGGCTCGTCGAGGAACAGCAGCGGTGGCTCGTGGATCGTCGAGCACGCCAGGGCCAGGCGCTGCTTCCACCCGCCCGACAGCGTGCCCGCGACCTGCTTGCGGCGATCGCCGAGGCCCGTCGTCTCGACCACCTCGTCGACGCGCGCGCGCCGACGCCTGCGCTCGACGCCGTAGATCGCCGCGTAGAACTCGAGGTTCTCGACCACCGACAGATCCTCGTAGAGGCTGAACCGCTGGGTCATGTAGCCGATGCGGGCCTTGACCAGCTCGGGGTACTTCGCGACGTCGTAGCCGACCACCGTCGCTCGGCCGGCGCTCGGATCGAGCAGGCCGCAGAGCATGCGGATCGTCGTCGACTTGCCGGCGCCGTTGGGGCCGAGCACGCCGAACACCTCGCCGCGCTCGATGCGGAACGACACGTCCCGCACCGCGACGAGGCTGCCGAAGCGGCGCTCGAGCCGATCGGCGAGGACGACGGGCTCGGCGGGCGCACCAGCGACGCCGAGGGCCTCGGCGCTCACGTCGGGCTCCCGGGCGTGACGAACGTCGGCACGCCGGCCGGCAGGTCGCCGGTCGGTACCTCGATGCGCACGCGCACGCGGATCACCAGGTTGGGCCGCTCGGCGGCGCTGAACAGGAACTTTGGCGTGAACTCGGTCTGCCGCGAGATGTGCTCGACGGTGCCGACGAGCGGGCCGCTGCCATCGGTCTGCACCGTCATGGCGTCGCCGAGCTGGATCTCGCCGACGCGCGCCTGCGGCACGAACACGTCGACGTAGGGCCGGTGGACGTCGCCGAGGGTCACGACCGCGGTGCCCACCGGCGTGAACTCGTCGGTCTCGACGTGGACATCGAGCACGGTGCCGGGGACGTGCGTGCGCAGCACGTGCCGGGCGATGCGCTCGTCGGAGAGACGCACCGCCGCGCTCGCGGCCTCGGCCCGCGCCGCCGCGGCGTCGATCTCCTCGGTGCGTGCGCCGTGTCGAGCGCGGAGCAATCGCGCCTCGAGGTCGCGGCGATTGGCCGCGGTCGTCGACACGCCGGTCTCTGCCGCGTCGAGATCGGACGGCGTCCCGATGCCGCTGCTCGAGAGCTGTCGCTGTCGCGCCGCGTTCTGCTTCGCCAGCGCCTCGCTCGCCTTCGCCGACGTCAGCGCGGCCTTCAGCGATGTGATCTCCTCGGGTCGCACGCCCGCCTGCAGCAGGCCGAGCTCGGCGGTCACCGCCCGCGCCTCGGCGACACGGGCCTCGCGGGCGAGTCGTTCGAGCGTGTCGTCGAGCTGGGCGAGCTCGGCCCCGGGCTCCACGCGATCGCCCTGCTTCACGGCGATCGATCGCACGCGGCCGGGGATCTCGAAGCCGAGCACGTGCTCCTCGAACTCGAGGATCCCCTGCAGGGGCTCGGGCCCGGCCGGCCCCGGCGCACACCCGACCAGGACCGCGAGGGCGGCGGTCAGCCAGGGGGAAGCAGTGGGGCCCCACGGTCGGCTGATACTTATCATGCGTCTGATAATAACACGGATAGACGCCGCCTGTGGTTACCTCGGTCCGTCCCCGTCTGGACCCCGTAACCGAGGGGTGGCCCCTGGCATCGTGATCCCCGTGAGACCCGTCGCTCTCCTTCTCGCCCTGGTCGCCGTGGGTTGCACCGCGGCCGCCGACAAGTCCGCAACCGAGCCCGCCCACGCCAAGGCCCCCGTCGACCCCAACGCCCCGGTCGAGCTGGCCTACTTCGCCGGCGGGTGCTTCTGGGGGGTCGAGCACTACCTCGAGCAGCTCGACGGCGTGCAGTCGGTCGAGTCGGGCTACATGGGCGGGCACCTCGCCTCGCCGACGTACGCCGACGTGTCGAGCCAGACCTCCGGTCACCTCGAGACCGTGATCGTGCGCTTCGATCCGAGCGTCGTCCCCTACGAGGCCGTCGCCAAGCGCTTCTTCGAGATCCACGACCCGACCCAGGCCGACGGCCAAGGCCCGGATCTCGGCCCCGAATACCTCTCCGCGGTCTTCTATACCTCGCCCGCGCAGAAGACGGCCGTGGAGGGGTTGATCGCGCAGCTGAAGACGCGCGGCTACGACGTCGTCACCGAGCTCCGCCCAGCCGAGACCTTCTGGCCCGCCGAGGAGTTCCACCAGGACTATTACGCGCGCACCGGCAAGACCCCGTACTGCCACGCGCGCGTGCGACGATTCGGCGATTGATCCGGTACCGGCGGCGCAGAAGCGGCGCGCGGCAGGATTGCACACCGCCCAGCGCGCGCGCATGCGCTGCTAGGATGGTTCGACCATGCGGCTGCGTCGTCGTCCGTTCACCGTCGTCTCGACCCTCGTCGCGCTCGCGCCCCTCGCGGGCCTGACCGCGTGCCCCGCCGACGACGACGTCGATCTCTCGGGGACTGCGGGTTCGACTGGCGGCGCGGTCGAGACCGGCGGCGGCCCCGGCTCGACCGGTGTGGCCGACACGACCGAGGGCGTCTCCAGCACGACCGGCGAACCCGTGCCCGCGATGATCCCCGCCCGCGGCCTGCACATCGACTGGGTCGAGGCCAACCAGGGCGTGGGCGTGCCGATCGGGCAGGACGGCGCGTGGGTCGGGCCGCAGGATCGCCTCGCGCGGCTGCTGCGGAACCGCATCACCCTGCTGCGCGCGTTCTGGACCCTCGAGCCCGACTTCGAGCCGCGCGAGATCGAGGGCCACCTCCTGCTCGAGTGGCCCGACGGCACGACCGAGCGCCTCGTGCAGACGAAGATGATCGACGACGACGCGTTCATCGGCGATCTCAGCCGCGTGTTCTTCTGGGGCATCGAGGCCGAGAAGGCGGTGCCGGGCCTCACCTACGCGATCGAGCTGTACGAGCACGATCCCGCGTACGCCGACGGTGCCCCCGCTGAACCGCCGTACTTCCCGTCGGTCGAGGGCGAGCCCGTGCTCGTCGGGATCGAGGACAGCTACCAGCTGCTCAAGGTCACCGTCGTGCCATTCAACTACGACGACGGTGGCAGCTGCGTGACCGAGCCCGACACCTCGGCGGAGACCATGCAGCTGTTCCAGGATCAGATCTTCATGATGAACCCGCTCGACCGGCTCGACTTCACGCTGCACGAGCCGGTCGACTGGGACACGCCGCTCGAGAACTTCGGCCAGCTCAACTCGTATCTCAGCGATCTCCGCTTCGAGGAGGGCGCGCCGCCGGAGATGTACTACTACGGGCTGGTCGACGTGTGCGCCGGCGGCCTCGACGGCGCCGGTGGTCAAGCGTTCGGCATCCCGTCGGATCCGACGATGGATCTCGCGTACCAGCGGGTGTCGTCGGGCCTCTCGCTCGACCCCGATTGGTCTGCGGAGACCTTCGTGCACGAGGTCGGCCACTCGCAGGGCCGCTATCACGTCGCGTGCAACGGCGAGGAGGGCGGCCCCGATCCGACGTACCCCATCCAAGGCGGCGACGTCGGCGAGTGGGGCTTCGGCATCATCGACTTCGGCCTGCGCCACCCGACCGTGCACAAGGACTACATGACCTACTGCCACCCGGTGTGGGTCGGCACGTGGGGTTGGAACAAGGTGCAGCCCTTCGTCGAGACGCTGTCGCAGTGGGATGCCGACTTCCCGAGCAACGGTGCGCCGGCGACGGAGGATCCCTACAGCGGCTCGCTGCTCGTCGGCACGATCGGCGCGCAGGGATCCGAGGACTGGATCACCGTGCCCGGCGGGCTCGGCCGCGACGTGCCCGGTGACGTCGCGATCGAGCTCGGCTTAGGCGACGGTCGGGTCGAGCGCCGCGCGGCGGTGGTGCGCACGCTGGCCGACACCGCGGATCGGCAGATCGTGATCCCGCTGCCCGATGGATTCGATCGGGTGACGTCGCTCGCCCGCGTCGAGGACGGGCAGCGCGTCGCGATCGATCGCGCGCGGGTCCGCGAGCGACACATCAAGCGGCTCGTACGGCGCTAGAGCCCTCGACGGCGGGCCGCACGGGAGCGACCCGCCGTCGTCCACCGCATCAGCGGCCGGGGAACGCGAACGCGTCCCCGTCGCCGGCTGGATCCTCGAACCGGATCTGATGCGGCGCACCGAACAGCAGGTCGCCGTCCCCATCGCCGTCGACGTCGCCCGGCCCGAGCACCTCGAAGCCGAAGCCGCTGTCGACATCGCCGACGAAGACCCGACCGCCGCTGCTCATCGCGCCGAGGTCCCGCCGCACGTGACGCGCCGCCGGCATGGTCGCGCGGCTCAACGTGCAGCGCAGGATCATCTCCGGATCGGGCTCGCAGACGTACTTCGGCGCGCTCTGGAACCGGAACCCCGCGTCGTAGGCGATCGCGTAGGCCTTGTCGACGCGGGTGCCGAACAGCAGCACCGCCCCGCGCAGCGGAGCCCCGGTCACCGGGTGGAAACCCCACGTGCTGTAGGTGTTGCCGGCCAAGCCCGCGCCCGAGACCGAGACGCCGGTCCAGTCGTCGTCCACCGGCGCGTCCCACAGCACGTCGGCCACCGCGGAGACGCGGCTGTTGCCGTGGAGCGCCCGCCCGGTGCCGCCCCCGGATGCGGTGTCCGGAGCGCCCAGGACGATGTAGCCACCGCCGCGACGATCGCGACCGCTGCACCCCATGGGGCACTCGGCCGCCGGCGCACCGATCGCGAAGTCATCGTAGCCATCGCCGTTCACGTCGCCGGCCGGCGCGATGTCGTAGCCGACGTTCTCTCCGACGTTGTCGGCCGAGATCTGCGCGACGTCGATGGTGATCGGGTCGTCGGCCAGCTCGTAGGCGTTGTGGAAGTTCGCACGGCCGTAGACCAGGGAGACCGCACCACCGAAGTTGCGCGCCGTGAGGATGAGGGAGCCGTACGACCCGATCAGGAGATCCTCGAGCCCGTCGCCGTTGACGTCGCCGGCGTTCGCCATCGACTGGCCGGTCGTCCCGACCCCGTTGAACCGCGTCGTCGCGTCCGCCGTGTCGTTCGGCGCGCCGACGTCGGCGTCGAACAGGTACGCGGCGCCGCGGCCGTTCGCCCCCTCCGCGCCGGCGCCGACCGCCAGCTCGTCCTTGCCGTCGCCGTCGAAGTCCCCGGCCGCGAGCGCCCAGCCGAAGTTGCCCGACACGCGTCCGCCGATCGAGAGACTCGCGTCCGCGGTGGCGTACGTCGCCGGCGACAGCGGTCCCTCGAACACATGCACGCGACCGCGACCGGCCAGCTCCGAGGGCGCCACGACGATCAGATCGGCCGTGCCGTCACCGACGACGTCACCGACCGCGACCGCCCACCCGAGCTCGGAGCCCGAGGGCCCCTTGATGATCACATCGGCGAACTCGGCCTCGAGGTGCTCGGTATCGAGGTCGTGCGGGCCGTAGAACACGTACACCGTGTTGCCCCCGGTCTCGTGCGGCGCCGCCACCACGAGATCGATGCTGCCGTCACCGTCGAGATCGCCGGCCTCCGTCTGGTAGCCGAACCGATCACCGCCGTCGCCATCCCCCTCGAGGAATGCGCCCGCATCGTCCGTCCCCACCTGCGGCAGCGCCATGAGCGTCGCCATCACCACGATTGAACCAACCATCGCGCCCTCCATCCGCGCGGCTCAATGCCGCGACAGCCCCCCGGACTGCAACGGCCGTGCCTGACCGAACGCCCGCCGATGCAGGTACGACCCCTCGGCTCGACCGATGCCTCCGCGGGGAGGTCCCCGGGGACGACACCGGGGACCCACCGCGGCGTGTCGATGGCAGGGCCTGCACCTTTGGAGTGATGGATGCGGCCGATTCGGTCACTTCGGATCGGGCACCGACCCGAAGTGACCGCGATCCAATGGCCAGTACGGCCCAGTGGATCCCGGCGGGCGTGCCCCGTGATCCGCCGTGCACAGCCTTCGAACACTGTTCGACGCCCTTCGCAGGCTTTCCCTGAGGTTGCGGCGCCGGTGGCAGGTCTCACTCCAGGCGGTTGGTATCCTGCCCGCAGTGCCCACCCCGGACCTGCGGATCCGACTCGAGCGGGACCTGTTCCGGAGCTGCCTGCGACTGGTGCGGGCGGAGGATCCGACGCCCCTGCTGAGCGACACCCTGGAGTTGCTCCGCGGCCGCCTGGGCGCCGAGTGCGGATACATCGAGATCGCCGATGTCGAATCCCACGGGGGGCAATCCTGGTCGGCGTCGGTCGGGGCCGACGAATCGACCCGGGACGTGATCGTCGCCCGGATCTCCCACGGGGTCGTCGCCGCGGCCCTGGAGTCGGGCAAGACCATCCATTCGCCGTCCGCCGTCCTCGACGAGCGATTCCAACACCGCGACAGCGTCCGCCATGGCGAGATCCAGGCGGTGCTCTGCGTACCGCTGATCGCCAAGGGATGCGTCGGTGCGATCTACCTGCAGAACCGCGTCGGGGGCGGGCCCTTCACGCCCGACGACGTCGAATGCGTGCAGGACGTCGCCGGGTTCGTCGGTCCCCTCGCCGGGCGATTGCTCGAGGTCCTGCGCCGCCGGGCCCGCGACGACAAGACGGCTGGGCTCCGCGCGCGCCTGCGGACCGACGGTCTCGTCGGCACCAGCGCCGCGCTGGCCGAGACCCTGCAGCGGCTCGAGGTGGTCGCGCGGCTCGACACGAACGTGCTGTTGCTCGGGGCCTCCGGGGTCGGGAAATCGCTGTTCGCAAAGCTGCTGCACGACAACAGCGCGCGGGCCGGTGGGCCCTTCGTGGCGCTCAATTGCGCGGCGCTGCCGGAGCACCTCGTCGAGAGCGAGCTGTTCGGGGCCGAGCGGGGCGCCCACTCGGCGGTCGCCCACAAGGGCGTGGTCGGGAAGATCGCCGCGGCCGAGGGCGGCACCCTCTTCCTCGACGAGGTCGGCGAGCTCCCGATCTCGATGCAGGCGAAGCTGCTGCAATTGGTGCAGACCAAGGAATACTACCGACTCGGTGGCTCGCGGCCGGTTCGTGCCGATGTGCGAATCGTCAGCGCGACGAATCGTGACCTCGAGCAGGCCATCACCGAGCGAGCATTCCGCGAAGATCTCTACTATCGAATCCGCGGGGTACAGCTGCGGGTGCCGGCGCTGGCGCAACGGCGCGAGGACATCGCCCCGCTGGCGCAGCACTTCTGCGCCGAGAGCTGCGCGCGCAACAACCTCCCGGGGCTGCCGCTCTCGGCCGCGGCGCTCGCCGCCCTCGAATTCGCCGACTGGCCCGGCAACGTCCGCGAGCTGGCCGGCACGTGCGAGCAGGCCGTCGTCGAAGCGCGCATCGCCGGCGCCGACGAGATCGACGTGCCCCACCTGTTCCCCGCGGCGCGGGAAACCGAGCACGCCGCCGCCTCGTTCCAGGGCGCCCGCGCGCGCTGGGAACGGGTGTTCCTGCACCAGACCCTCGCGGCGGCGCGGTGGAACGTGACCGCCGCGGCCCGCGATCTCGACATGAGTCGATCGCACCTCAATGCGCTGATCCGCCGCTACCGCCTCAGTCGCGAGAGCCTCGCCGAATTCGGAGATTCGCCCCCCCATGACGAGCCCAGCTGATACGCCAGAGACGAACACCGCATCGACGACGGCGATCCACCGCATCGGCGCCTACCTGGTCCACGGGCGACTGGGCTCGGGTGCGAGCGAGGTGTTCGCGGGCTTCGATCCGCGGCTCGCCCGCGCGGTCGCGATCAAGCGGGTGCAGGGCAGCGCCGCCGCCCAGGCCCGATTGCAGGCCCAGCTCGACCACCCCGCGATCCCCCGGGTCTACGAGGTCTTCGCCGAGCACGGGGACGAGTACATCGTGACCGAGCTGATCCAGGGCGTCTCGCTCGCGGCCCTGGTGACGCGCGACGCCGGCCAGCGCGAGCTGCCGATCACGCGCACGTGCGAGATCCTGGCGGGGATCACCGGCGCCCTCGCCTACGCACACGCCCGCGGCATCGTGCACCGCGACGTGAAGCCGGAGAACGTCCTGGTCGACTCGACGGGCGGCGTCAAGCTGATCGACTTCGGGCTCGGGGCCGACCTCGACGTCGAGGGCGGTGAGCTCGCAGGCACGCTTCGATGCATGTCGCCAGAGCAGAGCTGGGGGCTCCCGGTGGACGAGCGCTCGGACATCTTCTCCCTCGGGGTGTGCTTCTACGAGGTGCTCGTCGGCCATAGCCCGTTCGCCGCGCGCGACGCCGCGACGACGCTCGAGAACCTCCGCACGGTCGCGCCCCCACCGCTGCACCGGATCCGCGCGACGGTACCGGAGGCGTTGTCGGAGCTGGTCCTGCGGATGCTCGAGAAACGGCCGGGCGATCGGCCGACCGCGGAGGCGATCGAGCGCGCGCTGCAACGCATCGCGCGGGCGCAGCCGAACGCAGCTCCGGTGCGCGCCGCGGCATCGCAGACGCGACAGGTCGCAATCGCGACGCTCCGCGCGATTGGGGGCGACGACGGCAGCGCAGGCGAGCGCGCCGCCGCGGAGTTCGCGGCACTGTGCACCATGGTGTCCTCCGCGCTCGAGCGCCGCGGCGGTACCCTGCTGTTCGCGGCGGGATCGCAGATCGCGTTCGTCGTCGGCTACCCGGACTCCCACGATCACAACGCCGAGCAGGCGGCGCGACTGGTCCGCGAGGTGATGCAGCACGCCGACATGCGCCTGGGCGCGGCCATCGGCCTCGGCACTGCGCGCGTCCTCGTCGAAGGGGCGCAGACGCTCGTCGTCGGCCCGCTGGTGGACGAGGTCCTCGCGATGGCGCAGGACGTCCGTGCGGGCGACGTGCGCCTGACCGCCGCGGCCGCGAGCACGCTGGCGCGCGCCTTCGAGATCGAGCTCGCGTCGCCGGCCTCGGATCCGAGCGCAGCGCCGCGACTCGGCCTACGGCGCACGCCCGAGGCGCTGTCGGCCCGTTCGCGCTTGGTGGGTCGCGAGCGAGCGATCGCCACCCTCGACGCGGCCTGGGCCGCCGCGTCCCGCGGCCACGGTCGTGCGGTGTTGGTGGTCGGCGAGCCGGGCATCGGCAAGTCACGCCTGGTCTCGGAGTGGTCGGCACGGCTCGGCCACGCGCCGCGCAGCGTGTCGGTCGCGGGCCTCGAACACGCGCGGCACGCCCCACTCGCGGCGGTGCGCGAGCTGGTCGCACGGCGGCTCGGCATCGCGCCGACCGGGGTCGATCCCCACGCCATCGCCGAGACGCTGGCGCGCGCGGGGATCCGTCCCGCGCCGTGGGTCGAAGCCGTACAGGGGCTGTTCGCGCCGACCTCGACGATCGAGCCGCGTCGCTTCACCCGCGACAGCCTCCACGAGCGACTCGGCGCCGTGGTGGTCGAGCTACTCGGCGACGCGCCGACGGTGCTGTCGATCGAAGACGTGCACTGGCTCGATGCGTCGACGTTGTCGGTGCTCGAGCGGGTGTGCGCGCTCGCCCGGCGCGTACCGCTGCTCGTCCTGCTCACCGCGCGCACCGAGCTCGACGAGCGCTGGAGACTCGCGCGGGACCTCGAGCGCATCGAGCTGGCGCGCCTCGACGAGCGCGACGCGGCGACGATGCTCGATGCAATGACGGCGACCCAGTCCCTACCGAGTCGTGCGGTGCATGCGATCGTGCAGCACGCCGATGGGGTGCCGCTCGTGCTCGAGCAGCTCGCACTCGGCGCTGCGCTGCGCGATCCGACCCTGGCAGTGGAGCGCGACGGTCTGCGTGCGGTGCCGACGTCGCTGCGCGACTCGGTGCAGGCGCGACTGGCGGGCCTCGGCCGGGCGCGCCGCACCCTCGAGGGTCTCGCGGTGCTCGGCGAGGGCGTCCCGGCGTCGCTCGCCGTCGCGGTCCTCGGCCTCGAAGAGGACGTCCTGCACGCCCACGTCGGCGAAGCGCGGCGCGCCGAGCTGCTGAGCCCGGGCCCCTCGATCGGCTTCCGCCACGCATTGGTGCGCGACGCGGTCTACGACAGCACGGCGAACGACACGCGAGTCGAGCTCCACGCGCGGGTCGCCGCGGCGCTCGGCGTACGATTCGCGTCGCTGCTCGAGGAGGCGCCCGAGCTGTACGCGCGCCACTTCGAGGTCGCGAGTCACGGCACGCGTGCGATCGAGCTGTGGTCGATTGCGGGGGAGCGCGCGCGACATCGCTGGGCGTACGAAGAGGCGTCGCGGCACCTCCAGGCCGCACGCGCCGTGCTCCTCGAGCGCGAGGAGCCGTCACCCGAGCGCGACCGCCGGGAGCGTGACCTGCTGCGGGCGCTGTACCCCGCGTTGACGGCCACCCACGGCTGGAGCGATCGCTCGGTCCAGGAGCTGCTCGCCCGCGGCAAGGAGATCGACGCGCGGCTGGGCGATACGCCGCAGCTCGGCGCGTTGTGGGGCCAGTGGATCATGAGCCTCATCAGCCACGGCGTGGCCGGCATCGAGGCCGCGCTCGCTGCGATGCATGATGCGAGGGACTCCGTCGAGGCCCGGTTCATGCACGCGCTCGCGCTCGGCGTGACGTCGTACCACCGCGGCGATCTGGTCCGCGCGCGCGCGTGCCTGAGCACGGCGCGCGACGCCGTGATCGGCAGCTTCGAGGGCGGCCTCCCGCCGGGCGAGACGCTCGATCTCTCCGCGGCGAGCGGCTGGTCCGAGGAGGTCCTCGCATCGCCCTCGTTGTACCTCGCCGTGGTCGAGACGTGCTGCGGACGCTACACCGCGTCCGAGCGACTGCAGCAGGAGGCCGAGGCGATCGCGCGGCGCATCGGATCGCCGTACGCGACCTCGTTCGCGCTCGGCTGCCGCACGGTCAACGGACTGGTGCGGCGCGACACGACGTGTTTCCGCGTGACGCTGTCGCGGCTCGAGGCGCTCTGCGCCGGCGATGCCGACTGGCTGGTGTTCTCGCGCGCACAGCTCGGCATGGCCCGCGGAGCGATCGCCGTCGAGGACGGGCACGCGAGCGAGGGCGCCGACGAGTTCGCGAGGGCGGCGGGCATCCTCGCCGGCATGGGCTTCAAAGTGAGCTCCGAGCTGCATGCGGCCGCGAGCGCGGACTGCTTCCGCGAAGCGGGTCGCCTCGACGAGGCCGAGGTCGCGCTCGCGCCGGCCATCGAGATCGCGGATCACGAGCTCGCGGGGATCTACGCCCCGCTGGTGTGGCTGACGGCCGCGCGCTGCGCTCACGCGCGCGGCGACGGGGTGCGGGAAGCCGAGCACCTCGCGCGGGCACGGACTGCGATCGGGGCGATCCGCACGGGCGACGATCCGGCGCGTCTACTCGAGCACCACCTCGCGTCCCACGGCCGCGTCGACGCGGGTCGCTTCGTGTCCGTGGACTGATTTCGTCCCGAGGATCACTACGTGCTGGAAGGCGCGCCCGAGCGGCGCACCTCGCCGGGCGCGCACGCGTGCCCGATGGCACCACACAACGCAGCGATCCACGACGCGCGAATCACGACATGACCGAAGCCACCCTCTCCCCCGAGTTCCTCGCCCGCATGGACGAGGCCATTGCCGAAGAGTTCGAGCGAAGCAGCCGCCTGCGGAAGATCCTGCCCGCGGAGGTGGACATGCCGCACGCGCGGTATGGGGTGGTGATCCCGCGGGTGGAGGATGATGCCGGCAACGCGAGCGCGAAGGTGACGACGGATGTGCTGCGCCCGCCGATCACGCTGTCGCGCGAGGTGAAGATCGCCGCGCGGCAGCTGGAGGATCTGGACCTGGTGCTGAACCTCGTGCGCGATGCGACGAAGCGGGTGTGCGTGGTCGAGGATCAGGTGATCGCGTACGGGGGGTTGTTGTGGGGGCAGATCAAGGGGGACGCGGCGAGTCAGCGACTCCAGGGGGTGTGCATCAGGGGGCTACTCCGGAGGACGGAGGGGCTCATGGGGCCTGGAACCTCGCTGAAGCCAGCATTTCCGACACCGCTCGTCGAAGCCGATTCGACAAAGGGCGGCAAGCGGGGGAAGACCCTCAGGGCGATCATCCAGAATGCGGTCAGCAAGCTCGACCAGGGCACCCCCGCCTTCGCCGCCCCGTATGCAGCGGCACTCGGGCCTCGCGCGTGGACAGATTACGTGCCATCCGACGAGGACTTCGACAAGCACGCGATCCATGCGGCGCTGCAGAGTAAGAAGATCGCCGTCGTGAACGGTCCCGCCCTGTCGACGGGAGTCGATTCCGGCATCGACCGTCCCAAGGTGGGTTTCGCCGCTGGTGGCGAAATGAAGGCCATGCTCGATCGTGCCAAGAGCGCCACGCTCAGCTCCCTCGAGAGCGCGCGGGGCCAGACCGACGCTGTGTTGCGCAAGGTCAAGGCCGCGGTGTCGGGACTCTTCGCAGGAGCGAATCCCGGTGATCCCGAGCTGCTCAAGAAGCTCGAACTGCAGTTCACCCCGCTCCTCCACATCGAGACGGAGGCATTCCTCTCAGTCTTTTCCGGCGATCCGCTTGACCTCGATCTCGCCCGGGTACGCCGGCCGTGGGGCTCCGCGCGGGGCTACGACAATGAAGGCAACCTTCGGATCGTCATCGAGAGCCAGTTCCTGCTTCGCGTGAAACGGGGTGAGGCCATCTTTCCGGTGTGGGTGACCGATCAAGACGCGGACGGCGTGGCAGAGGTCCAGCATCTCCCGATCCGGGTGTCCGACTGATGTCGAACTACCAGTCACCGCGGCATTCGCCCCAGGGCATGGGCCCCTTCCACGCCCGAGGAGAGGAGCAAGCACCGATGCCAGGCGCTCTGGGGACTCCTCACCCAACTTCCCCGCAGGGTGTCGGCCCGTCTCTCGCGCGGATGCACGTCCGAGCGACGTCCGACCACACGATCCTGCGCTCGGGCACGTCTACCGCGAGCGAGGTCGTCGCTCGTCCAGCGACCGACGCCAGCGGTCCACGGCGGGGATCGGCCGGCTGGCTCCGCGAGCCCGCCGGTGCGGCGGGCGCCGAGCGCCATCCCCCGCGCCCGCCGCCGAGGGAGGCATCCGATGGGACTCCATCCGATCCCACCTCACTCGCCTACCAGGTCCTCGAGCAGTTCATGGACGAAGGTCGCCGCAGCATGCAGCGGTGGATGCGGCCGATCGCCGCGACGCAAGCGTTGGACATCTCGCAGTTCACAGGCCCAGCGAACCTCGAGACGCTCGGCCGACTCGCAAGCGACGCGCTCCGTTTGCTGGGCTCATCCGCACCGCGGAAGGCGAACCTCCCAAGTCGCCCGATGGCGACCGCCACCGCAGCACCGAGCATCGGGGTGAGCGACGACTACGATGGTGACTCACCGATCTCTGAGCCGATCCCACGACGCAACGGCACTTCACATCGACCCCAGGTCACCACGATCACGTCCAGCGAGCTGGCGCCGGCCGAGCAGAGAACCGACGGGCGTCGTCGCCGGCGAGAGAGCGACGACACCGAGCCAAGTGCGACGCCTCAGCGGTCGCAGGTCCGAGGCAATGGCGACATTCGCGGCAGTCGCATCCATCCGTCCTTTCGGCTCCTCAAGTCGCTCAACACCACGGCGCTCGACCCCGCATGGGGCAAGGTCGCGAAGGTCCCCTGACCCCCATGCCGTACACCCCCACCACGCCGGCGGTGGTCGACGCCCTGATCCGCGAGTACGGTGAGCTCGCGCGGCGGGCGATGATCGACTTCCTGCCGCGCCGCGAGCCGCGGCGGTACCTCTACGACCTCGTCGAGGAGTATCCGCGGCGGGGCGGGCGGCTGCTGCGGCCGACGCTGTGCATCGCGAGCGCGTGTGCCCACGGGGCCACGGTCGACGAGGCGATGAGGTGCGCGATCTCGGTGGAGCTGCTGCACAACGGGCTGCTCGTCGTCGACGACATCCAGGACGAGAGCGAAGAGCGGCGCGGACTGCCGAGCCTGCACTCGCAGTGGGGCGTGCCGCTGGCGATCAACGTCGGGTCGACCATGACCGTGCTCAGCCTCATCCCGCTGCTCGAGTCGGTGAACACGTGCGGGCCGTTCGTCGCGCTGCGGGTCGTCGACGAGGCGGTCCGCGCGGCGCAGGCGTGCGCCGAGGGCCAGGCGCTCGAGCTCGGGTGGCGGCTCGATAACCGCGTCGACATCACCGAGAGCGAGTACCTCGACATGGTCACCCGCAAGACCTGCTCGTACAGCACGATGTTTCCGATCCACGCCGGCGCGCTGATCGGCACGCGCGCCGCCGAGATCGCCCCGGCGCTGCTCCACTACGCCCACTGCCTCGGCGCGGCGTTCCAGATCCAGGACGACCTGCTCAACATCGACGGCGACCACGTCCGCTATGGCAAGGAGATGGGCGGCGATCTGCTCGAGGGCAAGCGGACGCTGCTCACCATCGAGTTGCTCCGCCGGTGCACCGCGGCCGAGCGGGCGTTCGTGACGAAGTTCCTCGGGACACCGCGCGCAGACAAATCGCCCGGAGACCTGCGTCGCATCATCGCGATGCTGCGCGCGTACGAGTGCCCCGCCTTCGCCCGACGCTTCGCGCAGAACCTCCTCGGCGCCGCCTCGTACGCCCTGGAGCACTACGCCGCCGCCGCGCTGAAGCCGTCGCGCGACCTCGAGTTCCTGCGCGGGATCCTACCGTGGGTCGTCGAGCAGCCGCAGCAGGTGGGCCATGCCTGACACGCCCTGGTCCATCCCCGAGCCGCGCCGGCTGGTCGACTTCGGCCTGCTCGAGCAGGCGCCACGGGCGAACCTCGACAACGTCCACGCCCAGGTCTTCCCCCTGCTCGCTGACCGCCGACGCCTGCAGTACTTCCTCGATCGCCACTACAACGACACGTTCGAGAGCTGCGGCATCCGCTTCGACGTCATGAGCCCGGTCGTGGTGTTCACCACGCTGTTCTACCCGACGATGTACGGCTTCGGCCGCGCCGAAGCCAGCGTCCTCGAGCAGGACGAGTACTACTTCCTCGTGCCGGTGCGGGTCCGCCGGTGGCAGGACGGCGAGGAGATCGAGGAGTTCGGCGTCGTCACCCCGTACATCTACGTCAGCAACGCGATCTCCACGCCCATGGGCCGCGAGCTCTTCGGCTGGCAGAAGAGCGTCTATCGCATCAGCGAGGTGCTACCCCGGGGCGCGCGCATGGACGCCACGGAGCCCTACCTCGAGGTCCAGCGGCCGATGCCCGGCCGCGGCGGCGAGCCGCTTCGATACCAGCGCGTCCTCGCGGTGCGCCACCGCAACGATGCGGTGCCCTCGCACGCGGGCGAGCTGTCGTCGCGGATCTTCGAGACCATCGATCAGCTCCCGCGCGTCACCACGCTCGCGGTGCGGACGCTGCTCAGCGAGATGGGCGCGCGCGTGCCCGGCCTCGGCCTCGCCGATCAGGCCCGCGCCCTGGGCACGATCCTCCGCGACGTGCTGCACCCCAACGAGGAGCTGTCGATCTACTCGATGGTGCAGTTCCCCCACCCCTCGATCGGTGTGCTCGATGCCGAGGGCCTGCCGGTCTACGCCGCCGCGTTCCAGGCGTTGATGCGCACCGAGCTGCGTGTCCGCAACCTCCGCGACCTCGGGATCCTCGGCGGGACCCCGGCGGGCTTGGTCGACACCAGTCGCGGCTTCTCGCTGCACCTGAGCGGCCGCGGCGTGGATCAGGTGGTCACGCGGCTGGGCCTGCAGGTCTGGGACACCGAGCGCGACCCGGACGGTGGCGAGACCCAGATCGTCCGCCCGTTCTACCCCTCGGCGGCGCGGTTCGACCTCGAGATCGCAGGTCTCGAGACCCTCGCACGTCGCTCGGCGGTCTCCGACTGGACCGACGGTGCCGGCAACCTCCTCAGCCCCCACGTGCCGGGCATGGCGGCGCGCTACAACACCTTCCTCGGGCCGTCGTCGGCGGACGGGTTCAGCAGCTACGGCCGCATCCGCCAAGAGCAGTCGTATCGGATCATCGCCGTACGTGCACCGCTCGACCGACTCCGGCAGCTGTGTCGCGAGCTCGTGCCAACGCCGCCCGGCGTCACCCTGACGCCGCGCGTGGCCGGCGACCACGGCGTCGTCGTGTTCGTCATCACCCGCCTGCCACCGACGCGCGAGCCCATCGATCGCCTCGAGTGGTTCTCGGGCGCGTACCTCAACGTCGCCATCGCCGCGGACATCGAGTTCGAGGGCGCCTCGCGCCTGGTGTTCGTCGAGACCCACGGCTTCACCGACAACGCCCACGCGTTCGTCGTGGGCCGCGAGTTGCTCGCCGCCGATCGTTGGCTGATGGAGGTCGACGAGTCGCCGCAGGCGTGGCTGCCCAGCGGCTCTTCGGCGGCACCCGATGGTAGCGGTCGGCACATGCTGAGCGTGCGGACCGATGCCCTGCGCGCGCTCCATGCCGGCGACCGCGTCGTCATGAGCCCGCTGTTCGACATCGTCGAATGCGAGGGCGCGGGCGACCACCATGCGGGCGAGTCGAGCGCACGCGACGAGCTCGCGCCGCACATCGCCGAGATCTTCGCCGAGCAGCGCCTGCGCTACCTTCGGGCCGACGCGCTGCGCACGATCGACACCGACGGGGTCCTGCGACCGTCTCTGATGCGCTGCAACGTCGAGGACGTGTACTTCTCGCGGCCCGGCGTCCAGGCGGATCCGCCGACGTGGCTCGGGCCCCACGAGCTGTACATCTATCCCTACGCATCGATCCCGATCGTCCGTCAGCTCGGGTTGCCGGCCGAGGCCCCGGCGCGGGCGCGCTTCTGCGATCGAGAGGCCCCGGATCCGCAGCGGGTGCTGTGCCCACTCGCGATGGGCGGACGACTCCCCGCCGCACGGCGCGGTGTGCTCACGCTCTTCGAGTGCGACGAGAACGGCTGGCGCTCGAGCATGCTCGAGTCGTTCTTCGCCGACACGGACCCGGTCGACCGCCACGCCCACGCCGCGACCGGGGCGGCCGCGCCGTGACGACGGTCGCGATCTATGGCGCCACCGGCCGGACGGCGCGACTGCTCGCGCGGCAGGCTGCGACGCGCTGGCCGGTCGTCATGGTCGGTCGCGATCCGGCCGGCCTCGCCGCGGCCGCGGCGGCGTGCGGTGGATCGGCGCGGTGGTGCGTCGCCGGCAGCGACGACGCCGACGCCCTGCGCCGCGCCTTCGCGGGTGCGCGCATCGTGATCCAGTGTGCCGCCCTCTCGACCGATGCAGCGGTCCGCGTCGCCGCGTGCAGCGTGGCCGCAGGTGCGTCGTACGTCGACGTCTGCGCCGATGCGTCGGTCGCCGAGGCGATCGCGGCGTCGCTCGGCGACGCCCCGCATCGCGCGCGCGTGGTCGTGTGCCCCGGGGTCGCGCCGATCGGCGGTGCGCTCGCGGAGTGGCTCGCCGTCGCCGCGCTGCGCCGCCGTACCGGCGAGCTCACGGCCCCGGAGTCGATCGAGCTCGGCTTCTGCAGCGCCGGCCTCGCGCGCACGTCGGGCAGCCTCCGCTCCGCGTTGCGCATGCTGCTCGCGACGCCCGACTGGTCGACGCACGCGATCGACTTCCCGCCCCCGTTCGCGCGCGAGCAGTGCTTCTCGTTCCCCCTCGGATGCGGGCGCCTGGCGCAGCTGTTCCCGCGCGCCGCGATCCGCACGTGGGCCGCCCTCGCGCCGCCGATGATCGGCTCGGCGACGACCGCCCGCGCGCTCGGGGTCGCCCACGATCTGCTCCGCCGCGGCGATGCGTCACAGGCCCTGGCGTCCGCGCTCGCGCCGGTGCTCGAGGCCGCGTCCGCCGAACGAGACGACGCGCCCGAGCGCCTGCGCTTCGCCGTCGTCGCCCGCGTCACCGCCGGGGGCCAGACGACGGCGATCTCCGCGGTGGGTGAGCGTCCCTACGCGACCACGGTCGCGATGCTGCTTCGGGTCGTCTCCGCGATCCTCGGCGAGCACGGTCGTACCGGCATCGTCGGCGCCGCCCTGCTCGTGCGCGCCGAGGAGGCCCTCGACTCGCTCGTGGCCACGACCGATCTTCGCGTGTTCGCCGATGCCGAAGGAGTCGCCGCATGACCTCACCCACCCGCGTCGCGATCGTCGGAGGCGGCTGCGCCGGCCTCACCGCCGCGCTCGAGCTCACGCGACCCGAGCAGCGCGGCCGCTTCGAGGTCACCGTGTTCCAGCCCGGGTGGCGACTCGGCGGCAAGGGTGCGTCGTCGCGGGGCGCGTGCGATCGCATCGAGGAGCACGGGATCCACCTGTGGATGGGCTGCTACGAGAACGCGTTCCGACTGATCCGCGACGTCTACCAGGAGATCGCGCCGCAGCGGCGCGACTGCCCGATCCGGCACTGGCGCGAGGCGTTCTCCCCGGTCACGCACATCGGCCTGGGCCGACACACGGCGCCTCGCGGCTGGGACGTTTGGTCGGCCTACTTCCCGCCGACGCCGGGCTTGCCGGGTGATCCCCTCGACGTCGTGGGCCCGGAGGATCCATTCTCGGTCGCGGGCTACCTGACGCGCGCGCTCGCGACGTTGGGCCTGCTCGTCGAGCACGCCTTCGCGGCGCCGCCGCGCATGGCCGCGACTGCCGTGCACACGGAGGCGGATCAGCGCGCGTGGACGCAGGGCGATCTGCTCGCGCGGGCCCATCGGGTGATCGCCGGCGGCCTCGCGGCGCTGCGATCGCCCGCGCAGGTGATGGACGGCCTGCGCCTCTTGTCGGCCTTGCTCGGCGGGCCCACGCCGACGGGCGATGGCACGATCCTCGGGCTGCTCGACGCCGCGGTCCGCGGTGTCTTCGGGCTGTTCGACGACGACGGCGACGGCGACGCGCGCCGCGACGCGATGGCCGTGGCCGACGTGATCGAGCTGGTCGGGGTCAGCATGCGGGGCTGCATCGTCGACGGCGTCGTTGGATCTCCGCGTGGCTTCGACATGCTCGACGGCTGGGACTTCCGCGACTGGCTCGTGCGCCACGGCGCGTCGACGCGCTGCCTCGAGTCCCCGTTCGTGCGCGGCATGTACAGCCTCATGTTCGCGTACGAGCACGGCGACACCACGCGGCCGCGGCTGTCGGCCGGCGTGTTCCTGCGGGTCTGCGCGCGGATGTTCTTCACCTACCGCGGCGCGCTGTTCTGGCGCATGGCCGCGGGCATGGGCGAGATCGTGTTCGCGCCGATCTACGAGTGCCTGCGCGTCCGCGGCGTTCGCTTCGAGTTCTTCCACCGCCTGGATCGCGTGCGCCTCGCGGCCGACGCCGGAGCTTCGCGGGTCGCGGCGCTCGAGTTCACCGTGCAGGCCGAGATCCGCGACGGCGCAGCGTACGAGCCGCTCGTCGACGTCCACGGCCTGCCGTGCTGGCCCGCCGAGCCGCTGTGGGACCAGCTCGCCCACGCGCCGAGCTCCGGGCCCAGCCCCGAGTACGAGGCGATCTGGTGCGCCGAGTCCCGCGGCACCCGCAGGCTCGAGGCCGGCCGCGACTTCGATCTCACGGTGCTCGCCCTCGGCCTCGGCGCCGTACCGCACACCTGCGGCGAGCTCATCGATCGTCACCCGCGCTGGCGCACGATGGTCGAGCGCGTGCAAACGGTCGCGACCCAGGCCGCGCAGCTCTGGCTCGAGCCATCGCTGCCCGAGCTCGGCTGGCGCCTCGGTCCGATCATGATGACCGGCTTCGCGCCGCCGTTCGACAGCTGGGGCGACATGAGCAACCTCGTCGGCTGGGAATCCTGGCCGGCCGAGCGCACGCCCCGATCGCTGTCGTACTTCTGCAACGTGCTGCCCGACGGTGGTCCCCCCGCGCAGTGGGGCACCGCCGAGCACGCCGCGCGGATGGCCGCGCGCGTGCGCGACGATCTCGACGCGCTGCTCGACGACGAGCTGCCGCTGCTGTGGCCCCACGCGGTCGGGGCCGACGGTCGCTTCGATCGCAGCCTGCTGGTCGCGCCGCCGTCGGGGCCGGCCGGTGTCGACGGGCAGTACCTGCGCGCGAACACCAACCCTTCGGATCGCTACGTGCTGTCGGTGCCGGGCAGCGGCGCCGCGCGGATCTCTCCGCTGGATCGCGATTGCGAGAACCTGACGGTCGCGGGCGACTGGACCGCGTGTGGCGTCGACGTCGGCTGCATCGAGGCCGCGGTGATGTCGGGGAGGCTCGCGGCGCACGCGATCAGCGGCGATCTCCCGCGAACCGACGACATCGTGGGCTACCACCACCCTTGAGCGGACCCCGAGGGCGCCGGTGTCCAGGATCGCGGACACCCGCCCTCCTGCGGCGGCCGCTGCAGCGGACGGTGACCCGGAACCGGACAATCGGTTCGCACCCGATCTCGCACGTTTTGCGGCTGGCCCGGCGATTGCTCCACGGGTCGAATTGCCGATGGCCGATCTCACCTTCGATCCCCTCGCCCTGCGTGCGCCCCTCGACGACGACGGCACGTTGTTCCTGCGCTGGCGATCCGGCGACGCGGGGGCCGGTGACGATCTGGTCCGGCGCCACCACCCGAAGCTCGCGCTCTACTTCCGGCGCCGCTTCACCGGCGACGTCGGTGATCTCGTGCAGCGCACCTGGCTGCGCCTCTTCGAGACCCAGGATCGCCTGCAGCACGAAGATCGCTTCGGTCACTACTGCCTGGGCATCGCCCGCAACGTCGCCCTCGAGGAGATCCGCCGCCGCGTCCGTCGGGCCCCGAGCGTCGACGACTTCCCGGTCCCGTCCTCGGCCGCGAGCCCGGACGAGCTCGCCGTCCGCCACGAGACCCAGCTGCAGCTCGACCACGCCATCGAGCAGCTCGGCCCGGAGTTCGCCGACGTGATCCGGTTGTTCTACTACGAGCACCGCCGCGCCCCCGCGGTCGGCCGCGCGCTGGGGATCCCGGAGAACACCGCCCGCAGCCGCCTGCGCCGGGCGAGGCTGTTCCTGCGGGCACGGATCGAACGGTGAGCGGATCAGCGGCCCGGGTGGAGCAGCCGGGCCAGAATGCCGCGCTTCTTCTCGAGGGCGAAGATCGGCTCGACGCCGTGGCGCTTCAGCGACCCGCTGCGATATCGACCCCACGCGAACCCCTGGCCGGGCGTCGCACCGCGGAGGTCGACGATCACGTGCGATGCCGAGAGCCTTGCGGCGAACCCCCGCAGCGTGGGATCGGGGGAGGCGGCCGCCGCAGGTTGCGGGATGATCCCCGGCTGATCTCGCCAGACTCGGAACAACCGGTCCTCGTGCACGTCGTCGACGAGACTCGTGTGCGGCGGCGTGTCCATGCGAAAGACCTCCACCAAGAACTCCGCGAGGTTCGGGCTCTGCAACAACACGATCGGCGCGTCGTGGCAGGCGAAGTAGACGGGGCCCCAATCCGTCGAGGACGGCGAGAGATCGACCACCCAGAAATTCCCCCAACCGTCCGCCGCGATCGGCAGGCCGTGGGGAAACGCCTCGGTGAATTCGAAGTCGATCGTTCGACCCGTGAAGTCGATCGTGTCCGCCGCGGAGATGCCCTCGACTCCGCGACAGAAGCGCAGCAATCGCTCGATCGCCGGCGGCAACGCCGATGGGAGCGTCTCGCGGAACGCGGCGAGCTCCGGCTCCGAGAGCGGCGGCAGCAGCCGGAGCGTGACGGTTTCCCCGTCTTCATCGACGAGCGCCCGCGAGAGCGCATCCCGGATCACGCTCGAGGGATCGAGGCTCACGGACTCCCCGCGGGGCGACGGACGGTCCACGCCAGCACGTACGGTGGACCGTAACGCCGGGTGGCCGGACCCGCAACGTGGTGCGACAGGCACGGGGCTGCACGCCCGCGTGATCGTGGCGCCGACGCGCGGCACTACCCGGGCATGCCCGCGTCCTGGTCCCTGCGTTCTGGTCTCTTCGGCGTCTGCCTCGTGGCGCTCGCGCCCGCCTGCTCACCGGTCGAGGATCCGTCGGAGGCGGGGACTGATTCCACGGACGGTGTCGAGACCTCGAGCAGCACCACGGATCCGGAGATGGTTCCGGTTCCCATCCCCGGCGACGACGCCGAGTCCGGCGGCTCGTCGAGCGGCACGGCCGACTCGACCGGGAGCGGCGACGACGACGACGCGGTCTGTGGGTGCGTCGCCGAGGTCGAGGTGTTCCTCGAGGTCACCTGCGAGGTCGACGAGATCTGCGAGCCCGTGCAGGTCGCGTGCGACGTGCAGCCACTGGCCGACTGCGAGCTCGGCGACCTCACGGTGGTGAACCCCGGCGTGCTCGAGTGCCACGCCGCGGCGCTGGCCGCCGGTGACGTCTCGATGTTGCGGTGGGAGCTGCCGTACCTCCCCGATCCCGGGGCCGCGGGGCAGCGCGCGTGGATCGTCGTGCTCGAGGGACGACGCGCGATCACGTGGCACGAGGCGTGGGGCGTGCCGGCCTATCGGTTCTCGGACACCGCCGCATCGACCCTGCGCGGCGCGGCCTACTTCGAGGCCTGCATGGCGGAGGCGAGTCCGGAGGCGGTGTTCCGGTGCCTGTTCGACGCGACCGAGGCGCCCGACGCGGTGTGCATCCCGGCGCACGAGTTCCCCATTGGGTGAGGGTGTCGTGACCGTCGCGCTAGCCGCGGGCCCACCGCGGGGAGATCGACCGCCACTCGCGCGCCCGCCGACGATGCCCTGCGCTGGTAGAGTGTCTCGCGATGCCACGACGATTCGGCCTCGGCGCGAGCACCTTCAACCGCGCGCAGCCGCTGCGGCGCGCCGCCTGGATGGTCTCCATGGCGCTCTGCGCCGCGTGCTTCAGCGAGGACTCGTCGAGCGGTGGCGGGGGAGCGATGGGACCATCGACGAGCGGCGCCGAGACGTCCACGTCGGCGCCTGACGACGTCGGCACGATCGCCGACACCTCGACGATCTCCACCACCATCGCGACCACCGACGAATCGACCTCGGCAGGCTCCACGACCGGGGACGGAACCAGTGATTCGAGCTCGGGATCGGTGGGCCGATGCCCGGAGTTGATCGAGACCTTCGACGCTTGTCCGAACGCGCCGTGGGAGGCGAGTGATGCCGACCTCGTCGCGTGCAGCGGCGGGGACGCGGTGCTGACGGTGACGAGCGCGGACGACGGCAACGTCACCCTGATGGTGCCGGTCGGGCTCACCGGCGCGACCGCCGTCGTCGAGCTGGGCGACCCCCCGCCACCGGAGATCGCGAAGGTGCTCCGCGTCCGCACCTCGAACGCAGAGGTCATTGCGTTTCGCAGCAACGGCGCCACGTCGGCGCTCGAGATCATGGTCGCCTCCGGGGACGCGCAGAACGTCCTCGCCACCGCGCCCTACGACGCCGAAGCGCACCGATGGTTGAGGCTCCGCGAGGAGGATGGTTGGTTGTACTTCGAGACCTCGGCCGACGGCGTCGACTTCACCCCATTCCACGCGACGGCAACGCCGTTCGACGTCTCCGAGACGACCGTGGGGATCGCCGCGGGGAATTCCGTTCCGATCGGGCAGGACACGCCGGTCTCCTTCGGCCACTTCGAGTACTGCTCCGTGGACCCGGCGTAGCGGGCGACGCACGTCGCGTTCGCCTCGCACGAGGGCGTGGCCGGTCGGACGACTCGCGCGGGTGAGCGTGTCTTCGAGGCCCACTTCGCGCGCTCGTTCGAGGACCCCATCGGGCTGCCCTCCCGCTGGCGCTGCTGTTGGTCAGCGGGCTCTGGCTGTTCGCGCTGCCGTATGTCGCGAGCTATCGCGCGTCGCGGTCGCGCGGCTGATCCGAGCGCAGCCGCGAATAGACGTAGAAATCATGGGGTTGTCCGCGGCACCATCGATAGCTCCGCAGGCACCCCTCGCGGACGAATCCGCTGCGCTCGAGCAGGCCGAACGAACGGGCGTTGTCGACCCGTACGAACGCCTGCACGCGATCGATGTCGTCCCGCGCGAAGACCCACTCGAGCACCGCGGCGACCGCTTGGCGCATCACGCCCTTGCCCCACTGCGGCTGCGCCAGGTCGAACGCGAGTTCCGTCCATCGGTGGGCCGGGGACGAGTCGTTGAAGCCGCAGGTGCCGACGAGCTGGTCGTCGTCCTGCAGCGCGAGGCCCCACTTCGAGAGTTCACCGTGGGCCCAGCGGATCCGGTAGCGCTCGAGCATGGCTTCGACGAGCGCCGGCGTGACGACCGGATAGCTCGTCAGTGCCGTGACCGCGGGATCCTGCAGGTAGCCGTAGAACGCGTCCGCGTCGGAGGCCCGCAGCGGTCGCAGGCGCGCGCCAGAGAGCTCGATCGTCGGGGGGAGCGGGGCATCGTTCATGGCGTCTCGGGTCACTCGGTCGGCGTGGCCGCACCCCACCCGGAGTCGCAGCCCAGCTCGAACATCATCGTCGATTGTGGAGCTTGCTACCATTGTCCGCGCACGGCCATGGACGCCGACCACGAGACGGGTGACGAGCCTGGCGAGTCGACCGACGACTTCGACGAGGTCGACGACGACCTGCGGGCGCTGGTAGCGTCCGCGGTCGCTCGCGGATCCGACCGGCGCGATGACCCTGCTCGCTGTCACCCACGGACGATCGAGAACAGGATCTCCGACTCCGGGCAGTCCGCCGGGCAGGGGATGTCCATGCGCGCGCGCGCCACGGAGACCTCGTAGGTCACGCCGCCCTGGTAGACGGTCTGCTGCTGGCCGTCGTAGAGCGAGACCACGCCGTCGTCGGTCTCCACCTCTCGGCGCGCAGGCGAGCGTCGACGCGGCAAGCAATGGTGAGACCCACCGCACTTCGACCAGCCAGAATGCCGCGTGGGCGTGCGAGCTCGTCATCACTGCTCCGCCACCGCCCGATGCGTCGCACGCGCGTCGTAGTAGTGGTTCTCGCCCTCGTCGGCATACTCGTCCACGAGCACGAGCCCCACCTCCGCGAACACGGCCGCGTACCCCTCGGCGCCCAACGACCGCGACTCGAGGCCGGTGAGCACGTCGACCCAGGTGCACGCCTGCGTCGGGGACGTGAACAGCAATCGTCCCTCGGGGTTCAAGGCCGCCGCGACCCTTCGGATGAGCCAGCGCTGCGCGTCGGCGGACAGCAGGAACATCACGCCCACCGCGACCACGCCGTCGAACGTGCGACCGAAGAGGTGCGAGTTCTCGATCGACTCGCAGGCGACCGCCGCCGCGGGCAGGCGGCGGCGGAACGCGTCGATCATCGTCGGCGACGCGTCGATGCCGTACACGGCGAGGCCCAGGTCGGCGAGCGTGGCCGAGATCGGCACGCCGGATCCGCAGCCGAGGTCCAGCACCGCACCACCGGCGGGAAGCGAGCGAGCCCAGCGCTGAACCGTGGCGACGCCGATGCGTGAAAGATCGCGGCGCAGAAGGAACTCGGCGGCAACGGCCTCGTAGCCGTGGGAGGGATCGCCGGGTGCGTCGGTCGGGGACATGGTTCGCACGGGGGACGGTCAGCGCGTCGACTTCAGCGCTGGATCGGGCGGTGCCCACGGATAGCCGATCTCGTCGAGGTCGGACTCGAGATCGTCGAGCGAGACGCTCCGATTCAGGCTGGACACCAAGCGGGCCGACAGCGGCGCGTGATCGTAGATCGCCTGCACCGAAGCGAGTGGAAGCTCAGCCTCATGGTAGTCGGAGGCGAACGCGACGTACGACCGAGGATCGCGATCGAGCAATCCGAGGAGCGACGCCGAACCATCCGGGTCGTCGCCCACCGGCATCGTCACCGACCCTCGCCGCCACGCGCCCTCGGCATCCAGGGACCACAGGCAGAAAGAACAGTTCACCGGATCGAACGCGGGCTCGCTTCGGAGCTCGGCTAGGGCGACCGGGAGGCCGTCGAACATCCCCTCGAGGGGTTCGCCCGGTCGGAACATCGGAGCCTCATGCGCGAGCCCGATGATCCCTGCGCCCTGCGGGGTGAACAGCGCAAACCAGTGATCGCCGCTCCCGTTCCGCATCGAGCCCATCTCACTGTCCGCCGACCAGCCCCGATTGTAGGAGTACTCGCGGTACTCCCATTCCGGCGAGAGGATCGCATCGAGGACCGCGAGCGACTTCAGGAGGCGACGCAGCTCCGTCGGGGCTGGCAGGCGCTCGAGGTTTCGGGAGGAGATCATCGGCGTGGCGGTCGTGGAACTCGCGCAACGCAGTCACTGACGTCCGCGCGTACGCACTCGGAAGGGTACAGCATCACCCGTGCCGCAGTAGGACTGCCTCCGAACGAACTTGCCTGCCATCGCCGCCCCGCCTACGCTCACCGTATGGGTTGTCCGAACTGGGTTGGATGTTGCTTTGTGTTCGTCGGCGGGTTGTGCATGGCAGGGTGTGGCGATGACACCGGCGCGACGTCGGCGTCCGAGGCGAGCGGAACGACGTCGGCGTCCGAGGCGAGCGGAACGACGTCGGCGTCCGAGGCGAGCGGAACGACGTCGGCGTCCGAGGCGAGCGGAACGACGTCGGCGTCCGAGTCGAGCGGAACGACGTCGGCGGACACGACCGCCGGTGAAGACACGACGAACGCCGAGACATCCACCAGCGGCGGACCGGCGATCCCGGCGGCGTGCGAGGAGCCCGGGCTGCCGTCGCCGCAGGGCCAGGAGACGCAGGCCGGCCACTTCACGACGGTGGCCGAGTTCGACGCCGCCGGTCTCGCGCAATGGTTGGGCGAGGCGCCCGCGGCCGATCGCGGGGTGCTCGTGCTGGTGACGCACGCGGAGTACGACTGCGATCGCCTCCTGAGCGACAGCGATCTGAACCATGGCTACGGCTACTCGCAGCAGCTCGTGTACGTGTTCCCCGGGCCGATCGAGGTCGGGACCTACACGGTCGGCGTCGATGTGCGCGCACGGTCGGTCTACTGGCTCGGCGACGGCGGCGGCAACGGAGGCGGTGGCGAGGGCGAGGTCGACGAGGGCACCCTCACGATCACCAGCGTCGACGCGGAGTGCGTCACCGGCACCCAGCCGCAGGGCTTCGCGGTGAGCACGGACGCGAGCTGCGGGTGATCGCTACAGCAGCCCCACACCCGACGGATGCGGCGTCGGCAGCTGGATCACCGCTGGCAGCGGCAGCGACAGCTCGATCGGCACGCCCCACGACGGCACCAGCGTCACGGCGTCGATGCGCGGCGTGATCTCTTGCGGCCCATACCACTGGGCCCACGGATCGTCGGGCACCCATCCGGGCGGGAGATCCACGCGCAGCTCGTGACGCGTGACCGCGTGGCTCGGGAGGCGATGGACGAACAGGAACCCGAGGACGACGGGGCCGCCGCGCGCCGGATCCTCGAGATCGTCGTCCGGGTGCGCCCACCATCCGCCGAGGAAACCGGGACCCGCGCCGCCGACCAGGAAGGATTCGTCGGGCGCGAACCTCGGCAGCTCGAGGATGTACCCGCGTTCCTCCGCGACGCCCGCCTCGCGCACCAGCGGGCGCGTGCGGAACACGTCGTATCCCCACTCGCCCTGGCCGGAGATCCGCTGAGTGACGAGCCACTTGCCGGATGGCGACGCCGCGATGCCATCGATGTAGCAGCCGCAATGCGTGATGTGGCAGAGCGTCTCGTCGAGCAGGGCGTTGGATTCCGCGTCGCGGCGCTGGACCGGTTGACCGGGGTAGCCCACGGTGACGAGCTGCGATCGACCGTCGCAGGCGAAGGGCGCGGTGCGGCAGGCCTCACGCATGGCCGTACCCTCCGCCGAGCGATGCCTCTTGCAGCAACGCCCACGGCGCGCCGCCGACCTGCTCGATCAGCGCGACGGACGGGAAGGCCACGCGCAGCGTCGCCGGAATCTCCGCGAGCGCGGCGTCGACGTTGGTCGGCGCCCGCGGGTTGCGAGGGTGGGCCAGGGTGATGTGCGCATCGTGGAGCCGCGCGCCTCGGTCGTCGAGGATCCACTGGCGCAGGCGATGGAACTCGTCGCTGCCCTGCTCGCAGGGCAGCAGCACGCCGCGACCGGAGAAACGCCGCGGCGCGCCGAAGCCCAATCGGATCGGCCCCGCGTCCCAGGCCCGGACCCGCTCGAGCCTTGCTTCGATGTCGAGATCGACGAGCTCGTCCTCGCGGCACAACGTGACGTGGACGGCGATGAGCGCGGCCTGGATCGGATCGAGGCGCCGACGCACGGCCTCGAGCGTCGCGCTCGACGTCGCGGGCACGAAGAGCGTCAGCTGACGTCGAGGATTCGGGGCTGAGGGCATGGGCGTGAGACGTCGAGTCGAACGTCACCCGCGCGGGGCGAGGTAGACGATCTGCGGCAGCATCTTCGCCGGCCGCACGCCCATCAGGTGCTTGCACGTGCGCGTGAGGTGGGCCGAGTCGGCGAAGCCGGCGTCGTGCGCCGCTTCGGTCAGCGTGTCGCCGAACAGGACCGTCCGGGCGATCGCCCGCTGCAGCTTGAACCACGTGCCCCAGGTGCGCGGCGGCGATCCGAGGGCCTCGGTCACGCGGGATACCGCGATAGCAGGTGAGTTCAAGCGCGAAACGACGGCCGGGGGCAGGATCGACCCAACAGGAGCCCTGCATGTCCGGACCTACATCCTCGATCCGCGGCTTCAAGACCGTGTTCACGGTGATCGGCGCGCTCTACGTGGCGATGGCGAGCTCGATGCTCGTCCGGGGCGTCGACGCCATGCTCGACTTCGGCGTCGCCCCCGAGCTGGTCGCCGAGCCCGTGCTCGAGGACTTCTTCCTGTTCTTCTACCAGCTGATGGCCTTCATCGGCGTGCTGACGATCGTGGTCGGACGGGTGGTGCACGGGCGGGGAAACCAGGCGGTGGTGGCCGCGGTGTTCTCTGTCGCGAACGTGGTGTGGGGGATGCGGGACGTGGCGACGTCGGACAGCGCGTGGGGGAACCGGCTGTACAAGGGGGAGGCGACGCTGATGTTCGTCGTGATCGATGCGGTGTTGGTGGTGGTGTTCGGGGGGTTTGCGGTGCGGGGGTGGGTTCGCAAGGGGTGAGCGGGGCGGTCAGGCCGACCCTCGGGGCGCTCCGGCACTACGGTAATGCGGGACAAGAGGTCGACCGGCATGTCCCCGATCCCGCGAACGATATCGTCGGCATCACCGCGGAGGTGGTCGGCTGTGAGGGGGGCACAACCACGGTCGCTTGCCCGTCGGGCTACGCGCTCGTCGCGGCAGCAGTTGGCACCGATCAACGAACCGACTCTGGCATGAGCGGTTGGGCCGATGGCGGTGGTGGCCGCGGTGTTCTGCGTGGCGAACGTGGTGTAGCGATCGACGAAGAATCATTCACCTGCGAGGCAAAGCCTCGTCAGGTGAATGATTTGTTGGGCGGCTAATCGCGGTCACGCGGCCGAATCGAGGTTCTCGCGAATGATCCTCGGGTGTCGCGCAGCGATGCGTAGCAACGCAATCGCGGGACCGTCCGGCTGCCGACGCCCCTGCTCCCAGTTTCGCAACGTGTGGACGCTGATCCCGATCGCCAGCGCAAATCGGGCCTGCGTGAGTCCGACGAAGCGTCGCAGGGCGGCCACATCCGCGCCGCTCTCGAACTTACCGGCCATGAGTCGACGACGCACGCGCGCTGGAATCGCTCGCGCGAGTTGTTCTGCTGTGAGTTCTGGCATGTCCGTCATCGCTGCTCCTTCACGAAGGCCTCATACGCCGTGCGCTCGCGCTTGGTCGCCCACCGCGCGCTGATGATCCGCGTCGTCTCCTCGGTGACCTCGGTCCAGACGACGAGCACAACGCCGCGGCGCACTGGGCCGATCGCGATGAACCGTTCCTCATCCTCGGAGTGAAGGTCGTCGAAGATCTCGAGATACTCGACGCCGGACGAGAGCAACTCACTGGCCTCCTCGAAGGAGACGCCGTGCTTGGCTTGGTTGGCGACGTTCTTCGCGTCATCCCACGTGACCCTCACCGACGGAGTCTACGTCGACATCGGACTAAGTCAATGGCTGACATGACGAGGCCCGGGCTACCGGCCAGCGCGGCCTCCGACTCAGGGCGCCGGATCCACCGCCGCGGGGCGCTTCGCTCTCGCCGCCCATGCTTCCCCGACCGTCGCCGCGAGCGGTCGCGGTGCGAACCCGTGGTCGCGAGCGCGACGCGTGTCCAGATCTCCCCAGTAGCGGAGGGCACCCTCGGGCAAGTGGAGCATCGGCGGAGGGGGCTCGTCAGCGACGTTCCATACGACCTCGGGGCTCGTGCCAACGGCAGCACGACAAGCAGCGATGAGCTCGCCCGCGGTGATGCGATTCGCCACGTTGAACGGTCCAACGGCGCGTGTCTCGACGAGGGCGACGACCAGAGACGCGAGGTCGGCGACATCCACGAGGAGGACGGCCGTGTCCGGCGCGCCAGGAAGGCTCAACTTCGGCTGATTCGCGACACTGGTGAGCCACGCGTCGAGGCGCCCGTCGGGATCACCCGCGCCCACGGCGTAGACCGATCGTGGCAAGCACACCCGGCCCGGTAGCGCGATCTGGGCTTCGCGCTCGCAGTCGGCTTTTCGCGCGCCGTACCCCGAGCTCCCCGGCGCACGGAGCGGGAGCGACTCATCGACCGGCAGCCGATCGAATCCGGCGTACGCAGCGGTGCTCGATAGCAGCAGATAGTGATCGACCGCGGTCGCGAGTAGGCGCGCGTTGTCCCGAACCCACCCCGGACGAGTGCCGGAGAGGTCCACGACGCAGTCCCAGGCCCGCCCTTCGAGCGCCGACAGATCGCCACCGCGGTCACCGCGAAGCTGCTCCAACTCGGGAAAAGCGAGTGGGTCGGTGTGTCCGCGGCTGAACAACGTGATGGTGTGACCGCGACGCGCGAGGCCGCGAACCACATGCGGTCCGATCCATCGAGTGCCGCCCAGCACGAGCACGCGCTGGGAGGATCGGCCCGGGCAGCCGGTGAGCAACGCCGCGAGGCTCAGCTCGAGCAGCTGCCGGCGGCCCAGGGATGAGGCAGACAAGCTCTTGATCCTACGCCGGCAGGGCTGTGTCCGCCACGACAGCGGGCAGGGTTCCGGGCGCGTCCGCGGAGCCGCGGGCCGATGCTGCGAGAAACGGCTCATCCCTTGGGGCCGCGAGGGCACCCCGCGGCGCCTACCGACACGCCGAACCCATCTCGAGCGCCAGCACCTGCGCGACCATCACGCGACCACCCCCTCCCGCAGCGCCCGCTCCCCTCGGATGAGAATCCGAAGTCGATATCGCAGCGGAAACGCCTCCGACTCGCGAACTCCCAACGCCGCACAGAGCTCGGTGCGCGTCTCCGGGTGCCGGGCCGACAAGAAGAGATACTTGCCTCCCACCAGTAGGACGAGCGCATCGATCTCCACGGCCTCGATCGTGCTGATTCCGACGAACCCATCGCATCGCAAGCCCGACGCCGTCTCGACATCGGCGGCCACGGAGAGCGACGCGCGTCCCCGCGGGACCCGGGCGGCCTTCACCGGCCGCACCCAGGTCTCGTCACGGTCCGGCTCGTCCTCCTCGTCGATTGCAAACTCCCAGATCGGAAACGCCGCGAGGCCGTCCGGAGTCAGCGCGTCGACGGGCTTGCGCGTGCGGAGTGACGGGCGGGTCATCGGCTCTGCTCCGACTCGAACCACTCCGGTCGGTGTTCGAACTCCGGAACGTCCACATGGAAGTCCCGCGCGACCACCAGCACGTTGTCGTCCACCTTGAGCATCACCGGCGAAATCCTCGCCTCCGGCTCGCGGGGCGTGAAGACATCGACGCCCGTGCGCCGCAGGTGCTTCCTCACCGGGTGGAAGAGCGTGCAGGGCAAGCCCGCGATGCAGAAGGGCGGATCCTTCGGGCGAGCAGAGAGGTAGCGCAACAGCACCTCCCGATCCACCTTGGGCAAGCCCTCCTGCAGGAGCGCGCCGAGCAACTCCTCGGGATCGAACGCCGAGTTGCAGAAGATCTGTCCCTGGTCCTCGTACCCCCAGAGATCCGGGTGCTCCGTGTAGAACGCCATCTCTGTCGCCGAGTCCCCCGCGCGGACCTCGAATCGCAGCGGCTCCTCCGCCTCCACGAGCATCTCCCGGGCCCCCGCGTCCGCATCCGTGAATCTCCAGCCCGCGTCCGCCTCCCTCGCGAGGAAGAGCGGGTGCTCCCACCAGGCGTAGAACCGAACGACGACGCGCGCAGCCGACGGTCGGCCGTCACCCGAGAACGACGCTTCTGCCCGCACGATCGACCCATCGATGTGCCCGAAGCGGTCCATGATCTCTCGAAAGTTGACCCGCACCCGCCCTCACCCCCGAGCAATCCACCGATCCGCCCCCCACCCCACCGCAATCGCCAGCGCCACCGCCACCAGCGACACCCCCAATCCCGTCTGCAGCGTCGGCGCCTCCGCGACCGCCAGCTCCACGCTCGTCGCGACGAATTCGACCAACAGATACGCGATCGCCCCCGCGGCCATCGTCGTGCCCATCCGCCGCGCCAGCCCGACCGCCCGCAGACTGTTCCCCCACACGCTCCGCCGCACCCAGCGAAACCACATCCCCGCGGGCGTCGCCAGCACGGCCGCCGTCCCGAGCACCACGAGCATGCCCTCGCTGCCGCCCAAGCCGTCCTCGTCGCGGGCCAGCAATCGACCCAACAATCCCGCCACGCCCGACGCGATCATCAGCACGCCGACCACCGACAATACGGCCACCAATGGCCGCGCCAGCTGGGCCGCCCGCGTGCCATCGGCCGGCGCCGGTGCGGCACTGGTCGAGCCCGTGATCGGGACGCTCACGACCGCCGAGGCCTCGCCGTCGTCGTGCAGCGCACCCAAGGCCGCGTCGAGCTCCGCCAGCGTCTGGAAGCGCTGCTCCACGTCCCGGGCCATCGCCCGCTCGATCACCAACTCCACGCCCTCGGGGATCTCGGACGCGATCGATCGCGGGCGCTTGGGCTCCTTCGTCAGCACCGCCGTCAGCGTCGCCGCCGGATCCTCGGCCTCGAACGGCTCGTGGCCGGTCAAGCACCGATACAGGATCGCCCCCACCGAATAGATGTCCGCCCGCGCGTCGACCTTGGCGCCCTTGGCCTGCTCGGGGGCCATGTACGCCGGCGTCCCCATGATCACGCCCGTGCGCGTGCGGTTGCCCGCGCCCGTGTCGTTCACCCGCGCGATGCCGAAATCCAACAGCTTCACCGTCGGGCTGTCGCCGCCGACGAGGAATACGTTGTCGGGCTTGAGGTCGCGGTGGACGACGCCCTGCGCATGCGCGGCGCTGAGGCCCGCGCAGAGCTGACGCACGATCGGCACCGTCGTCGCGAGCGGCAGCTTCGACGTCGTGCTCAGGCGCTGGCCGAGGTCCTCGCCCTCGAGCAGCTCGGCGACGATGAACGGTAGCCCCGCCTCGGTCTCGGCGACGTCGAACACCTGCACCACATTGGGGTGCGCGGCGACGCAGGCGGTCTCGGCCTCGCGGCGGAATCGTGTGACCAGCTCGGGCTTGCGCGCGAGCTCCTCGTGCATGACCTTCACCGCGAAGCGGCGCGCGCCGAGCCGCGCGTGGCGGGCCTCGTAGACCCGGCCCATGCCGCCCTGGCCGATCATCCGCAGGACGCGGTAGGCATCCGCCAGCATCACGCCGATCAGCGGATCGGCCTCGTCTTCGCTCAGGCGCTCGAGCGGGACCACATCGCGCGGACACACGCGGTAGTCGACGGGGAAGCGCTCGCCGCAGGTCGGGCACAGCTTCGCGGCCACGCCCCGCCCCGAGGAGACCGACGACGGCGAGCCCGATCGCGGTGCGCTCGATCGCGCCGCGCTCGGCGCGGGCGGCCGCGGGAGGCTCGGCTGCGATCCGGGCGTGGGAATCGGCGCCGATCCCCCCGTGACGATCGTCGCGGCGCTCGCTGGCGTCGCCGCGCGCGGAGGGGCTCGCGGGGGCTGGGCCACGATCTCGATCGTACGGAGCCGCGCGCGCGCTCGCAAGGCCGACGACGACGACGGGTCAGTCGATCTCGTGGCCGCGGGTCTCGACCGCGAGGCCCAGCGCGAGCAACACGAGCCCGGCCACCGGCGCCAGCGCGACCCACTGCAGCACCCACACCGGGTTCACGCCCTTCATCACGATCATGCCCACCGCGAAGGGGAACCCCGCGGTGATCACTCGGCCGGCGTTGTAACAGAAGCCGGCCCCCGTCCCGCGCAGCCGCATCGGGAACAGCTCCGGGAGATAAAAGCTGAAGGCACCGAACACTCCGAACACGGTCACGCCGACGCCGAACATCAGGTACAGCCGCGTGATTGCGGCCACCGGCGCCCCGAAGGCGGCCCAGATCGCGATCGCGCTGCCGATGAAGTAGATCGTGAACATCGGCCGCCGACCCAGGCGCAGCGCCACCGGCACGGTCAGCAGCGTGCCGAACAGGCCGCCGATCGCGAACGCGGCCGTCCCGATCGTGATGTACTCGACCTTGAGATCGGCCAACTTGCTCGGATCGGGCGCCGTGTCGGCGGCGAGGAAGCTCGCGATCACCGGGATGAACGCCGACACGCTCCACCACGTGACCAGCGCGACGATCGCCATCGCGAGCCCACCGAAGGTCCGGCGGCGCAGCCGGGGCGTGAACAGCTCGCGCAGCTCGGTGCGCTCCGCGGGCGCCCAGCCCTCGGGCTCCTTGACCTTCATGCGGATGAGCACCGCAACGCCGGCCGGGATCAGCCCCGTGACGAACACGATGCGCCACGACATCGACGGATCCGCCGCGATCGAGTCGAGCTGCCGCGTGAACACGTCGTTGACGAACGTCGCCAGCAGCATGCCGATCGGCGCCGAGGTGTACAGCAGCGCGCCGCCGAGGATCCGCTTGTCCTTGGGCATGGTCTCGGCCACCAGCGACGCCCCGGCCGCCCACTCCCCGCCGATGCCGAGGCTCGCGACGAAGCGGAAGCCGGCGAGCACCCACAGGTTCGGCGCCAACGCGCAGGCCGCCGTGCCCAACGCGTACGTCAGCATCGTCAGCAGCATCGTGCGCGTGCGACCGAGCCGGTCGGTGAGCTTGCCGAACAGCACGCCGCCGAGCGCCCAACCGAGCAAGAGCGCGCTCGACAGGGTCGCGGTCCACATCATGGTCTCGGCCTTCGCGGCCGGGTCCGACGGCGCGTAGCCCAGCAGGTTGGGCACGCAGATCGGCGCGACGTAGTTGAACAGCAGCCCGTCGAACACATCGAAGCCCCAGCCGAGCCAGGCAGCCCCGAGCACGAGCCATTGGTAGCGCGACAGGCCGAGCAACGGCCGGCAGTGTCCGCGAGCGCGGCGGTCGGTGTCAAAGCGCGGCGAGAACTTGCGGCCGGGCGCCCGACGGCCGATGCTCACGCCCGTCGATGACGCCGGCCTGCGTGCTGCTCGCGGTTCTGATCGGCCCGGCGCGGCCGTACGAGGGCCCGCAGGGGGTCGCGGTGGATCCTACCGTCGAGGGCCCGGCCATGGCCGCACTCGCGCCGGCCGAGACCAGCACGACGCCGGTCGACCCTCCGGCGCGCGCCGAGCCGACGACGACGGACGGCGGAAGCGACGACCAGGGCCATGCTCGACATCGCCGCTCTCGCCACCGACACGACGACCACGACGACCGTCCACGCAACTGGGCCGTCGGCGGCTTCATCGACACCGGCTACGTCTTCGACAGCAACCTGCCCGACAACCACGTCGATCGCGGCAACTTCACCTCGCCGCGGGTGAACGAGTTCAGCGTCCACCTCGCGGTCGCGTACCTGCGCCACACCCCGACCGACGACGAGCCGTGGTTGCTCGAGCTCGCCGGGCAGATCGGTGCCGCCGCGACCGCGCTCCTGTCGACCGAGCCGCGACCGGGCGGCGACGCGAGCCAGTTCACCGGCCCGGAGGTGTGGCAGCACCTCGGGCGCGCCAACGTCGGGGTGCGGATCCCCAAGGTCGGCACCGAGTTCGCGGTCGGCCTGTTCACCACGCCGATCGGCATCTACAGCTTCTGGTCCAAGGACAACCCCACGTACTCGACGCCGTGGCACCTCAACGCGGTGCCCTACGTGCTGATGGGCGGCCGCGTCAGCCAGCCGATCGGTCGCAAGGCAGTCGCGCAGCTGTGGATCACCAGCGGCTGGCAGACGTACGGCGACATCAACCGTCTACCCAGCGCGCTCGCGGGCGCTTCGTACACGCCGATCGACGGCCTGACGCTGTCGCAGTGGTTCCACTTCGGCGCCGAGGACGTCGACAACCGACCGCGGGCATGGCGGGCGCTCTCGGATTCCTGGCTGGTCTACGACGTGGGTCGCTGGGGGCTCTCGGCGGTGTTCGACATCGGACGCGAGCGCCTCACCGCGATCGTGAACGAGCCGGTCGCGCTGTGGATGGGCGGCGCGCTGACCGGACGCGGTCGGATCTGGACCTCGCGGCGCGACCGGGTGCGCTGGGACATGGTCGGGCGCGCCGAGGCGTTCTGGGATCGCAACGGGCGGATGTTCGGCGTCGATCAGCTCATGCTCTCCGGGGTCTACGGCAACAACCTCACGCTGTTCGACCACGTCCTGCTGCGGGTCGAGTACCGCTACGACCGCAGCACCAGCGACGCCGGGTATTTCTATCGCCGGGACGCCGTGCACGACGACGACGACGGCCTGAGCCGAGCGCAGCACAGCCTGTTCTTCGCGCTGACCGGCTACTTCGAGCACCCCTTCGCGACGCCGCGGCGCCGGCGTTGATCGCGGCCAGCGCCCCCGAGGATCCCCGAGGGTCCCGCGGCCGGCGCACAACCTCGCCCACCCGCGCGCGCGGCCTTCCTAGTATGCTCCCGCGGTGCGCGACGTCTCCGTGGTCGCCGGTGTGCTCGCGGCGAGCCTGGCGTATGCCGTGGTCCGGTACAACGTGTTCGGCGACGTCAGCGTCGAGCAGATCCCCGTGTTCGTCGCGAACAAGGCGATCTCGGTGGCGAGCCTCGCGATGCTCGGCATCTCCGGTGTCGTCGCCGACAAGGCGCGGCGCAAGCACGCGGGCCTGCTCGGCCTCGCGCTGGCGCTCGTGCACATGATGCTGTCGCTGCTCGTGCTCGACCCGGCGTACCTGCCCAAGCACTACCTCGCGACCGGCCGCATGCGCTGGAACGGCGAGGCCTCGATGCTCGCGGGCGTGGTCGCCACGGTGCTCGTACTGTGGCTCGGCCACGTCACCACCACGCGCCCTGCGACGGCACAGGTGCCGGGCACGAGCCTGGTGCCCGGCGTCGGCCGCGTCGTGCTGCTGCTCGTCGCCCTGCACACCCTGCTGCTCGGCTACGGCGCGTGGCTCGACGTCGGAGGCTGGCCGGGTGCCATGCCCCCGATCACGCTGCTGTCGTTCGCGGGCGCGATCGGCTTCGTGGTGCTCCGACGCCGCCGCTGACGTCGGCGCCGGATCGTCACCGCAGGCGACGCAGCTTCGCCACCAGCGCGGGCAGCGGGCAGACCTCGATGCGCTCGTCGAGCGGATAGGCGTCGGTCCCCGGACCGACGATGAACAGGCGCTCGAGCCCGAGGTCGTGCAGCGCGACCCGCATGGACTTCGTGATCGTCGGCGCGTCCGCGTACTTGACCTCGACCCCGTAGCGCGCGCCGCCCAAGGTCAGGAACAGGTCGAGCTCGGCGCCCGCGGGCGTCGCCCAGAAATACGCGTTGCGCTCGCCGACGGCCGCGATCACGTGCTCGACCACGAGGCCCTCGAACGACGCGCCCAGCTTTGGGTGCCCCTCGAGCGCCGCGAACGAGCGCACCCCGAGCAACGTGTGCAGTAGCCCGGTGTCGCGCACGTAGACCTTGGGGGACTTCACCTGGCGCTTGCCGAGGTTCTCGAACCACGGCGCGAGCTGTCGCAGCACGAGCGCGCCGCAGAGTTGATCGAGGTGCCGACGCACGGTCGTATGGGCCTCGCCGAGCGACTGCCCGATCGCCGAGGCATTGAGGACACCGCCGTGGGTGTGGGCGAGCATGGTCCAGAACCGGCGGTAGGTCGCAGCCGAGCTGCGCAGACCGAGCTGCGGTAGGTCGCGCTCGAGGAAGGTGCGGATGAAGTCCTCGCGCCAGCGCTCGCTCTGCGCGTGGCTCTTGGCGAGGAACGAACGGGGGAACCCGCCTCGGAACCATAGCTGCCGCAGCTTGTCGGCGCCGACCTCCTCGATGTCGAAGCCGGCCATCTCGACGAACGCGACGCGACCCGCGAGCGACTCCGAGGACCCGCCGACGAGCTCGGGGGACGCGCTGCCGAGCAGGAGGAACCTCGCCGGATGGGCAGGGCGATCCGCGAGCACGCGGAGGATCTCGAACAGCGCGGGGGCGCGCTGGATCTCGTCGATCACCACGAGGCCGCGCAGCGGCGCGAGCGTGGTCATCGGCTGCTGCAGGCGGGCGGCGCTCTGGGGGTCCTCGAGGTCGAGGTACGTCGAACGGCGCCGCGACGCCAGGTCGCGCGCCAACGTGGTCTTGCCGCACTGGCGGGGCCCGAGCAGCGTCACGACCGGCGCCTCGCGTAGGCGAAGCTCGATCTGTCGCGCCACGGAGGGCCGGTCCAACATCCTTGCATATTGAGCGACTGCCGCTCAATATGCAAGGATCGCAGGCGCCGCCGGACGGCGGTGGATTCGCCTGGTTCGGGCACGACCCGATGGTTCCGCCGCGATCCTCCCCGTATCCTCGCCCGGATGCCCCCAGCCACGGCGCGCCGCGTGCTGATCCAGTTCGCCCATCCCGTGTACGAGCGCTCGTCGGTGAACCGACCGCTGCTCGAGGCGGTGCGCGACCTCGACGGGGTCACCGTCAACGATCTCTACGAGGAGTATCCGACGCTGGCGATCGACGTCCGCCGCGAGCAGGCCCTGTTGATCGAGCACGACGTCATCGTCTTCCACCACCCGTTCTACTGGTACTCGACGCCGGCGATCCTCAAGCAGTGGCAGGACATGGTGCTCGAGCACGGCTGGGCCTACGGCGATCGCGGCGATCGATTGCGCGACAAGCTGACGTTCAACGTGACGACCACCGGCGGGCCCGCCAGCGCCTACGAGCGCGGCGGATCCAACCGCTTCACCGTACGCGAGCTGCTCGCGCCGTGGGAGCAGACCGCCAACCTCTGCGGCATGCGATTCCTGGCGCCGTTCGTCGCCCACGGCGCGCTGCGACCGGCGGCGGACCTCGGACTGCCCGAGCTGGTCGACGCCTACCGCCGCGTGATCACGGCGCTGCGCGACGACCGACTCGACCTCGAGCGCGCCGCCCGAGCTGCGCGCCTCAACGACGCGGACGTGCTCGCCGCGATGATCCGCGAGGAGACCCCATGACCGGCGACATCCTGCTGCAGGCGTTCGTGTACCTCTGCGTCGCGGTCGTGTTCGTGCCGCTGGCCAAGCGCGCGGGCCTGGGCGCCGTGCTGGGCTACCTCATCGCCGGCGCGACGATCGGCCCGTTCGCGCTGGGCATCGTCGGTCACGAGGGCGGCGAGGTCATGCACTTCGCCGAGTTCGGCGTGGTGATGATGATGTTCCTCGTCGGGCTCGAGCTGCGACCGGCGCTGCTGTGGGATCTGCGGCGGCCGATCCTCGGGCTCGGCGGCCTGCAGGTGGTCGGCTGCGCCGCGGTGGTGGCTGCCGGCGCGATCGCCCTGGGCCTGCCGTGGCGCACCGCGGTCGCGATCGGCCTGGTGCTCGCGATGTCGTCGACGGCGATTGTCCTTGCGAGCCTCGCCGAGCGCGGCCTGCTCAAGACCAACGGCGGCCAGGCGAGCTTCTCGATCCTGCTGTTCCAGGACATCGCGGTGATCCCCATTCTCGGCGTGTTCCCGCTGCTGGCGATCCACGCCGTCGACACCGCCGACGCCGACGACCGCGCGGCGTGGCAATCCGCGCTGGCGCTCGCGCTCGCGGTGGCGGGCATCGTCGCGGCCGGTCGCTTCGTGGTCCGGCCGGTGTTCCAGTTCCTCGCCCGCGTGCGCCTGCGCGAGTCGTTCATCGCGTTCGCGCTGCTGCTGGTCGTCGGCATCGCCCTGCTCATGCACGTCGTGGGCTTCTCGGCGGCGCTCGGCACCTTCATGGCCGGGGTCGTGCTCGCGGACAGCGAGTACCGCCACGAGCTCGAGGCCGACATCGAGCCGTTCAAGGGCCTGCTGCTCGGGCTGTTCTTCATCTCGGTCGGGGCGCAGATCGACTTCGGCCTGCTCGCCTCCGAGCCGGCGACGATCCTCGGCATCGTCGTGGGCACGATGGCGCTCAAGCTCGGCGTGCTCTACGTGCTCGGCCGCAGCTTCGCGCTCGATCGGCCCGCACGGTGGATCGTCGCCTTCGCCCTGCCGCAGATCGGGGAGTTCGCGTTCGTGCTGGTGTCGTTCGGCCGCACCACGGGCGTGTTCGACGAGGGCGTCGCCGCGCCCCTGGTCGCCGCGATCGCGGTGTCGATGGCCCTGACCCCGCTGTGCTTCGTCGCGCTCGAGCGGTGGATCCTGCCCGCGGTCGGCGATCGCGGCGAGGCGCGCCCCCACGATCACATCCCGCACCAGGACGCGGCGGTGGTCATCGCCGGCTACGGTCGCTTCGGCCAGATCGTCGGCCGCATCCTGCGGGCCAACCGGATCCCGATGACGGTCCTCGACCTCGACCCGGAGATGGTCGACGTCCTCGGCCGGCTCGGCGTCAAGGTCTACTACGGCGACGCGTCGCGCATCGAGCTGCTCGAGGCGGCCGGCTGCGCCCGGGCCTCGCTGTTCGTCCTCGCGATCGACGATCGCGAGCAGGCGATGGCCGTCGCGCACGTCGTCCGCCAGCACTTCCCCAAGCTGCGGATCCTGGCCCGCGCCCGCGATCGCCCGCACTACGTCGAGCTACGCCGCGCCGGCATCGTCGACGTCCACCGCGAGACCTTCGCGGCCGCCTTCGAGACCGGCATCGTCGCCCTGCGGGCCCTCGGCTTCCGGGCCCACACCGCCCACCGCCTCGCCCGCCGCTGGCGCGACCACGAGGAGCGCGAGATCGAGGAGCTCGTGCCGCTGTGGGGCGACGAGGACGCGCGCTTCGCTCGGACCCGCCTCGCGATGCAGGAGGCGGAGCGACTCATGCGCGAGGAGGACCCGGAGGTCGCGGAGGTGCGGGATGCCGCGTGGGACAACGAGGGGCGGCGCGGGTAGGCCGACCTACCGCAGCTTCACGCTGTGCACGAAGTCATTCTCCGCCGCCGTCGCGTGGCACATGTTGCAGTCGACCATCCCCTTCGCCGTCGCCGGATCCACCCCCGGTGGGCACCCGTAGCAGTGGCCGTCCGGCGGCGCTTCGCCGCGCCAGATGATGATCGGCCGCTCTTCGTCGTCGAGCGCGAGCTCGAACCACTCCCAGCCGTTGGCCTCGGGGTTGAACGTGCCGCCGCGCTTCGCCATCGCGTGGATCAGCAGGCCCGTGTCCACCGCGCTCGACTCCATCGTCTTGACGATGATCGTGCCGGTCGGGAACTCGTCGCCGGGCGGCGGCGGATCGTTGACGTAGACCGTGCGCATGCCCGCGGGGTGGGCCGCCATCGCCTCGCCCGCGCCGGACCACATCACCTCCCACGTGCCGACGCCGGCGAAGTCGCGCTGCAGCGCGATGAACTCGCCGCCCTCGCCGTCGTCGTCGCCCCCGTCGCACGCGGCCGGCACGGAGACGAGGGCGAGCGCGAGGAGACGTGCGGTGGTGCGGATCATGGCATTCAGGGCGTTCAGGGCGTTCACGGGAGGACGGGGATGTCGAGCAGATCGGCCGCCTCGGACATCCGCGAGACCATGCGGTCTTCCTGCTCGGGGTCGACCTCGTCGACGAGCAGCGTCCACAGCGTGCCATAGGGCGTCGCGAGATCGTCGGCGTCGGGCGCGTCCGGGTTCCAGCCCTCGGGGATCGCCGGCAGCGCGGTGCCGGGCAGCGCGTCGTAGGCGGCCTGTACGGCGTCGAAGCGCGCGCGCACGTCCGCGATCACCGCTTCGCCGCCCTCCTCCTCGAGCCACGGCTCGAACGCGGCGAAGATCCGCCGGCCGCCCTCGAGGTTCGCGCGCATGTCGGCGAGCGTGTGCTGGGCGTAGCGCGACTCGTCTTCGCCGGTCGCCGCGAGCTCGACCTTCTCGACCTGCTCGGACATCGATCCGAGCACGCCGCCGTACGCCGCGGCGGCGTCGAGCGCCAGGGGCCGGAAGCGATCCTGCATCAGCGCGATGTCGTCGACGAGCCGCTGCAGCAGCGCGTCGCGGAACGCGGTGGCCTGGGCCGCGTCGGCCGGATACGCGGCCGCGGTGTAGCCGGGGATCGCCGACTCGAACGCGATCGTCGCGGCCGGGTGCGCGTCGGCCCAGAGGATCCGCTCGACCCCGTGCACGCCGATCACGCCCTGGTCGTCGAACAGATCGTCGTCGGGCCCTTCGGCGAGGAAGCCGTCGTAGCGCTCGTCGGTCGAGGCGTCGAGATCGGGGAACAGCACCGCGATCGCGCCCTCGATGCGCTCGTAGGCATTGCGGGTGTCGGACCAGTGACCGCGCATCGCATCGACCGCGGCGGCGTCGTCGGTGGCGTTCCAACCGTCGGCATCGGGCGCGGGCGCGGCGGCCTGCAGCGCGACGGCGGCGGCGTGCATGGCCTCGAGATCGGTGTCGACGATGCGCTTGACCGCCTCGACGGTCTCGGACTCGGCGTCCGCGGAGTCGCCCGTCTCGGCGCAGCCGACGAGGAAAGTGGCGCAGCCGACGAGCGTGGAAACGACGACGACGAGGGACTTGGCGGTGAACGGCAGGATGGCGTGGGTTCGCATGGTGGTCTCGAACGGTGGTTCAATGGGGCGAGCTAGAGCGCCTCGACGAACGCGAGCAACGCGTCGCGATCGTCGGCGTCGAGCTCGAGGAAGGCGCGGGTGACCTCCGCCGCCTCTGAATCGGTGGTGCCGTGGGCGATGATCGCGTCCTCGATCGTCGCGGCGCGGCCGTCGTGGAGGTACGCCCGCAGGTGACGCAGCCCGATGAGCGGCGCGGTGCGCCACTGCTGCGGACCGGCCAGGCCATCGGTGACGCCGTCGGCCAGCTGAGCGCCCATGTCGTGCAGCAGCAGGTCGGAGTAGATCGGCGCGTCGATGTCGGCCAGCGCGGCGATCGGCCAGTCGGCGCGGGTGTGCAGCGTGGGCACGTGGCACGTCGCGCAGCCGATCTCCTCGAACAGCGCGGCGCCGTCGTCCCCGTCGTCGACGTCGGGCCGCAGCGGCAGCTCGAGCAGGCGCACGTAGTCCGCGGCGAGGTTCACGTCGTCGGCGTCGATGTCGACGCCGGCGTGCATGTCGTCGGTGACGCCATCGGGGTTGGGCAGCTCGTTCGGGCGCAGCGGCGAGGTGATCGACATGTCACCGAGGAACGCCGCGGCCGCGAAGTCGTCGAGCGTCGCGACGCCGGCCTTGAGCCCGAAGCGACCGATGAGCCCGGTGTCCCCCGCCGCGTAATCGTGGAAGCGACCGTCCGAGGCGATCTCGGCGTGCCACGCGACGCGGTTGGCGACGCCGCGGATCGGGCCGACGAGCTCGGCCTGCTCGCGCTCGACGCGGAGGATCTCGGAATCATCGACGGCCTCGAGGTAGCCGCGGCCGAACACCGCGGGGCCCATGCGCCGCGAGACGGTGACGCGCGGATCATCGGGCGGTGCGATCGGCGTGCTCGCGCCCGCGGCCGTGTACGGCCGCGCGGTGTCCCCCCACTGCAGCAGCATCGCGGCGTCGGCGGTCGCGGCCATCTTCGTCACGAAGCCCGGGCCCTTCGCGTCGTCGGCGTGGCACGCCGCGCACGCGGTGCGGACATAGAGCGGACCGAGGCCCTGACTCTCGCGGAACACCGTCTCGAAGACCGCGTCGCCGGCGGTGAAGCGGGCGCGCCAGGTCGGATCGAGATCGGCGATCGGCGCGTCGGTGGGATCGAGACCGACGAGCTTCGTCGTCGTGGGTTCCTCGGCGGCACACCCGACGACGAGCAGGACCGCGGCGACGCGGGGCAGGGGCGACATCGCGGTAATTGATAATGAAAATTATTATCAAAATCAAGCTTCGGGACCCGGAACCTCGAAACCCCCGTAGACGGGCCGCCATGACCCCCTACCGTGCGCTTTTCGTGCCGGCAGGGCGTTCAGGGGACGGCCGCATGCGCCCGCAGTGACTGCGCTTGGTGGGGCCGCGGCCGCGACCCAGGGTGGTCGGCATGATCCCCGCACGTCGCCTCGCACGTCGCCTGGTCCTCACCGGCGGGCTGTTCATGACGGCCTGCGACGAGGGTTGCGTCTGGACCGATCCCAACACGCCCGAGCCCGTCACGATGCGCCTCGGCGTCGCCTACCCGACCGAAGCCGGGATCTTCGAGGTGACGCTCGACGCCGATGCGGACGCGTGGCCGCCGACGGTCGAGCCGTTCGCGCTCGATGTGATCGTGGCGCAGCAGGGCGACGGCCCGCCCACCGGCGTGGAGATCGAGATGCCCGCGCTCGAGGACGGCACGCTGCAGGCCGAGCAGCGCCCGGAGGTCACCGCCGTCGATGCGACGCGCTGGCGCCTCGACCCCGTCGTGCTCGACGCCCCAGGTGTGTGGGAGCTGCCGCTGCGCGTCGACGCCGACGGCGGCGGCGACCGCCTGGTCCTACGGCTGCGCGTCGAGTGACGCCGGTGAAAGTGGCCCCGGCCGGCCGGCGTTCCGGGGTCATGCACCTGCCCCGAGCGATGATGGAGCACCTGCGGGCCGGCCTCGGCGCCGCCGCGTTGATCACGACGGTCGCGCCCGCGGCGGGCTGCGCGGCGGCCCAGGGCGATCGAGCGCAGGCCCAAGCCCCGTTCGCCGGCATGGGCGCCCGCGCCAATCCGCCCGCGCCGATCCCCGTGGTGCGCCCGATCGCCGCGCCGGGCCCGATCGCCCAGCCGGTCGTGCGACCCGTGCCGCCGCCCGTCGAGCCGCCGCCGCCGCCGAAGACGTGGGAGTGTGGGCCGTGCGGGATGGGGTGACGGCGCGCGCTCGAACCGTGCACGCTGACCCACCGTGACGGCGCCCCGCATGACCGCGCACGTCGGCCTGTCGCTGATGCTCGACGGGGCGTACCGCGCCGCGATCATCCCGCTGTTCGAGCAGGGGATCGTCGACGCGATCGAGTGGAGCTTCGATCAGGGCTGGGGTTCGCGCGAGGTGCCCGGCTGGATCCCGGTGCTGCTCGATCACTACGCGGCGGCGGGTCGGCTGTGGGGCCACGGCGTGACCTACTCGGCGGGCAGCGTCGACGGCGAGACGCGGCACGGCCCGTGGCTCGAGCGACTCGCCGACGAGATCGGGAGGCGCCCCCTGTGCGGGATCTCGGAGCACCTCGGCTTCATGCTCGCGGGTGATCGGATCGCCGGCGCGCCGCTGCCGATGCCCGACGGTCCCGGCGCGCGCGCGGTGCTGACGAACAACCTCGCGCGCATCGCCGCGGTGACCGGCGTGCCGGTCGGGATCGAGAACCTCGCGCTGGCGCTCTCGCCCGACGAGCCCTGGCAGCAGGGCCCGATGATCGCCGACGTGCTCGACGCGGTCGACGGCTACCTCGTGCTCGACCTGCACAACCTGTGGTGCCAGCTCGTGAACTACGACCTCGACGCGGACGCGGTGCTCGCGACGTATCCGCTGCACCGCGCGCGCTGCATCCACGTCTCGGGGGGGAGCTGGTGGACGGTACCCGGTGCTGCGAGTCCCGATCGCTTCCGCCGCGACACCCACGACCACGGCGTCCCCGACGAGGTGCTCGCGCTGTTGTCGAGGTGTCTGCCGCGCTGCCCCGCGCTCGAGGTCGTGGTGCTCGAGCGCATCGGCGAGGGCTTGTCCGAGCCCGGCGAGGCCGAGCGGTTGCGCGAGGATTTCCACGCGGTGCGGGCGTGCGTGCAGGCGGCGGAGCCCGCGGCGGGGCACGATCATGGATGAGACGCAGCTCGCCGCGTGGCAGGCCGCACTCGTCGAGGCGCTGCTCGGCGGCGGCGACGTCGCGGGTGTGCGGGCACGACTGCGGGCCGCGCTGCCGTGGGCAGAGCCGTGGATCGTCGGGCTCGACGATCGGGCGATCGCGGTCGCGCAGGACCTCGTGCACCGCTGGTCTCCGCACGCCGCGTCGACACGCGACGCTGGCGAGCGTACGATCCCGTGATGGATGGTCGTGTGCTGCAGCGACGATGGTTGGGCTGGGTGTTCGGCCTGCTCGCGTGTGACGCGGCGGACAAGGGCGTCGACTCCGACGCCAACCTCGCCAGCGAGAGCGGCACCGCAGGCTCGGGCGAGTCCGGTGGCGAGACGGGCTCCGGCTGCGTGCGCACGCCGACCCTCTGTGCCAAGAAGTTTGAAGCCAGCGAGCCCGACCAATTTACTGTAGGGGGCGAGCAGCGAGAGCGAGATGAACGAGACCCCGAGAGCAGCTGGATCTACGAGAGCAGGCGGAGCCCTTC
>JBIJCC010000068.1:0-52987 GCA_044344875.1 Nannocystaceae bacterium
GCCCTTCGTCTGGACCAAGACCGCCGACGAGATCCTCGACAAGCTCCGCGAGTTCGGCGACCGCACCCTCGCGGTGCACGGGGACGCGTGATCTTTTTGGTAGAAAACCCTGATCCGGGTGACTAGCTTCGAGTGGCTGAGGTGGCGATGTTGATCACGCGGATGTCGACGGTTCTCTGGTGCCTCGGGGCATGCCTCGTCGGTTGCAGCTCGAACGATCCCGGCGCGGGTGAGTCGCAGGGCGGCAGCAGTGGCACTCCGCCGTCGACCAGCGGCAGCGAGTCCAAGGGGAGCGACTCGACGGAGGACCCGACGGGGAGCCCGTCGACGGACAACCCGGCGACGACGTCGGGTGTCGGCACAGGCCAAGTCGACGAGAGCGGACCGGTCGTTTTCGATGTCGGCAAGTCGCCCGATGCGCCGTTCCTCGAGGAGGGGTGCCAAGGCATCGACTTCCTCTTCGTCGTCGACAACAGCGGCAGCATGACGGCGCAGCAGGTCAAGTTCCTCAACAGCTTCCAGGGCTTCATCACCGCGGTCGAGGACTCGCTGGGCAACGTCAACTCGTTCAACCTCGGGGTGATCACCAGCGACAACTACGGGAACAACGCACCCGGCTGCACGACGATCGGCTCGCTCGTCACGCGCACGACGGGCGCGTTCGAGAGTTCGAACATGGACTGCGAACCGTTCGAAGACGGTCATCGATTCCTGACCGAAGAAGACGACCTCGCGGTGAAGTTCCCGTGCATCGCGCAGGTCGGCACGTCGGGCAGTCCGATTGAGCAGCCCGTCACGGCGCTCATCGCAGCGCTCGACCCCGAGAAGGCCGAGAGCGGCGCGTGCAACGATAACTTCCTGCGCCCGAACTCAATCCTCGTCGTCGTGATCATCACCGACGACCCACCGTTCGATTTCGATCTCGACGACGCCCATCCGACGACGGACACGACGATGTGGTACGACCTCGTGCTCGAAGCCAAGAACAACGACGAGAAGGCCATCGTCGTGATCGGGTTCGTCCCGTGGGACAACGTCGCGTGCAACGGCGGCGTCGAGAGCCCCAACCTCATCGGGTTCATCGAGTCGTTCGGCGAGCAAGGCGTGCTCGCAAGTGTGTGTCTGCCCGACTACTCGCCGGTGTTCGCCGAGACCGTCGAGACCATCGCCGAGACGTGCGAGAACTTCGTCGCGCCCAACTGACGGCCGGCGAGGTCGCGGGCCGTCCACCGGCGGACCCGTCGCGATCACCCCACCTCGCGCAGCGCCCTCGCCAGCGCCGCGATCCCGAGATCCTCGATCCCCTCCCGCGCGAGTGCATCCGCGAGCTCGAGCACGTACTCGAGGTTCGGGCCGCTCGGCCCCCTCGCGCTGCGGATGTGTTCGACCAGGCGCGGCAGGGTCGTCGGGCCCGCCCAGTGCGGGTTGTCGGGGTGCGCGATCCAGACCAGCCCCTCGCCGAACGGCCGGCCATCCGGGTGCTCGAGCGGCACGACGTCGCGGACGTAGCCGCCGCTCTCGCGGATGTCGAGCATGGCGACGATCTCGTCGGCGCGATCGGGCGGCAGATCGAACACCACCCCGTGGCAGCGCGCGTCGTCGACGTCGCGCACGAGCGTCACCACGCGGCCCGGGGCACCCGGCACCCCGCGGTGATCCGTCGACGCCTGCCAGAACCGCCGCGACCACCCGCGCACCACCGCCGGGGAGCGACTCGAGGCAGCGAAGCCCGGCCGCCAGATGAGCGAGCCATACGCGAAGACTCGCACATGCCTGAGCACTCGATCGGCCATCAGGGAAGTTGTTGCTCGAAGTTCATGGCCTCGTGGAGAACTCGGACCACCTCCACCACGCCAGAATCGCCCAGACGATAGAACACGATGTGTCGCGCCGGCCGACCCAGCTGGCGGAGGCGATAGGCGAACACTCCTGGCCGGATGTCCTGCCGCGCCTTGCCGACCTCGGGGTTGGTCGCGATCGCGACCAGGGCCTCACCAATCAACGCCGCGTACTCCCGCGCCTGACCATCGCCCCACCGCCGTCGAGTGAAGCGCAACACCTCGACGATGTCGCGCTTCGCTTGGCGGGACCGAATCAGCCGGTACATCGAAGTCACCGCTACGGTGCGAGCCCAACCTCGGCAATGACCTCCGCCATCAACTCCTGGACGGAGGTCTCGATACCAAGCCCAGCGTCGAGCTCGTCGATCCCCTCATCGAGGGCCTCGCGGAGTGTCTCGCGCTTCTTCGCCTCGAGCGCTTCGCGTACGACATCCGCGATGCTGGCGTTCTTGCCCGCGCGCACGCACTCCTCGGCGAACGCTCGGAGGTCCTCGGGGAGTTCGATGCTCGCGGGGTTCGACATCGGTTCGGCTCGGGAGGATTGTCCCACCACCAAGGGCCGCTGGCCAGTTCCGCGGCCGAGCGCGCCCGCCGCCCACCGTCACACCGACTCGCCGCCCCACCCCTCACCGCGGCACGCGGACGATCCGGAACGGCAGCTCTGGCGCGCTGCCCAACGCGAACGCGGTCACCTCGCTCTTCACCGCATACACCTCGCCTTCGGCGACGGTCGCCGTCGACAGGCCTGCGGTCGGCGGCGTCAGGATCGACACGGCGCCCGATGTCCAGTCCGCGTTCAACACGACCTCCGCGACGACGTCGTCGAACACGACGTAGAGCGTGTCGCCCTCGAACACGATGCCGTCGGGCCCGGCGACGAGCGAGCCGCCCGCGAAGTCCTCACCGGAGAGGTCGATCGGGGCGATCTGCGTGGGATCGTCCATCGACACCCGCAGCAGCTGCTTGCTGATGAACTTGGTCACGATCACCGCCGTGCCGTCGGGCGTCACGGCGATGCCGTTGAGTCCCAGGCTCATGAGCTCGGGGTCGAACAGCGGATCGGTCGCCCACACCGAGGCGTCGCCGCCGACGGCGAGCCGGTGGATCGCCGACGACGGCGGATCGGTGACGTACGCGGCGCCCTCGGCGTCGAGCGCGAGGTCGTTGCAGGAGGCGGTGTCGATCAGCAGCCCGAGCCCGAAGGTCTCGACGAGCGACGCGTCGTCGAGCCCGTACACGTAGACGCGCGAGCTGCCGGCATCGTCGCTGCCGCACACCCACAGCCGTCGCGCGGCGGCGTCGACCTTCATGCCGGCGCTCGACAGCATCGTCGGACCCGAGGCCACGAACACCGATTGCGTGCCCTCGGCGTCGACACGGGTGATGCCGGCCTCGGTGAGGCTGCCGACGTAGAAGGCCCGCGCGGTCGGATCGAACGCGACCCCCTCGGGGAACATGTCGTCGCCCTCGAGCAGGTACTCGTCCGTTAGCGGCGTGTCGGCGCCCGTGGTGTCGGCGCCCGTGGTGTCGGCGCCGGTCGTCTCGACGCCGCTGGTCGTCGCGTCGGTCGGATCGCTCGACGTGGTCTCCGTGCCGGAGGTGCCTTGGGTCGCCGATGCGTCGCTCGACGACGACGCGTCAGCGCTCGACGCCGCGCCGCCCTCGTCACCGCAGCCGAGCGAGAGCACGAGCGCGAGGGAGCCGAGGCGCGCGAGGCCGAGATCGAGGCGGAGCATCGGCACGGAGCCTACCCCACCGCCCGCGGAGTCACACCCGCTCGAAGGTGAAGAACGTCACCGGCGACGGCTCGCCCCCGATCGCGCGATAGAAGTCGAGCGCATGCGTGTCCTCGTCGTCGGCGGGCACGAACATCGTGTCGATGCCGAGCGCCGCGGCGCCGTCGCAGAGCGCGGTGACCAGCGCGCGGCCGATGCCGCGGCGCTGGCAGTCGGGACGCACGGCGAGGTCGTAGAGGAACACCTCCTCGACCTCGGCGTGCGTCATCATCAGCGTGTGGGCCGTGAGGCAGCCGACGGGCTCGTCGCCCTGCACCGCCACGAGCGCCCAGAACTCGGGCCGTGACAGCAGGCGCGCGAGGTAGGCGTCCGAGAGCGGTGCGTGGTCGGTCTCGAAGACCTCGGCCATCATCGCGAACGCGCGACGGGCCAGCGGCGCGTCGTCCGGCGTGAGCCTGCGGATGTCGTGGGTGCCCATCGCCCCCATGGTACCCGCGACGATCGTGCGCGGTCGCGGGGAACCATGGACGCGCGCCGTCGTGGGACGACAGCGACATCGGACCCCCCGCCGGCGTCGCACCCGCGTGTTCCAATTCAACCCGTCGTACCCGTGAGGCCGCGCGCCTCTCGATCGGGTGCGTCATCGTGCGGCGCCGTAGCGCCGCGAGGTGAGCCATGTTCGTGCTGCAGCCGAGTGTTCCACTCGTCGCGTTGTTGTTGTCGTTCGCGTCGCCGGCCGAGCCCGCGGACCACGTCCGCTACGATCGACCGACCGCCAAGGTGAAGCCCAAGACCACGCTGCAGACCCGCTTCGACGCGGCGAAGCAGGCCGCGACGCGGACCAAGGCCGGGCCCGCCGACGCCGCGCCGCTGCAGCGCGATCGCGAGGCGACCAGCCAAGCGGTGCTCGACGAGCAGATCACGACGCTCGAGCGGTTGATCCGCACCAGCGACAAGACGGATCCCGAACTGCCGGATCTGCTGTTCCGGCTCGCCGATCTGCAGCTCGACAAGCGGGCGTTCTTCGACCGCCAGGCCGGCGCGCTGTACGAGCCGATCCACGCCGCCGAGACGGGCCGCAAGGACCCCCCATCGGCTGCTCGAGGGGAGCTCGAGCGACTGCGGGCCAAGCAGCGCCGCTTCGAGGCCTCCGCCAAGGCCGCGAGCACGCGCGCGGTCGAGGTGTACCAGGCGCTCGCGCGCACATCGTCGGGCTACAAGCGGCTCGACGAGGCGCTGTACTACCTCGCCGCCGAGCTCGGCGCGCTCGGGCGCGAGGCCGAGATGAAGGAGGTGTACCTGCGGCTCATCCGCGACTTCGCCACGAGCAAGTACGTCGCCAACGCGTACCTGGCGTTCGGCGATTTCTACTACGCCAAGGGCGAGATCGGCGACGCGCTCAAGCTCTACCAGCGCATCGTCGACGGCTACCCCGATCACCCCGCCTACGCCTATGCGCTCTACAAGACCGCGTGGTGTCACCTCAACCCCGTCGGCACCGCGCCGCCCGAGTACACCCGCAGCCTCGACGAGTTCGTCGCGACGATCGCCGCGACGCTCGCCGGCAAGGCCGGCAGCGAGGCCAACGCCAAGCAGCTGCGCCGCGACGCCCGGCGCGATCTGGTGAAGGCGTACCTGCACGTGGCCAAGCCCAGCCGCGCATGGGAGTTCTTCGGCAAGGTCGGCCGCGGGCCCAAGCCCGAGGAGGACGCCCAGCGCAGCATGATGGAGCAGCTCGCGGTCGCGTACTTCGCCGAGGGCAAGTACGTCGAGTCGAGCGCGATCTACCACACGCTGCAGCGCGAGCTGCCCGACGATCCGCAGGTGTGCCACTGGCAGGCGCAGGTCGTCGTGAACGCGCTGGGCACCGACGACGCCGAGGTCCAGTGGATCGAGAGCGAGCGACTCGCCGCGGCGTGGGAGAGCACCAAGGGCCGCGAGCTGCCCGAGCCGGTCAAGCGCGCGTGTGCCTCGGCGACGCGCGACACGCTGCGGCAGATGGCGACCGTGTGGCACGACGAGGCCGACAAGACCCGCAAGCCCGCGACGTACGCCCTCGCGGATCGGGCCTACCGGGCGTTCCTCGCCGCGTTCCCCGATCACCCGGACGCCTATGAGGTCGGCTACTTCCACGCCGAGCTGCTGTGGGTCGACGCGGTGCGATTGGCGGCGCAGGGCACCAAGGCCTCGCTCGCCGCGGCGCAGGCCCGGTTCGGCGAGGCGCACACCGCCTTCAACGCGACGCTGGTGCGCAAGCCCGGCGGCAAGTTCACGCGTGACGCCGCCTACGCGCAGATGCTCGCGATGAAGAACCACCTCGCCTACGACGAGACCGGCTCGGCCGGCACCGGCTGCCGCATGAACACCGAGGGCGTGTGCGTGTTCCGTGGGCCGAGGACCGCGCGACCGACAGCCACCGAGGCCGACGGCCGCATCGATCTCGCCGCGCGCTTCCCCGAGTCCGACTACACCGCCGACGAGGCGCGCATGCTCGCCGCCTACGACACCTACGAGAAGTACGTGAAGCGCAGCGCGGAGTCGAAGGACGAGCTGCCCAAGATCCTCTACCACCGCGTCAAGCTGATGATGGCGCACAACCGCCTCGCGGAGGCCAAGCCGCTGGCGATCGATCTGCTCACGCGGTTCGACGGCACGATCTACGCCGCGTGGGCCAGCGAGATGCTCGTCGACATCCTCACCCTGCGCTGGGCCGACGCGGCCAACGACGACGCGAAGCGACGGTCCGCGCGCGACGAGCTGGCGAAGTGGGCGAAGCGGCTGCCCGAGCTCGCGGTGTGGAAGCACCCCGAGGCCGATCGCGTGCGCGAGCAGGTGCCGACGCTGGTCGCCGCGGTACGCGGCCAGGAGGCCGAGGAGTTCCGCTTGGCGGGCGTCGCCGGCGATCGCCAGGGGTTCCGGCGCTGCGCCGAGGAGTACCAGTCGATCTTCAACGACCACCCCGAGCACGATCGCGCCGATGTTCTGCTGTTCAACGCCGCGCGCTGCTTCGAGGCCGCCAAGCTCGTCGGCCGCGCGATCGCGATGCGCAAGGAGCTGGTCGGGCGCTACCCCAAGAGCACGCTGTTCAAGCAGACGCTCCGCGAGCTCGGTGAGGGTTACCACGCGATCGCGTTCTACGGCGACGCCGCGGCGCACTACGAGCGCTACGCGGAGACGTTCGACGCCGACGCGTTCGCGCCCGAGGCGCTGCAGAACGCGTACCTGTTCCGGCTCGGCCGCGGCGAGCAGGACGACGCCGCCCGCGACCTCGATCGCTACGAGGAGATCTACAAGAAGAAGGACGCCGGCCAGGCCGCGCGCATCTCGTGGTCGAAGCACGGCCTGCTCGCCGACGACAGCGCGCGGCTCGAGCACGCCCGCGACTATCTCGACGAGTACGGGACCAAGGGCGGGGTCGACCGCGCGGTCGTGGCCGAGGCGACGATCGGGCAGATCCTGTGGCGGCGCTCGTGCTCGCAGTCGCTGCTCCACGACAGCTGCATCGCCATCACGCGGCGCAGGGCGACGACGGGGGCGCGCACGGCCGACCGCGCGACGCGGCTGCGCGCGCGGATCCGCGGCGGCAAGGCGCCAAAGTACTGCGGGGGCGAGAGCCAGGCGATCATCACCGTGCACACGCGCGACCCCAAGCTCGTGACCGAGGCCGCCGAGCACTTCGCCCGCGCGCTGAAGTTGTCGGCCAAGGCGCCCGCGCCCCCGGAGGACGACGTCGCGCGGGTCGAGGCCTTTCGCAACGCCGTCGGCATGGCGATGGTCTACGACGCCGATCGCCGCTACGAGGCGTACCTCGCCCTCGAGATCCCCGACGATCTCTACTTCGGCGCGGCCGAGCACGCGTGGAAGCAGGACCGCGGACCCCGGCTCGCCAAGCAATACGCCGACGCGGTCGCGCGCGAGAAGGCCTCGCGCGCGGCGTTCGGCAGCTACCTCGAGCGCAAGCTCGAGCTCGGGCGCTCGCTCTCCGAGGCCTACGGCAAGGTGCTCGGAAGCGGCAGCAAGCACTGGACGCTCGCGGCCGCCGCTCGCACCGCGCTCGTGCACCGCAACTTCGCCGATCAACTCTACCGCGCGCCGATCCCCGCGGAGCTGCGCTCGCAGGACCAGCAGGACGTCTACTGCACTGCCCTGGCCGAGCGCGCCGATCCATTGGTGGCCAGCGCCGACGAGTCCTTGCGCTACTGCCTGTCGCGGTCGACCGAGTTCGCCTTCTTCAACGAGTTCTCGCGCATGTGCGAGGAGGAGCTGCAGCAGACCCACGCCGAGGCCTTCCCCGCGACCAACGAGATCTTCGGCCGCTCGGAGTACACGCAGATCCGGATGGAACGGCACGGCGTGCAGACGCGGATCGAGTGATCGCCGCGGTGTGCGAGCGCTACTCCGCGTACCGCCCACTCTCCAGCGCCCAGTCGAGGTTGCCCCGCATCCATGCGCACAACGTCTCGACGAACCTTGCGAGCTGCTCGTCGGTGGCGTGATCGAAGTGAGGCAGATCCGCCGCGAGGTGGATGAACTCCGCCACGCGGGCGTCGTGCATGTCCGCGGCGATCGTCATGGCGCGGTCGAGGTCGCCGCCGCACCGCTCCTCTGCGACGACGTGCACGAGGTTGTGGACGTCGCCGCTCGCGAGTTCCTTGGGCAGCGAGATGATGTCGTTCGCCCAGCACACGACGTCGTTGCACGCGTCGGCCAGCGCTTCGACGAGCGGATGGGCGCGCGCCGACTCCGGTAGCGTGATGCCCTCGCAGCGCTCGATCATCGCGATCGAGGTGCGCACGGCCCCGGTGTCGCGGCGCCTGCGGATGTACTCGGCCAGCGTCGGGACCCGCCGGCTCGCGCGGTTGCGGGCCTCCCAGAGGCACGCTGCGAAGTAGTCGTCGACGACCGCGACGAAGCGGGCACGCCACGCCGCCGTGGCGGGCTCGAGGATCCGAGGCACGAGCTCGGCGAAAGCGCGGACCGGCGCCGCCGCACCCGCCCGGGCAGTCGCCCCACGCAGGATCCCTCCCAGCTCGCGGTAGAGATCCAGCAGCGCCTCCGGATCGCGCCCGCTCGACGCGGCGTCGCAGCCGTCGTCGTGCACGAACAACCACAGGTTCCATTCGGCCACGAGCACTAACTCGACCGGCGCAGACCTCGGGTACGCCCGCGCCGTCAGCCGGGCGAACTTCGCCGCGTCGAAGCGCTGGCGTGCGTCATCGCCGTCCAGCAAGCCGAGGGCCAGCCCCCACGCGCGGCTCGCGGCGTGCGCCTGGTCGACAGCTGGGTTCATCGGCGCCTCGAACGGGCACCACAGGGATCGTCGTTGCTCGTGCAGCACCTGCCCTCCGCAGCAGGAGTGCAGCGGGGGGCGTGTTCGATCCGTGGAAAAACATCACGGCGCCGGCGTGGGCGTCAGCGTCGGCTCGGGCAACTTGGCCAGCTCGGCGCAGAACAGCTCCTTGCCGCCGGTCGGCGAGTAGTTGCACATCCACGCGCAGCTCTCGCGATCGTGCTGCTCCACGCAGGCTGGGATCGCCAGCTTGGTCATGCGACCGCACGCCTCTTGATCGTCCTTCTCGCACAGCTCACCGCACGCGCTGACCTGCAGGTGCACGGGCTGGGACGCGCCGTCGAAGCAGGTCTTCGAGACCTTGTCGCAGCCCCCGACGAGGGCGAGCGCGGCCAGGAAGGACAGGCGCAGGAACGAGCGGGGTTCGGTTCGCGAGGGCATCGTGGTGGTAGACCGGCCGCCGCTCGGATTGATCACGGGCCTCACGGATTCCACACGCAGACCGCGTCCAGCGGCTTGCGCACCAGATCCGGCACCGTCGCGTCCTCGGCCGCATGCCCGATCGGGAACAGGATGTACGGCTTCTCGTTCGGCGGGCGCTTCAGGATCCGCGACAAGAACCCCATCGGGTTGGGCGTGTGCGTCAGCGTGCACAGACCCATCTCGTGGAGCGCCGCGATGAACAGCCCGCATGCGATGCCGACGCTCTCGCGCACGTAGTAGTGCTTGCGCGGCTGGCCGTCCTCGTCGACGCCCGTGCTCTGCTCGAACACCACCACGAGATACGGCGCGACCTCGAGGTAGGGCTTGTGCCAGTCGGTGCCGAGCGGCGCGAGCGCCTGACGCCACTGCGCCGACATGCGGTGCTCGTAGCTGCGACGCTCCTCGTCCTCGGCCGCGACGCGGATCTCGTGCTTGATCGCGGGGTCGTCGATCGCGACGAACGTCCACGGCTGCATGTGGGCCCCCGAGGGCGCCGTCGATGCCGCTCGGATCGCCCACTCGATCGCCGCCCGCGGGACCGGCTCGGGACTGAACGCCCGTACGCTTCGCCGCCGATCGACGTGCTCGAAGAACGCCTGGCCGCGCAGCAGCATCTGCGCGGCATCGAGCCGCCGGGGGCGGTACCGGACGAACGGGTGATCCTCGGTCACGCGATCGAGCCTAACCGAATCCGAGCCGCGTCCGAGGCCACGCGTGCGCGAAGTCCCGATCCCGATCGCCCCGAACCAAGGTACGGTGGGGGACTCTCCGGATGGACGCCCAAGCCCGTCGCTACGACATCTCGCCCTACTACGAGGGCTGGTTCCAACTGGCGTGGAGCCGCGACCTGAAGCGCGGCCAGTTGAAGAAGGTCCGGCAGTTCGGCACGACGTTCGCGATGTTCCGCGGCGAGGACGGCAAGGTCGGCGTCATCGACGACATCTGCCCGCACCTCGGCGCGCACTTCTCCGAGGGCGGCTGCGTGCGCGGCAATACGGTGCGCTGCCCGTACCACCACTGGTCGTTCGGACGCGATGGTCAGTGCGTCGACATCCCGTACAGCAAGAAGATCCCGGTCAAGGCCAAGGTCGGCGGCTACGCGGTGGAGGAGCGTTACGGCATGATCTTCATGTACCGCAGCGCGTCGGGAGGCCCGCCCAAGCGGCCGCTGCCGGTCATCGAGAACTTCGATCCCGCCGAGTACTGCGAGCCCGAGCACTTCGAGTTCTCGATCCGCATCCACGGCCAGGACATCATGGAGAACTCGGTCGACGGGCCCCACTTCTGGGCGGTCCACGGCCACACGATGCCGCGCTTCGAGTTCACCGAGGACGCCGGCAGCCTGCGGGTGAACCAGCAGATGTCGGTCGATCGCTTCGGCACCACGATCGACTTCCGACTCGAGTTCCACCTCGTCGAGCCCGGCTTCCACTACGTCCACTTCCCCAAGATCCCCGGCACCACCGCGATGGTGTTCTCGTCGATCGTCCCGATCGACGAGGAGTACACCAGCCACCGGATGACCTTCTGCATCAAGAAGACGCCGGTGCCGGGCTGGTCCAACGTCGTGCGCCGCTTCCTCATCTGGCAGATGATGAAGACCTACCGCGAGGACATGCGGATCTGGGAGAGCAAGGAGTACCACGCGCATCCGGTGCTCTGTGACGGCGACGGATCGATCATGAAGCTGCGGCGATGGTTCGCCGGCTTCCTCGATCCGGCGGATGGTCCCAAGCTGGCGCGCCTGCCGGTGTCGTCCGGTCTGGGCTGAACCGCGGGGCGGCTCGCCGCTTCTCGATCGGGGCGATCCTCCTCGATCGTGGGTGCGCCGACCCAATGCGGGCCGCGATCACTCCGCGGCGGACCGATTCGGCGGATCGATCGCGCCTCAATCCATCGGTCCGACGGTCGATGCCGGCGCTGCGCCCGTCGCCGCAGGCTTCATGATCTTCGAGGATGTCACCGGGCGACGACGGCGATGGGCCAGGCTCGTTGCCGGCGGCGTCGCGACGATCGTCGCGGTGCCCGTGGCCTTGCACGCCCTCGGCCAGGCCACGCCGAGTCACCGCGAGGCGCTGCCGATCGACGAGGGCCCGAGCCTCGCGGCGCTGCGGTCCGACGGACGGCCGACGCCCCAGCCGATTGCGACGACGCCCGCGCTATCGCCCGACTACCTGCGGCTGCTGCGTGAGCGCGAGGCCGAGGCCGACGGTGTGCTCGCGTCGATCGACGGCCTCGATCTGCCGCTGCCCGCGGGGACCCACCTCGCGTTCATGATCGACGATGCCGCCTCGTTCGCCGCAGTGCGCGATCACGCCGCGGCGATCGGCGCGGTGGCCCCGGATTGGTTCCGCGTCACCGGCCCCGGCTGCGCGATCGAGGTCCACCCCGAGGCGTCGATCGCCTTCGAGCACGGCGATGCGCTCGTGCTCCCGCGGGTGGCCAACCTCGCCGGCGACACCTGGGCCAGCGAAGCCACCGCGGCGATGCTCGCCGACGCCGAGGCCCGATCCTGCGTCGCGGCGGCGCTCGCCGACGAGATCCTCGCGCGCGGTGCCGATGGCATCAACGTCGACTTCGAGGCGCTCGCGCCCGAGGACGCCGCGCCGCTGGTGATGTTCGTCGCCGAGCTGCGCGCCGCGCTGCACCCCTCGGGTCGCCGCGTCACCGTCGACGTCACGGTCGGCGACTCGGCGTACGACCTCGGTCGGCTCGGCGCGGTCGCGGATGCGGTCGTGGTGATGGCCTACGACCAGCACCACGGCGGCACCGAGCCCGGGCCGATCGCCGCGCGATCGTGGGTCGGCGCCCAGGTCGACACCGCGCTGGCCCGCGTCGATCCCGAGCGACTCGTCGTCGCGCTCGGCGGCTACTGCTACGACTGGGCGTCGACCGGCGCACCGACGCGCTCCATGACGATGCCCGAGGGCTTCGCCCTGGCGGCGCTGGTCGGCGCGCGGCCGCAGACCGATCCCACCTCCGCGAACCTGCGCTGGGAGTACCGCGACGGCGAGGTCGACCACGCGGTGTGGTGTCTCGACGCGACGGCAGGCGCCGACGTGCTCGCCTTGCTCGACGCGCGCGGCCTCGATCGCACCGCGCTGTGGCGGGCCGGCGGCGAGGATCCCTCGTGGTGGGGCACGCTCACCGCGGACGGACCCGCCGCCCGCACCCGCCCGCTGGAGAGCATCGCCGTCGACGACGCTCCGATCGAGCGCGGCGAGGGCGACGTGATCGTCCGCCGCCTGACCGCGCAGCCGGGGCGACGCGCGGTCGAGCTCGGCGACGACGGCCTCGTCGTGCGCGCGGAGCTGACGGCCCCGCCGGCGCCCACGGTCGTCGAGCGCCTCGGCGACGGCGACGGCGTGGTGCTGACCTTCGACGACGGCCCCGACCCGACGTGGACGCCCGCGGTGCTCGACGTGCTCGCCGAGCTCGGTGCGCCCGCGACGTTCTTCGTCGTCGGCACCGCGGCCACGGACGCCCCCGAGATCGTCCGCGAGATCGCCGATGCCGGACACGTCGTCGCCAGCCACAGCTGGGACCACCCGGACATGACACGACTCGGCCCCGAGGAGGTCGCGACGCAACTCGAGCGCACCGCTCGTCTGCTCGAGTCGTTGGTCGACCACGAGATCCTCCTGTATCGCGCGCCGTACACGGCGATGCTCGACACCAGATCGGGCGAGGCGCTCGCGGTGCAGGCCCCGGCCTTCGACGCGGGCTATGCGTACGTCGGCGCGTCGGTCGATCCCGCCGACTGGTCGGGCCGTGATGCGGACGCGATCAGCGACGCGATCCTCGATCAAGTCGACGCCGGTGGGCGCGTCGTGGTCCTGCACGACGGCGGCGGCGATCGCAGCGCGACCGTGGCGGCGCTGCGCACCGTGATCCCCGAGCTGCGCCGCCGCGGTCACCCGATCGTCGGGCTCGATGCCTACCTCGGTCGCAGCCGCGCCGAGCTGACCCCGGCCCTGTCGAGCGTGAGCGAGGCGGTCGGCACCGGCACGTGGGCGGTGACCCACGTGCGCGCCGGCGGGGCCTCGGCGCTGCAGTGGATCTTCGCGATCTGCACGATCCTCGCGGCGGCGCGGATCGTCGCCCTCGCGATCCTCGTGCTGCGCCGACCGGCCGCCGTCGCGCCGGGCACCGACCACAACCCGCTCGTCACGGTGTTGCTGCCCGCCTTCAACGAGGGCAAGGTGATCGAGGCCAGCATTCGCTCGCTGCTCGCCGGCGAGTACGAGAACCTCGAGATCCTCGTCATCGACGACGGCTCGACCGACGACACCTCCGAGGTCGCGCAGCGGATCGCCGCTGTCGAGCCCCGCGTCCGGTGCCTGCGCAAGGCCAACGGCGGCAAGGCCTCGGCGGCGAACCTCGGGATCCGCATGGCCAAGGGCGAGATCATCGTCGCGGTCGACGCGGACACCGTCGTCGCCCCCGACGCGATCCGCCGCATGGTCGCGCACTTCGCCGATCCCCGCGTCGACGCGGTCTGCGGCAACGTCGAGGTCGGCAACGTGTGCTCGATCCTCACCGCGTTCCAGGCGATCGAGTACGTCACCAGCCAGAACTTCGATCGTCGCGCCTTCGCGGCGCTCAACTGCATCGGTGTGGTGCCCGGTGCCCTCGGGGCCTGGCGTCGCGACGCGGTGCTCGCCGCCGGCGGCTACAGCCACGACACGCTGGTCGAGGACGCCGACCTGACGCTGTGCGTGCTGCGACGCGGCGGGCGGATCACCTACGAGAGCCGCGCGGTCGGTCGCACCGAGGCGCCGCAGTCCCTGGGCGCGCTGTGGAAGCAGCGCTTCCGCTGGACCTACGGCACGTACCAGTGCCTCGCGAAGCACCGCGGCAGCCTCGGCAGGGGCACGCTCGGCTGGGTCGCGCTGCCCAACGTGCTCGTGTTCCAGGTGCTGTTCCCGATCGTGAGCCCGATCGGCGATGCCGCGCTCGTCGCTGCCGTCGCCACCGGCGCATGGTCGGCGGTGCTCTCGGGCTACCTCGGATTCCTCGCGATGGATCTGCTCGCCTCGGCGCTGGCGTTCCGACTCGATCGCAAGCCGATGCGCTGGCTGCCGCTGCTCTTGGTGCAGCGCTTCACCTACCGGCAGTTCCTCTATCTGGTGAGCTTCCGGGCGATGCTCGCGGTGCTCGCCGGCTCGCGGCACGGGTGGCGCAAGCTCGAGCGCACCGGCACGGTCGTCCCGCTGCCGAACCGCGCCTCCGCGCTCGATCGCGCGGCGTGATCGGTTCGGGGTGCACTCGGGGCCGGGCCGGCGCAACCATCGGCGTCGGCGTTCGTCATGAGCTCCAGCGGATCGGAGGCGGTCACGTTCGAGGCCCCCTGAGCAAGAGGCATGCCACGGCCGCGCGCAAACGAACCGGCCGATCGGGCACTGCGACAACGGGGCCGAACGCCCCGCCGAGGCAAGTTCGGCGCGGACATCCGCGCTTGGCCGGTTTCTGGCGCGCCTCGGCCGCCGGAGTAGAGTCCGCGCCATCCCATGCGAAGCTCCGTCCTCGTCGCCCTCGCCCTGTTCCCGTCGTTGTCGGCCCTCGCAGCGGGGTTGCCCCGCCTGCTGCCCCTCGTCCTCGCGGTCCTCTCGTGCGACGCGTCGACCCCCGAGCCGGCGGCCAGCCCGATCGCCGCGGCCCCCTCGGAGCCCGCGACGCCCGCGACGACCGCCGCGGCGACGACGGCTGCCCCAGCGACTCCGACGACGCCGGCACCGGACTCGATCGCCACGGCGCGCGTCGAGGAGCTGACCCGAAGCCTGTGGCGCATCGACGAGGTCGTGCTCACCGAGCTCGCCCTCGACGCCGCGGGCGGGCGACTGCGCTGTCGGGTCGACGGCGCGGGCGGGTGTGTGATCGAGGAGATGGCCGCGGATTCGGTGGCGCGCTCGCTCGGCCTGCACCACGCCGATCGACTGCAGCGCATCGCTGGCCTCGAGGTGACCGACGCGACCTCGCTGCGCGCGGCGCTGCACGAGGGTCGACGCCTCGGTGTCGTCGAGGTGTCGATCCTCCGCGACGGGCAGACGCTACGACAGCGCTACCGTCTGCGCACGACGCTCCCCCTGCGCCCCGCCGATGAGAAGCGCGAGAAGGGCCTCGACGTCCTGGGCGAGGCGATCGTCCCGGGCGAGGGCGGTGCCGTCGTCATCGACGTCGCGGCGCTCCCGAGCCTTGCCGCGGCGTTGCCGAGTCGCGCCCCCTCGCTGACGAGCGGACGCGTCGCGCGGGGGCTCCCGCGGATCCTCGGGCTCGGCGAGGTCCGCTGGACCCGCGTCACCCGCGATGGCCAGACGTCCACGGTGAGCAACGTCGCCTCGGGCACGCTCGTCGACGAAGCCGTCGAGGCCCTCGTCGGCGGGCGCGAGGTGACCTTCGGCTTCGACGACGACGACGGCAACGCGGTGCGCGAGATCCGGGTCACGGCGCGCGAGGACGTCGTCGACCCGACGATCATCGCCCTCGCCGCGAGTCTGCTCGACACTCCTGCGTCGGCGTCGTCGCTCGACCCCGCCGCGCCCGCTCCCCCGGCGCTCGACCCCGCCGCGTCCGCTCCCTCGGCGCTCACGCCCCTCGAGGGGATCACGGCGATCAGTGACACCGAGTTCACGATCACCCGCGCCGCCATCGCCGCCCTCACGGCCGATCCGATGGTACTCGCGCGCGCCGCCCGGGTCGTCCCGAGCCCCGACGGCGGCATGAAGTTCTACGGCATCCGCCGCTCCTCCGCCGGGTTCTCGTTTGCTCAGCTCGGGCTGCGCAACGGTGATCGCCTGGTCGCGGTCAACGGCCTGCCGTTCGACGGCCCCGAGGCCGCGCTCGAGGCCTACGGCAAGCTGCGCAAGTCCGCCGAGTTCCGCCTCACCGTCGATCGCCGCGGGGCCGAGCTCGAGCTGGTGATCCGCGTCGTCGAGTGACGGGATCGAGTGCACCGCCGTCGAGAAGACGGCGGTGCACTAGTCCCGCGGGAATCGGGTCCAGTTCGCCGTCCACGGGGCGGCGGTCGCGGGCTTGAACGCACCCGCGTACTCGGCGAGCTCGTCGAACCCATCGAAGGGCGTGCCACTCGAGGGACCACCGGCCGAGAGCGTCGCGTCGCCCAGCGGTACCCAGCCGGGCAGCTCGAGGTCGAACGGCGATGGCAGCTCTGGATCCACGCCGAACACGAACGTCGGCAGCGCCGTGAAGTACGCCGCCTCGTCGAAGCCGAGGTCGTCGTCGCGCTCGTCCCCCATCATCTGCTCCGTCTCGTCCTCGACCGACGGGAAGTAGTGCACGCCGTCGGGACCCATGTCGAACATCATCGCGTTCGACAGCACGAGCTCCCCCGCCTCGAGCCGCGCGACCGTGGCGGCATCCTTGATGTCGATCCCCTCGAGCGGGTGACCGATCATCACGACGTTCTGCATCGCGCCCGCGGTGCCTTCCTTCAGCGTCATGGCGCGCTGGCTCCCGGTCGTTCCGGAGCCGACGAGGGTGACGTTGTAGAACCGTGGCGCCGAGCGTGGGATCGCGTCGGCGTCGTCGCCGTGCGCGCGACGAGGCGAGCGCCGACGTCTTCGAGATCGGTCTGCTCATGCGCGAGCTGCTCTACGGCACCGCCGACGCGACGGCGCGGCGCGACGACCTGCCGCCCGCCCTCGGCGCCTTGATCGACGCCATGCTCCTCGGCGACGAGCGCACGCGGCCCCGCGACGGCAACGCGGTGGTCGAGCGCCTCATCGATGCGGTCCCCAAGGCCCTGTTCAAGCTGCCCAGCGCGCGCGGGTCGAGTCGATCGGAGGAGTCGACCGCGTTCGGACGACTGCCGGCGCGGCGACCGAGCACCGTCGACGCGATCCCTGCGGCGACGCTGACGGAGCCCGCGGCGGCGCGGAGCACCGCAGACACCGGGGGCCAGTCCTATGTGGCGGCCTCGATCGAGCCGGCGCCGCGGCGCCGGTGGATCGCGGCGCTGGTGGTGGGTTCGCTCGGCATCGGCAGCGCGTTGGCGATCGGGTTGCTCCGCGAACACGACGTCGACGAGGCTGCTTCGGTCGCGACGACAACGGCCCCGGCGACGGTCGCTGCGGCGAGCAGCGCCCCGACGACGACCGCTGCGGCGACGCCCGCTGCCGCGAAGGACTCCGTCGAGCCACCCGCGGTGGCCGCCGCGCCGATGCTCCCCGGACCGTCGATTCCGAGTCCTGCTGCGGCCCCCGAGGAGGCCGCGCCGATCGTCATCGAGCCCGACCCGGAGCCCGTCGTCGAGCGGCGGCGGGATCGGGGGCGGCGCGAGCGACCGACACCCGCCTCGACCCCTGCGCCCACGCCCGCGGCTGCGCCGGCCGCAACTCCGGCGCCGTCGCCCAAGCCACCCAAGTCCACCGCGCTGCTCGTCGACGGCGCGCAGCCGAAGCCGCGCTCGAGCGCGCTGTTGGGAGTCGACGCACCATGATCACACCGCTCGCCTGCTTCGTCGCGCTCGCCGTCGCAACCGCACCGTTGCCCCTCGTGCACGTGCAGCCCTCCGCCGCGACCGACTCCCCCGACGTCGCGACGATGGTGACGGAGGCCAGCGCGGCGTTCGACGCCGGCGACTTCGACGGCGCGATCGCTGCGTTCGAGCGGGCGTACGCGGCGAAGCCCGATCCGCGCTTCCTCTACAACATCGGGCGCATCCACGAGGAGGCCGGCCAGCTCGACCTCGCGGTCGTCTACTACCGGCGCTTCGTCGCCGAGCCGGGCGTCGAGCTCGAGCAGCGCGATCTGGCGTCGCAGCGCATCGAGGTGCTGACCCGCATCCGCACCTCACTCGCCCCGACCTCGCCTGCGCTGCCGCCTCCGCGGGTGAGCGCGCCGGCCCAGGCCCCGCGCGACGACGCACCACCGCGGACCGACGCGCCGGGACTTGCGATGCGCAACACCGGCATCGGCCTGCTCGCCGGCGGCGCCGCGATGCTCGTCACCAGCGCGATCACTGGCACCTTCGCCCGCAACACCGAGGCCGAGCTCGGCGACGAGAACAATCCCGTGCGCCGCCGCGACCTCGTCGATCGCGGGCGCTCCCTCGCGCTGACGACCGACATCGTGATGTCGCTGGGCGCCGCGCTCGCGGTGGTGGGCACGGTGCTCACCGCCACCGGCGCGACGCGCATGCGCCGAGCGAGGCGCGATGTCGCGGTGCGGCCGAGCGGCGCGGGGCTGAGTGTTCGGTTCTAGCCGGCGTTGTTGCGGACCCCTGCTCGCGCGCGGTCACCCGCTCGTCAGTGCGAAGCGAGCCGCGAACGGTACGGTGACCGGGGGGCTCGCGGGATCGAACCCGAGCAACGACCCGAGCGTGTCCAGTGCGCCCTGCTCGTCGAACCCGGCGAGCTCGACCAGCGCACGGACCAGATCGTCGAGGTCGAGCTCACCGCTGGCGTCGATCGCATCGGTGAACGCGCCCGCGCTCGAGGCACCCGAGAACACGGTGTCGCGGAGCGTGACGGCTACGGGCGAGCCGCCGGAGCCGAGCGCCACGGGGATGTCGAGCGTGATCGGTGCGGCCGTGAAGCCATCGGCCTCGATGACGACGGATGTGGCGAACGTCGCGTCGTGCTCGACGATGCCGTCGTCGTCGCCGTCGTGGGCGATGACGAGCTCGCCGCTGCTCGCCACGAGGCCCCACTCGATCGCCGGGAACACACTGCGGAGCACGGCTTGGGCGGTCGGCGCGGCCGGCTCGGTGAGGGTCAGGCCTTCGCGGGGCGTGCGGGCCAGGACCGACGTGCGCGCGACGTGCCCCGCCACCGGGAGCTCGCGTCCCTCGGCCGTGAGCAAGCCGTCGACGACGAACACACCCTGCTCGGTGCCGGTGTCGAGCATGGCGGCAGGCGGCTGCAAGCTGCCGAGCACGCCGAACGACACTTCGCCGGCGAGCGCGTCGAGCTGCGGCCAGCTCACCTCGAGCGGCACTCCGACATCGGCGAGCGCATCACGGATCGACACGCGCCCGGTGTCCGTGGGCAGACCGCCCGCGAGGATCGTCGCGACCTCGTCGTGGCGATTGCGCCAGTACGTGAGCAGATGGGTCTTGGTGTGCACGCGATACGGGTACGTGGTGCCGTTGGCGATCGCGGTCTCTGGCGTGAGTCCGCCGCCGAACATCTGGGCGGCCGGGTAGCGATACGCCGCCTCTCGCCGCGCGAGGATCGTCGCGGCGTCGCGCAACGCCGCGTCGGCGCGCGTCCACGCGTCGGCGGCCATGCCCTCCTCGCCATCGGCGTACGCGAGGACGGCCCGGTACAACGCCGCGCTGTGCTCGGCCCGCGCCCCGACGATCGCCAAGCCGTCGATGATCTCCTCGAGCCATGGGGTCGCCGCGTCCGGCACCGCGCCCGCGAGGTCGGTCATGCGCGCCGTCCATCCGGCGTAGGCGTCGGCGCTCGCCTCGAGCACCGCCAGATCGATGCTCTCGAAGGCCGCGCGCTCGTCCGCTCCGTAGGCCATCGTCGCGGCGAAGCTCGGTCGCACCGGCCGGAACTCGAGGCCGCTGGAGGCCGCGATCACATCGGCGTCGTCCTCGCCCCCGAAGTACGTGTAGAGCCCGCCCGGTCGGCCTGCGGCATCGCTGCGCTCGAGGAAGATCTCTTGCTGGTGGTCGATCACCTCGTGCATCACCGCGAGGGCTTCGGCCTTGGCGGCGCACATCCCGAGCTCGGTGCCGCACAGCGGATCGAGGATCTCCCCGAGCGCATCGTCGAGCGAGAGCTCGGCGTTCCACGCCCACAGCCCGACGGCGTAGTCCTGCTGCCAGTAACCCCACTCGTGACCGCTGTCGAACATGCGGTAGCCGGTGAGGCTGCCGCCGTTGCGCGCCAGCAGCGGGCGCACCAGCTCCATGTCGCGGTGGCGCGTCGCGAGGTACAGCGGCAGGTACATCGGCACCGCGTTGTCGAAGCTCAGCCACCACGAGCCCTCGGGGAAGTACGTGAGCGGTCGGCCCTGCGCCGACGCCTGCTGCATCAGACACAGCTTGTGGGCGAACGATCGTTGCGCATACACGCGCGCCTCGCCCTCGAGCGGATAGAACATCACGGTGTGCACGGAGACGCCGTAGCTCGGGTCCGTGTGGAACGAGAGATCGTAGTAGTCGGCGCGACCCTCGTCGTTGGTCTGGTTCGCGCAGCCGAGGTCATCGAAGTTCGGGCTCGGTTGCGTTCCGGTGGTGTGATTGTTGATCTCGATCGCCACGCCCGGGCGCACGGCGCGTGCGGCCGCCGCAGCCCACTCGATCCACTGCACCGTCTCGAGGTCCGGGGTCGTGGTGAACTCGGTCGGACCGAAGTGGATGCCGAACCACTCCGCATCGGGCACCTCCGCCAGATTGCGCGCGACGACATCGGCGATCTGCTGCTCCACCGGCGTGTCGAGGCTCGGGTCGATCTCCGCGCTCGCGCCCTGCTGTTGATTGTGCAACGTGATGCCCGCGCCGCGGGGGAAGCCGAGGGTGTCGCGCAGTGCCTCCAGCTCGTCGACCCGCCGTGACGCGGCGTCGGCATCGGCGATCCCCCGGCCGGCGCCGCGGAAGCGGTTGCCACGGTTCTTCACGATCCAGTCGTTGACCCGCTCGGCCTCGTCGATCGGGTGGTCGCCGTCGGAGAAGGCCTCGAGGTGCTCGAGTGGATGCGCAGAATGGAACGACCACGAGCGCCAGGCGAAGTCCGGGATCGCGTCGGCGCCGCCCGGCTGCACGATCGTCGGCATGACGATGCGCCGCTCCACCTGCTCGGGCGGCAGCTCGAGGACGTACTCCTGCTCGGGATGGAAGAACCGGGTCCCGAGCCGACGCAGGACCTCGTAGGCCGCGTACTGCCGCGACAAGCGAGAGTTCGCGGCGAGCCAGAGGACCGTACGCTCGCCCCGCTCGTCGTGCTCCAACGCGAAGCCAGAGGGACCGAGTGCGTCGAGCCGGGCGGCATCGAAGCGATCGGAGTTGCGCTCGCCCTCGAGCACGATCGCGAGCTGGGCACCGAGGTCAGCGACCGCGTCATCGTCGAGCGATCCCACGGTGGCGAGCTCGCTGTGCCCGGCGATGCGACCGAGATACTCGACCAGCACGTCGGCCGTGCGCGTCGTCGTCGCGTCGGCGTCCTCCGGGATGACGACGATCGGCCCGCCGTGACGGTGCTCGGCGCTCGGATCCTGACACCCGATCAGGATCACGAGGCCAGCGACCGCGCTGCTCGACCGTCGACTCGCATGATGCACGCGCACCCTCGCGAGCGTAGCTCCGCCCCGTCACGTGAGCTCCGACCGTCGTGGTCACGGACCTGTCACGTGCGCAACATCGACGATCCGAGCGGTTTGGAGGCGAGCCATCCAGGGGACCGGCCGCATCATCGCCGAGGTCGGCGATGGTGAGATCCTCGGCTGCACCGCGGGCTGACGCGGGCGACCGAGCGCCAGCGCACGGTCGTGGTCCACGATCCATCGGGGAAATTTGCAGTCGTCCACGACGAACCGCGGAATCCCGCGGTTTCGCCGTGTCGATGCACGGCCTGCAGTCACGGGTCACGGTGGCACTCCGCGGTTGCGGGCGAATCCCCTGCAGGCGCCAGGCCCGCCGCACAGATCACGCATCCGTCGTTGCTCGCGCAGGGTGACGGCCGCAGGGAATTGTCGGTACAAGGAACGGTCACTTCGACATGCGCGACCTCGGGGCACGGACCGCTCCCGACGTCGCGACCAACCTTGCATCCCGATGGACCAACCCATGCTACGTAGATTCACGACACTCTGGTGCGGCGCATTCCTCCTCTCTGCCTGCGGCGACGACGACAGCAACGCGACGACGAACGCCGGCAGCGAATCGAGCACCGCCGGCGAGGAGAGCACCACCAACACGCCCAGCACGACGGCCGATACCACGGCCGACACCTCGACCGGCTCGACCAGCACCGCCGACAGCTCGACCAGCACCGCCGATAGCTCGACCAGCAGCGACGGCTCGGGCAGCAGCGACGGCTCGAGCAGCAGCGACGGCTCGAGCTCGGGTTCCACCGACGGCTCGACCACTGGCACCACCGACGGCTCGACCACCGGCACCACCGACGCCTCGAGCTCGGGCACCGATCCATCGACCACTGGCACGACCGATGCCACCACCGAGGGCACCACCGACGGCACGACCGGCACCACCGGCGAGCCGGGCGCCTGCGTGCTGTCCGACACCACCGACTTCACCGACGCGGTGGGCGGAGGGATCGCGGACCTCATGACCCTCGTCGCACCGCTCGACGTCTCCGGCGTCGATCCGTACGTGTGGGGCGTGACGGTCACGACCAACATCACCCACACCTACGCCGCGGACCTCGACATCGCGCTGCGCTCACCCTCGGGCACGCTGGTGACGCTGTCGACCGACAACGGTAGTTCCAGCGTCGACGTCTTCGACGGCACCGTCTGGAGCGACGCGGCCAACGAGCCGGTCACCGAGTACACGTTCACAAGCAGCGTGCTCGCAGCGGCGCTGACCCCCGAGAGCGCGCTCGGAGCGTTCCGCGGAGAGGATCCGAACGGCACCTGGCAGCTCGAGATCAGCGACGACGCCAACGGTGATGTCGGCACGCTCTCGGGTTGGACGATCTCGCTGGTCACGGCTGCGCCCGATCCGATCGACTCGACCGAGACATTCAGCTCGGCGAACATCATCGACTTCGGGCCGGTGAACTCCGAGGACACGATCGATGTCGCCGGCCCCGCGTCGATCTGCGGGATCACCGTGACGACCAACATCACGCACCCGTTCTCGGCGGACATGGATCTCTTCGTCATCTCGCCCGCCGGCACCATCGTCACGCTGTCGACCGCCAACGCGAACGGCCTCGACGACGTGTTCAACGGGACGGTGTGGAGCGACGCCGCCAACACGCCGGTGACCGACTACGTCTTCACCGATCTCGTCGCCGCCCCGGCGCTCACGCCCGAGGGTGCCCTCTCGAGCGTCGTCGGCGAGGATCCGACCGGCATCTGGACGCTGGTGCTCGACGACACGTTCCCCGGCGAAGACGACGGCGTGTCGAACGGCTGGTCGATCGACATCGTGTCCTGCGATTGCAACTAGGGATCGCGCGGGCGCTCGGGGGCGTTCGCCCTCGAGCGCCGAACTCGGTCCGGCCGACGTCTGAGCCCGTCACCACGGTGCGAGCACCAGCACCTCGTTCGCCGTGCCCACGTCGAACGCATCGGTCCAGCCGACGACCAGCGAGCTGTCGTCGCGCCAGCGCAGGGCGAGCGTGTTCGCGGCGATGTTCTGACCGCCGAAGCGCTCGATCCCCACGCTCCCGACGACGTAGGCGTTGCCGACTGGATCCGCCGCGAGATCCCGCGGCTGCTCGGCGATCGGCTGCGACCACACCTGTGCGCCGTCGGCATCGTAGGCGCGCAGGGTCCGGTCGTCGTACTGACCGACCACCGCGAGCGCACCACCGGCGTCCGTCGGCACGAGCCGCGTCACGCCCTCGCCGGAGATCCACGTCGACGGCGGCGCCGTGGTCCGACACTCGCTGCACGCCGCGCCTCCGTCGCACTCCTCGGGCGCGTCGATGCGTCCGTCGCCGCACGTCGCCCCCGCCGCCTCGGCGCACACCGGCAGGTCGTCGGGGCATTCGCCGTCGCCGCGGCAGCTCGGATCGTCGTCGTCGACCGTCGCGCTGCGCGTGCAGCCAGCGATTCCCAGGACGACGACCAGCGCCGTGCGCGATCCCAACCAATCCATGGATCCGATGGTTTCGCATCGGGCCCAGCGCGTCAACCCGCGCCCGCGACGAGCGCGACGCAACGGTGGCATGCTCGCGGCATGCAGCTGTTCGGTCGATCCCTCGCGTGCGCATCACTCTCGCTCCTGGCGTGCGCGTCGCTCCTGGCGTGCGCGGGAAAATCCGATGCACCGCCCGCGACGGGTGGCGGCACGGCGTCGACCTCGGGCCCCACCGCGCCGTCGCTCGCGGGGCGCACGTTCCTCGCGCGCTCGGTCACCGAGAACGGCAAGCCGCGCGCCATCGTCGAGGGCACGGCGCTGTCGCTGTCGTTCGAGGAGGGTGGGCGGCTCGGCGCCAACGCCGGCTGCAACCAGCTCGGCGGTCGCTTCGCGATCGAGGGCGGCAAGCTCGTCGTCACTCAGGGGATGTCCACGGAGATGGCGTGCCCGGGCAAGCTCGACCAGGAATCCTGGTACTACCGCGTGCTGCAGGCGAAGCCGACGATCGCGGTCGACGGCAGCACGCTCGTGCTCGAGCTCGAGAGCCAGGGCGTCCGCATCGAGTACCTCGATCGCAAGGTGGCGACGCCGGATCTGCAGCTCGTCGGACCCACGTGGCGCGTCGACGCGGTCCTCGACGCCGGCGCGGCGATGCACGCGGCGTGGCCCAAGCCCGCGACGCTGTCGTTCGCCGCCGACGGCACGGTGAATGTCTTCGCCGGGTGCAACGGCGGCACCGCGCGCTACTCGGTGTCGGGCAACGAGCTGTCGCTGTCGTCGCTCGGGCTCACCGAGCTCGCGTGCGCGGATGCGATGGCCACCGACCTCGAGGCGGCGGTGGCCCGCGTGTTCTCCGGCCCGCAGCCGGTCACGTGGTCGATCACCGTCGATCGCCTGTCGCTGCGCAACGCGGCCGGCGGGCTCGATCTCGTGGCCTCGCCCGCGGGTGGCTGACCCCGCCACCTGCGCGCGTCGGCGCTGCTACCCTCCCGGCCCGATGACGCACCGCCGCACCTCCCTCGCGCTCTGCCTGGCCCTCGTCGCCCCCGTCGCCTGCGACGACAAGAAGACCGACACGAAGGTCGCGGCGAAGACCGACGCGAAGACCGACGCGAAGACCGACGCGAAGTCCGACGCGAAGTCCGACGCGAAGTCCGACGCGAAGTCCGACGCCAAGTCCGACGCCAAGGTCGACGCCAAGGTCGAGCCGACCCCGGTCACGCCGACCGGCTCCGTGCTCGTCCTGGGCGCCGCGAAGATCTTCGAGAAGGGAGAGCCGACCAAGGCGCTCGCGCTGGCGGCCACCGGCGAGATCACGATGGAGGGATTGCCGATCGGCAAGCTCTCCGCCGACGGCAAGATGACGATGCCCGACGGCAAGGTCGCGCTCGAGGTCGGCGCCGACGGCATCGTCTCGGCCGAGGGCAAGCCGATGGGCCTTCAGCTCGTCGAGGGCGGCGGCAAGCTGACGATGCCCGAGGTGACCGCGACGATGACGTTCCTCGAGGACGGCTCGATCAAGATCGATCCCAAGACCGGCAATGGCCCCGAGATGGCGCACGAGGGCTGTGCCGGCCCGACCGCCCCCGCGTGCGCCCTGCTGCTCACCGCGATGAGCCATGGGCTTCACCGACCTCTTCCTCCGGCGCCCCGTACTCGCCATCGTGTTCAACCTCGTGATCAGGGTGGTGACGGGTGAGCCGGGTGGTGCCGCCGCTGCGCCGCCGCCGGTCGTCCGCGGGGCGACCGCGGTGGCACCGGTCGAAGCGAAGCCCGACGCGAAGCCCGACGCGAAGCCCGACGCGAAGTAGTCGTTGCGGCGAACGGTGCGGCGGCGCGGATCGTGCCGCCGCCGACCCTGCGCCGCTGTGTCGGCACGACGCACCGATCGCGGTGCCAGACTGTCTGCACCATGGCGCAGTCCAAGATCGTGATCGTCGGCGCGGGCCCCTCCGGCGGCGCCTGTGCGCTCAGTCTGGCCAAGCGCGGCGGGGCCGAGGTCATCGTCCTCGACAAGTCGAGCTATCCACGGGTCAAGGTCTGCGGCAGCGGGCTGTCGCCCCACTCGCTCAAGATGCTCGATCGCCTCGAGCTGCGTGCACGCTTCGCCGATCGCTGCGTGCACATGCCCCGTCTGCTCGCCCGCGGGCCCGAGGGCCACGAGGTCCAGCTCTCCGGCCGCGAGGGCGCGTGGGTGGTGCCGCGCGTCGAGTTCGACGACGCGTTGATCTCAGAGGCCGTGCGCCACGGCGCGAGCTTCCGCCAGGACACGAAGGTCACCGCGCTGCTGCGTGACGCCGACGGCACCGTCCGCGGCGTCACGACCGAGCAGGGCGACCTCGAGGCCGACCTCGTCATCTGTGCGAACGGCTCGCCCTCGCGGTTCTCGACCGACAACCACCCGACGCAGGGCATCCGCACGCTGATGGGCTGGTGGACGGGCACGGCCCTGCGCCGCGACGAGGGCGTGATGATCTGGGATCGCCGCCTCGCCGGCTACTACCTCTGGGCATTCCCCGAGCCGGGCGACGTGTTCAACATCGGCCTGACGATCCCCGAGCACGCCGCCGAGGCGACGCACCTGAAGTCGCTGTTCGAGGCGTTGCTGGACGAGCACTTCGGCGCGGCGCTCGCGGGCGCGGAGCTCCGCGGCAAGTGGATGGGCCACCCCGCGACCGTCACCACGCGCGTCGGCGAGATCGCCGAGGGCCGGGCGATCTGGATCGGCGAGGCGGCGCGCCTGGTCTCGCCCGGCAGCGTCGAGGGCATCTCGTTCGCGATGGAGAGCGGGATCATCGCAGCCGAGGTGATCGCCAAGCACTTCGATCGCGCCCGCGGCCTGACCCTGCCGCAGCGCGCGTTCTATCGCGCGCGCATCGTCGCCCGGATGCTGCCGAAGTTCTGGGCCGGCGAGGCCTTCGCCCGCCTCATGCGCTCCGATCGCGCGCGCGAGCTGTCGGCCAAGATGCTCGATCCGCAGTGGTTCGCTCGCAGGGCCTCGCGGCTGGTCGGCACCGAGCCGACGCCCCCGGCGTAGCGCCGGCGCGTTGAATGACTCTCTCTCTAGAGATAGCGCGCAGCACGGCCCGCGAGTCGGCCGATAAATTCGGCCATTCTCGGCGTGGCGCGGTTGCTGCGAAGCAAGTCAATAACGCTAGGACGCCACTGCTTCGAAATCTCGAGGTAATCCGCAGAACCCACACCAACTCGATGCACGCACAATTTCGAAGAGACTCCCGGAATAATCACGGCATCGAGAGCGCTTCGCTCCGCATCGGTTACGTTCTTCCGAGTTCTCGCTCTGAAGCCGTCCACAGACACATCGTGAAACTTCACCATCTCGCCAATAATCTCTGCCAGCGGATGAAGAGTATGAATCACCAGTTTTTTCGTCTGTGCGACCACGTCAGCGGTCGGTCCGGAGGCGTCCCGCATTGGTGCTCCCGACGCAACCTCTTCTTCCTCCGAGATCGCGGCGAGAAGCTCTACTTCGCTTCGAACGCTCACTGTGGCGGCGCCATCCGCGAGAACAACCTGCGCTACCAGACTGTCATGAAATCTGGTCGCACGATCCCACCTACAATTAATGAACAGCGTCTGTTCGAATCGGCATCCGTCGAACGAGGCTCCGCGGAAGTCGCAGTCATAGACCACGGCCCCGTTGAACGAGCAGGATCGAAAGCTGAGATTGTCAAAGGTGAGCGACTCCACGACGGTCTCGTTAAAGTCGATTCCGGACACCTGCCCTTGGGGCGTCCAAGAAGAGCGCATCCAGTGCCGCGGGTTACCCGCGAGTGAGAACTTCGCGACCAACTGTGCGATGCGGAAGAGATTTCTCCGTGTCTGCGTACGAAGTACAGACTCAGCGAGCCATCGGTCCGGGAGGATTCTCGCCAGAACCATCTCATCATTCACAATGCGCGCCGCGATGTACTTTGCAGCCCCCTCTGGAATATCCGAAATTTCGAGGTTCTTGTTCTGCGCATCTGACTGAGCGAGGCTCCGACCGATGATCACATCTCGAACTAGTGGATGTACGAACCCGCGCCTCCCCTCGGATGCAGTTGTAATCAGCGCATGAGCAAGAAGTCTCTCTACAGTCTCTCCCTCTGGCACACCTTTCTGGTTCGCCACGGCGCCGGCGATGCTCCTGGCGTCCTCCGAAGACACCGACCATGATTTCGTGCGGGCCGCTGAGTGGAACATCTCAACCGCAAGCCAGCTGAGATATTCAAACTGGCCATCGAGCCCTAGCCCAAGTTGCTGCCGTTCTTCCTCTCGAACGCAGACGCGGTCCAGAAGCGTGTCAATCCCGACATTGCCTTCAAGTGCCCGCGAGTGGTTGTCGGGCAACCCTTTACTCGCGGCAAGCGAGCAGGTGAAGGCGAGAAGAAGTGGATTGCTGCACAGATCGGTGACGTCGGAGCTACTCTTCGCGAAGGCCAGAGCTGTAGTCTTGTCGTCCTCACGCAGCACCGCACGTGTTGAAATGTACTGCTCGATCTGCTGTTCGTCGAACGGCTGCAACTCGGCCGTCTCTGCTCGCACTTCACCAAGCAGAGATTCGAGATGGGATCCAATACCCCTTCCGTTAGCAAACTGGTCGGCGAAGGCGGTACGTCCAGCCAGTACGATCTTGGCCGAGCCCTGCAGCAAGCTTCGCATGTTCCGTACCTGGGACTGGGCCACCCCCACCCCCGCATCTTCAGTCAGCTCGTCGAAGCCGTCGACGATCAGGATGGCGGCGTTCTGCTTCAACAGTTCTCGAAATGCTCCGTAGCCGCCGCCTCGAAGTTCGGCGAGACGCTTGTGAAGGAGTGCCTCGAAGTCCACGGTCCTGCGCACAGCCTGGAATCCGACAAGAAGTGGCAGTGGCCTTGAGGCATCTTCAAGGTGAGCCACACACAGTTGCCGAGTCAGTTCGGTCGCTATTGTCGTCTTCCCGTGGCCGCCGGGTGCCATGAGAAGCAGGAAAGAACATTCAGGCCGGGATATCCAGTTGCGGAGGTAAGAAAAAGCGCGTTGTTCGTTGCCGTCAGACCCGACGATAATATTCGGCTCAACCACAGGGCCAGCAAGATCGTTGATGTTCCGCCTTGCGCCGTCTTCAAACTCCTTGAGGAGGTTCCGCGCTACCACCTCGGAAGCGTTGAGCGTATGCAGAAATTCTTTTGGGGTGACGATGGCGATCCATGTGGCCGGCCGCTGGTTGGCGAACGGTGCAGACAGGACATCCGGGGCAACATAGTAGACCTTACTCAGACGCTGAGACTGCTTCACGGAGTCGATCACGCGCCTTGCATCGATGTCTATCGTCGTCGCTCGCGGCGAACGGGCGAATGCAACCACAACGCGTTCATCGGACAGAACAGACCTTGTCGCGATGTAGACACGATTATCTTCCACAGGATGGATGTCGTAGTTGCTGTCGCGAAGAGCAAGCAGCGTTGATTCGATCTGCTTCGCCCAGAGAGAGCGCCCTACTCGGTCTTCGGCCGATTCACCGGCTGCAGCCTCGTCTCCAGCTTCGACGGGTCCGCGCGGAGCAGTGCGCTCTTCGACTGTATACGTGTCGATAATCGCGACAAGCGACGGCTCACCGCATGCCGCCAACGCCCGCATGATTGCAGGACGAATGCGGAGTTCTCGGTCAAGGTACGTTTGACCTTCGAAGGAGGCTGATGTAACTGCAATTAGGAGGCGGCGATCGTCGAGCGGGTCTACATCCGCATCAACGGAAAGGAGGCCGATTCGACTGACCTCGTCGACAATCATTGCACGAATTAGTTCAACGTCAAAACCCATCGCATGGTCTCCTTGGCATTCTCAAAAAAGTCGGTCGCTTCCTGCGCAGTCGAGTCCAGCGTATGGTATCTAAGCAGGTGGGTCCACGATGGCACCTTAGAGAGTCTCTGTTGCTCGAATTGCGGAACGTAGCGTTTCAGCTCAGAGTACAACAGGTTCAAGTCGTGGGAGAAGAGCCGTGCAGGGAGTAGATGGTCCGGCTGTTTCGTCGCGAGGAATGCCTTGATGGAGCACTCAAGCGCGTATCCAGCGATGTAGTGCGCCCCTGTCCACCGATGCACACGAAGTAGCGCTGCCGACTCTCGCAAGCGAGAGTTCGCAACGTACTGAAACTGTGGTCCGGACCGTGCGACCCTTGGTGGCATCACTTCCCCTTCAGCCCTGGGCTTGAACGACTCGCGCGCGTCGAGACCGCGCACCGATCTCGCCGCAGTCAGGAGGCTACCCGGTGTGCCTCCGCGATGTCCACAGACATTCCTGCATTTCTCCGGGCGACGTCGACCTCGTTAGTCTCGACCGGGATGGCGGGTGCGGGCGATGCCCCGATCTTCTGATCTGGCCCCTCTCCCGCCGGTAGGGAGGCCGATGAGCAGAAGGGTGACCCGGCTCTTGTGGTCGGTCTCTGAGCAAGGCGTCGCGGTTGGTCGGCACCGAGCCCACGGCGCCCGCGTAGGGCCCGAACGCGGGGCTGTCACATCGGCCACCGCCCGCGACTCGACCGCGCGTGCCGCCACGCAACCCTCCCCTGCGCCCGATCGCCCTCGCCCTGCTCGGCGCCCTCGCCGTGGCCACCGACGCCGACGCCGGCCCACGGACCGTGCCGCCCGGCGGCCCCGCCGCCGCGGCCGCGGTCTCGCCCGGCGCGAAGCTCTCGGAGCTCCTCGGGGTCCCGATCGCAGCGATGATGACGGAGCAGTCAATCTACCTGCCGTGCTACGCGTTCACGCTGCTGCAGGGCGACGCGAAGGACTGGAGGCCGGGCCGCTCGGCCTGCTTCACGCTCGACAAGGGTGAGACGATCCAGCTGGCCGCCCCGATCCACTTCCCGGTCACGCACGGCGCCAGCCGCATCAAGAAGCTGCGGTGCTACGCGTACTCGGACACCGCGGGCGACGAGGTCCGCTACCGCGCGTGGGTCCTGCGCGACAATGTCCAGCTCGCGGAGCTCGACGTCGTGCAGAAGCGCGGCGACGATCCCGAGCGCACCGGCACGGTCCACGCCGCCAACGCCGAGCTCGACGCCGCGAAGCACCACTACGATCTCGCGGTGAGCTTTCAGGTCGTGGTGCCCGAGGGCGACGGCTGGTTGCCGAAGGACAACCAGTTCCGCGGGTGCCGGATCGACTACACCGTGATGAACGACTGACGCTGATGCCAACCCGGTTGGCGCCGTGCGGACTCCGGGGTCGCGCGAACGCGATGGATTCGCGGCGACGTCGGCGGATCGGTTCTCGCATCACCGCGGTCCGTGACCCGGTCGCCGCGCATCGCCTTCGCCCTCGTCCTCGTCGCGACCGCCTGCAACCTCCACCCCGCGCGCGAGACCCGACTCGAGCGACAGTCCGAGGTGACCTCGACGATCTGCGTGCCGCCACCGCCGGCGGTCGACGTGCTCCTCGTCGTCGACGACTCGGCATCGATGGCCGACCATCTCCCGGCGCTGGTCCGTGCGCTCGACATCTGGGGGCAGATCTACGACGACGAGGTCCGCCGCCTCGACTACCGCATCGCGGTCACGACCGCCGACGTGCGCCAGCCGTGGTGCGACTCGGTGGCCGAGGACGGTGCGTTCGTCGCGACGTCGTGCCGCGCGCGGCTCGACGACTTCGTCACCGACGCCGACGCGAACGAGCGGATCCTCGACGGCGCGATCGACCTGCGGGCGTTGTGCACAGACGCGTGCGCCCACGCGACGATCTCGACGCTGCCGACCGCGATCGAGCCGGACGGCGAGCGTCGCGGTCGGCCGTGGATCGAGCGCCACGAGGGGGTGCTCAACCTGGCCGCGGACGTGTCCGCGTCCGAGGCGCTCACGTGCCTGGGTCTGGTCGGCGTCTCCGGCTGCGCGTACGAGTCGCCGCTCGAGGCGGCCTCGCTCGCGCTGCAGCGGGCGCAGGATCCCCGTGATCCCGCGTTCGGGTTCCTGCGCCGCGAGGCCGCGCTGTTCGTGTTGTTCGTCGGCGACGAGTCCGACTGTTCGGTGCGGCCCGAGCACGCGGCGATCTTCGATCCCGACGGCGACGGTGCGCTGTGGGCCGACGGCGCCACGGCGCCGAGCTCCGCGGTGTGCTGGAACGCGGGCATGCGCTGCACCGGCGCGGGCGATCCGTACGATCGGTGCGATCCGCTCGCGATCGATGCCAGCGGCGTCGAGGCGGACGACGATGCCGCCGTGCTGCAGCCGCTGTCGAAGTACATCGAGCAGCTGCGCGCGATCGAGCTCGACAAGCAGCACGCGATCACCTCGGACGCCCAGCGCGTGTTCGTCCGCGTCCTCGGCGGCGTGCGAGGGATCGACGGCGCCGATGTCTTCGCCGACGCGCTCGATCCGATCGAGCAGGCGAGCCTCGGCATCGGCCCCGGCTGCACCAGCGAGGGCGCGCGCGCCTATCCACCGGGTCGCACGCGCGCCGTCGCCGAGGCCTTCCCCGAGCTCGACCAGCCGACCGCGTATGGCCTGTGCGAGTCGGACTTCGCCGCGGTACCGGCGTGCGTGCCGGGCCAGTGGCCGCCGCCGCGACGACACTGCGTCGAGGCGTGCGTGGCCGATGCCGACCCGTCCACCGATGCGCTCGAGATCGACTGCGTGATGACCGAGATCCGCACCGACGACGGCGCGACGCGGACGATCCCGACGTGCGACGGCGACGAGCTCCCGCCGGGCGCCGACGCGTGCGTGCGCTGGACCACCGGCGACGAGCTCGAGGAGTGGTGCTCGGACGCGGGCTTCGACGTCGGCTACCGGATCCTTCGCGCAGTGCCGATCGCCGAGGGCTCGTGCCTCACCGCCACGTGCACCGCCTCGCAGCAGCCGTTCCTCGACTGCCCGGGGCTGCCGTAGGGCGGGGCGCTCGACCGGCTTCGGACGCGTGCGCACGGACGGGCACAATCCGCGACGTCCTCGTCGGGGCGGTGTCGTCGCGATGGGTTGCGTCGGTGACCGTGACTGTCACGATGTCGATCTGATCATGCGCGGAACATTGGGCTCGAGGGTGCTTGGGATCGCGATGTTGGGGTTGTCGTCATCGGCCGCGTGCGGCGAGCCGACGGACGACACGTCGCAGACCGAGCCGACATCCACGTCCACGCAGGGCGAGTCGGCCTCCGACACCGAGCTGCCGCCGGTCGCGTGCAACGGTGGCCCGGCCTGCGGGGCGGGCGAGTTCTGCACGACGGGCAACGAGGACTGCGACTGCGACGGCCAGTTCCAGTATTGCGATCTCGTCCGCACCGACCCGGGGTGCTACGCGATCCCCGACCCCTGCGCGCAGCTCGAGGGCGATGCGCAGCTCGACTGCATCGCCGGCCAGGCGTGCTCCTTCCTCGACATCGACGACGGGTGGATCGACGGCGTCCTGCACTGCGGCCGGTACGAGGAGTGCGCGGGCGACTGCGACTTCGATCCCGACAGCTGCATCGACACGTCGTCGGGCCCCGGCGACAGCAGCTCGGGCGACAGCACCTCGGGCGACAGCAGTTCGGGGGGCTAGCGCTCGGAGCCCGAGACTCGCACGGCCGCACAGATTGCGTCGAACTCGACACGGCCGGCACCGGGGGACGCGATGGTGCATCCTGCTCCCACGGATGCGTAGCCGGCGACGACGATGGTGGATCCTGGGCACGCTCGGCGTGGTGGTGATCGCCGCGGCCGTCGTCGTGTGGCTGCGCTGGCGTGGGCCCTCGATCACGACCGTCTCGCCGCGGCGCGCCGAAGTCGTCCAGACCCTCGTCACCATCGGGCGCGTCGATGCGCCCGCGCAGATCACCTTCGCGGCCCGCGAGTCGACCAAGATCACGCGGGTCGGCGTCGATGAGGGGGCCCATGTCGTCGCCGGCGAGCTGCTCGTGCAGATGGACCAGGCCGAGGCCGAGGCGATGGTCCTCCAGGCCCAGGCGTCGCTGCAGCAGGCGCAGTCGCGGACCAAGCAGGTCGCGACGATCGCCGCGCCGTCGGCCGCCGCGGGCCTGCGCGAGGCCCGGGCCAACCTCGAGGAGGCCCGCCGCGAGTTCGAACGCAGCGACACCCTGTTCCGCGGCGGCAACCTCGACGCGGACGATCTCGACGTCGCGCGCACCACCCTCGCGGTCGCGCGCACGCGGGCGCGCACCGCCGAGCTGCAGCAGGCCGCGGTCAGCAAGTCGGGCGCCGACTGGCAGTCGGCGATCGCCGCCGAGATGTTCGCCGAGGCCGGCTTGGTCGCCGCGCAGGCGCGGCTCGATCGGCTGCAGATCCTCGCGCCCTCGCCCGGCACGCTCATCGAGCGCACCGCCGAGGTCGGCGACGTGGTCCAGGCCGGCACCACGCTCGGCCGCATGACGCTCGACGGTCCCACGCGCCTCGTCATCGAGCCCGACGAGAAGAACCTGCGCTCGCTCGCGCTGCACCAGCGCGCGGTGGCCTCGGCCGAGGCGTTCCCCGACCAGCGCTTCGACGCGGTGGTCGAGTACATCGCGCCGGCCGTCGACGCGCTGCGCGGCACGATCGAGGTCCGGCTGGCGGTCGCCGATCCACCCGCGTACCTGCGCACGGACATGACGGTGTCGGTCGAGATCGAGGTCGGGCGCGCGGCCGACACCCTGGCCGTGCCGCTCGGCGTCGTCCACGAGCTGGCGTCCGACACCCCGTGGGTGCTCGTGGTCGAGGGCGGCATCGCGGTGCGTCGCGAGCTCGTGCTCGGGCTGCGCGGCGACGCCGAGGTCGAGGTCCGCGAGGGGCTCGACGGCGGCGAGGCGCTGGTGCCCGTCGACCACGGCGACATCGAACCAGGCGATCGGGTCCGCTGACGCCATGCCGGTCGCGATCTTCGTCGCGCTGCAGTTCCTCCGCGAGGGCAAGACCGCCTCGTCGCTGGTGGTGGCCGCCGTCGGCGTCGGCGTCACGGTGATCGTGTTCCTGTCGGCGCTGATCGGGGGCCTTCAGCAGAGCCTGATCGACAAGACCCTCGGCACCCAGGCCCACGTCGTCGTGCGCCCGCTCGAGGAGGCGCCGCGGCTGCTGCGGGCGCAGGACGCCCCCGAGGGGACGATCATCGCGTCGCAGCTCCAGCGGCCGGCGCAGCGCGTGCGATCGATCGTCGGCTGGCAGCGGAGCATGGCCGAGCTCGCGGCGGACCCCGAGGTCGAGGTCGTCACGCCGGTGGTCACGGGCGCCGGCTTCGCGGTGCGCGGCACCGCGTCGAAGTCGGTCGCGGTGCAGGGCATCGAGCCCGAGAGCTACGTGCGCGTGGTCGCGATCGACGATCGCCTCGTCGCGGGTCGGCTCCCGGGCAACGGCGCCGAGGCGGCGATCGGCAGCGAGCTGGCCGCCGATCTCGGCGTCGAGGTCGGCGACAAGCTGCGCCTGCAGGCCGCCGGCGGGCGCACCGAGCTGTTCACGGTGGCCGGCGTGTTCCGCCTCGGCAACCGCGAGGTCGACGAGCGCTGGGTGCTGGTGTCCCTGCGATCGGGGCAGACGCTCCTCGATCTCGTCGGCGGCGTGTCGAGCCTCGAGCTGCGGGTGCGCACGCTGTTCGACGCCGAGGCCACCGCGACGCGTCTCGCTTCGGCGACGGGTCTGGTCGCCGACAGCTGGATGACGACGAACGCCGAGCTGCTCACCGCGCTGCGCTCGCAGAGCGCGTCGAGCCTGCTCATCCAGGTCTTCGTCGTGCTCGCGGTCACCATCGGCATCGCCAGCGTGCTGGTCGTGTCGGTGGTGCAGAAGCGCCGCGAGATCGGCATCCTGCGCGCGATGGGCATGTCGCGCGGACGCATCGTGCTGGTGTTCATGGTCCAGGGCGGCGTGCTCGGCATGCTCGGCTCGATCGTCGGCGTGGCCGCGGGTGTCGGCGTGGCCACGGCGTTCGGCAACGCGGTCGTCGACGCGCGCGGGGACCCGCTGTTCCCGATCACGGTCGAGCTGTCGCTCGTGCTCTCGGCGGCCGCGACCGCGATCGCCACCGGGCTCGTCGCCGCGGTGCTCCCGGCCATCCGCGCCGGCCGACTCGATCCCGCGGTGGCGATCCGCCATGACTGAGCCAGTCATCGAGCCAGTCATCGAGCCAGTCATCGAGTTGGTCGGCGTGACCAAGGACTTCGGCGAGGACGTGGTCACGCACGTGCTGAAGGGCATCGATCTGCGGATCGAGGCCGGGGAGTTCACGGCGCTGGTCGGCCCGTCGGGCTCGGGCAAGAGCACGCTGCTCAACCTGCTCGGCCTGCTCGATCGACCGACGGGCGGATCCCTGCGCGTGCTCGGCCGCGAGATCGCGGCCCTCGACGACACCGAGCTCACCGAGCTTCGCGGCCGCTCGATCGGCTTCGTCTTCCAGTTCCACCACCTGCTGCCGGCGCTCACCGCCGCGCAGAACGTGATGCTGCCGCTGGCGATCGCCTCGGGCCGCGTCACCGCCGAGCAGCGCGTCACCGCAATCGAGGGACTGCGCGAGGTCGGCCTCGAGTCCCGCGCCGACGAGCGCACGATGCGGCTCTCCGGCGGCCAGCAGCAGCGCGTCGCGATCGCCCGGGCGTTGGTCGGCCGCCCGCCGCTCGTGCTCGCCGACGAGCCGACGGGCAACCTCGACACCGCCACCGCCGACGAGGTCTTCGAGCTGCTGCGCGGGTTCAACCGCCGGTCGAAGATGGCGTTTCTGATCGTGACGCATTCGCCGGAGTTGGCGGCGCGGTGCGATCGGATCGTGACACTGGTGGATGGGAGGATCGTGGAGGATCGGCGGATTGATCACTGATGAGGGCGGGTCGGGCGGCGCGACTCGTCGGTGACCTCGAGCGCGACCTCGACGTCACCGATCTCGCCTTGCCACGCCGCCGACGCCTCGAACGTGAGCGTGAGGACGACGGGCGGGACCACGGGGTTCTGCGGCGTGATGGTCGCGACGCAGTGGAAGTCGTTCGGGGAGGTCATGGTCCGGAATCGGGTACCGATGAACGGAGTGGAAACGCTCGAGACATCGACCGTGTCGGCGCTCAGCGCCTCGTCTTCGCACGCGAGGTCCATGAAGACCGACACACGCAACGGTACGCTCGACTCGAGATCGTCGAGGCCGATGGAGGTGGACGCGTTGATCTCGGCGTCGGATCGAAGATGAACATCGATGCCGATGGTGACGATGTTCGCGTTCCGAAGTTCGACGTCGACCGTCGCCTCAGCTTGATCGGACTCCTCGGGGAGCGGCCCGGCCTCACAGCTGCACAGCGCGAGCAGGAACAGTCCGCGCCGTCGCACGCTCGCTGCCCGAGTGGCGCCCCCGTCGCGCAGACGAATTCGGTCGAGCATGATATTCGCCGGATTTCACGAGCGCGCGCGGATGATCGCCCACTCCACCCCGAGTCCACGCTCCGCGATCATCTGCTCCAGGGTCACCGAGTCGAGTCGATCGCCGAGGTGATCGAGCATGTGGCGGATGTCGTCGACGTGCTTGTGGCTCTGACCTTCGCGGAAGTACTCGAGCTTGCGAACGATCACATACTCGGGCGGAGCGATGTGAACGGTCGCAGCGCCGACGGTCAGCGCACGACGGTGCGACAAGGCCCAGCGGTGGAGAGGATCGCGCCCCGCGATGTAGACGTCCGCCTTGAACCCGGTCTCGTGATGGATGATGTTGAAGTGGCCACGGTGGCCGCGGTGGACCTCGACGCGAAGGACCTCGGCGGGTGGGCAGTAGAACTCCGCGGATGGGAACGCGCTCTCGAGCCGCGGAATCGCGTCGACATCGAGCACCACGACGAGGTCGACGTCGTTCGTGAGACGGGGCTCGCCGTAGATCATCGAGGCGACGCTTCCCGTGATCATCGAGGCGATGCCCGCGGCCTCGAGCCGCGTCGTGAACAGGGAGAATAGGTCATCCATGGCGGAACAGGAAGGCGTCACGCACGGCCCGCGCGAGCTCTTCATCGGACCATTCCGGATGTTCCGCGCGCAGGGCGGCCGCCTTGATCGCCCGCGCCGACCAGTAGATGCGCATGGCGGCGCGGAGCTTCTGCTCGGGCGTCATCCTCGCGATGCTCTGCGCCACCGGCGACGTCACCACGCCTCCGTTCTAGCACGGCGGCGCCCCGGGGAGTGCGGGTCCGGACCGACCTTCGACTTCGAGTGACGACTCGGCGCGGACGCGGCCATGTCTGCGGCATGCCGCCGTGCACGCGCCCGCAGCCATCCCCACCGCATGCCCTCGGCGTCGCCCTCGTGCTCGGCGTCCTCGCGTGGGCGCCCGGCTGTGCGCGGGGCCGCTGCGACGACGGGGCGTGCGCCGAGCTCGACGCGTCGGCCTCGAGCTCCGAGGGATCGTCCGGCGCCGTCGAGGGCGACACATCGAGCGCAACCTCGTCGAGCGACGGCGAGTCGAGCGACGACGCGTGCACCGAGCAGCTCGCCGGTGGCATCTCCCTGCGCGACCTGTCCTTCTTCCAGGTGATCGGCGTCGACGTGCTCCGCGACGGCTCGACGCCCGAGTCCGCGTACGACGTGCCGCTGGTCGAGGGCCGCGCCGCAATCCTGCGCGCGCGGGTCGAGCTCGCGCCGTCGTTCGTGGCGCGCACCGTCGGCCTACGGCTCGAGCTGCGCACGCCGCAGGGCGTCGAGACGTTCGTCGACGCGCGGACGATCGAGGCCGTCGCGACCGGCGAAGACCCGACCGGTGACTTCCTGCTCGAGCTCCCCGCCGACGCGCTGCAGGTCGGCGCGCGCTACTCGGTGGCCCTCGTCGAGTGCGGCGAGGCCGACGTCGACGCGCCGACGACCGGCGCGCGTCACCCCGCCGAAGGCACCGACGATCTGAACGTCGCGCGCACCGGACGGATCGCGATCCACCTGGTGCCGTTCGAGGTCGGCGGGTTCGTCCCCGACACGTCACCCGCGGTGCTCGATGGCCTGCGCGCCGCGGTCCATGCGGTGTACCCGACGACCGAGGTCGTGCTGACCGTCGGCGACGTCGTGCCCGACCGCAACGACGGCGTCGTCGACATGGGCCAGCTGCTCGTGGACCTCGGCGTGATCCAGGAGCAGGTCGACCAGGCGCCGCCCGATGTCTACTACTACGGCATGGTGACGGGCGCGGCGACCCGCGAGGAGTTCTGCGCCGACTGCCCGACCGGCACCTCGGAATCCGGCAACGGCAACCGGGCCGCGTTCGCCATCGGCGCGGCGTTCGGGGATCAGCGTTCCGAGGACACGCTCATCCACGAGCTCGGGCACATGCACGGTCTGCTGCACGCGCCCTGCGGCGATCCTGCGGACCCCGACCCCGGGTTCCCCTACGCCGACGCGACGATCACGGTCGGGGGCTACGATGATCGCACCGGCGAGTTCGTGCCCGCCGATCACAGGGACATGATGGCGTACTGCTACCCGCGCTGGATCAGCGACTACAACTACGCCGCGCTGGTCGCGTGGGTGCAACGGGCCCAGACCTGGTCGACGGCCCGGAGCGCGCCGACGCACCCGAGCACCCTCGCGCGGTGCGATGATCGGCGCGCCGACGCGAGCACGGCGCAGCGGCGACCGCCCGCCTGACCGCCCATCGACCGCGCCTGGGTCGCGCCCGGGCCGGGCCGCGGCCGGGTTGCCCCGCCCTCGACCGGCGCGCTACCTTGACCCTGCGATGCCCTACGTCGAGTACGCGTGCGAAGGTCGCCTGCTGTTCCGCACCGAGACCACCGAGGGCGCGCAATTCGTGCCGCGTGTCCACGAGATCGTGGTCATCGACGACGAGCCGTACATGGTCGTCGACGTCGAGTACTGGGCCCGGCGCTTGGGCGCGACCGACAAGCGCTTCGTGTGGCCGACGATCTACGTGATCCCCGTGCCGGCGGAACAGTGGCAAGAGCGACTCGAACGCCGCAACGCGCGGGTGTCCCCCGGCAAGCCGCCGTTGCGGTATTAACCGTCCCGCGTGTTGTTGTTCCCCCGACGCAAGGCCGAGCTGGTCAAGCCGCTGCTCCCTCCCCACGAGTGGGACCGGGTGCAGACCTACGCCCTGTCGGACGCGGGCTTCGGCACCGATCCCTTCGGCACCGATCCCGACCTGCTCGGGTTCGGCTACGCGCTCGGCTACTGGCTGCACCGCCACTACTTCCGCGTGGTGTCGACGGGGCACGAGCACCTGCCCGCCCGCGGCGCGGCCGTCATCGCCGGCAACCACAGCGGCGTGCTGCCGTTCGACGCGATGATGCTCGCGACCGACGTGTTCCGGTACACCGACCCGCCGCGGCTGATGCGGTTCATGGTCGACTACTTCGTCTACCAGGTGCCGTTCCTCGGCGTGTTCTTCCGCAGCCTCGGGCAGATGCCGGGCACGCGCCGCAACTTCGACGGGCTCGTGCACGAGGGCCACATCGTCGGCCTGTTCCCCGAGGGCGCCGAGGCGCTGGGCAAGCCCGCCGCCAAGCGCTACGAGCTGTACCCGTTCTCGCACGGCCACGTCGAGCTCGCGGCGCGCCACCGCGTGCCGGTGGTGCCGTTCGGCCTGGTCGGCGCCGAGGAGCAGATGACGATGATCGCCGATCTTCGTCCGCTCGCCCGCGCGCTGCGGCTGCCGTACTTCCCGGTGACGACGACGTTCCCGTGGTTCGGCCCGCTCGGCCTGCTGCCCAAGCCGGTGCGCTACTTCATCCACTACGGTGAGCCGATCCACATCGATCCGCAGGCGCTCGACAGCGTCGAGGTCCGCACGCAGGAGGTCGAGCGCGTCCGCGAGTCGGTCGCCGATCTGATCCAGCGCGGGCTCGAGCAGCGCCGCGAGTACGCCGGCGGGCGCGTCTAGTCCCGGCGGGAGCGTCCAGTCATGGTCGAGAGCAGCAAGATCCCCACACTGAAGGCCGCCGCGCTGGTCAACCCGATGGAGGCGCCGACGCCCGGCACGCTGCGCGAGGGCCCGCGGCGGATCTTCGTCGCCGGCGCGCGCCGACGGGTCGCGATCCACCTCATCGAGCGCCTGCTCGCCGCACCCGAGGTCGATCTGGTGCTCGGGGTCGATCGCGGCGCGTGCCCGCCGGCGCTGCTGGGCTGCGACCCCGAGCGCTTCATCTTCGCCACCGCGGATCTCAGCAAGCGTCGCCAGGTCGACAACCTGTTCCTGCTCGATCGCCTGCGCGAGCGCCCGCTCGACAGCGTCATCCACCTCGCGTTCCAGGGCAACCCGCGCGGCTACGGCGTCGAGAGCCACGAGTTCAACGTCAACGCCGCGCGCCACCTGCTCGACGCGAGCCTGCGCCACGGCATCGCCAAGTACATCTTCCTGTCCTCCGACGCCGTCTACAAGATCGGCCCGCGCACCGACTACAAGGTCCGCGAGGACGGCGAGCTCAACCTCGATCCCGACGTGCACCCGATCCTGCGCGACACGATCGACGCCGAATTCATGTGCCGCGCCAAGATGGACCGCCCCGATTGCGAGGTCATGGTCCTGCGCCCCAGCGGTGTGTTCGGCGGCGGCGTGCTGTCGGGCGTGAACCTGCTGTTCGAGAGCACGCCACCGGTGCTGCCCGTCGGCTTCGACCCGATGATCAACCCGACCAGCAAGGAGCGCCTCGGCCGCGACCTGATGCTGGCGATCTTCCTCCACGGCAAGGGCGTCTACAACCTCGCCGGCCTCACGGTGGGGCCGCTGTCGAAGTTCCTCGAGGAGCGCGGCATCCGACCGATCCGCGTCCCCGGCCCGGCGCTGGGGCTGGTCAACCGCATGCAGCGGATGCTCGGCATGACGCGGTACCACGCCGGCTTCCACCCCAAGCGCCTGTTCTTCTCGCTGGTGCTGGACGACAGCCGCTTCGATCGGATCTTCCGCGGCAACGCGGACTCCGTGCTCGCGCTGTCGCGATCGCCGGATCCGGGACGCTAGGCGCCGAAGCGCTCCTTCAGCTTCAGGAACCGCGACTCGTAGTAGCGGAAGCTGATCTCCGCGACGATCCACACCCCGATCGAGCCGAGCACCAGCACGACGACCGGGTGACCGAGGCCGACCTTGCCCGCCACCGCACGCGCGCCGCCGAGGCAGATCTGGTGGAACAGGTAGATGCCGTAGCTGAGCGCGCCGATCCGCGCGAGCGGGCGCCACGTCAGCGCGCCGTGCAGGCCGTGGTCCTCGCGCACGACGCAGGCCGCGAGCAGCAGCACCATCAGCAGGTGCACGCCCAGCCGCGGCACGCCGCTGATCTCCGCCGGCAGCAGGTTGCTGTAGCCGACGAGCACCGCGAGCAGCAGCGGCGCGACCCAGCGCGCGCCGAGCAGGCGAGCGATCACGACGAAGCTGCCGCGGCGATGCATGAGGTGGGCGAGCAGCACGCCCAGCGAGATCGGCGTGAACCCGGTCTCGCGCAGCATGGCCGGCTCGTTGGGCGCCCAGCCGAACGCGCTCTGCAGCAGCGGATCGACGACGCCGAGCTGGATCGCGACGCTCACCGCGATGATGACGAGCACGAGCGCGAGCGCCTGGCCGCGCAGCCACTTCTCGATCGGCGGCCAGATGAAATAGAACTGCTCCTCGGCGGCGAGCGACCAGGTGACGTGGAGCAGGCCGTGCGCCGGGATCCAGTTGGTGAGGTAGAGCAGCAACCACGGCAGATCGTGGGCGTACGCCTGGCCCGCCTCGCTGCCGCGCTTCAGGCCCAGGTACAGCACCGCGAACGCGAGCAGCACCCCGTAGTAGACCGGCCAGATCCGCAGCGCCCGACGGATGTAGAAGTTCTTCAGCGAGATGTCGCCCCGCCGCTCGCGCTCGCGCAGCAGCAGCGTCACGATCAGGTAGCCGCTGATCGCGAAGAACAGGTCGACGCCGAGGAACCCGAACCGCCCCGCCGGCCAGATCGCCGCGAACAGCGGCGGCACGTCCGAGTGGTGCCAGACCACGACGCCGATGCACAGGGCGCGCAGGCCATCGAGGGACGTGAACGTTCGGCGCTCGCGGTACGCGTCGTACCGAGGATCGGGGCCCTGCACGGCGGGGAATCTATCACGCGTGCAGGGCCGTTCGGCGGGCCGTTCGCCCCAGTGGTCCCGAACGTCTCAGGTGCAGACGAACCACGCGTGGGGGCCGATCCCGCTGGTGACGCAGCTGGTGACCCCTTGAACGTTGCGACGCACGCTCATGAAGAGGTGCGGGCTCTGGGTGGTCCCACACACCAGCGCCAACGAGTTCCCGAACACGTGCCACGACGGCTTGTCGATGACGAAGAGATCGAGCGCGACACCGAACCAACCGTTGACCGAGTTGCCGAACTCATCGAATGCGGTCGGGTCGTAGGTGAGGTAGTAGGGGCACGCAAAGAACTGGGGGGCGAGCCTCGCCTCCTCGGCCGCATCCATCGCCGCCTGGGCGGCGGGCGGCATCGCGAGTAGGTCGCTGGCGCCGGCGGAGTTTTCGCCCTTTGCGGACTCCTCGTCCTCGGCGAAGAACTCGTCCTCGGAGAAGTCCGCGTCGAGGTCCGCGTCCTCGGCGAGGATCGCCGTGCGCACGTTGCTGCGGTCCGTCTGGTCGGTCCCTTCTCCCTCGGGCTCGGCGTCACATGCGGTGAGCGGCGAGACGAGCGCGAGCCCGAGGACGAGGCGAGCGAAGGGGGAGACGGGGGAAACTGGGGCGTGGGTGGAGTCGGTCATGTCCGCGTCTCCACGGTGGCGCGCGCGTTCCTGACCCGGCGTGCGAACATTCCAGCCGTGACCCTCGTGACCCCGAGCCTCGCGATCGTTCGCCCACCCGGGCCCGCCTACGCCGCGTGCCTGCGCGCGCAGCCAGTCCCGATCGACGTCGGCCTCGCGATCCACGAGCACGCCGGCTACGCCGCGGCGCTGCGCGACGCCGGAGTCCACGTCGAGGTCCTGTCCGAGCTCCCCGGCGCGCCCGATGCGATGTTCGTCGAGGACACCGCAGTCGTGCTCGACTCCTGCGCGCTGCTCACCCACCCGGGCGCGCCGAGTCGACGCGTCGAGGTCGCGTCGATCCACCGCGCGCTCGCCGGGCGCCGCACGCTGCACACGATGCTCGCGCCCGCGACCCTCGACGGCGGTGATGTGCTCCGGATCGGTCGGCGGCTCTTCGTCGGTCTGTCGCAGCGGACCAACCGCGCGGGCCTCGGTCACCTCGCCGCGGTCGCGGCCACCGACGGCCTCGAGGTCATCGCGGTGACCATGGCCGGCGGGCTGCACCTCAAGTCGGTGTGCTCCCTCGCCGGGCCCGAGACGCTGCTCGTCCATGGCGCGGGGATCGATCGCGCCGCGTTCGCGGGGCACTCGCTCGAGGTCGTCGAGGTCCCCGAGGCGGCCGGCGCGAACGTCCTGGCCTTCGGTGATCGGGTGCTGGTGTCGGCCGCGGCGCCGCGGACAGCCGCGCTGCTCGAGGCCCGCGGCCTGCGGACGGTCCCCCTGGCGCTGTCGCAGATCCAGGCGGGCGACGGCGCGCTGTCGTGCCTGTCGCTGCGGCTCACCACGACCGCCGCGGCGTGGGTGGTGTGACGGCCGGGCGTTGCGTATGCTGACGATCGTGGATGCGACGGGGGTAGCTCGGCGATGGGTGCAGCGCTCGGGCGCGGTGCTGCTGATGCTCGCGAGCTCGACGCGCGCCCGCGCCGAACCTGCGATCGAACCGGCCGCCGAGCCAACCGCGCCCACGCCGAGCGACGCCGCACCCAAGACGTGGGACGACGTCATCGCCGAGACACAGCCGCCCGCACCGACGACGGTCACACCGACGCCCGCGCCCGTTCCGGCCCCGATCCCGGTCGTGACGCCCGAGCCCGCACCAACGAAGCCGTTGATGGCGCGACCGAGCGACGCGGAGCTCGAGGACACACGCCGTGGCGCGAGCGCCCTGTTCATCGCCGGCGGCGTGACGGGCCTCGTCGCGACACTGCTGAACGGCGTCCGCGTCTACCTCGTCACCGGGCCCTGCCAGACGGACACGCAGGACGGCTGCCGCATCGGTTGGTTCCTGGCGACGCCGTTCACGTTCGCGGCCAACGGCGCGAGCTTCGGGCTCGTCGGCGCGGGCGCGCGCGAGCGCGGCACCTACGACGGCTGGGTGCGACCCGATGTCCACCGCCGTCGCGCGCCGCTGATGCTGAGCCTCGGCATCCCGCTCATCGGGCTCGGCTTCGCGGCGAGCATCGCCTTGCGTGGGGTCTGGCTCGGCGACTACAGCAGCCCGGAGAACGGCACCATCTTCGACTTCGCCCAGCCCGGCGACGCCATCGCGTACTACGGCGGACAGCAGCTGTCGGCGATCGCCGTGGCCGCAGGGATCGGCATGGTCAGCTACCAGATCGCAGGATCGAAGGTCCGCCGCCACAGCGGGATCACCACGCCGTGGATCGGTCCGTCGATCGCAGGCGTGCAGTACGTCGCGCGATTCTGATGCCACCGCGGCAGCGCGCAGGGATCAGCTGCGCAGCAGGGCGATCGTCCACATCACCATCGCGAGGTTGATCGCCAGGCCGTTGAGGAACACGAACCGCGTGCACGCGCCGCGGTCGTGGGGATCGGCGCTGCGCCACTGCAGCGCGTTGATCCCGAGCACCAACAGCGACGGGACCTCGCAGGCCGCGAGCCACGACTGCGACGCGGCGGGCAACAGCAGCGGCGTCGTCAGCACGCCCAACGCGATCGCCAGCAGACTGTGCTTGCGCGCGTGCGGCAGGCCGACGCGCACCGGCCACGTGCGCTTGTCGACCTCGCGATCGGCCGGGGCATCGGGCAGCGCGGTGTTGATGTTGCTCGCCGCGCCGAGGACCACCAGCGGGACCAGGGCCGCGACGTGGAGCCCGGTCAGATCGCCGGCATGCGCGACGTAACCCACCGCCGGGAGCACCGCCCCGGTGCCGAGCGCCTGCGCGAGCTCGCCGAGTCCGCGATACGACAGGCGCAGCGGCGCGAAGCTGTAGGCCAGCAGCAGCCCGATCGCAGCGCCGCAGCCGAGCAGCATCGGCGTGCGATCGTACGCGAACGCGAGCGTCGCCGAGACGACGACCATGCCGAGCGCCATGGCCGAGGCGGCCCGCACCAGCGCGGCGGCCTCGAGCCGCCCGTCGGGCAGCACGCGCGAGCCGCCCGAGAACGCGGTGTGCGTGGTGCTCAGCCGATCGCCGGCCTCGTCGGCGACATCGTTGGCGAAGACGATGAACAGGTGATCGAACACCCCGAAGAGATGGACGAGCACGCACGCAATCGGGTGGAACGCCGCGCCGCCGGCGATGGCGAGCGCCTGACCGACGACCAGCGGCAGGGCGATGTTGACCTGGGCCAGGGGCCGCGCGGCCTGCCACCACGATCGCAGCGCGCTCATCGGAAGCTGTCCTTCGCCGCCCGCCGCTCGCCGAGCACGGCGGCATCGCGGGCGCGGACGAACGGGTTGGTCGCGCGCTCGAGGCCGACGGTCGTGGGGGTCGTGCACGCCGGCAGCGTGGCCGCGCGCGCGGAGATCGGCGCGTGATCGGGCTCGACGGCGGCAGCGAAGCGCAGGTTGGCCGCGGTGTACTCGTGGCCGAACCACAGTCGCGTCGCCTCGGGCAGGCTGCACAGCAGCTGGAGGCTGTCGTGCATCTGCGCGGGCGTGCCCTCGAAGAGGCGGCCGCACCCCGCCGCGAAGAGCGTGTCGCCGGTGAAGACATCACCCGCGTCGTCGCCGGGCGCGCGCAGCCACCACGCGATCGCGGCGCGGGTGTGGCCGGGGATGTGCGCGGCGAGGACCTCGCAGCCGGCGATCTCGAGGTCCGTCGACACGAACGCGGTGATCGGCACGTCGGCGAAGATCGACTGCTGTGGCACGCGGCCGCGATCGAGGGCGTGGGCGGCGACGGGCATCGGACCGAAGCGCGCGACGAGCCCGTCGATGCCGCCCGTGTGATCGGGGTGGTGGTGCGTCGCCAAGATCCCCGCGGGGCGCAGGCCCAGCCCCTCGAGCGCCGCGATCACCGGATCGGCCTCGGAGGGATCGACGATCCACGCGTCATGCGTCGCGTGGATCAGATAGGCGTAGTTGTCGCGGAGGCAAGGGACCGCGGTGATCGTCGGGCGCACGGCCGGACGATACACCGCTATCGACGTCCGCCGCCCCGCGACGGCGCGCTGCTCCGCGACGGGGAGCTGTGCGAGCGACTCGGGCTCGAGCTCCGCGACGGCGAGTACGACCGGCTCGGGCTCGAGCTCCTCGACGGCGAGCTGCTCCGCGACGGCGGCGAGTACGACCGGCTCGGGCTCGAGCTCCGCGACGGCGAGCTGCTCCGCGACGGCGGCGAGTACGACCGGCTCGGGCTCGATCCCTGCGACGGCGGCGAGTACGACCGGCTCGGGCTCGAGCTCCGCGACCCACCGCTGCCCACCGAGCGCGACGGGGCGCTGCCCCGCGACCCACCGCTGAACGACGGCGACGCACTGCCGCCCTGGCGCGACGGCGAACCGGCACCGACCGCGTCCCAACCCGAGGGCGCCGCGCCGCGCGACGGGCTCGCCGCAGGGGCGTCCCACCTCGGCCGCGCCGAACCGCTGAAGGGATCGCGGGTGTTCGCGGCGGGCACCGAGCCGATGGTCCGTGCCGAGCGCGACGGGGCCACCGCGCGCACCGGCGCGTTCGCCCGCTGCTGCGGATCGATCACGGTGACGCGCTGACCCGACGAGGTGACGTAGGTGCTGCGACCGGGCGCGCGCGCCGGCGGCACGCGACCCGGCGACGCCGCAGCGACGCGGTCGGGCGCACCCGCGGCCTCGCCTCCGGGCGTCCGCACCGGCACGGTGCGCTCCCCGATCGCGCGCTTGCTGCCGGCGTCGGGCGTGGTCGCCCGGGTCGGAGCCGCGTCCGCGACCCGCGACGGACCGTCGTCTCGCGTCGGCCCGGCGACCCGCGACGCACCATCGTCCCGCGTCGGAGCCGCGCGCTGCGGACCCGCATCGGCCCGCGTCTGTCCGTTGCCCGCACCCGCCGCCTCGGCGCCGGGCTTGGTGCGACGCGGCCCATCGGAGGCGACGGCCGGCTTGGTGCGACGCGGGCCATCGCCCGCCGGCCCACCGGGGCTCGACGGATGCGCGGGCGCACCGGCCGACGGCCTGCCACCGCCGTTGCCGCCACCCGTGTCGGTCCAGTGGTCGTGGTGATGGTGATGGTCGTTCACCACCGGCAGGCCGTACGCGTGGTAGCCGTAATAGCCGACGCCGCCCCAGTACCAACCCGGCCCGTAGAAGCCGACGCCCCACGAGTACGGCGCCCACGGGTAGTAGCCGTTCCAGCACGCGACCAGCGGCGACGGCGGGCCCCAGTAGTACGTCCAGCCGCCGTACGCGTCGCTGTAGAACACGAAGTCGCCGTTGATGTTGTAGTACCAGCGACCGCCCCAGTACACGCGGGGGAAGGTCTCGATCGGCTCGGGGTAGCTGTGCACGTAGGTGACGACCTCGACGCGCGAACCATCCGAGAGCGTGTCGTAGCCGACGACCGTGCCGTCGGTCGTGGTCGTCGTGGTCGTCGTCGTGGTGCGCTCGACGTACGTCGAGTCGGCGACGTAGATGTCGTCGTACGCCCCGGGCTCCGCGATCACCGTGCGCGGCGCGTTGCCGGGCACCGAGGTGTCCCCGCGATCACGTGCGCACCCCATCAGCGACAGACCACCGATCACGAGCGCCACGAGCGCTGCGGGTCGGAGTCGTGACGTCACGCGAGTCGAGCCGGGCTTCGTCATCACCATCTCCTGTCAGTCTTGTCCCCCGACGCGGGGGCCGCAACCGACATTCGCGGACGGACCCGGGAATTCCCGCGGCGCGGCGGACCAGGGTGACCCAACCCACGCTTTGCGGTCGCCGAGGCCGAACGATCGTGTCCGATCGCCGCAACAGCGTGCGGTGAACGTGACAGCGGGCCCGTCGGTTGACGCCGCCGGGCCCGCCGGGCGACCCTGATCCCGTCCCCTCGCCGGGATGGCTCCATCGACCATGGCCTCCGCATCCCCCGTCGTCGTGCTGCGCTTCGTCCGCGGCAAGTATCAAGGGCAGGAATTCGCGCTCGAGGCCGGCAAGGCGATCATCGCCGGGCGGAGCACCGAGGCCGACCTCGTGCTCTCCGACGACGCGGTGAGCCGCAAGCACGCCCGGTTCCACGCGGCGCGCGGCCGGATCTGGGTCCGCGACCTCGGCTCGCGCAACGGCACGCTGGTCAACGGCGCCTCGGTCACGCACCGCTGCCTGCGACCGGGCGATCGGATCGCGATCGGCTCGAGCCTCGCCCGCATCGAGACCAAGGACGCCGCCGACGTCGCGCAGCGCAAGGCCGGCGAGCAGCGCCGCCGTCGCCCCAACGACGCCGCCGGCCGCTCGATGACCGGCAGCATCGAGGACATCCCGCTGATGGACGTGCTGCAGTGGCTCGCCACCAGCCGCAAGACCGGGTGCCTCAAGGTCCGCGACGTCGATCGCGGCCGCGTCGGCGCGCTGCACCTGCGCGAGGGCCGGGTCTACTACGCGGAGATCGTCGGCAACCGCCTGCTCCACCCCGAGAAGGCGCTGCTGCGCATGCTGCTGTGGGACAAGGGCATGTTCGAGCTCGAGAACACCTCGATCGAGAACCCGCCCATCGAGATCAACATGCCGCTCGAGCACATGCTCATGGAGGCGGCGCGGCAGCAGGACGAGGTCGCGAACCTCGCGAAGAAGGTGTCGTTGCCGGCGTATGGGCAGCCGGTGTCGGTCGTGCGTCCGAGCCCGACGCGCTGGAGCAAGCTCGCCGCCAACGAGCTCGACATCCTGCAGGACATCGTCGAGGCCGGCGGCTGGTGGGAAGTCATGGACGGCAGCACCACCGACGACGTGTCGATGATGAAGCTGCTCGTCGCGCTGCGGAACAAGGGCGTCGTCGCCTACTGACGCGCTCGCCGCATGGGGCTGACGCGCTCGCCGGTCGCGACGACTACTCCGCGGCGGACTCGGCCGTCACCGCGCGCTCGCGCGCGACGGGGGCCTCGGCGTCGGGCTCGTCGAAGAAGTCGCGCAGCGCCTCGTAGAAGCCGTGCGTGACGACGAGCGACGAGTGGCCACCCGGCAGCACCACGAAGTCGCGCTCGCGGTCGACGCCCGGCAGCGGCGTCGGCAGCGGGCACAGGCCGTCGTGATCGCCGTGGATCTGCCGGACCCGCAGGCCGGGCGGCAGCGGAGCGGCGTGCAGATCGGCGAGGAACTCACTGGTCGGCAGGCACTGCCACACGCTCGGAGACAACCAGCCCACCGTCGCGACGCCGAGCAGCCCGGCCCACGTGCCGTCGGTCGGCGTACCGAGCAGCGCGAGCCGACGCACCCAGCGATGCGCCTGCATGAACTTGATCGCGTGCAGGGCGATGAGCCCACCCATGCTGAAGCCGACGACGTCGAACTGCGAGACGCCGAGCGAGCGCTCGAGCCGGGCGAAGTGCAGCGCGAGCTCCTGCGCACTCGCCCGCAGCGATCGCAGCTGGAACGTGCCGTGGTGGTAGGTGAACGTCGCGCGACCATCGTCGCCGAAGCGCTGCGCGAGCGGCTGCATCGTGCCGCGCGTGCCGAGGAAGCCGTGGGCGAGCAGCACCGGCGGCGCGCCGGGCCGACTCCACTTCAAGTCGCTCGGCAGATGGTTGCCGCGGACGAGGTGCCGGGCATACGCCGCCCCGTGCGAGATCGTCCGGAGGACGACGCTGGACCGACGCTTGTCCGAGCTGGCCAAGGTCAGGTCACGATAGCAGGGAAACAACGTTACGCCCCAGTGAACGGCATTTCGCACCGCCGCGCCGCGCGCGTATGACGAGCCTCACGGGTTGTCGTCGTCGTCCCGATCGCCGTCGCGACGACGACGACCGGGCGTCGCGTCGCGATCGCCCTCGGGTGCCGATGTTTCGGCCTGCGGCGCGGCGAACTCGGCCTGCGGAGCTTCCGGCAACATCCGTCGGAACAGGCCCTCGGGCGTGCCCGGCCCGAGGGCGTGCAGCCGCGATCGCGCCTCGCTCGCGAGGCGTGTCCCGGGGAACGCGTTCATCGCCGCCTCGTAGTGCTTGGCCGCGAGCTGGCGCTCGCCGATGTGTTCGTACGCCTGCCCGAGGTGGAAGAGGTACACGACCAACGCGGGGCTGTAGTCGAGCGAGCGGATGCCGGCCTCGAGCAGACCGACGCCCTCGCGCGCGTGGCCCATCCGCACCAGGCACAGGCCCTCGATCGCGTTCCAGGCCCGCTCGACGTCGCGGCGGTAGGCGCCGGGCACGTGTTGCAGGCTCTCGTCGCGGTCGCGGCGGATCGCGTCGAGGCGTGCGGCGTCCGGCGTCTCGGTGAGCACCGCGAGCTCGTGACGACCGAACGATGCGAGCGCCGCGAGGTGCACGCTCGCCGGCTCCTGCTCGCTGCCGTAGATCTCGCGGGCCTCGTCGAGCCGCCACTCCGCGACCAGCAGTCCGCCGAGCTGCGCGCGCGCGAGCCACTGTCGCTCCGAGCTGACCGCCTCGCCCGCCGCCGCGAGCGCGAGCTGCTTGCGGAGGTTGTCCTCGATCCCGCGGTGGTTCCCCGAGGCGATCGCCAGGCGCATGGTCTCGGCCTCGTAGAGGCTGCGGCGCATCTGCCCGCGGCCGAGGATCCACGCCGCCATGCTCATGCTGAAGGCCAGCGCGGCGAACACCGCCACCTCGCCCACACAGCCGCCCATGCCCACCAGCGCCACGAGCAGCCACAGCCGCGCCGAACGCTCGGGAGCCGAGCGGTGCCGAGCCGGGCGTGGGTTCGAAGGTGGCACGGGCGCGCGCACGGCATAGCATAGCGGTGGTTGCCACGCCCCGTCGCCAACCCGCCCAACCCCTGGGAGTCGACGCACGTCGAGTACCTCGACGCGCCGCCGTCCGCGACGCTGTCGGTCTACGAAGAGGACGCGCGCAGCATCATCGCCAGCAACGACAGCCCGGACGTGCCGTTCCGCTACAGCGTGAACCCGTACCGCGGCTGCTTCCACGGCTGCGCCTACTGCTACGCCCGGCCCTCCCACGAGCTGCTCGGGTTCGGCGCCGGCACCGACTTCGAGCGCCGCATCGTCGTCAAGCGCAACGCGCCCGAGGTCCTGCACCGCCAGCTCTCGGCCCCGTCGTGGCAGGGCGAGATGCTGGCGTTTTCCGGCGTCACCGATTGCTACCAGCCGCTCGAGGCCAGCTACGGGATCACGCGCAAGCTCCTCGAGGTGTGCCTGCACTTCCGCAACCCCGTCGGCGTGATCACCAAGGGCGCGCTGGTCGAGCGCGACGTCGACGTGCTCGCCGAGCTCGCCCGCGTCGCGCGGTGCACCGTGTACCTCAGCATCCCGTTCGCCAACGAGACCCAGGCCCGCGCGATCGAGCCCTACGCCAGCAGCCTCGCGCGGCGGTTCGGCGCGCTGCGTCGGCTGTCCGAGGCGGGCATCCGCACGGGCGTCAGCATCTCGCCGGTGATCCCCGGGCTCAACGATCCGCAGATCCCCGAGATCCTCGAGCGCGCCCGCGAGGCCGGGGCCGAGCTCGCGTTCATGATCATGCTGCGGCTGCCCGCCGCGGTGCGCCCGGTGTTCGTCGATCGCCTGCGCGACGCCCTGCCGCTGCGCGCCGAGCACGTGCTGTCGAGCGTCCGCGACGTCCGCGACGGCGAGCTGTACCAGGCCGAGTTCGGCCAGCGCATGCGCGGCGCGGGCCCGAGGTGGCAGGCGATCGAGGCGCTGTTCGAGGCGCACCACCGTCGGCTCGGCTTCGTCGATGCGGCGCGCTTCGATCACGAAGGCACCACGTTCCGCCGGCCGCCGGCGAACGGGCAGCTCGGGCTGTTCGGGGAGTAGGGCCTAGTGTCCTGGAAACGAAAAAGCTAGCAAAAGTTCGACGGGTGTGATCTACCGTTGAGGTGCAGCAGCGAACAGGACGCCCATCGAGCGCGGTCGTG
>JBIJCC010000010.1:0-165419 GCA_044344875.1 Nannocystaceae bacterium
TGTGCCCGAGCTGCGGCGCGCGGATGAAGCCGATCGCAGAGATCACCTCTCGGCGCGTGGCCCAGAAGATGCTCGAGCACGTCGGGGTTCCGGGCGACGCACCCGAGCCGTGGCAGGCGCGCGGGCCACCGGCGTCGGTGTGAGCGCCCCACCGGCTCGACCACGAGCCGGGGGCAGACGAACCAGCGCCGGACTTCGAGTAGAGCCCGCGGAGCACCGCGACGGGAGCCTGCGTCCCGAGGTCGAGCCGGCGGCCGGATCTGCGCTCTCGGGCACGCGACGTCAAACGCGCGTCACCGTGCGGACTCTCGACGGATGCAACTCCTCCATTGGCGAGCACAGTTCTCTCGATGGGGAACGCCGAGCCAGGCGTTGAGGTCGACCGCGTTCAGCAGCCGCCCGGCCGGAAGCCAGCTCCGGCTGACCTCGTGCCCACGCGCGGGGAGTCGAAATGCCTGCTCCTCGAGATCGAAGTAGACGAGGAACTCGTCGACGACATCGTCATCCCGGCGCAGGGCGTTGGCCAGCGCGGTGATGCGCTGCTGCCCATTGACCACGAACCACGCGTCATCGCGGGGCTCGGCCTGGAGCCGCCGCCGGCCTAGCACCAGCTCCTCCGCCTCACCCCGGCGCTCCCACAAGTAGGAGGCTCCCGATCGGGTACCCGCGATAGACGCTGTCGAGCAGGTTTCGGACGTCGTCCGCGCCCCAGCGTAGTTCCTCGATGGACATCGTCTCGGCCCGCGGTCGGCGCGGGAGGTGCCCGGCTGGGGTGCCCATCCTCTCGCGAGTGTAACACCACCCAACACGCACAGGTCGCGGAGGTCCCGGCCGCCCTACCCGCGGACGTACGCGAACTCGCGGTCCTGACCGCCGATGCCCTTGCTCGGCGGACGGATCCAGTTGGCGAACTTCCCCGGCTCGGTCACCGGCACCATGATCTCGTTGAGGTACGCCGAGTCGGCCTTCGACAGCAGCCATTGATCGCGCGATCGATCGAACGTGGCGAGATCGACGAGGTTGCCCGCGGGATCGAAGTGGTGCTCGGCGTAGAGCCCCTGGCGGCGGTTGAAACGGCGCGACGGCAGCTCGATGCGGTACGGCGAGCCCATCACCTCGAGGCGTCCGTTCCACTTGCGGACCGCCCGCTCGCAGTCGGCGATGTAATCGTCGCGCAGGACCTCGTTCATCGCGTTGCGCAGCGGGACGTCGGCTTCGCGCAGCTGGTTGTTCACCACCATCGGCATGCGATACATGCCGGCGTCGACGCGGTGATCGGTGTACCGATCGCGCTCGTGGAAGCGGCCCTTCAGCCCCGCGGCGAAGTACGCCGCCGCGTTGCTCGAGATCTCGCCGCCGAACAGATCGAGGCAGCTGGAGAACCAGGTATTCACCGCGCGCTGGAGGATCCCGAAGTCGATGCCGCCCTGGGCCCGGATGTCGCCGTTGGGATCCTGCTGGGCGAGCTCGGCCGAGCGCAGGATGATGCGCTCGAGCCCCGTCTCGCCGACGAACAGGTGGAACGCCTCTTCGGTGAGCATGAACTCGCAGCTGCGGGCCAGCGGCTCGAACCCACTCTCGCGCAGCGCAGCGAGCTGGAATTTGCCGTCGCGGTCCGTGAACATCGTGAAGGCGAAGAACGACAGCCAGTGCTCGCACGGGTCGTTGAACGTCCCGAGCACGCGCGGCTTGTCGGCGTCACCCGAGCGCCGGGCGAGCAGCTCGTCGGCCTCGTCGCGACCGTCGACGCCGAAATACTTGTGCAGCAGGTAGACCATCGCCCACAGATGCCGGCCCTCCTCGACGTTGACCTGGAAGAGGTTGCGCATGTCGTAGAGGCTCGGCGCGGTGCGGCCGAGCAGACGCTGCTGCTCGACGCTCGCCGGCTCGGTGTCCGCCTGCGTGACGATGATGCGACGCAGCGCGTTGCGGTGCTCGCCGGGCACCTCGTGCCACACCGGCGCGCCCGCCAGATCCCCGGCCGGCACGCGCGCGTCGGCCCCCGCGGTGCTCAGGAACACGCCCCAGCGATACTCCGGCATCTTCACGTAGTCCCAGTTCGCCCAGCCATCGGCGCCGACGTCGATCGCGGTGCGCAGCCAGACGTCGCGGCCGGCGAAGTCGGACGGGCCCATCTCGCGCCACCACGACAGGTACTTGGGTTGCCAGTGCTCGAGCGCACGACGCACCTTGGGGTCGTCCGCAAGCCCGACGTTGTTGGGGATCTTCGCGTTGAGGTCGACGGTCGCGTGGCTCATGGTGTCGCCAGCGTGCGCGCGGCTCCTCGCGATCGACCAGTGCAGCGATTTCCGGCCCGATCCGCGTTCGTGATTGGGCGCATGCAACGCTTGCGGTGAACCGGGGGGCTCGGTTTACCTCCGCTTTCCGAGGCCGCGACGGCGACGCCACGACCGAGCGTCCACACTCCAACCCGTGCAAGTGCCAACGATTCGTTCCCTCACCCTGTGGCTCGCGCTCGTCCCCGCGGTGGGCATGGTCGGCTGCGACGACGACGACACCGACGAGGCCCGCAGCGCCCAGCTCGACGACGACGCGGACGCGGATTCGGCGGGCCCTGGCCACCACGGCGCGCCGGTCGACAAGCTCTGCGCGGCGGTGTCGTGCAGCGACGAGCAGCGCACGGCGCTGACCGCCCTGCTCACCGCCACTGCGCCCACGCATCCCTCCGAGGAGGTCCTCACCGCCGCCAACGCGGCGCTCGCCGAGGCCTGGCGATCGGGGGACTTCGACGCCGACGATCTCTCCGGATGGCGTGAGTCCGTGCACGACGGCGGGATGGGTCCGCGCTGGTCGGCCGAGACGATCGTCACGGCCCACGGGATCCTCGACGCGAAGCAGCGCGACGTCCTCGCCGACCTGCTCGAGACCCGGGGCCCGGGCGCGCTCTTCGGCGGCCACGGTGGCAAGGGCAAGCGCGGCGGCAAGCACGGCAAGGGCAAGCGCGGCGACGAGCGCGACGGCGACGTCAAGGGCAAGCGCGACCCCGAGGACTTCGCGGCCCACATGACCGAGGAGCTCTGCGCGTCCATCTCGTGCACCGACGAGCAGCGCAACGTGATCTCCGGGGCGCTCGCCGCCTCGGGCCCGCGCCGCGGTGACGGCGACGAGGGCAGCCACGCTGCGTTCGCCGAGGCGTTCCGCGCCGACACGCTCGCGACCGCGACGGTGCAGACGTACCTCGACGCGATGAAGGCTCACCACGATGCGCAGAGGGTGGCGCGGGATCGCGCGATGGTGACGATCCACCACGTGCTCACGACCGAGCAGCGCGGGACGATCGCGACACGCATCGCGAAGGACGGGCCGCGCGGATTGTTGCCCCACGGCCGCGGCCGCAAGGGGCGCGACGTCCCGGCCTGAGCGACCGCGGCGCCCTGCCGATCCGGGCCCGCGATCACGCGGGCTCGGATCGGCCGGCCGCGATCTACAGCCCGCAGGACGCGACGGTCCAGCTGAACGCGGTGCCGCCCTCGTACTCCGCGAACACGACGGGGTCGTCGTCACTGAGCACGATCGCCTCCGAACAGAGCACGCCGCCGTCGTCCGTGATCGCGCAGACGTGGTAGGTGCCCGCGGAGACCTTGAACTCGAAGCGACCTCCGACGCCGCTGTTGATGTCGTTGAGGGCGACGGCCGACGGCTCGAGCGTCCCGGGCATCGTGGGGCTACCGCCCACCTGCGGGTTCTCGCTGAAGATGCGCACCTCGACGCCGGTCTCGGGCATCACGCAGTCGGCGAGGAACTCGCACGTGCGGCGATCGGTGCGACCGACGATGCCGGTCTCGACCGCGACATCGGGGCACAGCTCGGGGATGCCGCCCGTCGAGCTCTCGTCGGCGCTGCCCGTCGAGCTCGACTCGGCCGCGCCCGTGCCCCCGCCGGTGGTGCCCGTGCCGGATCCCGACGAGCCCGACGAGTCCGACGAGTCACCGCCGCCACACGCGACCGTCATCAAGACCGGCGCGATCGAGATCCAAGCCGAGCACAGGGGAACTCGCACGGTCCGCAGCGTCATTTCAGGCGCACGGTACCACGGCCCCGGGCGCCGGCGTCGCGTTGCCAGGCCCGCAGGCGGCGGGTAGTGTCGGCGCCGACCACGACCCTGCGGCCGTGCGATCCGAAGCTGCCATGTCCGATCTGAACGACCAGGTCCACATCATCACCGGCGCCGGCCGAGGCATCGGCCTCGAGGTCGCCCGCCGCGTCGCCCAGGGCGGCGGCACCGCGATCCTCGTCGCGCGCACCGCCGAGCAGGTCGAGTCCGCGGCGGCGACGCTGCGCGACATGGGCCTGCGCGCCGAGGCCTTCGTCGCCGACATCACCGACCCCGAGCGCACGAGCGCCCTGGTCGCCCACGTGCGCAGCACCTACGGCCGTCTGGATGGCCTGGTCAACAACGCCGGCGCCAACCACGTCGCCAACCTCCTCATGTCGAAGGAGGAGGAGTGGCACCGGATCTTCGCGCTCAACACGTTCGCCGTGTTCCGCCTGACCAAGCTGTGCCTCAAGCCGATGATCGCCGCGAAGTACGGGCGCATCGTCAACGTGTCATCGGTCGCCGCCAAGCTGGGCGCGCCGTACAACTCGATCTACTCGGCGTCCAAGGCCGCGGTCGACGGGTTCACGCGCTCGCTCGCGCTCGAGGTCGCCAAGCTCGGCATCACCGTCAACTCGGTCGCGCCGTCGCAGGTCGACACCGAGCTGCTGCGGGTCGGCATGACGATCCGCGGCAAGATGGTCGGCCAGGACGCCGAGACGTACATCGCGTCGATCGTCGAGGGCAACCCGCAGAAGCGCCTGCTGCAGCCGGGCGAGGTCGCCGCGACGATCGTGCACCTCCTCGGCCGCGAGGCCGGCGGCGTCACCGGCCAGTCGTGGAACGTCTGCGGCGGCGTGGCTCTCGGAATGTGACGTGACGATGCGACTCGACTGCGACACGCCCGTTCACATGGGCCAGGTGCCCGCGAGCGACGGCCACCCGCTGCGCTACCGCGCGTGGCACCCGGGCGGGACGCCGCGCGGCACGGTGGTGCTGCTGAACGGGATCATGAGCCACTCGGGGTGGTTGTTCCCGCTGGTGGATCCACTGGTGGCCGCGGGGCTCGTCGTCGTCGGCGCAGATCGCCGCGGCACCGGCCTCGACGAGATCGGACGCGGTGATGCGCCGAGCGCCAAGAGCGTCGTCGACGACGCGATGACGATCATCGACGCCGCGGCGGTCCCCGACGCGCCGCTGTTCCTGGTCGGGTGGTGCTGGGGCAGCGTGCTGTCGCTGAACTTGGTGCGCCCGCTCGGCGATCGCCTCACCGGGCTCGTGCTCGTCTCGCCGGGCCTCTTCCCCAGCGCGGTCGTCACGGCGACCGCCGCGAAGAACGAGGCCGCGGCCGCGGGGGCGCCCCTCGACGTGCCCGCGATCCCGGCGCCGATCGACGACACGATGTTCACCACGGGCCCGTATCTCGACGGCTTCATCCGCCCCGATCCGCACAAGCTCGCGATGGTCACGCCGCGGTTCCGCGGCTTCATGGGCAACCTCGCGATGGGCGCGATGACGCGGCTGCGTCGGTTCGATCGGCCTCTGTTGATGCTGCTCGCCGAGGGCGACGCGGCCACCGACAATGACGCGGCGCGGGCGGCCGTCGCCGGCGTGCCCGCGGATCTGCTCGAGGTCCGCACGACGCCGAGCGCCCACGCGATGCAGTTCGATGCGCCGGAGTTCGTGAGCGGGTCGATCGTCGCGTTCGCGCGGCGCCTGTTCGGGGCCACCGCCGGTTCGGAGGATCCGTCCGCATGAGGCTCGCGCCCGAGAACCAGGTCGCCCTCGAGGCATTGCGCGCGGCGTGCCGGGTGTGCCGGGCCGTCGCCGCCGGGTCGTTCGACGCGGTGAGCAAGCCCGACGCGTCGCCCGTGACGATCGCGGACTTCGCCTCGCAGGCCGTGATCGTCGCGCGGCTGCGGGCGCACCTCGGCGAGCCGGTGATCATCGGCGAGGAATCGGCCGACGAGCTCCGCGTCGATCTCGACCGGTTGGACGCGGTGGTCGCTGCGGCGCGCGTGGCCTGGCCGGACGCCGATCGCGACGGCGTCCTCGCGGCGATCGACGCCGGCGCCCAGCGCCCGACGCACGGGCCGTATTGGACGCTCGATCCGATCGACGGCACCAAGGGCTTCGTGCGGCGCGAGCAGTACGCGGTGTGCCTGGCCCGCGTCGACGGCGACGCCCCGGTGGTCGGGCTGCTCGGGTGCCCGAACCTCCCGCGGGATCCGGGTCGCGGGCTGGACCGTGCCGACGCCGAGGGTTCGGTGTACGTGGTCGAGGCCGAGGGGCCGGTGTTCGAGCTGGGCGTCGACGACGATGTCGCGCGCGAGGTCCCGCGGGCTGGAGCGATCGGAGACCCCTGTTGGCCCGCCGGAGAGGAGATCATCGCGACGGTGTCGGTCGAGTCGGGGCACACCAAGCTCGATCACGTGGACGCGATCCTGCGGCACATCGGTCGACCGAGCCGCACGATCCGCTGCGACTCGCAGGCGAAGTACGCCCTGGTCGCGCGCGGGCAGGCGCACGTGTACCTGCGGGTGCCGACGGATCCGACGCGCGTCGAGCTGGTGTGGGACCACGCCGCGGGGGCTGCGATCGCGGCGCGCACGGGCATGCGGGTGACGGATCTGCACGGGGCGCCGCTGGATTTCTCCGCGCCGCCGCGGCTGGCGAAGAACGTGGGGATCCTGTGTGCACACCCGGGGATCCACGGCGAGCTGGTGGCCGCGATCGCGGCGCTCGGGTTCGTGTGAGTCCGCGGTTCATCCGCGCCGAGTGGACGCCGGTCGCACGTGGTCGAGCCGCGCCCTGCGCCGACGCAGCGCCACGAGCACGATCAGCGGGAGCGCCGACCGCTGCGCCCCATCGCTCCGACACCCGCAACCGCCGGACCCGTCCGCGTCCGCGCCCGCCGTCCCGTCCGTGGTGTCGCCGAGGGTGTCGGCGCCGCCCGAGTCGTCGGCCATCGGCTCCTCGGTCCCCGTGGTCCCGACCGGCGGCGCCTCGAAGCACTCCTCGGGGGCCGTGTCGTCGAGCGTCGCTCCGGCGACGATGAACCCGCGCTGCCCGGCATCGACCCGCACGTGGAGCTCGGTCTCACCGGGCGCGAGCGTGATCGTCCGCGCGGAGAGCTCTTCGAAGTCGGTGTCCCACGTGCCGTCGTAGTCGTCGTCCCATCGGACGCTCGGCTGCTCCCAGTCCGCGCCCTCGACGTACAGCGTCGCGGCGCAGCCCTCCCCGTCAGGGGCGTACTCGACCGCGATCGCGATCGACTCGACCTCCGGACGCGGCGGAGGCTCCTCACCGAGGAGGGCCGGGTACGCGCGGAGCTTGCCGAAGCCCCATCCGTTGTCCGGTCCGTCCTCGACGTCGAGCCCCGCGGTCTCCGCGGACTGCTGCAGCTGCGTGAGGATCTCGGCGGAGGTGAGCTCGGGCTGCAGCGAGCGCATCAAGGCCGCTGCCGCCGCGACCTGGGGCGACGCGCCGCTCGTCCCCCAGAACACGACGTACGATCCACCGTAGGTCGCGTTCGTCGGCGCGATGGAATCCACCGGGGCGGCGAGGTCGATCGACACGGCTCCGTCGTAGCGGGGCCCGAAGCTGCTGTACGACTCGAGCTCGCCGAGGACCGAGTCGTAGTACGCGGGATACTGGACGGTGTAGCCGCTCACCCCGATGCAACCATCGGAGATCGCCGGGCTCACGCTCGTCGAGATCTCGCTCGGCTGTGTGAACCTCGCGCCTTCGTAGACCGAGATCCCGTCGCTGACGAGCGCGTGGACCTCGAGGTCCGAAGCGCCGTCCTGCGCGCAGCTCAGCGCCCACTCGCCCTGGCCGACGTGGCCGCTCACCTCGGCCTCGATGCGGATCGACAGCAGCACCCACCCGCGCTCCGACACGCTGCGCACGGCGCTGACGAGCGATCCGTCGAACGGCACCGCGGGGAGCTCCTCGATCGCATGTGTGCTGCCGTTGGGCTTCGTCACCGAGCAGGCGAGTGCCACCGACGGATCTCCCCAGTAGAGATCGAACGTGAGCGTCGAGGGCGTGACGCCGGCGACGGTCTGGGGCAGCGTGGCCTCGAAGTCCACGGGGCCGCCCGCCGCGGTGGCCTGCGCGTGCTTGCCCACGGCGCGCCGGTTGCCGGCCGAGCAGACCTGCACCGAACCCGCGGCCGACGCCGCGTCCATCGTGAGGTCCGTCGTGTTGGACCCGTCCATGTGCAGCGCCGCCTCGTCCTGGGACCACGAGTGATTCACGACGCTCGCCTGCATGTCCTCGACGAGCCAAGTCATGCCCTCGAACAGCCAAGCGTCGTCGGTCTCGACGGTGTACTCCGGGTAGGCGACCATCACGATGTCGGCGTCCGGCACATCGGCGCGATTGAAGCGGAACGGATGGGTCTGACCGCCGGTGATGATCCCCGCCGTCCCCGTGCCGTGGAAGGCCCACTCGCTCCTCGACACCGAGACCGGCAGGTCGATCAGGTTGTCGCCGCGGGTGTACACCTCGCCCGCGACGCGCACGGCCTTCACCTGCGACGTGCCGAGCAGGATCAGGCGCTCGTCGGTGGCGAGCACGCCATCACCGTTGGCGTCGTCGGGCATGAACACCGGCTCGCCGAACCCGGGCGACGACTCGCCGTAGCCCGCGTCGCGCCCCGCGTCGCGGCGGCCGTTGCCGTCCAGATCCAGGAAGAGGTAGTCGAACGCGGGCTCGAAGGTGCCGTTCGCCCAATCCGGTGGCGCTCCGAGTTGGTTCGGCTGCGCGACGCCGAGATCGATGAGCTCGAGGGCCTCGAGCGGTTGCACCTCACCATCGAGCGAGATATCGAGCGCGTCGACGCCCACGCGGAACGCCCCATCGCCGTCGACGTCGATCCACGGGAACGCCCCGCCATCGGCGCGGAAGAAGTGCGGGTGGTGGATGTCGATCCCCGTGTCGACCAGGCCCACCGTGACGCGGCGCCCGAGGGGCCCCTGCGTCGGCGTCGGCGCGGCGCCGAGGAGGTCGTAGTTCTGCACCTCGCGCGAGGTCCCGTAGTCCGTCGGGTGGATCCCGAGCGGGCGACTCACCCGGACCTCGGTGCCGCGCGACGCCTCCTCGGCCAGCGCGCGGGCGGGACCCTCGACGAGGTGGAGATCCCCGAGCCGACGGACACGCCCGTCGCGAGATCGGCGGAACGCGAGGCCTCGCCGCTCGAGCTCGCCCCGCACCTGCGCCGAAGCGCCGGGGAGCCGAACGATCGCCCGCAGCACCGTGTCGGGGGCCGCCCGCGTCGGCCCGTCACGCAGCAGCGGATCGATCCGGAGCGCCGCGGGGTCGGCATCGTCTGCGCTGGCGTCTGCGGGGACGGCGGCGAGCATGGCGAGCAGGGGGAGCGAGATCATGCGCAGGTTCACCCTCGGCCAAGCCCACAGGGCCGACCGGAGTTTCCTCGTCCTCGCGGGGTTGGTGCGGGCTCGCGTGGGGATGGGCATGGGTCGGGGAGCCCACTGCCGCGAGCCCCGTCGATCCATCACGGCGTCGATCACTTTCTGGCGTTCCCACGGATCTGGGCCCCGCCCGGGCCCTGCCGTCACACGTGCGGGCCGCCAGGACCTGCCCGGTGACGGCGGCGGCTGCTACTCGAGCGGCTGGGACGCCCGATCGTCAACACGGACAGCGGACTCGTCCGTCTCGCACGCGATCGACTCGAGCTCGGGCTCCTCCCAACCGAGATCGGGACCACAACCAGCCAGCAGCACGCCTCAGGCCGCGCGACGCCACGACATGATCCCAGAGCTATCGCCTGCGGCGGAGCGCCGCCAGTGCGCGCCATCCCTCACCCCCCGCATGCGTGACTCAGCGTGCACAGGGGATTCCCCGTGGCCTCGCAGCTCGGACAATCCGCACACAGGTGCGGCGACGCGGCGAGCAACAGCGCGAACTCCAGCGCAACCGCAGGATCCACCGCGTCGCAGAGCGCCTCGCAGTCGTCCGCGGCGCCGCAGATGCTGTCGCCGAGCGCGCAGACGACCGTGCAGGGCGACAGGCCGCACTCGCCCACGGCCCGCTCGACCCGCACCGCCTGGCACTCGGCAACACGTGCGGCGAGCTCCGGCACCAGCTCGTCGCCGACCTCGGCGACCGCCCCGGCCGTTTGGCTGATCCAGTCCGAGAGGTACTCGCACGGCACGTGCAGCGCCGCGCAGAGATCGTCGGGTGGGAACTCGGTGCGATCGAGGCAGTAGCCCCGGGCGTCGTGGTTGCACCCGAGGTTGCCACCGCACAGGCACATCCCGTCCTCGTCCGAGCAGTTGCGCCCGGAGGCGCACGGTGCCGCGACGAAGCGCGGGTTGCAGTGGCGATCGGCGGCGCAATCCGCATCGGTCGCGCACTCGGGCCGTGCGCAGCCATCGACGTCGAGCCTCGACCACGGCTCGCCGCACTCGAGGTCCTCGCAAGCGACACCCCAGCACACCGGCGGTAGCCACTCGACCGCGCAGCCGGTCGGCCCGACGTCGACACCAGCGGTGCCCGTGTCGGCGATGCTCGGGTCGGCCGTGCCCGCCGCGCTCGACGACGCCTCCGCGGACAACGAACTGCTCGAGGCCTCGGCGTCGGACGCAACTCCCGACGAGGACGCTGCGACCGACGTGCCGCCGCCATCCGACGTCGCCCCGTCGGCGGGCGTCGGACGCGACGCGCACGCCGACATCCACCCGAGCGCGATCGCAGTCCTGCACCGCATGCCCCGAGTATGTCAGCCCGCCGGCGAGCGGGCGACCGCAGGGCCGAAGGCCGCGCCGCGAGTCGTCCGCGCCCATCGCACGACCGGGGGATCCTCCGCGCGCGTCCGGCGATCCGCGCCACTCGCTGCGATCGCGACGCCAGCCACCCCTCGATCGCCATCGCCCGGCGCGCCGCCTGTCGCGTACTCTTGCCGCCGATGTCCCCCGTGCACTCCGCCCCCACCGACGGCCGCGCCGGCGCGCGCAGCCGCGAGCTCTTCGCCGCCGCCCAACGCACGATCCCCGGCGGGGTGAACTCGCCCGTGCGCGCGTACAAGTCCGTCGGTGGCGATCCGCCGTTCGTGCGCCGCGCCAACGGTCCGTACGTGTGGACCGAGGACGACGCGCAGCTCATCGACTACGTCGGCACGTGGGGGCCCGCGATCCTCGGGCACGCGCACCCCGAGGTCGTCGAGGCGGTCGCCCGCGCGGCGCGGGACGGCCTCAGCTTCGGCGCGCCGACGCGGGCCGAGGTCGAGATCGCCGAGCGCATCTGCGAGATGGTTCCGAGCATGCGAGGCGGCATGGTGCGCCTGTGCAACTCGGGCACCGAGGCGACGATGAGCGCGCTGCGGGTCGCCCGTGGCTTCACCGGCCGCGAGAAGATCGTCAAGACCGACGGCGCCTACCACGGCCACGCCGACATGCTGCTCGTCGCCGCCGGCTCGGGCGCCGCGACGCTCGGCATCCCCGGCTCGGCGGGCGTGCCGAAGAACGTCGTGGTCGACACGCTGTTGGTCCCGTGGAACGACATCGACGCGATGGCCGAGCTCATCGCCCGTCAGGGCCACGAGATCGCGGCGGTGATCATCGAGCCGGTCGTCGGGAACATGGGCTGCGTGCCGCCCCGGCCCGGCTACCTCGAGCGACTGCGCGAGCTGACGGCCGCTGCGGGGATCGTGCTGGTGTTCGACGAGGTGATGACGGGCTTCCGGCTGTCGCGCGGCGGCGCCCAGGAGCGCTACGGCGTCACGCCCGACATGACGACGCTGGGCAAGATCGTCGGCGGCGGCATGCCGGTCGGCGCGTACGGTGGTCGCCGCGACATCATGCAGTGCGTCGCGCCGCTCGGGCCCGTCTACCAGGCCGGAACGCTGAGCGGCAACCCGGTGGCGGTGGCCGCGGGCCTCACCACGCTGGCGCTGCTCGATCGCGATCCGCCGTACGCGGAGCTCGAGCGCCGCACCGCCAAGCTGTGCGACGGGCTCGGTGCGCTCGCGGCCCGGCGCGGCCTGCCGTGGTCGGGCACCCGCGTGGGCTCGATGTTCACCGGCTTCTTCCAGACCGGCGAGGTGTGGAACTACGACGACGCCAAGCGCAGCGACACCGCGATGTTCGGCGCCTACTTCCGCGAGATGCTGGCGCGCGGGGTGTACCTCGCACCGTCGCAGTTCGAGGCGGGGTTCCTGTCGATCGCCCACGACGACGAGGTGATCGAGCGGACGCTCGCGGCGGCCGACGGGGCGATGGCCGCGGTCGCAGCGTCGCGGTGAGGACGGCGGTGCGCGCGGGGCCTGCGTCGTCCTCGAGCGCAGGCCCCCAGCGCCGCGATCAACTCCCCGGGATCGGGCAGCCACCGTTGCCGCAGTTGGCGACCGATTCCTTCCACAGCTCGCCGAAGAGCTGCCCGGCGGCGTAGGCATACGAGGCCACTTCGACGAGCAGGTCGAAGGGGCTGCCCCCGTCGATCGCGGCGAGCTCGTGGTCGGTGAGGGGCTGCAAGTGCAGGGATGGTTCGTTCGTGGTCATGGTCATGCTCCTTGGCGTCGTTCGGGGGATCACTCGGAGAGGTTCGGGACCGGGGGTCCGGCGGGCATGTCGGGCGTCGGCGAACCGTCGACGAAGCCCATGACGAACGGCTTGCCGAGGAAGGCCAACCCCGCGTCGATGAGATGAAGCCACCAGCCACCCGCGGCCTCGAGTTCGTCGGCGGACAACTCCACTACGTTTTCTTCGTGTTGCATCGGTCGTATCTGCTCGTCGCAGCGACGAGCGCTCCCAACCGGACCGTGTGCGATCGTCCCCGATGGTTCCCAACCCATCGCTACGTCGCGGGGCAACCCGGTGCAATCCGCTCGCGCGGCGTGTGCACCGGCCAACGTCGGCACGTCGCGCGCGGAGAGGACGAGCCGCTGTGGGCGTTGCGAGCGTGGGTCCGCTGATGTCAGTGGGCGCGACGTGTCGAGCCGCCGCCGACGGTCTCGAGCGTCACCGCCGCGTCGGCGACCGCCTCCGCCTCGGCGACCGCCTCGGGGCTCACGTCGTCGAGCTCGACCACGGGGACCGGGTCGATCGGCTGGGCGTCACCGAACCCCTCGTCGAGGAGGATCGGCGAGCAGCACGGCCCGCTCGACAGGAACGTCTCCATCACTTGCTCGCGGTGGGGCAGGAAGGTGTTGCGCACCGCGTCCGAGATGAAGAAGCAATCGAAGCTGCCGTCGCCGCAGTCATCCGTGTCGAAGAACTCGTCGGTGTGCACGAACCCAGCCGAGAGCGGCGAGGTCACACCGTTGCCGAGGTCGATCCCGGTGGCCTCCTGGTGGCAGCCGATGCAGGCCCCCGCGAATGCGGCGCGGCGCGTGATGTCGACCGCGTCGAGCGTGCTGGCCGGATCGAGCTGGGCGACCCGCGCCTCGATCGCAGTCTGGAGGGCACCGCCGGGCACGAGCTGGGCGTCGTAGCGGTTCTGCCCATCGGCGATGCTCTCGGCGGCGAGGCACTCGCTCGGCATGTCGACGGCCATGGTGTTGACGTCGTCGGTCATCAGCAGCGGCACTGCCTGCTGGACGAACGCGTCGCGGCAGGCGGGCCCGACGGTGTTCTGCGCGCCCTCGTCGAACAGCGGGCCGAACGGGTTGGCCGCGACAGGGACCTCGACCGCGCGCAGTCGCGGACGCGCCCGCTCGACGTCGACGACCTCCTCGAGGGGGCTGATGCTGCGCTTCGCGCTCACGATCTTGAACTCGCGCAGGGTCCAGAGGAACGACGGATCGCTGAAGTTGTTGGTTCGGATCTGCCCCGCCCCGATGCCGAAGTTGCCGGCGCGGATGAACGGCCCGAAGCCGGCGGCCTGCAGCTTGGGGTGACCGGTGATGTACGCCTGGTGCAGCAGCTCCGCCCGCTTGCCCGGCTTCGCGTTGGTCAGCGACGCCCAGAACTCCTGCACCGGCACGCATGCGTCGAGTCCACAGGAGGGATCGGGATTGGGGATCTTGGCCTCGAAGATGAGGAGCACGCGATCGGCGAAGTTGGTGCTGTTGGCGAAGACCAGGCGGGCCTCACCGCAGTTCGAGCCGTCGGACGGTGCGAGATCGAAGCGGTTCACCGCCGCGATCGGCGTCCAGTCCTCGATGGTGCCGATGCGGAACTGCTCGTTGCGAGGGCACGCGATGGGGAACCCGTTGAGTATCGGGTTGCCGTCCGCGTCGAGCACGTCGTCGCAGTGCCCACCGAGCCCGAGGCCTGGGGCCTCGGCGTAGGTGTCCATCAGCTGGTCGTGCAGCCCGTCGGGATCGCCGGGCAGGCCGTCGTTGGTCGCGAGCGCCGACAGCGTCTCGGTCATGGTGAACTGCGCCAGCGCGGAGCGGCTGGTCTCGAACAGCGAGCGACGGGGATCGACGTCGACGGCGACCTCGCTGCTCCCGTCGCACCCATCGTCGCCGCCCGAGAGCGTCACGTTGGTGGTGTAGCCGCGGAACTCGTCCTCGGGTCCCTGGCCGCAGGCGGCGAGCAGTGCGAGGGCGAGGGTCGGGGTGGTGGTCGAGCGTGATCGCGTCCGGTCGTGCATGGGGAGGTCCTCGGGTGCCTCCCTTGTTTGCAGCGAGCGGGCGTGAACTGACGCGGCGATTTTCACGGCCGTTCGATCGCGCGGCGAGGTCGACGCAGCGCCCCGTCAGCGGTTCTCGTAGCGCGCGAGGTCGAACAGGCCGGCCTCGATCGGCCGAAGGGCCCGGTACAGCGCGACCATCCGATCGCTCGTCGGCCAGAACTCCGGGTCCGTGCGGCGCACCCCGAAGTCGATCTGCACCGCCGCATAGTCGGCCTCGGAGGTGAGCGCCGCGATCCGCCTCACGAACTCGGGCAGACGGGCGCGCTCGACCACGAAGTACGCGTTGGGGTGCGTGCCGATGAAGCCGAGCGCCACCGTGAGCGTGTCCTCGGTCGGCCGGCGGCGCGCGTCCTCACCGAACGGCGACGCGATGTTGGAGTGGCCATCGTTGCGGATCAGCGTGAACACCTGGCCATCGCGCGGCCCGTCGGGCACGAGGAGGAAGGCGGTCTGTGGGGCCCATGTCAGCGTGTGCCCGGTGATCGCCGCCAGATCACGCAGTGGCTCCGCGAGACCGGTTGGCAGGCGGGCGCCCGCGAGATCGTGCGAGCGCTCGCGCACCGCACCGACCCGCTGGGCGAGATGGCCGTAGAGCTCGTGCTTGTGCGCGGCCGTGCGGTAGGGGACCGCGGTCTCGGCGTCGAACTCCGCGAGCTCGGCGACGATCTTGCGATAGCCGCGCTCCTCGGTGCCGCGATACCAGTACTCGCGCTCGCGGGCCCGCGCCGCGCGGGGCAGGAGCGAGAGGAACACGAACTCCGATTCCATGCGCAGGAAGTCCATGTAGGCCCGCGTCGCGAGCTGGTGGCCGACGTTGCCGTAGACGTCGAAGCCGGCGACCAACAGGTAGTGGATCCGCTCGAGCAGCGGATAGCTGATCACCCACGCGGTCTTGGGCTCGGCGCCGACGAGCCCCTTCACGACCGAAGCGCTGTCGTAGTGGCGGAACACCGTGAGCGCCGCGTTGGGGTTGTGCCCGTCACCGTCCCACACGAACCCGGTGTCCGGCCCGCGCGCGGCGAAGTCCTCGCGCTGCACCCGCTGCTTCGCGTGGGCCCAGCGCCGCTCGTCCTCGGCCCGGCGCAGCCACGTCACCAGCGGGAGCGCGTTCGAGCTGGCCTCCGCCGGCATGCGCAGCGACTGGGCCTGGGCGTCGAGGAACGCGCCATCGTGCAGCCGCGTGGGCGCATCCGGATCGACGAAGAACACCCAGAACTGGTCGTCGATCACGTTGAGCGCGATGGGTCCGCGGCACACCGCGCCCTTGATGAAGCCCATGATCGTGAACTCGGCCTCGTCGAGCATGAACCGATAGCGCGAGTCGACCGGAATCGCCCGGAAGGCGATGAACGGGTTCGACGCGACCTCGGGCGCATACGAGGGCAGAGCCGTCAGCGCGATGTCGGCGTCGCGGAACAGCCCGCGCCATCGCTTCATCCGCGCGGCGTCGAGGCGGTACGGCAGGTGGAGCTTGGCGACGATCGCCTCGCGCACCGGGCTGATGCGGTAGTAGGGGCGCGTCACGTGCGGGTCGTCATAGGGCCGCCGCGTGGAGATCCGCGCGATCGGCTGCCCCGGCGGCGTCGACGATCGCACCAGCTCGAAGTACCGCGGCGCCTCGCCGTGCTCGCCGTCATCGAAGTGCAGGTGCGCGAGGAAGAGGTGCTCGTAGATGTAGCGGCTGGCGAGCTGCGCGGCGAGGGTGTCCTCGTTGAGGAACTGCTCCCAGCGGGCGATCTCGGCGGCATGCAGGGTGACGTCGTCGGGCTTCGTCACGTGCAACGCACCTTCCTCGAGCCAGCGCAGGACGAGCGCATGTTCGGTCTCCGTGAGCCCCGGCAGGCCGTACGGCATCCCCCACTCGGGGTGCTTGCGCGCGTGCCGACCGAACTTCTCGATGCTCGGGCACTGCTCGTCGTGGCGCAGCGCGAGGTCGACGTCATCCGGCAGCAGCACGCCGGGCTCCACGGGGTGTCGGCGCTTGAGCTCGAGCAGCCGCGCCAGCAGCCCGGCGTCGCGGTTGGCCCGACGACTCTGCCGCCGCTCGTTGAGCACCGGGTGGAACGACTTGTCGCGCCATGCCTGCGTGCCGTGGGCGTCCTCGAACAGCCGAGTCGGGTCGGCCTGCAGCAGCCGCGTACCGTCGTAGACCTTCTCGGTCGAGGCGCCGCGGTCGAGCCCCTCGAACGAGCCGAGCTTGAGCTGGCACGGCGCGTCGTAGCACGCGTGACACACCACGCACCGCGCCTCGAGGATCGGTCGCACCTGCGTGTCGTAGTCGACCGCGCCCGCGGCGAGGCTGGCCACCGCGCGATCGCGTACGGCGGCGTCACCGAAACGACGATCGAGGCGGAGATGCTGGTAGACCGTGCAACCGAGCACGAACACGAACGGAGCCATCACATGGGAGATTCGCATCGGGCACGACGGGCGTAGCCTAGCAACGCCGCGCGACGAAGGTTCTGCCACGCGACGCGAACGATCTGCGGCACCGATCCGTCTCGCCGTGCAACCCGTGATCATCGTTGGCGGGCGCGTAGGCTCGGCGCTTGCGCCCGGGTTGGGCGGACTGGCTCGTGCGCACCGACCCGCGCGAGCATCGATCGTCTCGCCGCTGGAGAAGACGGATCGCGACCTCGTGGCACGCAATCTGCTTTGCCGGGCCGACCGGCATCGCCGGCCGACTGCAGCGCGCGAGGATTCGCAATGAACAAGACCGATCTCCAACTCAAGCAAGACATCGAGACCGAGCTCCGCTGGGACCCCAAGGTCAACGCGGCCCGCGTCGGCGTGAGCGTCGATCACGGCGCCGTGTCGCTGTCCGGTGACGTCGACACCTACGCGCAGAAGTGGGCCGCCGAGAGCGCGACGAAGCGCGTCGCTGGTGTCCGTACGGTGGCGCAGGACCTCAGCGTCAAGGTGCTCGCCGCGCACACGCAGAGCGACTCCGACATCGCGAACGCGGTTGCGAGCGCGTTGGCCTGGAACGTCGCCGTCCCCAAGTCCGTCACTGCTACCGTCGAGCGCGGCCGCGTCGTCCTGTTGGGCGAGGTGCGGTGGAACTTCGAACGGGAGGCCGCGAACTGGGCCGTCTGCTACCTCATGGGTGTGGTGTCGGTGAAGAACCAGATCACGGTGAAGCCCCACGACACGGCCTCGGCCTCGCAGGTGAAGGAGGGAGTGCAAGCCGCCCTGAAGCGCCAGGCGATCACCGACGCGCGATCGATCGAGGTTGCGACCACGGGCGGCAAGGTCACGCTCACCGGACATGCATCGTCGTGGCGCTCGATCGAAGACGCCGCGAACGCGGCCTGGGCAGCCCCGGGCGTCACCGAGGTCGACGATCAGCTGACGATGAAGAACTGAGGCGTGCCTCAACGGTGCACGAGACTGTCGATCGTGCACCGGAAGAACTCGCCCTCGGGTTCGAAGCGATCGCTCCCGAAGTACCAGCCGATCCGATACTCCGTCGGAATCGTGACGCCGTCGAACTCTCGATCGGCGGTGCACGAGCCCCCGAAGTCGATGTAGCGGAAGTCGCCGCCGTCCACGTTCCCCCAGCGCGCGAGCTTCATCGCGCGCAGGCATCCGTCGCCGTCGGTGTCGAGCTCGACGTGGGAGTGTTCACCGTGCGCATCGACCGTGAAGGCGGGGCCGCGCGGGCCGTCGGACCACGTCACCTCGGGGCCGAGCAGCGCAGCCGGGAGCCAGATCGCCTCGGCGTGGAGCCGACCGATCGCGCTGCGCGAGACCTCGGGTCCCTCCGCGTGCATCACCGGGATGATCCCCAGCAGCTTCCACCGCATCGCGCCCTCGCCGTCGATCTCCACGTCGGATCCGGAGATCGGCAGCCCCTTCATGTGCGTGTGGGCGTGCCACACGAAGCCGCGATCCCAACACAGCACCTGCGTCGCGGTGAATGCCTGCCACGCGTGGCCGAGCTTGATCGTGCCGTGCATCTCGAGCCGAGCGCTCGCGGAGCAGCGGGCCCCCGGCGCGAGCGTGTGTCGGAAGTAGCGCTGGGCCGCCGGAGGCAGGTGCGTCACCTCGGTGGGATCGAAGCGCCGGGTCGATGGTGGCGCGTCGCGCCAGAGTTCCTCGAGGGTTCGATCTCGCATCGCCGTCGAGTAGAGCACCCGCTGCCCGCCGGTGCCGGAGCGCGCCGCGCAGCATCTGCGGTCGGCGCCGACGGCGGGCGCTGGAGAGGTCGGCGTCTGCGCCCGTCGACGCCAGAGACCTCGGCGTCCGATCGGCCGGTCGGAGCGCGCCAGCGCCGACCGGCGAGTTGGCCGAACGGCCACGCCCGTGACAACACGCCGCCGCGTCGGTGCTCGCAGGAGTCTCGCGGGCTTGCACGACACGCAGGCAGCGATCTCCGCCCCGGAGATGTCCACGAGCGCCGTCCGAGGCATCATTGCCGCGCGTGGCCACCTGGCACATCGATCTCGTCACCGAGCCCGCGGCCATCGTCGTGCGCATCGTGGGATCGATCGAGACCGCCGACGCGACCGACGCGGCGGAGCGCACACCGTATCTGCGCGGGATCAATGGTCGGCGGTGCTCAAGGAGCACAAGCCGAAGATCCGCCTGCTGACGTGGGTCACGACCAAGTCGACGCAGCGCATGGTCGGCCGAGCCGTGGGGCTGTTCACGGGCTTGACGACGCGGTTGCTCGACGAGCTGCCGCCCGAGTTCGCGGCGCGACGCTGAGCAACCGTCGAGCCGGTGTGCCGCATTGCAGCTGCGTCTTTCGATCGCACCGGGTGACGGCCGAAGTTGCACGGCCAAACGGCGATGCTACGGTCGGTCTGTTTGGCCGTCCGCGCTGGGCGACCACAGGAGTCGGTGCCGCCATGTCGAGCTGGACGTTGTTTTGCCCCATCGCGTCGGCGATCCACCCGCAGTGGCAACGGGCACACGCCGAGTCGTCGGACTGGCTCACGCGGCACGGACTCCTGCGGGACGCAGAGCAGCACGCGGCGTTCGAGCGCCTGGCGATCCCGGAGTTCGTCGCGCGTGCGTACCCCGAGGCCGACTACGACGATCTCCGCGTGGTGCTCGATTGGACGCTGTGGGGCTTCCTCGCCGATGACCAGCACGACGCGTTGGTGCGCAAGCCGGACCTGCTGCGCGCGCGCTACCTCGAGCACGCCGAGGTGCTGGAGTTCGGCCTGAGCGATCACCTCACGGGGATGCACGCCGCGCTCGCAGACGTCCGCGATCGCGTGCTGTCGCGGGGCCACGCCGGCTGTCTGCGTCGCTTCGCCGAGGCCGCCCGCGACTGGTTCGACTCGATGCACCGCGAGGTCGAGAACCGCGTCCGCGTGACGCCGCCATCGCTCGGTCAGTACCTCCGTCTTCGCGAACTCACGGTCGGCATGTACACCGAGTACGCGCTGTTCGACGTCACCCACCAGGTCAAGACCGACGACTCCTTCTGGATCGATCCGGACGTCCGTCGCCTGATGACGATGGCCGCGAACATCATCGGCTGGGCCAACGACGTGTTCTCCTACGCCAAGGAGCGTGAAGCCGGCGATCCCCACAACGTCGTGCTGCTGTGCTCCGCCGAGCTCGGCCTCGACGAGCCCGACGCGGTCACCCGCGCGGTCGACATGCACAACCGCGAGATGCTCCGCTTCACCGAGCTCGAGCGCAGCGTGCGTGAGCAGGCGTGGATCGCCCCCGAGCTGATCGATCCCTTCCTCGGCCTCCTGCGCGGCTGGATCCGCGGCAACCTCGACTGGGCCCTGGCGTCGGCGCGGTACGGGCGCTCGGGCCGGCTGCGGATCGTCGAGACACTCGAGGTGCCGCTGCGGCGGGGCAAGGGGCCCGTGGAGCGGACGCTCGCGGTGGCCGAGTTCGGCCGGTGAGCGTCCCGTGAACCGCCGGCGTGGCCCGGCATCTTCCGGGTCCATGCAGGTCACCTCGCCCCGTCCCTGGCGCCTCGGCGTCGCCTCGTTCTCCCTGCTCACCGTCGTCGCGGCCGTGACCGCCTGCGACGCGGAGCGGCCCGACGATGACGACCGCGCCGCCGAGCTCGATCTCTCGCGCTTCGGCGTGGAGGAGATCGTGGCCGACGACGGCGGCTACGCGCTGGTCGGACCCGGCGGTCGCGCGCTGGGTCGCGTCGACGTCCACACCGCCGACGGCGTCACGGAGCTCGACGTCGAGTTCGGCGCCCGCGCGGCCGAGGTCACGTGGAGCGACGACCACAGCGCGCTGCGCTGCGACGGCGAGGCCCTCGTCGTCGCGACCCCGGGCGCCGATGGCTGGACGCCGGAGCGCGCGACTGCGACCGATGGCGCCGGCGCGTGCGACACGGCCCTCGAGCTCGGCTTCGAGCTCGCGACGGCCACCGGCGCCACGCCGCCGTGGGCGGAGCAGTTCACCGGCGAGCCCGTCGAGACCGAGCCGTTCCGCTGGTACGAGGAGATCGAGCAGACTGCGCCGGTGTGCTCGACGGTGAGCACGTGGGTCGGCGGCAGCAGCTGCTGGAACTGCGCCCAGGCGGCGTCGCAGGCCTTCGGCCGCGGCCCGGGCTGGTACGAGACGAGCTCGTCGTGCTCCTCGGGGACCCTGTGGACGTCGTGCTCGGCGACGTACTGCAGCGGGTGAGAGGCTCACGCCGAGGCGGCGAGCGGGCGGGCCAGCACCCGCTCGAGGGCCGTCAGCGCCGGGTCGAGCGTATCCGGGGCGAGCTGGGTCCCCTTCGCCACGGCTGTGAGGACGTAGCGGGCCGCGTCGATGTGGAAGACGCGGTGGAGGATCACCTGGTTGTCCTCGTCGCGGAGCACCGCGGCGATCGGGGGTGGTTGGCCGTTGGCCTCGACGCGATCGACGAGGGTCAGCAGGAGGGCCGAGATGCCGGCCCGGATGTCGGGATCGATCGCGTGTCGGTTGCTCGCGAGCGGCAGGCCGACCTCGTCGCTGACCAGGACGGTCGCGAAGCCGCCGACCTCGGCGAGCGTGTCCATGAGGCGACCCAGCGCCTCGCGATCGGAGCCCGAGAGCTCCACGTGGGCGAGCGCCTGGGCGAGCCGCTCGCGCTCCATCAGCGGCGCGAGTAGGACATGCAGCTGCTGGTGTTGATCGTCGCGCTCGGCGTGCTCGCGACGCAGGGGCTCCAGTTGCTTCTGCAGCTCGGCGAGGAGGCGCCCCTCGTCCACCGTGCGCTGCTCGAGCACCGCGAGGTTGCGCCGCGCGGTGTGGGTCTCGCGGTGCGCGGCGTCGAGGGCTTGGCGGTGCTCGAGCAGCTGCGCGCGCGCCCGCTCGAGGTCGCGCCGCAGGCGTTCCTCGCCCTCGGTCGAGCTGGAGTGCGTACGCGATAGCTGGTCCTCGAGGGCGACCGCGTGCTGGCGCACCGCCGCGGCGTCCTGCTCGACGACGCCGCAGCGCTCGCGCCAGCCCGCGAGCTCGTGCGCGAGTCCGTCGCGCGCGAGGACGCCGCGCCGCGCACCGAAGAGATAGCCGGCGACGAGCAGCGTGCCGGTCGAGAGGGCCAGGGCGAGGGTGAGTGTCGCGATCATCATCGTCGCCTTCCTATCGATCGTCCTCGAGGGTGAGTGTCGCGATCATCGTCGTCGCCTTCCTCTTCCTATCGATCGTCCTCGGGGGTGAACGCGCCGCGACAGCCCTCGGCACGCGTCGCTCGCAGGACCACGCGGCGGTTGTCGGCCAGATCGCCGTCGACGCGGGGCTGGAACTCGCCGACCGCCTGCACCACCATGCGTCGCTTCGGGAGGCCCGCCTCCGCGAAGCGGCGCGCGACGGCTCGCGCGCGGCGATGACTCAACGCGAAGTTGAAGCGCGCCTTGCCCACGGCGTCGGCGTGGCCCTGGATCACCAGGGCACTGTCGGGGTGGCGCCGCAGCCAGGTCACGAGCGCCGCGATCGCGGGCGCCTCGAGATCGATGGCGTGCGACGACGTCCGACCGAAGCGGACCGAGAACAAGGGCGGACAGTCGGACGGCTCGGGTGCGTTCAGCGTCTCCGTGGGTGGCGCGGTCAGGGCCGATGCGGTGGGACCGTCGACCGCCGCAGCGACGCGCGTCGGCGCTGCGCCACCGCCCGCACCGTCGACCGCATCCGCGTCGACGACCGCCGACGCCAGGCCGACCACGGTCGTGGGCTCACGCCCATCGACGAGGTGAACGCCGGACCACGCGAAGGTGACGACGCCGATCGCCCCGAGCAGCGCCGCCAACCACGCGGGCGCACGCTCGCCCGGCACCGCGAAGCGCATCGACGCGAGCGCGGCGCTCATCGTCCTGCTCCCCCCGCCACGGCGGCCGCATCCCCGAAGCCGAGCTGGGCCAGGCGCACGAGGTTGGCGCGCACGCGGGGATCGTCGGGCGTGATCGCAGCGGCCGAGGTGAAGGCCGCGTGCGCGCTGGGGTAGTCCTTGCGCAGGAGCGCATCGATGCCGCGCTCGATGCAGAGATCGAACTGGACACCGAGCGCGGCCTCGCGGGGTCGTGCAGTCGCGCTGGGCGCCGACGGCTCCCCCGCGCTCGCTTCGATCAGATCCTCCCAGCCGGCGGCGACGTCGTCGGCCGACTCGGGGAGCGCCCCCGATCGCGACGGGCGGGCCCGCGGCGCCCCCGGAGCCGAGCGCCGGGTGGTCTCGTCGTGCACGCGCGCCGCCTCCAGCAGCGCCCCCTGCCACGGGCCCTCGATGTCGCGGACGGGCGCCGAGGTCCGGACCCCCGCGCAGCGCGGGCGCAGCTCGGGGTCGTGCAGCAGGCGACGCAGCGCGTCGTTCCCCTTGCCGTCGCGATCGCGCGCGGACCACAGCTCGCCGCCACGGACCGTGATCGTCCCGACCACCGCCGGACCCCGTACGAGATCGATCTCCACCGAGCGGTTGCCCATGCACGCGAGCTGGATGTAGTCGGTCGCGGAGAACGGCGCCTCGGCCTCGGCGTCGACGCCGAGCCGCGCGACGACCTCGGCGCGCAGGACCTCCAGCGGCACCGGCTTCTCGTGCATGCTGACGTTGCTGCGGATCGGCACCTTGCCCGCGTAGCGGCGGGTGTAGGCCGACACGAACATCACCGGCGGGTACTGCCGCCGCCGATCGAGCGCGTCGAGCACGTCGAGCCCGGTGCCGTCCAACAGATCGAGGTCCGAGATCACCAGACGCGGCTGCACCGCGTCCACGAGCTCGACGGCCTCGCGCAGCGACCCGGCGTCGACGACATCGATCCCCGGCAGCCGCGCGAGCCCGCGGACCATCGCGGCGCGCAGCACCGGCTCGTCGTCGACGACCAGGACCACGGGCGTCTCGCCCCCCGCATCGATGAGCTCGGTCGTCATGGTCGAAGCGTCACTTCTTCGGCAAGCGGATGATGTTCTCGATGAGCGCTCGCTTGAGCCCGGTGAAGTCTGTCAGGCGCTGGAGACGATCCTCTTGATACGAGAGGTTGATGACCAGCAGGTCGAGATCCAGGAGCTTGCACAGGCTCGCGTAGCGCTTCGCGACCTCGAGCGGGTCCTGGATCGCGTTCGCCAGGGCGTTGGCGGCCGCGGTGCGGATCATGCTCATCACCCCCTCGACCCAGAACGGATCGAGGCCGATCCGCACGTGCGCAAGCCCGATGCGCCAGCGCCCGATGAAGTAGTCGTCGCCGTACTCGCCCGCGAACAGGTCACGGAACCACCGCGCGTGGGTTCGCTTGAGGGCGTCGACACGCCCCTCGATGAGCTTCGCGGTCGGACCGTACTGGGCGAGGGTCTCGTAGAACGCGTCGGTGATCGGCGCCTGGTAGGTCTCCATGACCGGCGCCAACGCGCGCAGGTTCGCGGCGTCGACCGGACCGAAGGCGAGGAACGTGATCATCTCGTCGATGACCTGCTTGGCGACGACCGGGATGGCGGGTGCGTCCGTCATGGCGGCACCCCTAGAGGACGCGGCGGATGTCGGCGACCGCCCGTCGCATGTCGAGGAAGGTGAGTCCGAGCTTGGCCGCCGCGCTGGTCAGGCACAGCAGCAGCGTGCCCTGCCCCGACGCCATCATCACGGCGTAGCCGTCCTTGCCGCGCACGAGCACCTCCTCGACGTCGCCACGCTCGAGCTCGCTCGCAGCGCGTGTCCCCAGCGACAACAGCGTCGCGGTCATGCCCGCGACGCGCGACTCGTCCACGTGCGCCGGCAGGGCGCTGGCGATCATGAGGCCGTCCTCGGAGATGAGGGCGGAGGCCTCGACGTCGGGGGATCCGCTCTGCAGCCCCCGGAGTACGCGATTGAGAGTGTCGACTCGTGACATGGCGTGGTGATTCCTCGACGTTGCAGGGTGGGTGTTCGGACTTGGGGTTGAGGCAGTCGAGCGCGGCCTTCAGCGGCACTCACCGAGGGGAATCGTGATCGCGACGCTGGTGCCGTGGCCGGGCTCGCTGGTGATCTCGAGCTCGCCGCCGGCCTGCTCGACGGCGCGCGAGCACAGGCTCAGCCCGATGCCGCTGCCGAGCGCCTTGGTCGTGAAGAACAGCTCGGTCGCCCGCGCGAGCACCTCGGGGGTCATGCCGCGCCCGGTGTCCTGGACGACGAGCGAGAAGGTGTCGTCGGCGAAGCCCGCCCGGATCGACACGCGGTCGCCGGCCGAGCAAGCGGCCACGGCGTTGACGACGAGGTTGCCGACCACCGCCCGCAGGACCGCGGGATCGAGCCGCAGCAGCGGCATGGTGTCGACCGCGACGTCGAGCGCGACGCCCCGGGCCCGGGCCTTGCCCTCGAGCACGCGGACGGTGTCCTCGATCGGCAGATCGACCACACTGTCGCGGTCGCAGCGGAGCTCGCGGCCGACGGCGCCGACACCCTGCAGCGTCAGCGAGATCTGCCGGAGTTCGCACAGGATCGCGTGCAGGTCACCCTGCATCGTCGCGGGCGCATCCTCGATCATGACCTCCACGGTGGTCGTGATCGCGGTGATGGGATTGCGCAGCTCGTGGAGGATCGACGGCAACACCGCGTGGATCGCCGCGAGCTGCAGCAGCCGATCACGCTCGCGCCGGACACCGTCGAACTGCGAGATGTCCTGGAACAGGAGCAGGCGGCCGCCGAGATCGGTGCCGCTCGGGAAGCGACTGACCGTGAAGCCGAGCCGGCGACGCTCGCCGTCGGCCGCGACGATCTCGTGCTCGAAGCGGATCGGGTCCTCGTCGCACGCCCCGTCGCACGCCCCGTCGCACGCCGGGAGCCCGAGGGCGCGCAGTGACTCGCCCTCGAGGTCGACCCGGCCGAGCAGCGCGGCAGCGCGTGGATTGGCGTAGTCGATCATGTCACCGCGGGTGACGAGTAGACCCGCCGCCAGGCCGTTCACGGCGCGCAGGGCCATGTCGGCGGGGCTCGGGATCACCCGGGTCACCGCCCAACTTTCGTCGTCGAACGAGTCGCCGAGTTGCATTGCACTGGTTCCGCCGTCCATCACCGCGCACCCCATCGACGCGACTGCGCCGACGTCAGCAGCGTACGCAGGCGCCCCTCGGATCGGCAGCGCTGGATTTTCGGCGGCTCCGCGGGAGCGCAGCGATGATGACGGTCGAAACGGGCCGCGCGGCGATCGTCGTCGCAGGGCGATGCCGTCAGGAACTTCGTTCAGTCCGGGAAACCGCTGCGATCGTCACGACGATCGCTGCCGCGTGGATTCCCGGCATCGATTGCGCCGCCGCGGTCCTGTCCGCACGATGCGTCCCGCTTCGGTACCGTCAAACCGACGCGAAGGCCCGCAGCGACGCGTCGGCGAGCCGGTAGACGGTCCACTGACTCATAGGCGCCGCGCCGATCGATTCGTAAAAGCCAATCGCTGGTGCATTCCAATCGAGCACCGACCACTCCATCCGCACACATCCCCGCGCCACGGCCACCGCCGCGAGGTGACGCAGCAACGCCTTACCCACACCGCCGCCGCGTGCCTCGGGCGTGACATAGAGATCCTCGAGGTAGAGCCCCGCCCGTCCGCGCCACGTCGAGTAGTTGGCGAAGAACAGCGCGAAGCCGACGGGCTCGCCCGCGAGCTCGCCGATCACACACTCGAACGGCGGCCGCGGTGACGCGAGCTGCTCGCGCAGCGTCTCGACCGTCACCTCGACGGCCTCGGGTTCGCGCTCGTAGGCCGCGAGCTCGCGGATGAAGCGAAGGATGGTCGCGGCGTCGTCGGTCGTCGCGGGGCGGATCACGGCGGCGGGCTGCACGGGCACGAGTGTGCCCGAGGACGCCGCCTCGGGGTGCGCGGCCCGACCCCGCCCGGCTCACGCCTCGAGGTCCGGCTCGACGAAGAGCCCGGCTGCTCGCCGGCGATGGCCCGGGCGGCCTCTTCGATGGTCTTGTCGGCGCGCTCGCCGACGAGCAAAGACTTGATCTCGACCGCGAGGAACAGCGCGACGCCGACGAGGATGACGCCGATCACGATGCTTCCGACGGCGTCGAAGTCGGCGTCGCCCGTCGCCCAGGCGGCCCCGAGGGCGATCATCGCGGCGACGAGGCCCAGCGACGCCGCCGCGTTCTCGCCGAAGATGACGACCAGATCCGAGTCCTTGCTCTCCTGCAGGTAGCGGAAGAACGGGGTCTGACGCCGACGCCGGTTCATCTCGCGGATGTTCGAGAGCGTCGAGCCACCCTCGAGCAGCAGCGAGAACCCGAGGATGCCGAGGGCGATCTCGACGTGCTCGACCGGCTCGGGGTGGGCGAGCTCGTGGACGCCCTCGTAGATCGAGAACACCCCGCCGCCGGTGAACAGCAGCAGCGCCACGAGGAACGACCAGAAGTAGAGCGCGCGACCGTAGCCCAGGGGGTGCGAGTCGTCGGCGGGCCGGCGCGACTGCTGGACCCCGAGCAGCAGCAACAGCTGGTTGCTGCAGTCGGCCCCCGAGTGGATCGCCTCGGCCAGCATCGCGCCGGAGCCCGTGAGCAGGGCGGCGAAGCCCTTGGCCAGCGCGATCGCCAGGTTGACCGCGAGCGACTGGAGGATGTGCTTCGTGGAGTGCTCGTCGCTCATCGAGGGCGGCGGCGACCTCAGCACCGTGGCGTCCGCCGATGGCGCGGCGCGCGGTCCAACGTCCGGGTCGTGGTAGCGCGCGACGCGATCCCGCCATCGCCGCGGCCTGACCTCGCCATCGAAGCGTCGGTCGAACCCCTGCATGCGCGACAGGTCGCGGTCGAGCAGGGCGATCGGGGGCGCCGCCGCGAGCTCGCGCAGCAGCGGATCATCGAAGTCCCGGTCGTCGTCGTCGTTCGCGGGATCCATGGCGTCGCGGCGAGGCGACGGCCCCGGCGGGCCGCGAATCCCCCTCGACAGAGTGCGGCGGCAGCGATTGTGACGGCTCACGCGGCGGGTTTCGCCGAGGGGCGGCCCGCCACGCGGATTGCCCGGCGCGGTTTCGGCTACGCTGAGGCTGCCGATGGCCGACACCCCCCCGTACGACGCGCTCGAGACCGAGGACGAGATCGAGGACATCATGCGCGAGGGCGGCGGCACCGTCGTCCTCGACTTCTGGTCCGAGACCTGCGGGCCGTGCATGGCGATGGCCGCCGACTTCGAGCACGTCGCGGCGCAGTTCGACCGCGCCGAGGTCCGCTTCTGCAAGGTCGACACCGGCGCCCACGGCAACCTCGCCGAGGCGTTCAAGGTCCGCTCGATCCCCACGCTGCTGTTCATCCACGACGGCAAGATCCTCGACGCCGTCGTCGGCAAGATGAGCGCGAAGGCCCTGGGCGAGAAGGCCGAGTGGCTGCTGTCGAAGGCCCAGCGCAAGGGTGGCCTGCTGAGCCGGCTGTTCGGGTGAGCTGACGAGCCGGTGGACGCGGCGCCCGTCTCGCGGGTACCGTCCGCGCCGACGTGGCCGAAATCGACGCAGCGGCGCTGCGCGCCCGGGCGCGCGACAAGGGGTTCACGCCGTCGGTCCGCGACGTGCCGGGGCTCCTCGAGCTGCTCGCGGACGAGGACGACACGCCCGCGATCTTCCGCGCCCTCGAGCGGGTGCCCGAGGCGGCGAGCGCCGCGGCGATCGTCCGCTTCGCCACCGCAGCACCGGGCCACCGCGCGCGGCTGTGCGAGTTCGTCGGCCGACGCGCGCGCGTCGATGCGGCGCTGGTGCCGTGGCTGGTCGAGCGCCTGCAGGACGACGACGCCCGGGTGCGGCGACGCGCCGCGACGGCGGTGGGCAAGCTCGAGGATCCGCAGCACGAGTCGGCGCTCATCGCCGCGTGGCACCGCGCCGAGTCCGACCCGGAGCGCAAGGTCGTCGCCGCGGCCCTCGGCCAGGCGGGATCTGCCGACGCGCGGGCCCTCCTCGCGGCCGTGCAGACCGACGATGTGCAGTTCGAGCGGGTGGTCCGCGAGAGCCTGCTCAAGCTCGAGCGCACCGAGCTGCGCAGCCTCGGCACCGCGATCGCCCTCGACGCCCTACCCCCGGCACCGGTCGCGATCGAGCTCGCGGTGCGGCCGGGCCTCGAGGCGATGGTGTGCGCGGCGATCCCCGGGGCGAAGCCGGGGCCGCGCGGCACCGTCCGCGTGACGTGGTCCGACTCGCTCGCGGCGCTGTACGAGGTGCGCACGTTCGTCGACGTCGGCTTCGCGTTGCCCCCGATCGCGCTGCGCAACCACGACGCCGCGGCGGTCGAGACCGCGGTGGTGCGGGCGCTGTCGTCGGAGGCCGCGATGCAGATCCTCTCGACGTGGACCCGCGGCCCGCTGCGCTGGCGGCTCGAATGGCTGGGCCAGGGCCATCGACGCGCGTCGACCTGGCGCGTGGTCGAGGCCCTCGCGCTCGCGCGGCCCGAGCTGGTCAACGATCCCCGCGACGCGCCGTGGGAGGCACGCGTCACGGTCGAGCGCGACGAGCTGCGCGTGGTCCTGCGACCGCGTGGCCTCGTCGATCCGCGGTTCGGCTGGCGCCGCGGCGCGGTGCCGGCCTCTTCGCACCCGACGATCGCCGCCGCGCTCGCCGAGGTCGCCGGCGTGCGCGACGACGACGTCGTGTGGGATCCCTTCGTGGGCGCGGGCGCCGAGCTCGTCGAGCGCGGGCTGCTCGGGCCCGCCGCGATGTTGCTCGGTACGGACCTCGAGTCCGCGGCGCTCGACGCTGCACGGGCGAACCTCGACGCCGCTGGCCTCGGTCACGCCGTGCTCGAGCGGGGCGACGCGTGCACGTTCCAGCCGCCGCGACCGGTCACACTCGTCATCACGAACCCGCCGATGGGTCATCGTGTGCCGGTCGAGGGCCCCGTCCGCGGCCCGTTCGATCGGCCGCGCCCGGCCGCCGCGTCCACGCCGATCGGCGATCTGCTCGAACGGGCGGTGCGGCACTGGATCGAGGTGCTCGCCCCCGACGGCCGCATCGTGTGGCTGTCGCCGGTGGGCGATCGCACCGCTGCGATCCCGGGCGTGACCGCACGACTGCGCCAGCGCGTCGACCTCGGCGGTCTCGCGGCGGAGCTGCAGGTGCTCGAGTGTGCCGCGCAGCGACCCGTGCGTGGTGCGGGCTACGGCCGACGCAAGCCGTCGTGACGCCGGCCATCGTCGGGCCGGGCCCGCGGCTCCGAATCTTCGACCGGCGCGCCGCCCGTGGTACCGTCCCCGCCGTGCTGGGCCCCCCGTCGTTGCGACGCATCCTCCCCGTCATCGCCCTGCTGGGCGCGCCGGGTTGCACCTCCGACGAGTGGCCGCCCAACGGCGAGGACGATGACGACGATCCCACGGGCAGCTCACCGGGCGAGCCGACGCCGACCGGCGTGCGCATCGAGGTGTTCGAGCCGCGCACGCCGTCGATCCACTACCTCGGCGACGCGGTGCCGCTGCTGGCCGAGGTCCGCGACGCTACGGATCTGCCCTTCGCCTACGACGAGATCGTGTGGCAGGCCGACGGCTACGGTCCGACGCTGCTCGTCGGCGCCGAGGGCGACGCCACGCTGCCGCCGGGCGCCTACGACATCACCGCGACCGCAGTGCTCGCCAACGGCGATCGCCTCGCCGCCACCGTCGGCGGCATCCGGGTGCAGACCCCGTGGACCGGCACGTACTCCGGCGACACCACGCTGGTGCTGTCGGCGATGTTCCAGGGCATCCCCGTCGCGCCGCGCTGCGTCGGCGATCTGACGCTGCGCGTCGACTACGACGGCGAGGACGTGGAGATCACCGGGGGCAGCTGCACGATCAACGCGATCATCTTGACCTTCGACGCCAGCTACGAGATCGAGGGCACGTTCACCAACGGCGTCGGCCAGGGCACCATCGACTACGATCTCGGCGGGCTGTTCAACCTGTCGTTCGACTGGACCGGCGCGTTCGTCGAGGAGGGCTTCCGCGGCACGTTCAGCGGCGACGTCACGCTGCCGTTGATCGGCGACCTCGCGGTGACCGGCAACTTCGACGCCGATCTCGACAGCCCCTGGCTCGAGGAGCCCGCGCCATGACGGTCGCCTTCGCAGCGCTCGCGATCGCGGCCGCCCTCGGCGGCGCGCCGGCCCCCGCACCACCGACATCCGCGGCCGACGAGCCGACGCCGGTGCGGTGGATCGAGCAGGCCAAGCCCGTGCCCGGCATGTGGGAGCTCGGCACGTTCGCCGGGGCGTTCATCGCCGCGCGGCCGCACGACTTCTACGATCCGTCGCTCGGCTACCGAAGGCTGCGGCGCCCCGGCCCCGAGGCGGGCCTGCGCGCGGCCTACTATCCGCTGGCGATGCTCGGCGTCGAGGGCGAGTTCGCGGCGATCTGGACGGTGGCCAAGTACGGCGGCGAGCCGGCGTTCCTCTACGGCCTGCGGCTGCACGCGATCGCCCAGCTGCCGATGTACCGGATCACCCCGTTCATCCTCGGCGGCTACGGGCTGGGGGGGATCCGATCCAACCGCGACGCGCTCGGCAACGACATCGATCCCATCGGCCACTACGGCGGCGGCGTGAAGTTCTTCGCCACGCCCCGGCTCGCGCTGCGCATCGAGGGGCGCCACCTCATCGGGCCCGCCGCGAAGCAGCGTCGCGTCATCGCCAACCACGGCGAGGTGCTGTTCGGGCTGAGCCTCACGTTCGGCCGCGGCTCGCGGTGGACGCCCGAGGCGGCCACGCGCACGCCGAGGCCGTCGTCGTCGCCGTCCAAGTGGGGCACGTCGGGTCGACGGCGCCGCTGACCCGAAGCGAGTTCACTCGGCCTCGGCCCACGCGCCGAGCTCGATGCACTCGACCTCGCACGGCCCGCAGCCGAAGCGCACGTGCAGGTGGGCGGTGTGGCCGGGCTCGTGGCGCACGAGCCCCCTGTGCGCGGCCCAGCCCCGCGGGTATTGCAGGATGCGGGCGAGCTCGTCGGGCTCGGTGCCCGCGGCCTTCATCGCCCGGTACAGCTCGCGCTGCAGCGCGTAGTCGAGGTAGACGACGGTGGCGTCGACCTCGGCGAATGCGACCGCGAGATCCCACACCGCGCGCCAGTCGACGCGCCGCGGCGTGAGCGGCAACCACGCCGGCACGTCGACGCGCCGCGGCAGCAGGATGTCGAGGTCGCGGCCGGTCTGGTGCGATCGGTGCTTGCCCAGGGGACCGCCGCGCGGCCGGCTCATCGAGCCCAGGCCGATGTCGCCGGCGTACGCGGTGCGCTCGCGGTACAGCGCGAGCGCCCGCACCAGCTCGCGCACCGCGTGCGAGGTGCCGAAGGACGAGTCGGGGAAGCGCAGCGCGTACCCCTCGCCTGTCGGAATCGCGACGCCGCCGACGAGGTGCCCGGCGTCCGGCGCCCCGACCCCGAGGCCGCCGCGGGCGATGCCGTCGTCGTCGGGCGCCGCGGCGATCCACGCGTGCGCGATCGGGTCGACCCAGATCGTCAGCGCGGCGCCCTCGCGGAGCTTGTCCTTCCACGGGTAGTTGTACGCGCGCAGCTCCTTGGGATCGACGCCGTGGCGCCGCGCGATCGAGACCCAAGTGTCGCTCGCGGCGACCGTGTACGTGATCGAGATCCGCGGCGGCGGGATCCGCCGCGCCTTCACCTCGAGCCGCGTACCGACGCGGAGCTTCGCCGTCGTCGGCGAGATGCCGTTGTGCGCCCGCAGATCGGCCTCGCGCAGGCCGTAGCGCGCCGCGATCTCGCCCAGGCTCTCGCCGGGCACGAGCCGGTGCTTCACCCATTTGGTCCAGCGCGGCAGCTCGACGATCACGTCGGCATCGCAGCGCGCCGGATCGATCGAGTGGTGCCAGGTCTCGGCGTCGACCGGCGCGAGCCGGGCCCACGGAGCCCCGAGCGAGGCCACGATCGCCAGGGGGCCGAGCAGCGCCGCCAGCATCGCCACCGCATCAGCGTCTCATGGACAGCGTTCCGCGTCGAAGTCGATCGTGGGCGGCGCGTCGATCGTGTCGATGTCGAACATGCGTCCGGCGACGCGCGTGCCGTCGATCACGGCGATCTCGAAGTTTCCGGTGAGGTTTCCAGCACCACCGAAGCACTCCCCGTCGAGCTCCCCGCTGAACGACAGGATGCCATTGTGGTCCTCGAGCCGCCCCGCGGCGCCGACGAACTGGAGCTCGGGCGGCAGGTCGAAGCTGTAGCTCGTCGACGGCTCGCAGTCGCCGACGCCGAACCCGAACGGGTCGCCGCAGTTCGCCACGCCGGTCGTCGCGAAGATCACCAGGGTGTCGGGATCGATGTCGGTGTCGCCGGTGGTGCCCGACGCCGAGCTGCCGCCCGAGTCGCTGCCGGTGCCGACCTCGGGGAGGTCGCTGAAGCGGATCGCGAAGTCGTGTTGCACCGGCGGCGGCGGATCCTCGGTGTCGGTCTCGGTCGGCGGCACCGACGTCGACGTGTCCGAGGTCATCATCGTGATGTCGCCCGTGGACGAGGCCGACACCGACGCCGAGTCGGACACCGACGCCGAGTCGGACACCGACGCGGAGTCGGACACCGAGGTGGTCCCACCCTCGAGCGTGCCGATGTCGACCGGGACCCCGCAGGCGACGAGCCACGGCGCGAGCGCGGCGACGATGCGGAGCCCGGGGCTCACGGCGTCGCCCCGAGGGCGCGGCAGCTCGCAGGCAGGCGACCGGGCGCTGCCGCGTCGATCCGGGCGCGGGCCGCCGCCGCGTCGCCGCTGCGGCACAGCAGATCGAGCTCGAGCGACGCCCGCAGATCGGCGAGCTTGCTGTCGGCGAAGCGATCGCGGTGCGCCGCGAGGATCGCCGTGGCGTCGGCGGTGCGTCCCTCGGTGAGGGCGAGCTTGGCCTCGGTGAGCAGCCGCGCGTCGTCGGCGGTGACGTCGACCGCGGGTGCGGGCGCGGGCTCGGGTGCCGGCGGCACGACGACGCGGGCGGGTGACGGCGCGACCTCGGCGGGCGCACGATCGTCGGGCACCGTCGGATCCTCGGGCACCACGGCCGATGGCGTGCTCGGCAGCACCGCGACCGGCGACGGTGCAACTGCAGGCGATGGCGACGGCGACGGCGATGGCTCCGCGGTCGCGACCACGGCGGCGCGTGGCGCTGCGGCGCTCGACGGTCGCAGGCCGACCTCGACGCCGGTCGCGAGCGCGACGGTGATCCCCGCGCCGACGATCGCCAGCTTGGCCGCCGACCAGCTCGCGAACAGTCCCCCGAGCACGGGCGCCCGGCCGAGCTGCGGCGCGAGCACCAGCCACGCGTGGCTGATCGCCTTGCGCGAGGGCTTGGTCGCGTCGCGCAGCTCGATGACCTCGGCGTCGAGGCTGCGCTCGCGTCCCTGCGCCGCGAGCTGCGACTGCAGCTGGTGCCGCGCGGTGCGGACGCGCCAGTAGATCGTGTTGGTGTTGGCACCGGTCGCCTGGGCGATCTCCGGCGCGGTCCAGCCCTCGAGCTCGCTGAGCACGAAGGCCTCGCGCACGCGCTCGTCGAGCGAGGCGAGGATCGCCTCGACGATCAGCTGCGACTCGCGACCGGCCTCGGCGTGGGTCGGCGCGGTGTCCCCCCACGCGTCGAGCTTGCATCGATGACGACCCTCGGCGCGGCGGTAGTGCGCCGCGACGCGACGCGCGATGCCGTACAACCACGCCTTCGCGGCCCCCGGGGCGTGCAGCGTCGCGAGCCGCCGGTGCGCGGTGACCCAGACCTCCTGCATCGCGTCGTCGACCAGCGCCGGCGGCACGCCGAGTCGCCGCAGGCACGCCCACGTGAAGGGCGCGTGGAGGCGATAGAGCTCCGCGAAGGCGGCGGGCGCATCGACGCCCTCCGGCTCCTGCGCCGAGTACACCCCCGATGTCGCCGCACCCATGCCCGATCTCACCCGATTCCCTTCGATGATGCCCGAGCCGACCCGGGTTCCGTGGTTGGCCGCGACGATTCTGCGGGCATACCCCAAGCGTTCGGGATCCTTGCGGTTTGGCCGGCCTGGCCGGCGATCCGGCGGGCTTTGGGCGCCGCCTGTGCGCCCGCGGCGTTCGATCCGTGTCACAACCCGAGCGCCCATGGAGGATCCGGATCACGCCCTGCTCGAGCGGGCCCGCGCTGGCGACGGCGCCGCGCTCGAGGCCCTGCTCGAACGCCACCAAGCGCAGATCTACCGCTTCGGCATGACGATGTGCCGTGATCCCGAGGACGCCAAGGACGTCCTGCAGGACACGCTGGTCGCGATGGCGCGCGGCATCCGGGAGTTCCGCGGCGCGTCGTCGCTGTCGACGTGGCTCTACACGATCGCGCGGAGCCACTGCATCAAGCGACACCGCCGCAGCAAGTTCGTGCAGGAGGAGCGCTCGCTCGACGCCGATCCGGCCGCGGCGATGGCCCTGCCGGATCCGGCGCGCAGCCCCGACGACGCGGTCGCCGGCAGGGAGGTCGAGGCGGCACTCGCCGAGGCGATCGACGCGCTCGAGCCCGCATACCGCGAGGTGCTCGTGCTGCGCGACGTCGAGGGCCTGACGGCGCCCGAGGTGGCGGAGGTCGTCGGCATCTCCGCGGCGGCGGTGAAGACCCGCCTGCACCGCGCCCGGCTGGCCGTGCGCGCCCACGTCGCGCCGCGCCTGGGGATCCCCGAGACCGCAGCGGCCCCGGGCACGTGCCCCGATGTGCTCACGATGTTCTCGCAGCACCTCGAGCACGAGATCGACGCCGAGGTGTGCGCGCAGATGGAGCGGCACCTCGAGGGCTGCGCGCGCTGCCGGGGCGCGTGCGACTCGCTGAAGCGCACGCTCGCGCTGTGCCGGACCACGGCCCCGGCGGCCCCGGTCCCGCCGTCGGTCCAGGCCGCGGTGAAGCTCGCTTTGCGCGCCATGGTCCGCGACGGGGCGTGAACCCTTTGTCACCGAGGTGGCTCCCACCGTTCGGAGGCTGGGAACCATGACGACGGTGACGGTGACCGCGGAGAACTTCGAGACGATCGCGAACGACCCGAGCAAGGGGATCGTGCTGCTCGACTTCTGGGCGTCGTGGTGCGGCCCCTGTCGGGCCTTCGCCCCGGTGTTCGAGGCCGCGGCCGCGCGGCACCCCGACGTGGTGTTCGGCAAGATCGACACCGAGGCCCAGCACGGCCTCGCGGCGGCGTTCAGCATCCGGGCGATCCCGACGCTGATGGTGATGCGCGATGGCATCGTCCTCGCCACGCAGGCGGGCTCGATGCCCGGGGGCACGCTCGACCGGCTGATCGCCGAGGTGCGGGCGCTCGACATGGATGAGATCCGCGCGCGACTCGAGCGTGAAGAATCGGCCGCGCAGGCGGCTTCGAACTCGGCGTCGAGCGAGGCGTCGAGTCAAGGAGGTGCGTGATGTGCAGGAGAGTCCAGTGTGCGAAGTGCGGGCGTCCGACGTTCGCAGGGTGCGGTGCGCACATCGAGCAGGTGCTCGGCGACGTCCCGCGGGATCGACGGTGCACGTGCCGCGAGCAGGCCGCGACGGCGCCCAGCGGCACGGCGGCGGCGCAGGGCGGCACGGCGCCGACGGGCGGCGCCTCCTGGCTACGCAACATCTTCGGCAAGTGAGCTCGGCAAACGAGCAGATCGGCGACAGCGACATGACGACCTCAGGACTTCGAATCACGATGGCGGCCGGCTTCGACGAGGCGCTCGCACGGGTCCCGGCGGCCCTCGCCGCCGAGGGCTTCGGCGTGCTCTCGGAGATCGACGTGCAGGCGACCCTCGCCAAGAAGCTCGGCGTCGACATCCGACGGTATCGAATCCTCGGCGCGTGCAATCCCCCGTTCGCCCACGCGGCGCTGGGGATCGATCTCGAGGCCGGCTTGATGATGCCGTGCAACGTCGTGGTCTACGAGGGCGACGACGGCAAGGCCGTGGTGCTCGCGGTGGATCCGACGAAGAGCGCCGAGGCGCTCGGGGATCCGCGGCTGGTGGAGCTGGCGATCGCGGTGCGGGATCGGCTCGCGCGCGTGCTCGCGGCGCTCGGGTGAGGCTAGCGTCCGCGCTCGATGGCCGCTCGGCCGGACCTCGATGGTCGTGTTCGCGTCGGGACGGAGGACATGTCCCAAAGGGACAGTATTGCGCCGGATGTTTCGCGCGTGGTAGTTCACTCGTATGCGCCGCGCCACGGCGCCGGGAGTGATGTGACGATGCACGCAAGTCATTCGAGGGGTCGACGCAGTCAGCAGTGTCTCGCCGTCGCAGCATCGCTGGGCATCACGTTCTCCGGCTGTCGTGAGTCGTCGCACGCAGAACCCAACGACGACGGAGACCAACTCGCGGTTGACTTCCGCAACGGCGGCCCCAGCCCCGGCGAGATCGCCGAGGAGGTCGCGACGCTGCGCGGCCAGCCACTCGTGCTCGGGCCGTCGAGTTCTGCCGGCACGATGAGCGGAGCGGCGGGGGTTGGGTCTCGCGGCCAAGCCCAGTGGTCCCTGCCGATCGAGGTCTCGCCGGGGATCGCGGGCATGACCCCCAATCTCACGGTAAACTACGACAGCGGTGCGGGAAACGGGGTGCTCGGCCTCGGCTTCAGCGTCGGCGGGCTCTCGACCATCCGACGCTGTGCCCCGACGCTCCACTTCGACGGCGCATCGGGACCGGTGAGGTGGACGAACGACGACGCGATCTGCCTGAGCGGGGACCGCCTCGTGCTCGAGGACGGGCCGTACGGACAGGACGGCGCTCGGTACCGTCCCGCCCACGACCCTGCCGTCCGGGTGGTGCAACACGGGAATCTGTCGGAGCGCGGCAGTTCCTTCGAAGTATTCCACTCGACCGGACACATCCTGACGTACGGCACCCCGACAGCCGTCCTGTGGCGGGGCACGGACGCAGACGCAGCACAGCCATACATCTGGGGGATCGTCCAACAGAGCGACCGCTTCGACAACACGATCGACTACGAGTACGACTACCCGACTGCGCTGGCTACCGGCCCAGGGGAAATGCGACTCCGGCGAGTACGGTACGGCGGCACAGGGCCCGCCGCATCTCGACGCGAGGTGTCATTCGAGTACGCGGATGCTCGCCCGGACCCCATCGACACCTGGTGGTTCGGCGCCCACCAACGCACGGACTCGCGACTCGAGCGGATCGACGTCTTTGGCCCGAACTCGGCGAGCGTCCGCGAGTACCGATTCTCCTTCGAGAACGTGGGAGACGCCCAGCGGAGCCACCTGACCCAGGTCGCGATGTGTGATGCGGCGGGCGTGTGCCTCCCGCCGACAGTGTTCAACTGGGCGGAACCTCCAGGTGAGGCGTGGAACGACGTCCACAATTTCGAACATTTCCCCGTATTCGGCCGAGTACTCTTCGGGCTCGGGAGCCCCGACCTCGGCGATCTACTCGTGAAGAATGATGGCGCACTCGTCACCGACGTCGACGGAGACCTCAAGAACGAAATACTTCTTCGTGACGACTCCGACGGGTTCAGCCTCACTTCGATGACATTGTGGCGACCCGACACGGACATCTCCGAGGAGGAGAAGCCGATCTACGAGTTCCTGCTTCCATCGGCACCCCGAGTTCAGCCCTTCCTCGACACTGACATTCAACAAGACATTTACGAGGGTGGCGAGAACCTAGCCGACCTCTTTGCCCGCGTGCAGCCGCCCCTGCCCGCACTCGCCATCAGCGCAAACGGCGACCGGCGCTCTGACATCCTGGTCGCACGGAATCCGAACGGAGGTGGCGACCTCGACGCCGATGGCTATCTCTACGGCCAAGGCTTCGATCTCTCGTACGCGGACAGCCACGACCCGGACGACGGAGCGCCCCTCATCGCTTTCGGCTACCACGGGGTAGCAGACCCCTCCGGCGACTTCACCTACCTGATGGTCCCGGTCGACCACGACGGTGACCTCGCCACCGACGTCTGGCTATGCCGCGGGGCCGACGTCGCTTCGACGGAATGGGTGCTTCTACGGAACGAGCAGGACGGTGTCGATGCTGGCTCCGAAGCGTTCAGCTACCACACCACCGGCCTCGCATGCTCCGTGCACGACGAACTTCTCGTGCAGCCGCTCCCTGGCGGAACGCAGCAACTGCTCGTCGTGGAGGCGTACGACGAGGACCGAGACCCAATTCCGGATGCCGAGCGCCTGAACTACGCGGGCCTCGAGTTTGACGTCGATACGGGAGAAGCAACGTGGCGCCCCGCCGTACTCCCACGCGATCGCTACCAGCGCTGGCACGACAGGCAGTGTCGCAACCGAGTTGCCTGGGCCGCGACTGGAGTCCCGGTGTACGGCGCTGGCATCGGCCTCGATCGTCAGCTCGATGTGAACGGCGATGGGCTGACGGACATCTTGCGTTTCGAGCTAGCAAGCGGAGACGACGCCGCGCAGCTGCCGCAAATCGTCGATGACATGGCCTTGGTCGTGGAGCCTGAGGCTTGGGGCACCTGGGGCGACACCCAGATCTGCGATGACGACGTCTCCACCCACCGCGATGCGGTCGTTCGACTCTGGCAGAACACCGGCGAGAAGTACATCGACGGCGGCGTGGTGCATGAGTTCTCCGGCATCGCTCACGCCAACTTGTGGGTGAACTTTGTTGGAGCGCAGGGATACGACGTTACCGACGACGGCTTGATGGACCTCGTACTCCCGTCCGCCGGCGTCAACGAGGGCGAGTGGACGCTCTTGGCCTCCAAAGGCGACGGCACCTTCAACCGTCGACCCACGGCCCTGCCGGAAGGATGGCCCAAGTACAGTGACGACACGACATGGGAGGACGACTTCGCGGCCGCAGGGAAGGTCCGGACATTCCCGATGGCTCGGGACGACGATACTGCGGGATCCGCCCCAAAGGTCGTGAACGATGACCGTCCCGCCATTGCATTCGTCGGCGCCGTGGAGGCGACGGAAGACACACCGCCCGAGATCGACGATCCGTGGCTGGTCGTCGCGAACCTCTGGTACGCCAGCGATCCGGCAGACGAGGGCGAGCACGTGCTGAGCATCTCGCGTGGTCTCGGCACGACCACGACGTTCGACTACACCCTCGTCGACGCCAGCACGCGGGAGGGGTACTTGAGCGGCCCGCGCGTGCCTCTGGGGGTCGCACCGTGGGTGGTGAGCAGCATCACAACTGATCGCCAGACAGAAGGTGTCAACGATGACACTGACCCTGACGTCGAGTTCTGGGAGACTGCCTCGGTTCACTACGACTATTCCGGGGCGGTCGTCGACCGCCGCGGAAACGGTTTTCTCGGATTCGAGGAGATTAGAGCAACCGAAGGATCTCCGAGTCATACCCACTCGACTGAGACATGGACGCGGTACTCCATCGGCTACGACGCAGCGCTCGATGACTATCCGAGCGCCGGCCGACCGGTGGAACGCATCGTGGCAAAAACCGCCAATCAGTCTGCGGTTCACCACAATGTCGTCGACATCTCGCGGACGAACTGGGAGTGGACCAGCATCGCGACCGAACTCGAGCGCGGCAACTCGACACTGACGTACGCGTCCGAGACCCGCGAGCGCTCCTACTCACGCCCCGATCGGGCGCGAGAGGGTGAGGATTTCGTTGGCGTCGATCAGTATGACGACGGCATCGCGGACATGCCGTTCTGGTGGGCCGCGAGCAACGTCGACCAGCTCTACCCGTACCGCGACGCGACGACTCTCGAGACCCGCGACGCATACGGCACCGTGCTCTCATCGATCTCGGAGACCGAGCTCGGCGAGCGCGTGGAGATGCGAGCGGACGTCGAGCCGGTCGTCCACGATCTGACGCGCTGGCTGCTCGGACACGTGCCGGTGGTGACGGTCCGTAGCTGCGCCTACGATGGCGACTGCAAGACGAGAACCACCCGATACGCGTATCATCTGACCACAGGACTGCTGACGCAGGTCGTCGAGGAGCCGGACGATCCCGCCCTCGAGCTCACGACGGACATGCTCCGTGAGGCACATGGCAACGTCTGGCATTCGACCGCCTCACCGGCCGCCGGAGTGCCGCGGACCACGACCATCGCGTGGGACGCGGAAGGCGTCAGTCCGCTGTCGTTCACGAACAGCGTCGGCCATGTGAGCCATGTCGTTCACGACCCGGCGTCGGGGGCGCTGCTCGCGAGCGTCGATCCCGCCGGAACCACTATTCTGTACAGCTACGACGGATTCTACCGGCAGACACGCAAAGACCGGCTCTCGAGCCCGCTCGGCGTGAGCGACGGAGCGCCGACCACCACTGTCTACCTTCACGGGCCGGCCGCTGGCGTCCTCGGGTCGCTCACCCCGGTAGTGATGCGGGTCCAGGAGAGCCAACAGAACGGCCCGACCGTCACTCACCACATCAACAAGCTCGGTCAGACGGTGCTGAGGTCGTGGCAAGGCGCAGCGGAGATCGTCGGGGTTCCGGCGCAATCCATCGCTCCGGGTGCCGACGTCTATCAGTGGATGCGGTACGACATGCAAGGGCGCTTGGCCGAGCAGAGCGTGCCCCAGTGGGTGGGCTCTGCCCCCGTCGGGTGGGACCACGTGGATCGCGACGCGCTGGCCCGCGAGGTGCGAACCTTCGCGCCCGGCGGAACGCTCGTGTCGACGACCTCGTACTCGCACCACACCGGGCGCAGAGGATCCACCGTGGTGACGACCATGGACGCCGACGGGCACACCTCCGACGTCAGCGTGGACGGCGACGGGCGCGTCGTGAGCAGTACGGACCGCGTCGGTACGACGATCTGTTTCGAGAACGGCGCATTCGGCGATGTGCTGAGCGCGGTCCGCACGTGTGCCGACCCGGATGCCGTCACCTCGTGGACGTATGACAACAGAGGGCGGCGGCTCTCGGAATCCGAGACCGGCTGGGGCACAAAGAGGTTCGAGTACAACGCCTTCGGAGAGTTGATCTGGCAGCAGGACGGAAACAACTCGGAGACGACGTTCGAACGCGACGACCTCGGACGCATTGTTTCGAAGGTCAGCGATGATGGGGTTGCGGACTTCGTTTGGGATACCGACCGACTCGGCCGTCTGACATCGGAGTCGAGCCCGAGCGGAATCACGACGAGTCGAACCTACGACAACTACGGTCGAACTCACTTCGAGCACACGCTCGTCAGCAGCAACAGCGGCGCAGACGACTACGTTTTCGAGAACGTGTGGGGCCCGGGGGATCGTCTCGACCAGCTCGTGTACCCGGCGGTCGACGGCGAACCGGCGTTTCGGACGCGCATGCAGTACGACACCACGGGTCGCCTTCGTGCTGTCTTCAACACGGCCAACGCGAGCCTGCTGTGGGTGTGGCGCTCCGCGAACCCTCGGGACCAGGTGCTGACGGAGGGGTTCGGCAACGGTGCCGAGACGAAGCGGCAGTGGGACGACGTCCGCGGCTGGCCGCTCCGAATCGATACGGCAAGCAACGCTGGCACCCTACAGAGCCTCGAGTACGGCTGGTCCCCCGCCGGCGAACTGTCCTTTCGCGAGGATGAGCAGTTCAAGCAGCGGGAGAATTTCGTCGAATACGATGCCGGCCATCGCTTGATGCGTTCGGACGTGCTCAAGGACAGCGTACTCAAGGGCACGTACGAGCAGTCCTACGACCGGATTGGCAACATCACGTTCAAGACGGGAGTGGGCTCGTACACCTATGACACCGATGGCAAGCTGAGCACCGCAGGCGACGAAGATGTATTCCACGACAACAATGGAAATGTCGTCGCGCTGGGACTGCGGACGTTCGAGTACACTGCGTTCAACAAGCCCAGAGCCGCGGCATCAGGGGCCACGTCCATCAGCTTCGCCTATGACGCCAACGAGAACCGCGTTCTACGCACGACGGGCGCCTCGCAGACGTTGTCCATCGGCGGTTCGCTCTACGAACGCGTCCTGAGTGGCGCGGCAAGCACCGACCTCGCCTATCACGTGGTCGCAGGTGGCCGTGTCGTCACACGGGTAGAGCGCAAGAAGGGCGCCGACCTCGCCTGGACGACGACCACCCTCGGGATGCACGACGATGCACTCGGGTCCACGCACGTGGTCAGCTTGAAGAACGGCAACGTGCTGCGTCGAATCGCCTATGATGCTTGGGGGGCGGCGAGAAAGGCGACCGATTGGATCTTGCGCGCAAGCGATGCCGACGTTTCGGGGGTTGGTCGCGGTTTCACCGGCCATCGAGGTAGGCTCGATCTCGGGCTGATCGACATGGGCGGGCGCATGTACGATCCCCGGATCGCGCGATTCACGAGCGCGGACGTGCTCGTCGCGAACCGGCTCGATGCGCAGGCGTGGAACAGCTATAGCTACGTCGGCAACCGACCGCTTCGGTTCACCGACCCATCGGGCTGGGGCCCCAACGACCCGCAGATCAGCGGCGCCGATTTCTCGAACCAACAGTACGGCGACGGCGTCGACCACATGCATCGTACCATCTCGGTGCCGAGCGTCGGCGAGCCGAGTTTGTTGGTACAGTGGAGGGAGCTCCACAAGCCGCCGGGCGGTGTCACCGGGCTGGGAGGGCCCGGGCCTGACCCAGGCCCGTCGATGCGCTACGTGGGCAACGGGTGGACGCGCATGACGTTCCCGGGGATGGGTTCGCGCCTCCACCACACCACCGGGTTCTCGCTCGGCGAGGACGAGGTGCACGAGTACCGACAGTACTACTACGCCCGGCTCTACGCCCCGAAGGCACCGCAGGGGCACCTATTCCAGGCTCTCTTCGACTTCAACGCAGCGTTGGACACGACGTTCGCGGTAGGGTTGACGATTGCGGCGACCTTCAACCCGATCGCGGCGGCGGTGGAGAGCGGGATCACCGCGATGGACACCGCGGTGGGAGTCGCGAACGGGACGCTGGACGGAGGAGACGTCGCGATGGCCGTCGTCACGTCCATGCCCGGGGTGCCGGGATCGCCAGGAGCAGGCAAGCTTGCGAGGACGGGGCGCGGCAAGAACCACCTCGGGCCGGACGAGCGCGCAATTGGCGCTCACAGTACCTGGAAGCGAGATCCGTCGACAGGTAATGTCACCGGACACGCAGAATGGCGAACCAACGCGAGGAGCCCATCTGGGTTCGACCAAGTCAAACGTGTTGACACGCAGTACGCAAACCCGCACACCCACGTAAACAAGAAGACCGGCGCAGTGGTGCCAACGCCTCACGCCCACGATCCATCCACCCCTGGCGGTGTGCGGCCAGCCCGCCCCGACGAACTGCCGGAGTAAGACTAATGAACATGCACGTCCACAAAATTGGCATCGTACTCGACCCGGAGTTTGGAAGCCAAGTTCTGCAACTCGCCCGACAGTTCCACATTTGGGTAGCGGAATCAGACACGAATACTCCTGTGATTCGTGATTTCTGGGCGAAAGAAGTCACAGCACCGGCGACGGATGACCCCCTAGACAGCGGAGTGACTTCTTTCGAGAAGTTCGTTGCCGAGTCACGGGAGCAGACATGCGTAAGAATGCTTGAAACAGTTGACGCCCACCATGGCGAGGGATCGCACGATCCACCCTGGTCGGAGATCGAGGTCTTCGGACTTGTTCTCAGCCCGGGTCTCCAAGCAGCATTTGCGGAGTTCGGGGCCGAGGCATTCACCTCTACCGCATCCGGATTCATTGCAAAGAGGTCGATTGGGTGATACCAACGCGCGAGGACTGGGGAAGCTGCGTCGACGGTCACTGTCGCCGCGACTGTAGGATCGAAGGTTCGTACGGCATCGTGTTCTTGGCCGACCACGAATGCGGAGTCCGCGCTCCATTGCGGTGCGGCCCTCCTTCCCCGAAACCCACACAATGACAAGTCGAGAAGCCGCATGAGAAGACCACCGACTGCCGTCTCCTTCCCTCTGCACCAGCTCCTCGTGGCATCCTACTGCTGTATTGCCCTCGCGTGCGCAGGCGAGTCATCACCAGACTCCAACGACACCGAGACCACCTCCCCCTCCGACGGCCCTTCCCCCGGCGCGCCTGACGAGAACTGCGCCATCGATCCGGCGGAGGTCTACATCCTCGAGGGCCGGCACTACTCGTTCACCACGCTCACGCAAGTCGACGATCCCTCGGTCATCTGCGCCTTCGACTTGCCGCAGCTGTGGCCGGTCGTGATCGATCCGCGCGAAGGCGGATTGATGAAGCTGTCGCTCCATGATTCCCGGATCGATCTCCTCCGCCTCGGGAACGATTGGATGCGGCGGCCCGGCGAGTCGGCCAACTGGGTCCCCGAGGGCATCGGCTCGGAGAACGACGAGGTCGTCGCACAGCTCTTCCGCGCCCCGTCCATGCCGTGCACCGGCTCTCCCTATCGGATCTTCACTGACGAGGAGACGGTCTACGCGCACTGCGGGGGCGAGATCTACAACGCCCCAGGCGTGGAGATCGGTAACTGGGGCGCGCCCACATTCGCGGGATTCGTCGATGGGAGGTTCGTGCTCCACACGTGGTATCACGAGGAAGGAATGCCGCTCCCAACGCAGTATCCGCCCACCGGCGTCTACTTCGCATCGGGCACGGAGGGAGAGGAATCGTCGCCTATCCCGATCCCCGGTGACGTCCAAGACATCAATCATCTCGCGTCCCGACCTGATGCAGGGAATTTGCTCGCGGCCGTTCATGTGTGGCGGAACGGCGTCCGGACGCTCGAGCAGGCGCGAGTTCGGCCGAGCGGCATCACGCTCACCGGACGCGTGTATGCGCACGACCTCGACGAGAGCGGCGTCGAGGGACTGGCACTGTTCGCGCTGACGTCCGACGGCACACTTTACGGACTCGGCGGCCTCGATGAACCGCACGGACTCCGCAATGTCGTGGTGCGAATGACGCTCGACGGGGCACCGGAGGTGGTCTACGAGTCACCGGACGATATCGAAGGGATCACCGCGTTGATCACCGTCGGCACGAACGCCTACAACTGACGGCGCTCGCGCGGCAACCCTGCCGATCACGGCACAGCCTCAACGCGTCAACGAACCTCACCCCGTCTCCTCACCGATCCACCCCCCGCAGCCGCACCTCGATCCCCACCAACCCCCGCACCCCCGCCGCCGCCGGTCGATACACCTCACGTTGCCGCGTCCCCGTCGCATCGACCAGCCGGAACCGCGGGAACAACACCGGCGCCGCGGCGGCGACCGTCGTCCACACCGAGACCCGCCGCGACACCGGCACGCGAATGCCGGCCTCGGCGGTCACCGCGAGCCACAGCGGCAGGCGCGTCGGGCCGCCCTGCACGTCGCCGCGCAGGATGCCGAGCTCCGGGCCGGCGCAGAGCACCACGTCGATCCGGCCCTGCGGAAGGGTCCCGCAGATCCGCGGCGCGACGGCGCCGAGCTGCACGCGGATCGTCGTGCCCGCGCGATCGGTGGTCCGCGGCAACCAGTAGGATCCGGCCAGCTCGCCGCGCAGTCGTCGACCGCCCACGGCGAGGACACCCGCGAGGCCGAACGCGACCCCGGGCACCGCGCCGAACTGCACCCCGGCGTCCAACCGCGTCCACACGCCGACGGGCGACGAGCTCCGCGTACGCCCCCGTGGCGCCTCGCGCTCGCGCGGTGAAGGTCGTGGACGCACCCCCGCGTCCGGCGGCAGAGCCCCAACGTCCGCGGTCGGATCGCCGAGCACCGCATCCGCGTCGCCGAGCCGCGCGGCCTCGACCAACGCAGGCACATCCACCACCCCCGCGGTCGCGATCGGATCCGCCGCGAGCGCGGCGACCAACGCGGTGGTGTCGGCGAGGGCCTCGCAGCGATCGGCCACCAGCACGCGGTCGTCGACGACGCCGTCGGTCACGACGCGCAGGCTCAGGGAGAAACCGCCGTCGACGGCCGTCACGACCCCGTCGACGCGGAGGGCCGCCACCGACGACGACGCGCCGACGAGGCGTCCGATCCGCGATCGCACCGCCGACGCGTCGGGGCAGCCCTCCGGCGCGCGCCAGGACAGCGCCGCTTCGGCCGGGGCCACCTTGCCCTCGACGGGCTTGCCCTCGACGCCTTCGCCTTCGACGGGGAGCGCCGGCGGGGCGTGCCGACCGGCGAGCACCACGAGCATGAGACTCGGCAGCACGGGCGGCGGGAGCTTATCAGTCCCGCCGCGCACGCCGGCTGCTACGCCGCCTGCGGTGCGTTCGATGCGTCGCGCGACCTGCAGGCTCGCCCTCGCGAGCGCCACGTCGATCGCGACGGGCTGCCACGACGTCGTCATCGGTACCTTCGGCGGTTCGAGCAGCGCGGCCTCGACCGGCGCCGGCCCGAGCGGCGGCGATGGGCTACGGGTGCCGGCTTCACCGGGCTCGGGCCGAGCACGCCGCTGCACGCGGGGCTGCTCGATCTCTGCGTGGCAAGGGAGACACGAGCGCGGCGCCGGTGGACGTCCGCGCTCACGCGCCCGACCACGTGCGCACGCGGTCGCCCGAGGACACGCCGACGACGTCGAGTTCACCGCGACCCTGTGCGAGTGAGCCCGGTCGCGTCCCGTGCGGGCGCGTCGGCCCGATCGCCGGCCCGCACCTCCACGGCGCGGGCCGTGTTACCGTCGACGCATGCTCGCCGCCCGTCGCATCGATCTCGCCCGTGTGCTGCCTGCGTTCGCGCTGTTCGTCGGCATCACGGTGACGATGACGATGACGATCGTCGGCGACGCGCGGGCCGACATCATATCCGACAACCAAGCGGTGTGCCGGGACAAGGCCGCGGGCGACGCCTGCGAGGTCGACGGCAAGGCGGGAAAGTGTGCAAAGTCGACCTGCTCGCGCAATGACTACAGCGGCGGCACCCCGCCCAAGCAGGTGAGCAGCGAGTGCCTGATCTGCGAGCCGGAGACCGCGGCCGCATCGCCCCCGACGCCCGACACCCCGGCCAAGACCGACACCCCGGCCAAGACCGACACCCCGGCCAAGGCCGACACCCCGGCCAAGGCCGCGGACGGCAAGGCCCCCGCCGCGGCGGCCAAGGGCGGCTGCTCCTCCGGGGCCGGTGAGCCCGGCGCGTGGCTGCTCGGTTCGGTCGTCCTCGGGATCGGCCTGGTCGGCCTCGGCCGGCGGCGCCGCGCGTCTCGCTGACGACTTCTGCACGAATGCAGGTCGCCGGGGCGACCTCCGCCTGCGAGAATGCAGGAAGTGATCGACTGGGACGACGTCCGCTTCTTCCTGGCGATCCACCGCCACGGCACCCTCGCGGGGGCCGCCAGTGCGCTCGGGCTCGACGCGACCACCGTGGGTCGACGACTCGCGCGGCTCGAGCAGACCGTCGATGCGCGACTGTTCGATCGCACCGCCCGCGGGTACGTCGCGACGGCAGCGGGCACGCGGATCCTCCCCCGGGCCGAGAAGATCGAGCGCGAGGTCCTCGCCGCGATGCGCGACGTCGAGGGTGAGGACCAGCGACTCGCCGGCCACGTGCGCCTCGCCGCCACCGAGATGTTGTCGACGCGGTTCATCGCGCCGCACCTGCACCACTTCCACCGCAAGTACCCCGAGATCCGGCTCGAGCTGGCGTGCACGAACCGCGAGGTCGACCTCGGGCGACGCGAGGCCGACGTCGCGCTGCGTCTCGCGCGACCACACCAGGACGATCTCGTCGTGAAGCGCCTGTTCGTCATCGACCTCGCGCTGTACGCCGCGCCCGACTACCTGGCGACGCTGGGCACGCCGAGCGCGGGGACCCCCGGCGGCTTCACCGGCCACCGATTCGTCGGCTTCGCCGACACCCGGGCGTTCCGCCGCGAGAACGAGTGGATCGACGAGCACACCGCCGGCGCCGAGGTGGTGCTGCGATCCGACAGCGTCTCGTCGATCATGTCGGCGACGATCGCCGGGGTCGGGCTCGCGCTGCTGCCGTGCAAGGTCGCCGACGACGAGCCCGCGCTGGTCCGCGTCCCGGTGCCCGTCGGCGGCGCGACGCCCTTCGTGGGCCCCGACCCGCGCGTGGTGTGGCAGGCCGTGCACCGCGATCTGATCGGTGCCGCGAGGATCCGCGCCGTGCTCGACTTCCTCGGTCGTTTGCTCGCCGCCGCCGAGCCCCAGACCGCGCGCCCGAGCGCCGCGCCGCCCTGAACCCGCGACTGCCCGAATGGCGGGCTCGACGGCGACCGTGCGCCGGCGCTACGCTCGTCGTCACCATGGCAGGCGACATCGAGGAAGTCCGCGGCAAGCACGTGCTCATCCAGTTCGAGGGCAAGCGCTGCATCCACGCCCGCAACTGCGTGCTCTCGCGGCCCGATGTGTTCGTGCCCAACGTGGAAGGCGAGTGAATCCACCCCGACGCGTCGACCCCCGAGGGCGTCGCCCTGCTCGCGCACACGTGTCCATCCGGCGCGATCCGGTACGAGCGGCTCGACGGCGGCCCGAACGAAGAGGCGCCTCTGGTCAACCTGGCGCGGGTCCGCGAGAACGGACCGATCGCGCTCCACGGCGAGCTGGTGATCGACGGCGCGCCCGCGGGCTTCCGCGCGACGCTGTGCCGCTGCGGCGCCTCGAAGAACAAGCCCTACTGCGACGGCAGCCACACCGCCGCCGGGTTCACGGCGACCGGCGAGCCGGCCACCGCGGAATCCCAGCCGCTCGCGGCGCGCAACGGTCCGGTCTCGATCACATCGGCGCCCGACGGCCCGCTGCTCGTCGACGGCAACCTCGAGCTGACCAGCGGCACCGGTCGTACGATCCACCGCGTCGTGAAGACGGCGCTGTGTCGCTGCGGGCAGTCGGCGAACAAGCCCTACTGCGACGGGACCCACCGCAAGGTCGGGTTCAAGTCGACCTGACGCGTCGTCGCCGTCGCGCGGCGAACAGCACGATCATCGGCCACGCCGCGGAGCCCGGTGCGTCCGGGCTCGCCGTGCAGCCGCAGCCCGCCGCGCCCTCGGACTCCGAGGGGACGCCGCTGCCGGTCGTCGACGGATCCACACTGGTGCCGACGTCCCCGCCCTCGGTGACCGCGGGGCCCTCCGAACCGCCCTCGCCCCCCGCCGGTCGACACTCGCCGGCGATGCACGCCTGGCCGTCGGGGCACGCGACGTCCTCGTCGATCGCGTCGTCGCAATCGTCGTCGAGGAGGTTGCAGGTCTCCTCCTGTGGCTCGCCCGGATCGCAGTTCGCAGGCTCGCACGTCCACGCCTCGCGCGCGCACCAGCCGACGCCGCAGATCGGCCGCACGCGCTCGTCGGCACGGCCGTCGCAGTTGTCGTCGTAGAGGTTGCAGATCTCCTCGGCGCCCGGGTACATCGCCGGATTCTCGGGCTCGCAGTCGCCGGGCTCGCCGGCGTAGTCCGGCGTGCCGACGCAGCCCATCACCACGTCGGGACTCATCGCCTCGAGCTGGCCGTAGTACCCGTCGTCGTCCCCGTCGGGGTAGAGCGGGATCGGGATCGCGTCCTCGTCGACCTCGGTGTCGCAGTCGTCGTCGCGCTGGTTGCACAGCTCGATCGCGTTGGGGTGGACGGTCTCGCGGGTGTCGTCGCAGTCGCCGCTCGCCGCCGCGTACATCGCCGGCGCCGCGCCGGCGCAGTCCATCCGCGGCGCATCGGTGCGCCCGTAGCCGTCGGCGTCGAAGTCGAGGAAGTACGACGCGCCCTCGCAGCCGAACACGAGATCGAAGTTGGAGGCGTCGGCCTTGTCGCCGCTCGCCGAGCCGTTGCCGTTGGCGACGAGCACGGAGATCGCGAAGCGCACCGAGCCCGCGGCGTCGGGGGCCGTCCAGCGGAAGGAGAACTCGGTCTCGCCACCGGACATCGCCTTGGGCTGGCTGTGGGTCAGGCCGGCCGCGACCTCCTCGAGCCCCTGGCCGCCGAGCGTCGACAGATCGCCGGCGTCCGCGTCGACGAACAGCCCCGCGGTCGCGCCGTTGCCCGCGACCGTGACCGTGACCGTGACCTGATCCCCGGGGCCGAAGCTCGACGGCGACGCCGACAGCGACAGCGACACGTCACCGCCGGCGTGGCATCCCACGCAGCCGCCGCCCGGTCGACCGCCGGCGTTGGCGTGCACCGCCGTCGGCACCGCGACCAGCGCGGCGACGGGCCCGAGCGCGAGCAGGAGCGAGCGACGCATCGCTGCGGATCATCGCACGGATGGCGCGGGCATGGGGCGTCCGAGTCGCCAGGCGAACGCGGTGCCGATCGCCGCGAAGGCCGCCATCGCGAAGTACGCGTCACCCTGCCAGCGATCGAACAGCACGCCGCCGAGCGGCATGCCGATGCCGAGCGCGACGCCGCCGGCGATCGCGGTGTACACGGCGGTGGCCCGGTTCACCGCGTCGGGGACGATGTTGTCGCGGATCCAGCTCATCGCGCCCAGGTGCATGGCCGCGAAGCTGGCCGCGTGCAGGATCTGGATCGCGAAGGTCGGGCCGATCGCCGTCGTCGATCCGAGCGCAGCCCAGCGCACGATCGCGCCGAGCCCGGCGAGCCCGAGCAAACCCGGTGCGCCCACCCACGCGATGATCCGCGCGCCCCAGGCGAACAGCACGACCTCGGCGATCACGCCGACGCCCCAGAACCACCCGATCGTCGACTCGGAGATGCCGGCCTGTTGCCAGTGCTTGGTGCCGAAGCCGTACAGCACGGCGTGGGCCCCCTGCAGGAAGCCGACGCAGACCAGGAAGGTGGCGAAGCGAGGCTGGCCGAGGATCTCCGCCCACGATCGCGGCGGCCGAGCCGCGGCGCCCAGGCGCGCGACCTCGGGCCGCGGCGCGAGCGGCATGCGGCGCAGCCACGACACCGCGAGCACCAGCACGACCGCCGAGCTCTGCAGCGTCGTGAGCACGAGCCCCGGGTCACGCCCCTGCAACAACCACCCGCCGACGACCGAGGCGAGGATGAACGACGCCGACCCCCACAGGCGCACGCGGCCGTAGTCCATGCGGCCGGCGGCCGCGGCCGAGATCGACATGCCGTCGAGCAGCGGGATGATCGGCGCGTAGGCGAGGCCGAGCACAGCCGAGAGGACGACGAGGATCATCAGGGTGTGGGCGAGCTCGAAGAGCCCGAGGGTCACGAGCACGACGATCGCGACCGCGACGAGGAGCTGCGGGCCACGACCCGTGCGATCGGCCCACGCACCGATCCACGGCGTCGTGAGCCGCGCCCAGTTGCCGATGCCGAGCAGCACGCCGAGCTGCTGGGCATCGACGCCGCGGCTCGCCAGCCACACCGGCCAGTACGGCAGGTGGATCCCGGCGAGGAAGAACAGCGCCACGTAGGCGATGGCGAGGCGCGTGGCCTCGTCGCCGCGCGGGGCGGTCGCGCCCTTCGCCGACGCAGCGACTCGCTCGAGGGTCTCCACGTCGCGCGCATCCTGACAGCCGCGCCGCGTCGATGCACGTCCCTTCGCGGTACACTCCACGGCGCCGATGGCCCGCGCTCGACTGCCCGAACCCGGTGATCCCGCGCTGGCCCGCGTGCGCGGCAAGCGGGTGCTCGTCGCCACCGCCGCGGTCGACTTCGACCCGACAGAGGTCGCGGTGCCGTGGGAGCAGCTCGTGCGCCACGGCGCCAGCGTCGTGTTCGCGACACCCGGCGGCGTGCGCGGCCAGTGCGACGCGCGGATGATCACGGGCGAGGGCCTGGGCCTGTTCGCAGGGGCGCTGCGCGCCGACGCCAACGGTCGCGGCGCGTGGGAGCGACTCGCCGCCGACGGCGCCCTCGATCGCGCGCTCGACTACGCGGCCCTGCGCGCGGACGACTACGACGCGATCGTGCTGCCGGGCGGCCACGCCCCGGGCATGCGGGCATACCTCGAGTCGCGGCCGCTGGCGACGTTCGTGGCGCAGTTCTTCGTGACGGGTCGACCGGTCGCCGCGATCTGCCACGGGGTCCTGCTCGCCGCGCGCTCGACCTTCGCGGGCACCGAGCGCAGCGTGCTGCACGGCCGTCGCACCACCGCCCTGCTGCGCAAGCAGGAGCGCCTCGCGTGGTGGCTGACGCGACGTCGCCTCGGCGACTACTACCGCACGTATCCGGAGTTCCTGCAGGACGAGGTCACCCGGGCGCTCGCGCGCCCCGAGGACTTCGAGCTCGGCAACATGGCGCTGCGACGCGATCGACCCGACGACCTCGGGCCGGGGTTCGTGTTGCGTGACGGGAATTACCTGAGCGCGCGCTGGCCCGGCGACGCGCATCGGTTCGCGGCGACGCTGCTCGGCATGCTCGCCGAGTGAGATTGCACCCGAGGCCTGCAGTTGCCCGAGCAGCGCGCCGGGTTCCCGACGATCTTCGCGGCCATTCGCAGGCGCCCAACGCCCGCACACACGCGTATCCTGGGTCCGGGGGTTGCCATGAATCGAATGCAGACCGCGGGCCTCGGCCTCGTGATCGTCGCGTGCACCGTCGACGGCACCAATGACGATCCGTTCGGCGCCGGCACCGTGCCCGCGCCGACGACCACGATCACCACCACGATCGATCCGTCGACCAGCGACGGCTCGAGCTCGACCAGCGGCGGCGACGAGACGACGACGACGACCACGGCCGCGACCACGATGCCCGCGTCCGACAGCAGCGGCCCCGATCCGGTCGGCACCAGCGACGGCGGCAGCACCGACGGAGGTGGCGACGACGGCATGCAGCCGCAGGACGGCATGTACTCGCCGTGCCTCACGCCGCAGGAGTGCGGCATGACACCGATCCTCTGCATCACGATCCTCGACGCGATGATGAACCCCTCCGATGGGTTCTGCTCCGAGACCGGGTGCGCCAACCCGGCGGTCGACTGCGCGGCGTCGCCGGGCGGCACCGCCATCCCGCGGTGCATGCCGGTCACCGTGAACCAGATGGCGCTGCAGGCCTGCGCCCTCGACTGCTCGGGCGGCAAGGTCTGCCCGGCGCCGATGCAGTGCTACGACCTCGACGGCGTGGGCATGGTCTGCGGCTGACGGGCGTCAGAGGTGTGCACGGCGATCGGGCCGCACGGCGTGGCGACGCGGAGTTGACCGTCGGCGCCGCGACTTGTCGCCGGCCCGGCGCAGGTCGACGACGATCTCCGCGTAGATGGACGACACCGCGTCGTCGACATCGACGACATCGACGACGCCGCGGGCCAGGAACCTGCCAAGGTCTCGTTCGTTCGGTCGACGTGGCCGCGCATGAAGTGGCTGTAGGCCGAGGTGTCGAGGGAGACGGTCGGCGGACCTCGATGCTCAAGGGGCCGGCCACACCTCGAGATCGGGGTCCGGCCAGCGAAAGGGGTTCCCCGGGTTTTCGCCGCCGAAGAAGCCCTGGCAGCCCGCCACGTTGCCCGGCTGGTCGAACATCGCACCCCAGAAGACCGGGCAGACATTCGAGCTGACGTGCTCGCGGCAGGCATCCATCGTGTGGGTGCCACCGTCGGGGCGCGCGGCGTAGGCTTCGACGTTCGACCAAGCCATCGTCAGCAGCGCGTCGACGGTCTCGGCCGACGCCCCCTCGGGAATGCTCGCGCCCTCGGGGAACTTGTGGAACATCGAAGCGTAGGTGAACGCGCCGACGTAGAGCGACCCCAGCGATGTCAGGTGAACGTTGTCGCTGAAGATCGCGTCGAGGATCTCCTGTTGCGTCCCCGAGAGCCCGGGGATCGAGCCGGCGAGCGCAGCTTCGACCATGTTGGTCAGCGCCCAACCGGCGGGAATCGTGCGGAGGTTCGTCGGCAGGCCGTCGGCTTCGAGCGTGAGGTTGACCTTGGTCGAGACGCACTCCCAAGCCACGAGCGCGTCGCGTTCGTAGTCGATCCAGATCTGGGGATCAGTTTTGTCCACGTCGAGCCACGCGTGATAGAAGTAGCTCTGGGCCTCGGGGTTGCCCTCGAGCAGTCGATCGTGAAAATGGCGAAGCAGGCTCGCGGTGCTCTCCCACTGCACGACGCCGAGCAGGTCGTGCCGGTCGGTGATGACCAGCGTGTCGTAGACTTCGCCCGCCGGCAGTAGCCCGGGGGTCCGGATCTCGTCGATGAGGTTCACACCATTGGTGCCCTCCGAGTAGCCGTCCCACGAGTTCTCGTCGACCGGTGAGCCGCCCCGCGTTCGCGAGCGAATCGGCGATCCCGGAATCGACTGATAGATGTCGCGGAGGTCATCACCCTGGGCCGCTGCGATGTCGCGGATCGTCGGGACCGCGACATCGGTGAGGCTGTGCCCCGAGAAGACCACTCGCAACGCACTCAACGGCCGCGGGAGGTTCCCGTCGGAGCCGGTCGTGTCGTCGCCCTCGGTGGTTCCTGATCCCGCGGCGTCGGACCCGCCATCCGTGGTGTCGCCGTCACTGGGGTCGGATGAGGCGTCGCTCGCCGCACTCGCACCCGTCTGCGCCGCACCACCGCCTCCGTCTTCGCTGGGGTCGGCCTCGGTCGCGGTCGTCCCGGGGTCGTCGGCGTCGGATTCGCCGCATGCGGCGTTCATCAGGAGGAAGAGCGCGAGCCCGCGGGCGATGCAAGACGTCGGGGGAGTCGGGGCGGCGAGCGGCATGCAGGGGGGCCGATACCCTGGAGCGCCGCTCGGGGTGAAATTCTCTCGAGGCGGAGCCTCACTCCGCGCACGGCGCGGTGAACTCGGCGCTCGTCAGAAACGCGATCGCGAGCACCTCGCGTGTCATCCCGCGCGACATCTGGTCGACCCAGGCAGCCCGCCCCGCCGGGTCGGCCGGGCGACCCAGGTACTTCGCGTACGCCGCATCCACATGGCGTCCGAGCGACTCTGGGCTGTAGACGAAGCCTGCGGCCACGCGGCCGCGCACGTCGGCGTTCGCCAGGTTTCCCGCGCCGTCGGCCCACGACGCGACCTCGTTGGCCGAACCGTCTCGCCCGAGCACATCGCGGTAGAGTTCGGCGACGAACCCCTTGGGGTCTTTGCCGGCGTTCGCCCAGTATTCCTCGCTCGCGAGGAATGCCGTGGTCACCGCGAGCTCATCGAGATTGCCGTTGGTGAGCGACTTCATCCAGCCGTCGAAACCGGGACCGTCGGGTTGGCGACCGAGCAGATCGGTGTACTGCGCGACGAGCCACGGCGTGCGCGCTTCTTGGGAACGTACGAATCCACCGGCGACGTTCGACGGCGGCATCCCGCCGTTGGTGGCCGCGACCCACGATGCCAAACCGGCGGCGTCGGGCTCGCGTCCGAGCACGTACTGGTAGAGCCGCGTCACGTGGCACGTCGCGTCGATGTCGCCCTCGTTGCCGCCGTACAAGAACGCGACCCCGCCGAGGTCGCCGGGGCTGAGTCCCTCGCGCTGGCCTTCGATGAGCATGCCGTTCGGGTGGGTGATCGTCGGCAAGCTTTCGTCGATCGCGAAGGCCCACGACGGATAATGCATGATCGAGTCGTAGTCGTACCCGCCGATGTCCGCACCGACCTGATTCTGCTCGGCATAGGTGAAGAAGTTGTACTCGAGCCCGGCCTGGATGTTGTCCCAGCGGACGACGACGTGATCGTCGCGATCGGCCCGCGACTGTTCGTGCCACAACCCGATGGCGTGACCGATCTCGTGAATCGCCGCACCGACGCCGCAGTTGGGGTGCAACGTCAATAGCTGCTCACCGCCGACCATGCCGACGTACGACGAGCAGCCTTCACCGGCCACGACCCGCACGTAGTCGGCCTGGTTGGAACGCTCGACGAAGCGCACGCGGGTGTGGCTTGTCCAGTGATTCATCGCCTCGACGATGTGACCGCGCACGTCGTTCGGCAGATCGGCGTCGAGCACGATCGGGACGACCGCACCGGGCCAGAGCCGATCGGGCTTCACCGCCGAGCGGTCCGGTTCGCGTTTCCCGAGCTGCTCGGCCGAGAGGTCCGAGACCGGGCCGAGTCGGATGTCGCCCTCGAAGATCGCCTGGCCGTGCATCACCTCGTACACCAGGTGCTGCTGCTCGTCGGCGATGGCGAACCAACCCTCGTGCAGCTCGGCATCCTCCGGGTCGTCGAACATGAACGCCCGCTCGGCGCCGCCGAGGATCACCTGACGAGGGAACTCGACCCCGCTATAGCAGCCCACCGAGCACGCACTGAGCCCACACCACACCGCAATCCGAATGGCACGATCGATCAACATGACATCACCCCTTGGTTCGGACACGCCGAGCGAGGTCGACGACGCATGGAGCACGCGTCGTGCGAACCCTATCGCCCCTGCCACATCGGGGACGGCGCGCACCACCAAGGGTGCGCGCGACGAAATCCGCAACGACCGTCCGTCGCGCACAGAGGGGCTATTGCGCCCTGGATTCACCCACGCGCAGATGCCGCGCGCCCGTCCTTCACCACGTCGGCGCGCAGGCTCGCATGGGGCGCCAGGCACCCGTGATCGCGGACCAAGTTCGAGCGTGGTCGCGGAACCAACGCCCCGGGCTTGCCCACGAAGTCGATGGGGTCCGCAATCTCGCGGGAACAGCGCTGGCGCAGTGCAACCGGGGTCGTGGATGCGGAGCCGATTTTCTTCGGCGCTCTGTCGGAAAGCCTGGCCTTGGTCCGCTCTGCAGCCAAAGGCCCACCCCACATGCCCGACATCGTTCCCAACGTCCTCGCCGTCGCCATCGCCGTCGTCCTCAACTTCGTTCTCGGCTTCATCTGGTACACCCCGCTGTTCGGCAAGGTCTGGCGCCAGGAGCTCGGGCTTCCCCCTGGACACACCGAGCAAGGTGGCGCGCTGGCGAAGGGACTGCTCGCGAACGTCGTCGGCTGCCTGCTCATCGCGTTCATCCTCGCGAACAACATCGCGGCTTGGACCCCGAGCACCTGGGGCATCCAGGGCGCCGGGCTGGATCCCGCGGTGCAGGCCTCCCAAGCCGCGATCTTCACCTGGCTCGGGTTCTTCGTTCCGCCGCTCCTCAACGGGATGGCGTGGGAATCGCGGAGCTGGAAGCTCGCGGCGATCCACGGCGGCTACTAGCTGACGAGCCTCCTCGTCGCCGCCATGCTCCTCACCCATCTCTCCGTCCCCTGAAACCACGAAGCCGTTCGACAGCGGAGACCCGGCGGACTTGCGCCATCCGCCGGAGGCACATAGCTTCTGCGCGATGTTTGCGACCGCAGAACTCGCACCGTTCTTGGTCTCCGTCGCCGACGCCCGCGCTCGCCTCGGCGACGGCGTGGACATGGTCCGCGGCTGACGGCACATCAGGGCGTGTGCACGACCATCAGGCCCCACGGCGTGGCGACGCGGAGCTGACCGTCGGCGCCGCGGCGCAGCTCCACGTCGCGCGTGACGCGACCGACGAGCGTGCCGGTGGCGTCGCGCAGCTCGGTGTCGGCGGTGACCGAGACCGCCTCTGCCCCCTCGAGCTCGCCCCAGCGGATCACGTCGATGCCACCGCCGCGGCCGCAGCCGTACTTCGTCGTCGGGCCCGCGAGCTCGGGCGCCGCGGCGACGCGAACTCGACCGCGAACACGCACGGTCTCGCGGCAGGGCACGACGTACTCGACGTCGACCCAGCCGCCCCGCGCGGCGCCGAGCCGGCGCACCTCGTGGTCGTCGTTCAGGGGGCCGAAGGTGTAGATCGCCTTGCCGCCGGGTCGCGCTGCGACCGCGGTGCCCGGCGCCACATGGGCGTCGACGGCGGGGATCGGGAACGGCTTCGCGACGTAGATCGGCGCGAGGGCCTCGGCGTCGATCCACCCGTCGAACTCACCGTCGCGGGTGCGAACGCGGGCCGCCGGACCGCGGCGCTCGAGCACCTCGATCTCCTCGCCGGGGGCCAGCGTGATCCCGCCGTCGTCGAGCCGTCGCGCCGCATCGGGGCTCGCCTCCAGCACCGCGGGTCGCGACAGCTGCGGGGCGAGGTCCGCCCGATCGACCCAGGCGAGCAGCCGCACCGCGCCGCCCATCGCCGAGATCACCACGCGCACGCGCCCGGAGTCCTCGCCCACGACCTCGAGGGATTCCCACGCGGGACCACCGTCTCCGGCGAGCATCGGCGCCCCTGTGTCCGCGGGATACAGCGCGCCGAGTCGCGACGCGATCGCCCGGCGCACCGGATCGGTCGGTGTCGCGAGGGCGGTACGGGCCGCCGCATCGCCGCCACCGTCGGTCGGTGGCGCACCGGCCGAGGTGTGATCGTGCAGGATCTTCCACGTGTCGCCGGCGCGCACGAACACGAGGGAGAACACGCCGTGCCCCGCCTCCGGCGTGTCGTCGAGCTGCCAGCGGCCGAGCACCACCGCAGCGTCGGCCCCGAGGCGTCGGGTCTCGAGGGCGGAGAAGGTCAGTCGGCCCATCGCGGCCGCATCGCGATACCTGGCGCGGTAGCGCTCCAGCGTCGCGGCCCAGCCCCGCCGGACCTTGCCGCCCGAGGTGAACACGAGGGTGTCGTCGTGGACGTACGCGTCCATGAACGCGACGATGTCCCCGCGATTCCAGGCATCGCGCTGGCCGGCCAGGACCGCCTCGATCGCGCGGGCGACCGCAGCGTCGGTGTCGGCCTCGGGCTCCGCGGCCGACGGTGCCACGGTCGTGGACGGCGACGACCGCGTGCAGCCGGCCGTCGCGACGATCCAGCCCAGCAACAGCATTCGGCCCGCCGTGACCCCGATCATTCGTTTCTCCGTCCGCTCGGCCACTCGCCCCGCCATCGGTGAAGCAGTCTACCCGACCCGTGGAAACACCGTGAGGAATCCCGCGACGACGATTCGCGCCACGGGCCGTCGAGTGCATCGCCGCCCGTCGGCAACTCCCGTACCGTGGGCGACGATGGCTCGATCCCTGCGACGACTCGCCCTCGCGTGGTTCCCGATCGCGTGCACCACCGGCGCCGAGACGGGCGGCTCGGGGTTGTTCGCGTCGGTCGGGTCGAGCGCCTCGAACACGGCCCCGATGTCGACCTCCGATGCCACCGGCGACGGCAGCGACGACGGGACCTCGGGCTCGACCGCGGGCGCGAGTGTCGGCGCGACGGGCGAGGCCTCGTCGAGCACCGAGCCGAGCGGGGCCGACACCGCCGCTGCGGTCTGCGGCGATGACAGCCTCCAGCCGGGCGAGGACTGCGACGGCATGTCGTTCGGCGATGTCACCTGCCAGTCGCTCGGCTTCGAGGAGGGCGTGCTCGGCTGCGACCCCAGCTGCCACGTGATCACCGACGCGTGCTCGACCTGCGGCGACGGCGAGATCGCCCTGGGCGAGGCCTGCGACAGCCTGAACTTCGACGGCGAGAGCTGTGCCTCGCTCGGGTTCGCCGGCGGCGCCCTGTCGTGCAACGCCGACTGCACCGCGCTGGTGACCACGCAGTGCCAGCCGCTCCCGACCTGCGGCGACGGCGTCCGCAACGGGGGCGAGCAGTGCGACGCCAACGACCTCGGCGGGACGACCTGCGTCACCCTCGGGTTCGACCTCGGCATGGTCGACTGCACCGCCGGCTGCACGATCGACAGCTCCGGGTGCATGGACGACCTCGAGAACTGCGGGATGATGGGCGACTTCTGCCTGTTCGACGAGAACGACCTGCAGAGCACGTGCTGTCCCGCCGGCGTCGGCGGCAACATGCTCGGGATCTGCAACGTGTTCGTCTGCGTCTGATTGCCCGCACGGCCGCGATCGCGAGCGGTGCCCCCGCCACTTTCGTCGTGCAGCGGCGGCGACTACCATGCTCGCGCATGCGCGAACGCCCGCGGCTCCGATACGCCCTCGCCCCGACGCTGCTCACCGCGATCGCGGCGTGCCAGGACCCGGGCGACGTCTCCGCCGGCGCCACCGCAGTGGACGGCCCGCGCATGGGCCAGCTCGCCGACGGCAGCATCGCCGGCACCTACGTCGCGCGAATGGCCCGGCGCCTCGACGGCAGCGCCTCGCTGCAGCATCACCTGATCCTGCCCGCCGATCCGGACCACCCCGATCGCGGCGTCGATCTCGAGCTCGTCGTCCCCGAGTCCCTTGCGGCCGTGGGGCAACCGGCGTTCGATCGCAACACGACGCTGCGCGTCTGGGGCGAGCGCGACGGCCTCCCCGCGGCCCCGAGCATCCACGTCGACGAGTGGACCGTGCTCGCGCCGGCCCCCGAGCCGTTGATCGACGCCGAGCCGTTCGCGCCCCGCGTGCTCGCGACGATCCTCCTGTTCTGGGAGCAGCCCGGCCTCAACAACGGCAACGCCGAGCAGTCGATGTTCGCCGGGGCCGAGGCCACGAGCGTGTTCTACGGCGAGGTGTCGTACGGCCGGGAGCGCGTGATCGGCGAGGTCTTCGGGCCGTACCAGATCCCCGATCCCGGCGGGTGCGACCCCTACTCGATCGGCGTGGACGCCCGCGCCGCCATGCTCGAGAAGGGCCACAATCCCAACGACTACCAGCAATTGATGTACCACTTCCCGTCGACGGGCTGTGACTTCTCCGGGCTCGCGGATCTCGGCTCGCCGAGCTTTCCCGCCCGCGACAGCTGGTACCACGATTCGTTCGGCTGCACGGTGCGCAACCAGGAGATCGGCCACAACTACGGCATGGGCCACTCCCACGCCTATGACTGCGGCATCGACGAGATGGGCGAGGAGATCATCTTCGCCGACAACTGCGAGCACATCGAGTACGGCGACCCCTACGATCCCATGGGCGACGGCTGCGCGCACATCAACGCGGTGCAGAAGACGTACATGGGCTGGCTCGACGGCTGCAACATCGTCGACGCCACCGCCGACGGCACGTTCAACATCGTCCCGCTCGAGACCCCGTGCAACGGCACCCAGGCCCTGCGCGTGCCGGCCTTCGACGGCCGCGCGTACTGGCTCGAGTACCGCCAACCGATCGGGGCGTTCGACGGCGACGCCGGCCTCGACGGCGTGGTGGTCCACGTCTCCGACGAGGTCGAGAACGACAGCTTCGGCCCGGCGCCGTACTACCTCGACATCAACGGCAACGGGCTCATGCTCGCCGGCGATTCCTTCACCGATCCCGACGGCACGGTGACGTTCACCATCGTCGAGGCGAACCCGACCCACGCGGTGGTCTCGGTCGTCTTCCCGGGTGGCGGCGCCGGGGCCCCGAGCTGCCGCGGCGGCGGGGCGCCGGAGCTCGTCGGCGAGGCCTACGGCACGCTCGAGTGCGCCCGCGGCCCCTACCCCGCCGACGACACGCCGCCGGTCGTCACGATCACTTCGCCGGCCGACGGCGATCAGTTCGAGCCCGGCGCCGACTTCGTCATCACCGCGGAGGCCACCGACGATCGCATCCTCAGCGATGTCGAGCTGTACCTCGACAGCGAGCCGGTGGTCCGGCTGTTCGAGCCGCCGTGGACGTGGGACGTCACCAACATCGCCGCGGGCACCTACGAGTTCGGCGTCGTCGCCCGCGATGGCCGCAACATGGGCATCTCGCAGGCGGTGACGATCGTCGTCGGCAGCCCCGAAGGCCCCGCCACGACCGGCGCCGCCGACACGAGCGGCGGGCTCGCCGACGGCACCGACGGCGATGAAGGCTCGTCGGGCAGCGCGGGCGAGACGGAGCTCGACGACGACGGCTGCGGCTGCGGCCAGTCCGGTGACGGCCGCGATCGCGGCACGCCGTGGTGGGTGGGTACGATCGTGCTGCTGCGCCGACGACGGAACTCCGCATGAGCAAGGCAAAGACGACGGACCCCCAGTCGAAGGCGCCGCACGCCGCCGATCGCCACGATCGGATCCGCGTGCAGGGGGCGCGCGAGAACAACCTCGCCGACATCACCCTCGAGATCCCCAAGCGCCGGCTGACGGTCTTCACCGGCGTCTCCGGATCGGGCAAGAGCTCGCTGGTCTTCGGCACCATCGCGGCCGAGTCGCAGCGCCTGATCAACGAGACGTACAGCGCCTTCGTGCAGGGCTTCATGCCGAGCGCGTCGCGGCCCGACGTCGACGTGCTCGATGGTCTGACCACCGCGATCATCGTCGACCAGGAGCGGATGGGTGCGAACGCTCGCTCGACCGTCGGCACGGTCACCGACGCGAACGCGATGCTGCGGATCCTGTTCAGCCGCCTGGGCAAGCCCCACATCGGTCCGCCCAGCGCCTTCGCCTTCAACGTCCCGTCCGTGAAGGCCAGCGGCGCGATCACGACGGATCGCGGCGTCGGCAAGTCGCAGCCCAAGGCGGTGACGTTCACGCGCCTCGGCGGCATGTGTCCGCGGTGCGAGGGCATGGGCTCGGTCACCGACTTCGACCTCGGCGCGCTGTACGACGACAGCCTGTCGCTCAACGGCGGCGCGATCACCATCCCCGGCTACAGCATGGAGGGCTGGTACGGCCGCATCTTCCGCGGCTGCGGGTACTTCGATCCCGACAAGCCGATCCGAAAGTTCACCAAGAAGGAGCTGCACGACCTGCTCCATCGCGAGCCGACCAAGCTCAAGATCGACGGCATCAACCTGACGTACGCCGGGCTCATCCCGTCGATCCAGAAGTCGTTCCTGTCCAAGGACGTCGACGCGATGCAGCCGCACATCCGCGCCTTCGTCGAGCGCGCGGTGACCTTCACCGTGTGCCCGGACTGTGGCGGCACGCGACTCGCCGCCGAGGCGCGGTCGTCGAAGATCGGCAAGCTCAACATCGCCGACGCCTGCGCGATGCAGATCAGCGATCTCGCCGCGTGGGTGCGCGGCCTCGACCAGCCGTCCGTAGGACCGCTGCTCGCCTCGCTCGGCCACACCCTGGATTCGTTCGTCGAGATCGGGCTGGGCTATCTGTCGCTCGATCGTCCGTCGGGCACGCTGTCCGGCGGCGAGGCCCAGCGGACGAAGATGATCCGCCACCTCGGCTCCTCGCTCACCGACGTCACCTACGTCTTCGACGAGCCGACCGCGGGCCTGCATCCCCACGACATCCAGCGGATGAACGGCCTGCTGCTGCGTCTGCGGGACAAGGGCAACACGGTGCTCGTCGTCGAGCACAAGCCCGAGACCATCGCGATCGCGGATCACGTCGTCGACCTCGGGCCGGGCGCGGGCGCGGCGGGGGGCCGGATCTGCTACGAGGGCTCCCTGGAGGGGCTGCGCGAGAGCGACACCGTCACCGGCCGACACCTCGACGACCGCGCGACCCCGAAGAAGACGGTGCGCAAGGCGACCGGCGCGCTGGAGATCCGCGGCGCCAAGACGAACAACCTCCGCGACGTCGACGTCGACATCCCGCTCGGCGTGCTCGTCGTCGTCACCGGCGTCGCCGGGTCGGGCAAGAGCTCCCTCGTGCACGGCTCGATGCCGGCGGGTGCGGAGGTCGTGTCGATCGATCAGGGTCCGATCCACGGCTCGCGGCGCAGCAACCCCGCCACGTACACGGGCCTGCTCGAGCCGATCCGCAAGGCGTTCGCCAAGGCCAACGACGTGAAGCCGGCGCTCTTCAGCGCCAACTCCGAGGGCGCCTGCCCCACCTGCAACGGCGCCGGCGTCGTCTACACCGACCTCGGCGTGATGGCCGGCGTCGCGATCCCCTGCGAGGACTGCGAGGGCCGACGGTTCCAGGCCGCGGTGCTCGAGTACCGCTTCGGCGGCCGCAACATCAGCGAGGTCCTCGCGATGTCGATGCGGGACGCCCGCGAGTTCTTCGGGGCCGGCGAGGCGCGCACACCGGCGGCCCACGCCATCCTCGATCGCCTCGTCGACGTCGGGCTCGGCTACCTCAGCCTCGGCCAACCGCTCACCACCCTGTCGGGTGGCGAGCGTCAGCGGCTCAAGCTCGCCGCGCAGATGGCCGAGAAGGGCGACATCTACGTACTGGACGAGCCGACGACCGGCCTGCACCTCGCCGACGTCGAGCAGCTGTTGGGGCTGCTCGATCGCCTCGTCGACGCCGGCAAGTCGGTCATCGTCGTCGAGCACCACCAGGCCGTGATGGCCCACGCCGACTGGATCATCGACCTCGGCCCGGGCGCCGGCCACGGCGGCGGCACGGTCGTGTTCGAGGGAACCCCCGCGCAGCTGGTCGCGGCCCGCAGCACCATCACGGGCGAGCACCTCGCGAAGTACGTCGGCGCCGGGCCCAAGCGTACGCGCCGATCGTGAGACCCCACGCTTGAAATCCGGCCCGACCTCCCCAAGACTCGGGGCATCGTGCGTCGATCCACCTCGCTCCTGGCCCTGTTCGCCTCTACCTCGCTCGCCTGCGCCGGAGACGAGGTCGCCGGCGGCGACGGCGGCACGACCGGGGACAGCGACGCACCGCCGGGCTCGAGTTCGGGCGGCGTCGTGGACACCGGCGAGGCCGCGACGAGCAGCGTCGCCGACACGTCGACCGGCGAGGCGTTCGTCCCGGTGCCGGCCCGCGGGATCGTGATCACCGAGATCGAGGCGAACCAGGCGGTCGGGGTGCCGGTCTACCGCGACGGTGCCTGGGTCGACGGGGGCGGTCGCAACGCCGAGCTGTTCGCCGGGCGCAACACGTTGATCCGCGCCAGCTGGGCGATCGACCCCGCGTTCACGCCGCGCGAGATCGAGGCCCGTCTCGAGCTCTCCTACGAAGACGGCAGCTCCGAGGCCGCGACCCGGCGCGCGGTGGTCGACGGCGACTCCAACCTGTCGGTCTTGGACTCGACGTTCTGGTTCGGCGTCCCCGGTGAGCTGATCACGCCGCTCGTGCAGTTCCAGATCACCCTGTGGGAGACTGCGCCGGGCGGCTTCGAGGATCTGCCCGAGGTCTCCGAGCCGATCGGCTACCCCGCGACGCCGGCATTCGTGGGGATCGAGCCGTCGGACATGGCGCTGCGTGTGGTGTTGGTGCCGATCGACCACGACCTCGGGCCCGATTGCCTGGAGCCGCCCGAGCTCGATCGCGCCACGGTCTCGGCGCTGAGCGACTACCTGTACAAGCAGAACCCGGTGAATCGGATCGAAGTGACCACGCGCGCGACGTTCCCATGGACGGACGGCCTGGGATCGTTCAACGGCCTGCTCGCCGCACTCGCGGGGCTGCGCGACGCCGATGGCGCCGACCCGGGGGTGTACTACTACGGACTCGTGCGACCCTGCGACGGCGGCCCGGAAGGCGTCGGCGGTCAGGCGATCGACATCCCCGGATTTCCCTCGCAGGGCAACGGCTGGTCACGGGTCGCGGTCGGCCGCTTCTACTCGGGTGGGATCGACTCGACCGCCAACACGTTCGTGCACGAGATCGGGCACACCCAGGGTCGCAGCCACGTGGCCTGCAACGGCGACGAAGGCGGGGCCACCCCGCTGTATCCGTACCCCGGCGGCAACATCGGCGCGTGGGGCTTCGACATCGTCGACTGGAATCAGCTGTTCAAGCCCGACGTCGCCAAGGACTACATGACCTACTGCGGAAACACATGGGTCTCGGACTGGGGCTGGCGCGAGGTCGTGCCATACATCCGCGAGATCACGTCGTGGGAGGCCGCCGACGTCGAGCCGCCGACGGGGCGCGTCCTCGTGGGCCTGTACGACGGGCTCGGCGATGCGCCGCATTGGTTCGTGACGACAGGCAGCGTCGAGGGACGAACGCCCGGTGGTCCCGACACCGTGGAGCTCGTCGACGAACGCGGCGACGCGCATGTGCTGCCCGTGACGCTGGGCTCGATGGGCGACGGCGGGGGCTACAACGTCGCGGTCGAGCTCCCCGACACCGTCGCGGTCGATCGACTGCGCGGCGCGACCCGGGTCGTCGGCCCGGTGCGGGAGCCGATCGCGCGCGTCCACGTCGGCGGTGCCGCGGTGGTTCTGCCGGGGATTTAGCTGTCCCCTGGGGGCCGGACGCGGTGTCGATCGAGCTCGGCGATCCGCGCGTTCAGGTAGTCCTGCAGGATGAGGTAGGCATCGTTCGCGTCGAGCCGCTCCTCGGCCAGCTCGCCGAGCGCCCGGTCCCGCGCGGCGACCAGGCGCTCGCGTAACACCGCCGGCTCGGCCGCGCCGTCGTCGATGATGCGCTTCGCCTCCGCGTAGTGGCTCTCGATCCGGTTGCGTCGGGCCTGCTGGCGGGCCGCCCGGAGCCCCGAGATCGCCGACCAGAGCAGGGCCCCGATCGTGATCGCGAGGCTGATCTCGTTGAGGTACTTCTGCACGAGCGTGGGCTCGTCGCGGCGATAGTATCGATCGGCCCCCGCGTGCAGCGGATAGGGCGACAGCGCGGGGTCGTAGCGCTCGCTCAGGTGCGACAGAAGCCGCTCCTGCTGGGCGAGCTCGACCTTGTGCGAGTACAGCGACTCGGTGATCGCGAACACCAGGTCCTCGTCGAGATCGGCGCGCGCGACGAGCAGCGCGTGCACGCTGATCGTGCCGATCGCGGCGGTCGGCTCGGCGCCGTAGGCGTGCTCGGGGATCGCGGTGACCGAGAAGAACGGCGCGTCGAGCTTGATGCCCTCGAGCGCGGAGCCGACCTTGCCCGGCTCGCCGAGGGACAGGAGGCGCATGTCGCCGCGGGCGAGCAGACCGTCGACCGCGGGCGTGCGCATGCCCGCGACGATGAACGCAGCGTCCAGGGTGCCGGCCTCGAGCTCCGCGACGGCGTCGATGACCGAGAGGTTGCGTCGATCGAAGGCCTCGCCACCGATGCCGAAGTGCAGCAGCACCGCGTCGGCGATCGACTCGGTGCCGCTGCCCGCGGGCCCGACCCCGATGCGTCGGCCCGCGAGCTGCAGTGGCCGGGTGATCCCCGCGTCCCGACGCACGACCACCTGCAGGGTCTCCTCGTACAGCGGGGCGACGAGCTCGAGCCCGGTCGCGCCCGCGACGTGGTTGGACAGCAGCGCGAGCTCAGCCTCGCCGCGACCGAGCATCTCGACCGAAGCCACGCTGCCCGGGCTCTCGAGCGCGGCGAACTGGGTGCCGGGGACGTCGGCCGCGAAGCCCCGCGCCAACGTCTCGCCCAGCGGCAGGAACGTGCCGCCGCGCTGGCCGGTGGCGATGCGCACGGTGTCGGGAGAGGACGACCCGCACGCGAACGACCCCCACGAGAGGACCAGCACGCACAGCGCCGTCCACAGGCCGCTGCGCAGGATCGGACGATGCGGGCGTTGCACGCCACCAGGGTACCTCGCCGGCCGTCGAGCGGTGGCCTACGATCGTCGCCGTGCGGCCTCTTCTCCCCCTCTTCGTCGTCGGTGCCTGCTCGGCGCCTCCGTCCGACTCGACCGGGGACTCGACCGGCGCCGACGCGACGACCACCGCCGGCGACGGAGCCGGCGAAACCACCGGCGAACCGCCGCCGGTGCGCGCGTGCAACGGCCACGCGGCCCTGTGCGATCGCCGGCTCGACGCGCTCACGATCCCGACGACGCACAACAGCGCCGCCTCGATCGCGGCCGGCTTCACCCCCTTCAACGCCAACCAGAACCGCGACCTGCGGGATCAGCTCGACGACGGCGTCCGCGGGATGATGCTCGACGTCACGCTGTTCGACGACGACACCTGGCTGTGCCACGGGCCGTGCGGGCTCGGCAAGATCCGCCACGCCGACGCGCTCGGCGTCCTCGGTGACTTCCTCGCCGAACACCCGGACGAGGTCCTGTTCATCATCTACGAGGACTCCGCGCCGGCCGAAGCCATCGCGGCGGACTGGGCCGCCGTCGGGCTCGAGTCGCTGCTCTACGTCCACGGCGGCGGGACGTGGCCGACGCTCGGTGAGATGATCGATGCTGGCACGCGCGTGGTCGTCACGGCGGAGAACGCCGCGCCGCCCCCGGCGTGGCTGCACCACGCGTGGGATCTGATCTGGGACACGCCCTACACCTTCCACGATCCGGCCGAGTTCAGCTGCGATCCCAACCGCGGCACGCCGGGCTCGGGGCTCTTGCTCGTGAACCACTGGATCAGCACCGACGCGGACCTGCCCGATGCCGACGCCGCGGCGGCCTCGAACGCCCACGACGCGCTCCTCGACCGGGCGCAGAGCTGCGCCGCGGCGTGGGATCACCCGGTCAACCTGCTCGCGGTCGACTTCTACGACGAAGGCGACCTGTTCGCGGTCGTCGACGCGATGAACGGGGTCTGACGTGGAGCGTCACTCGTAGACCGCGACCAGCGACACGTCGTCGAAGTACCCATCGCAGTACTCGCCGCCGGTGCGGGTGCATCGCAGCTGGACCTGGACCAGCCGCGTCGACGGCGGCGCGAGCCCCTCGACCACGGTCGCGTTCCACGCCGCGCCGGCGTAGACCGTCGACATCTCCTCGCCGAGGAGCTCGTCGGCGGCGTCGAAGAAACGCAGGCGGACCTGGTGCGGATCGTTGTCCTGCTCGTAGGCCCGCGTCTGGGCGGCGACGCGGAACCGCAGCTCGCCGGCGTCCACGAGGGCGACCCACGGATCGACGGCCACCGACTGCCGCAGCCGAAAGCTGGTCACGTCCGAGCCCTCGCCGGCCCAGATCGCCATGGCGCCGGCGTATGCGGTCGATCCCGTGCTCTGCCAGTTCTCACCGCCGCCGTCGGACTGCAACCATCCGGTGGGCGGGCTGCCACCCTGCTCGGCGTCGCCGTTGACGAGGAGGTTGTCGCTGCGTCCGATGCCGCGGGCCTGCAGCATCGTCGCGATGGATCCGCTGCCGCCGTCGGGCCGGTCGTACGTGATGCTCAACGCCGCGGTGGCCGAGCCCCACTGGGCCGGCGTACACGCGATCACGATCACGCAGTTGCCGCCCGGCGCCAGGGTATCCGTGCACGTGCCGCCCATGCCGGGGTACGCCGCGCCGCTGAAGGAGAAGGGCGCGGCGTCCACCGACGCCGCGAGGTCGATCGCCGCGGCGCCACCGTCGTTGCGCAGCACGAAGCCGTGGGTCTCGACCTCGCCGAGGGTGATGTCGGCGAAGTCGAAGATCGGCGCGTCCTCGAGGACGAGCAGCGCGACGTCGTCGGTCGTGCCCGTCTCGGAACCCGACATCGAGCCAGACCCGACATCGCCGCTGCTGTCGGGCGTCGACGGATCGGCGCCCGACGAGCCCGTCGTCGTCGTCGTGTCTGCGCCGCCGAGCGTCGCGCCGGACGAGCCGACGCCCGAGGCATCGAACCCGCATGCACCAGCGAGCAGGCCGATCGCCAGGCTCACCGCACGTCGAACATCCACGGGATCCACGGCCGCATTAGGCCATCGGTTGACGAGCCCACGCAACCCCGCGACCATCGCCGCATGTCCAACTCCACCGCCACGCCGGCGTCGCGGACGCTGCGTTTCGCCGTCACCACCGCGCTGGTCTCGTTGTCGACGGCGGCCTCGGGCGCCGCGTGCACCGTCCGCACGAACCCCGGGCCCCAGGAGCCCATGGTGAACGAGGGCCCGGCGATCGACCCGGCCACGCCGACGGACCCCGCCGGCACCGACGATGGCGGCACGCCGGGCGACGCGCCGAAGTCCAAGCTCGACGTGCGACCGACCGGCGAGCAGACGCCAACGCCGACCGACGGCGGCCCCGCGCCCGATGGCCCGCCGCCCGTCGTGAGCGTGAACCCGGGCCCGAACCAGCCGCCGCCGCCCACGACGCCGCCCAAGCCCCAGCCCAAGCCGAAGGTGATGGTCAACCCGGGGCCCTCGACGGCGCCGACGACGACGAAGCCGGAGATCTAGCTGCGGCTCTAGAACTTCGAAGAGACGGTCAGCATCAGCAGGCGGTCGTTGCTCTCGCGGAGCCGACCGCTCAGCGTTCGGACGAAGCGCCACAGCAGCTCGTAGGCGAGCTCGCGATCGACGAACATCAGGTCGCGCAGGTCCTCCTTGGGGAGCTTGAGCAAGCGCGAGTTCTCGTGCGCGATGGCGTCGGCCGAGCGCGGCATGTCGTCGTCGACGATCGACATCTCGCCGAAGTAGTGGCCCGGCTTGAGCACCGCGAGGGCCTCCTCGCCGATGCCCGAGACGCTGCGACTGACCCGGACCGCGCCCTCGAGGATGAGATACAGGCCGTCGCCCGGATCGCCGTGGCTGAACACCGGGCTGCCGGACTTGACCGTGAGCTCCTGGCACAGCGACGAGATGCGGCGCAGGTGCAGCGGCAGCAGGCCCTCGAACAGCGAGACCTGCCGGAGCATGCGGATCAGCGCCGCCGTCCGCGTCTCGCCCTCGGGATCGGCGGGCGCCGAGCCGACGCGGGGTGCGGGTCTGCGGCGCTCCTCGCCGATCGACTCGGCCTCGTCGCCGTCGTCGATGATTCCGAGTTCTTCGAGCCCCGAGCCCATCGTGGGCTACCGTATCACGCGACCCGCAGCCCGTCTTGCCAGACCTGCCCGACCAGCGGGGAACCTGCGTGGTAGACGAGGTCCCGGACGTCCGGCGTGTCGAGCACGAGCAGGTCGGCGCGGCGGCCCGGCTGTAGCGAGCCCACGCGATCGCCCAGCCCCAGCGAGCACGCGGCGTTGTGCGTGGCCGCGCAGACGGCCTCCGCGGGGCTCAGGCGGTTGCCGTAGCAGGCGAGCGCCAGGACCATCGCGAGGTTCTCGAACGCGCACGAGCCGGGGTTGCAGTCGGTCGCGACGGCCACCGGCACACCGGCCTCGACCATCGCGCGGCCGTCGGCGTAGGGCTTGCCGAGCACGAGCGAGGTGCCCGGCAACAGGATCGCGACGACGCCGGCCTCGCGCAGCGCCGTGCGCTCGGCGTCACCGACGTACAGCAGGTGATCGGCCGAGGCCGCCCCGAGCTCGGCCGCGAGCTGGGCCCCACCGGTGGCCCCGAGCTCGTTGGCGTGCACACGCAGGCCGAGGCCCAGCGCCCGCGCGGCCAGCAGCACGCGGCGCGACTCGTCGACGTCGAAGGCCCCGCGATCGCAGAACACGTCCGCGAAGTCGGCCAGGTTCGCGCGCGCGACCGCGGGCAGGATCTCGGCGCAGATCGAGTCGATGAACGCGGCGCGGGCGGCCGCGCTCCCACGCGCCTCGGCCGGCACTGCGTGGGCGGCGAGGCACGTGGTGCGCACGCGGAAGTCGGCGCCGAGCCGTCGCGCGACCCGGAGCTGACGGAGCTCGGCGGCGAGCTCGAGGCCGTAGCCGCTCTTGATCTCGAAGGTCGTCGTGCCCGCGCGGCGCATCCGCTCGATGCGGACGAGGCTCTGTGCGTACAACGTGTCGTCGTCGATCGCCCGCGTCTGTCGGACGCTCGAGAGGATCCCGCCGCCCGCGGCGAAGATCCGCTCGTAGTCGGCGCCCGCGATCCGCATCTCGAGCTCGTCCTTGCGATCGCCACCCCACACCAGGTGCGTGTGCGCGTCGACGAGCGCGGGCATCAGGGTCTTGCCAGTGCAGTCGATGACCTCGGCGTCGGCGAAGGAGGCCGGGAGATCGGAGGTGGCGCCGACCCACGCGATCGCGCCGGTGTCGTATACGACGACGGCGCCGTGGGGGATGGTGCCGAGCTCCGCCATCGCGGCGCCGGCTCGCGGTCCGTCGGGGCCCGCGAGCGTGTGCACGGCGGCGGCGGCGGTGAAGATGCGGGCGGGGGCGTTACGCACGGAGGTGTCGTAGCAGGGGGGGCGGCGGGTGTCGAAGGGGGGCTCGGGTGGTGGTGCTCGCGTGCGGAGTTCTCGGGACATGGCCGGCCGGCGGGCCATCTGTGGCCCGCACACGGGCCACCGGTGGCCAACCCCCGGGCCACCTCGCACGGCTGCACGCCAGCGATCACGCGCGCGTCGCTCGGCACGTCGCTCGCAACACACGGGGCGTCGATGCCGTCGCTCGAGCACGAGATGCTGGTCGAGCTGTTGCGCGAGCACCCCGAGCTCGTGCTCGGGCTGCTGCACGCGGCGGTCGGGATCACCATCGACGGCGACATCGCGGTCGCGGCCAGCCCGGAGAACCTCACCGCGATCCAACCGCCGGAGCGTCGTGCGGACCTGGTGTTGATCGTGCGGGCCCCGGGCTCGGGTCTCGCGACACACGCCCTCGTGGTCGAGGTGCAGCTGCGACGTGACCCTCGCAAGCGCTTGCCGTGGCCGGAGTATCAGGCGGTATTGCGCGCTCGGCTCGCGTGTCCTGTGCAGATCGTCGTCGTGACCCTCGACGAAGACACCGCGCAATGGTGCGCCGAGCCGATCGAGATCGATGGACTCGGCTCGCGGATCTATCCGGTGGTGATCGGCCCGTCACGGGTGCCGGTCATCACCGAGGTCGAGCGCGCGCGGTGTCACCCCGAGGTCGCGCTGCTCGGAGTGCTTGCCCATCGCCATGACCCGGTCGCCTTCACGGCGGCGCGCGCGTTGCTGTTCGCCCTCGACGACGTCGACGAGGCCCGCGCCCGCTGGTACGCTGACATCGTCCTTGGATTCGTCGACGAAGCGGTACGCCGCGCCCTGGAGGCCGAGATGAACCCCGAGAAGTACGAGTTCCGCAGCGAGTTCATGCGCCGCATCCTGGCCGAAGGCGAGGCACGGGGCGAGGCACGCGGCGAAGCACGCGGCGAAGCCCGCGGCGAGGCCCGCGGCGTAGCCCGCGGTGAGGCCCGCGGTGAGCTGACCGCCCTCGCCAACGCCGTCCTCAAGGTGCTCGAGGCCCGCGGGCTCCCATGCAACGACGACCACCGCGCCACCGTGCTCGCCTGCACCGACCGCGCGCAGCTCGAGGACTGGCTCGTGCGCGCCGTCCACGTCCGCGACGCCGACGAACTCCTCGGCCCGTCCTAGCCGGATGACGACCGCCTGCGCGGCGGTGCACGGCGCGAGCGACAGGGCGGTTTCTCGCGCGTGACATTGGCGTTGCGCAGGGCTTCGTGACGCGGCGCGCGGCTCATCGACGCGCCACGATGGCGCCGCCGCATGGCAGAAAACGTAACGGATGCTCCGCCCGTCGGGCATGGCCCGGCTGTGCGAACTGGGTCCCACATCTCCGGCGCGTGCGGCACACCCAACGGCACCACGCCGGCGGCGGTCGCGGATCGTCGGCGGAGACCGAAAGCGTGTGACGATGCGAGGACTCCCTCGAGATGAAGCAGCCGACCTCGATCCGAACATTGATCGTCATCGCGAACCTCGGGCTCGCCTGCGGTGAGACTGCATCCGGCGACGAGCAAGCCTCCACCTCGGCGGCGACCTCGGAGTCGGCCTCGGGCACGGGCGTGACGACGGGAGCACCCGCAACGACGCAGGGCGACAGCGACGGTGCCGAGACGTCGACGACCGGCGCAACGCAAGCCGAGACGTCGGCGACCCGCGCAACCGAAGCCGAGACGTCCGTGGCGACGACGGACGGTGGCACCTCGGAAGCCGGCGCCGATGCCGACTCGAGCACGACCTCGTCGGCATGCGAGGACGCGCTGCCGGTGCTGGATGCCTTGCCCGACGCGTTGTCCGAGACCGGCCTGTTCGACGACATCGCGGCGGACGCGATCTCGTCGTGGGTCCAGGCCTATGCGCCGCGTTTCGAGCTCTGGTCCGACGGTGCGAGCAAACGCCGTTGGGCCTACCTGCCAGGCTGCTCCCCGATCGACACCGCCGACATGGACGCGTGGCAACTGCCCGAGGGCGCACGCCTGTGGAAGGAATTCACGCGAGATGGCATTCGCATCGAGACCCGCATCATCGCGCGGACCGGCGACGGCGTCGCCGACTGGCTGTTCGGCACGTACGTCTGGGACGGCGACGACGCGTATCGCGTGAGCGACGGTGTCGACGACGCGCTCGGCACACCGCACGACGTACCGCCGGACTTCCTGTGCACCAGCTGCCACCGCCAGGGCACCCGCGTACTGGGTCTGTCAGCAATTCAGCTCGCGCACGATGGCCCGGGGCTCACGCTGGACGGGTTGGTCGATGCCGACCAGCTGAGCGATCCACCGATCGATTCGATCTCCGTCCCGGGCGATGACTCGGCTCAGACCGCGCTCGGCTACCTGCACGCCAACTGCGGCACGTGCCACGATGCCGACGGCGTCCCGTTCGTCGACGTGCAGATGCACCTTCGCACGAGCGACACCACGGTCGAGGACACCGCGACCTGGCAGACGGCCGTCGGTTTGCCGGCGGTCTACTACCCGTGTGATGGTTGCGACATCATCGAGCCGGGTGCACCCGAGCAGAGCGCCATCGTTCTTCGAATGCTCGAGCGCGGCGAGATGAGTGAGCAGATGCCTCCCCTCGCCACCGAGATGGTCGACGAGGACGGCGTTGCCGCCGTCAGCGCATGGATCGAGACCCTGATGCGATAGGAGACCCGATGGCAAACCGCGACACTTTCCCCGTGTGCATCCTCCTCGCCCTCGGTCTGTCCGCATGCGCCGACGACGGGGCCACCGCCGCGGACACGGGCTCGAGCACCGTCGCGGACACGACAAGCCCCACGACGTCGACCGGCATGACCGGCGGGGCCGACCCCACCACCACCACCACCACCGCCACTAGCCCCACGACGACGTCCGACGCGAGCTCCGGAGGCACCACCACCGCCGCCGACACGACCTCCACGACCGGCTCGTCGAGCGGAGACGACAGCACGGGCACGACCGGTGGCGTCTCGATGCCGTACAACTGTGAGCCGGCCGAAGGCGCGCTCCCCGACCTCGAGCTGGTGCCGTTCGTGACCGACATCGAGCAGCCGATCGTCATGGCGGTCGACCCCGGCGACCCGTCGAGGCTGTTCATCGGTTCGCGCACCGGCCTGGTGCACATCGTCGAGAACGGTGTGGTGCTCGAGCCGCCTTTCTTGGACGTCAGCAGCGACATCGAGACGTGCTGCGAGCTGGACGCTGGTTTCCTCGGCATCGCGGCGCATCCGAACTATGCCGACAACGGGCGTTTCTTCGTACATTACACGCCGACGGTGTACTCCACCGTGATCCGAGAGTTCGCGCGAAGCGAGGACGATCCGAATCTCGCCGATCCCGAGCCTGTGCAAACCCTGATGGCGCTGGACCAGCCTGACGTGTGGCACTACGGCGGCTCGATCCTCTTTGGTGCCGACGGCATGCTGTGGTACCCCCGTGGCGACGGCGGGGGCGGAGGCGACCCCGAGGGCGATGCCCAGGATCCCTCGAGCCGCCTGGGCAAGGTCCTGCGCCTCGACGTCGACACGTACCCGGAGGCGCCCGAGGGCAACCTTCCTGGGGCGGATCCGTTCGTGCATCACACGGGGCTTCGCAATCCTTGGCGCTCGAGCTTCGATCCCTGCACCGGCGATCTGTGGATGGGCGACGTGGGCCAGGGTCTGTTCGAGGAGATCAACGTCGCTGCGGCGGGCGATGGCTGGCTCAACTTCGGCTGGAACGCCTACGAGGGCCCATACTGCTTCTCGGAGCCATGCGATGACCGCGGCACGACAGTCGGCCCAGTCGCCGGCTATGATCACGAAGATGGCAGGTGCGCCGTCATCGGCGGCAATGTCTATCGCGGGCACGCGCTGCCGGGCATGCGCGGTCGCTATTTGTACGGTGACATCTGCACTCGACAGATCTGGTCGTTCGCGTACGAAGGAGGTGAGGCGAGCGACCCGATCGAACTCACCGAAGACCTCGCGTCGACGCTGGTGTTGGGCGACTACACGTTCGGGTCGTTCGGAGAGGATGCGAACGGCGAGTTGTACGTGCTCGACCTCGCCGGCACGGTCTACCGCATCGAAGCGGCGAATTGAGCGGAGGCTCGAGCGAAAACGATCTGTCGACGGCGGGGTCGGCCGGGACGTTGGCCGACCCCATGGTCAGGTCGGCATCACGATAGCGCGAAGTCGTAGGTAACTTTGTAGCTCCCGCCGAAGTCCGAGAACTGGGCGATGTCGTTGTCGCTATCGAGCTTGCCGCCGGGGAACAACGCGACCGGCGATTCCATGGACACGGTCGCGACGAACGGACGGAACACCTCGTCACCGATGAGTCGGCCGATCTGGCCGATCAGCCCCGAGATCGCCAGCGGCAGCAACAACACGACAAAGCTGATCATCTTCTCGGAGCTCTTCTGGTTCTCGAGGAACTGGGTGACCTTCTCGATCACCTTGTCTTCGATCACGCGCTGAAATGCCTTGAGCAGGGTCACGAGCTTGTCGGAGTTGCCGAGGTCCTTCTCGACCAACACCAGGGTGACACTGAAGATGCGGGGGAACGGGGCCGCCCCGTTGAGCGAGAACTTCCCACAGTCGAGCCCGAGGCTCCTGCTGTCCCCGGAGCGAAACTTGCCCAGGGCGATCGGCTCGACAGTGCCAGCATCTGCGGGCGGGTCGAACGTGCCGTCACTGCCGATCGAGAGCATCGTGGCTTGTCCGCCGATCAGGATCTCGTCGTTGCCGACCTCCCGGGTGTCGGTCACGCACTCGATCTTGTGCAGGCGGAGTCGCAGCTGCGTGTGGGGAGTCGGCGCGGCCGGACCGATGCCGGCACCGACGCGGACGGGCTGGTTCGACCCGGTCGCTGTCGCCTTCGTGGCTCGGCTCGCGACAGCTGCAAGGCTGTTCGCGCCGTTGAGAATCGCCGCTCGCGCGGGCGCGGAGAGCTGACCGACCGCCTGCACGACCGCTTTCGCGGCCGCGCGGGTCGGTGCCGGTGCTTGCTGCGGGCGCCTGGCGTGCTCGAGTGCGCCCGAGATTTCCGCCCCGGCTTCGGCAAGGATGACGTCGAGAAGTTGCGCGACTTCGTCTTGGGCGATCGGCTGCCGACTGGTACGAGCGGCGATGGAGGGGACATTGGTGGCCATTGTCGTGATCCTGTGTTTCGCCTTCGTCCATCGAAGGCGATGGCAGATCACGTTGCACGCTGCGATCCTCGACCCGACGACGACGCACTCGCGTGTTCACGCGGACTTGCACACCGCAGCGTTGTCGCGGGGGCCGGCACGGGCGTGGCACCGCCGTGGCACGTGCCATGGGGCTCGAAGCGCAGAGCAGCTCCGCCCCATGGGCGACCCAGAGCATCTGCGACGGAGGCCAGGCTCCTAGCCGCGATGACCTTCGACGTCCTCGAGGATCGTCCGGCCCGGCACCTTCACGCCGTGCTCGCGGGCGAACCCGTCGCCGTACCCGGCGTCGACGTGTCGGATCACGCCCATGCCCGGATCGGTGACCAACACCCGCGCCAGGCGTCGCGCCGCCGCGTCCGTGCCGTCCGCCACCACCACCATGCCTGCGTGCAGGCTGTAGCCGATGCCGACGCCGCCGCCGTGGTGCACCGACACCCACGAGGCGCCCGCAGCGGTGTTCACTAGCGCGTTCAGGATCGGCCAGTCGGCGATCGCGTCCGAGCCGTCCTTCATGCCCTCGGTCTCGCGGTTCGGCGAGGCCACGCTGCCGCAGTCGAGGTGATCGCGGCCGATGACGATCGGCGCCTTGACCTCGCCGCGCGCGACCATCTCGTTGAAGCGCAGGCCGGCACGGTCCCGCTCACCGTAGCCGAGCCAGCAGATGCGCGCCGGCAGGCCCTGGAAGGCGACCTGCTCGTTCGCCAGCTCGATCCACCGGCGCAGCGCGGGCTTGTCCGGGAACAGCTCGAGGATCGCACGATCGGTAGCGCGGATGTCCTCGGGATCGCCCGACAGCGCGGCCCAGCGGAACGGCCCCTGCCCCTCGCAGAACAGCGGGCGGATGTACTCGGGCACGAAACCCTTGATCTCGAACGCGTCGGTGACGCCGGCCTTCACCGCCTGGGCGCGGATGTTGTTGCCGTAGTCGAAGGCGATCGCCCCCCGCTGCTGCAGCGCCCGCATCGCGGCGACGTGGCGGCCCATCGCGTCGATGCTGCGCTCCACGTACTGCACCGGATCGGCCTGGCGCAGCGCGATCGCGGCGTCGAGCGTCATGCCGTCGGGCACGTAGCCGTTCAGCTCGTCGTGCGCGCTCGTCTGATCGGTGACGACATCGGGGATGATCCCGCGGCGCACGAGCTCGGGCAGCACCTCGGCGCAGTTGCCGACGAGCCCGACCGACAGCGCGCGACGCTCGGCCTTGGCCGCATCGAGCCAGCCGAGCGCCTCGTCGAGGCTCGAGGCCTGCTTCATCAGGTAGCGGGTCTCGATGCGCCGCGCGACGCGGTGCGGATCGACGTCGATGCACAGGCACGCCGCGCCGTTCATCGTCGCGGCAAGTGGCTGCGCGCCGCCCATGCCCCCCAGGCCACCGGTGACCACGAGGCGCCCGGCCAGGTCGCCGCCGAAGTGGCGACGCGCGCACGCGGCGAAAGTCTCGTAGGTGCCCTGGAGGATCCCCTGCGTGCCGATGTAGATCCAGCTGCCCGCCGTCATCTGCCCGTACATCGTCAGGCCGAGGGCCTCGAGCCGATTGAACTCGTCCCACGTCCCCCACTTGGGCACGAGGTTGCTGTTGGCGATCAGCACCCGCGGCGCGTCCTCGTGGGTGCGGACGATGCCCTGCGCGCGACCGCTCTGGACGAGCAGGGTCTCGTCGTTCTCGAGCGAGCGCAGCGACGCGACGATGCGGTGGTAATCGGGCCACGACCGGGCCGCCTTGCCGGTGCCGCCGTACACGACCAACCGATCGGGCGCCTCGGCGACGTCCGGATCGAGGTTGTTCATCAGCATGCGCAGCGCGGCCTCCTGCGGCCAGCCCTTGCACGTGCGCTGTGTCCCCCGCGGGGCGCGAATCACCGGTGCGACCATGCCGGGAGCGTACGCAACCGCCCCAGGAGCTTCAAGGTGCGCCTAATTCCCCGTGCCGCAGGTGTCGACCGGCTGCGTCAGGCGCGGCCAGTACGTCACGACGTTCCAGCACATCTCGTTCGTGGTGCCGGGGCCGCCGAGCGTGGTCTCGGTGCGCTCGGTCGAGTCGTAGATGCAGTGGGTCTGCACTTCGTCGCCCGGCTCGATGATCTTGTCGCTCGGATTCATGTGCTGCGACCCGAACAGATACGGGTCGTCGCGGTTGAGCTCGTACAGCTTGGCGCCATCGCGGTAGACGTCCGTCCACAGCACCGAGCCGATGTTGTGGGCGTGCATCGCGGTGCCGAACACGTGCATCGGCTCGTCGAGCAGCGACGCCGTCGCGTTGCCGCTGCAGGTCGCGACGTGCTCGTACGCCGGCATGCCGGGCGGGATCTCGATGTTCTCGATGTCGCCGAACACCATCGTGCCCGCGTTGTGCGGCCGCAGCGTCTTGCTGACCCGCAGGTCGAGCCCGCTCGAGTCGGTCACACCCGCGTCGGCGACAGGGTTGTTGTAGTGGACCTGCAGCCGCAGGGTGACCTTGCCGCCTGGGGCATCGCCGATGAGGAATCCCGCCTCGGGCGGCAGGTCGTACGCCTGCCCGCCGGGCGCCCAGGTGTAGAGCATCTCGCCGGAGAGATCGAAGCACGAGTACCCGTCCTGCTGGCCCGAGGGCTCGTCGATCTTGGTGAGCACGTAGTGGTGCACGTGCGCGACGTCGTCGATCTTCGGATCGAAGCCGACGATGTGCCCGAGCTGATCCAGCTCGAAGCTGAACTCGAAGCACGCGTAGTAGGTCTCGAGCACCGGCACGTTGAACGCGTCGATCCGCAGCGGCACGACCACGACGTCCTCGTCCGCGCCGGTGGTGGCGCCGTCGTCGGTGCCGGCGGTGGTCGGGCCGGCGCTGTTGCCCGACTCCTCGGTGCCCGGATCGACGGTGGTCGGCGAGCCGCTCGCGTCGCCGCTGCTGTCGGCCGGCGCGTCGCCCGTCTGGCCCTCGGGGTCCTCGTCGGCGGCGCAGGCCGACGCGACGACGGTGGCGAGGATGAGGGCGGGGCAGCGGAGGGCCGAGTTGCGCACGATCCCGTTGTATCAGAGGGGGCGCGCCCCCGTGGTGTCGGGGCGGGCTCGGCGGCTGCGGCGGTCGCGCCCCAGGCCCCTGCGGCGGCCCTCGCTTTCGTTTGAGTGGTTTCTGCGGCCGCGACGTCTACGCTCGGATTTCGGATGCTGAACCTCCGCTTCAACACCATGAAGACGGCGTACGACCGCTACAACGCGTTCGACACCGACGGCCTCTACCGTGAGCTCGGCTGGGACGACCTCGTGGGCAAACCCGAGTGGTCGAACACCTGCGCCGTACGCATGAGCCTCGCGCTCATCGAGTGCGGCGTCCGCATCGCTGGCCGGGTGAGCATCAAGAAGGGCGTCCATCGGGGCAAGCTGGTCGAGCCCGGCCAGAACCGCCTCTCCGGCTGGCTCGTGGAAAACCACGCTCAACCCCTGCGATTCCGGTTCAATCCCGCGCAGCCGGGGGGCCCGACCGAACTGCTGGGCAAGCGCGGCATCACCTCGTTCATGAACATGCCCACCTATCCCGGCGGGCACATCGATCTCCTGCAGGGCGCGACCGACCTGCTGACCTGCAGCCGCTCCTGCTACTTCGACGCCGCCGAAGTGAGGTTCTGGGAGGTCCCGTGACGGCACGCCCTCGGGGGTGAGCCGGCGACGCCACCGCTCACGGGGGCAGCTCGCCCGCCTCCCGCAGCAGCCTCGCGACGATCAGCAGCGGCAATCCGATGATCGCCGTCGGATCCGCGCTGCCCTCGATGCCGCGGAACAGCCGGATCCCGGCGTCCTCGATCCGATACGACCCCACGCAGTCCACCGGCGCGAACGCCCGCACGTACGCCGTCGCCTCGGCCCTGCCGAACGCACGCATGTGCAGCGCCACGCGGTCGATCCCACGCAGGCACCGCCCGGTCTCGACGCTGCGCAGCACCAAGCCGGTCACCAGATGGTGCTCGCGGCCAGCGAGACGCATGAGCTGATCGATCGCCCGCGCCTCGGTGCCGGGCTTGTGCAGGAGTTCCGGGGGATCGCCCGGCACGATCGCGAGCTGGTCCGCCGCGAGCACCCACGCCCCGGGATCGACCCCCGCATCGTCCACCACCGCCGCTGCGACCCGCTCGGCCTTGAGCTCGGCGAGCCGCACCGCGAAGGCCTCGGCGGTCATGGTCGCGAACGCGGCATCGTGGGCGCGCTCGTCGAGATCCGGGGCGCGCTGCACGAACGGCACTCCGAGTCGCCGCAGCAGCTCGGCCCGGTAGCGAGAGGTCGACGCGAGCACGAGCCGCGCCGCCGCGGTCATTTCCAGCACTTCTTCTTGAAGACGCCGCGCAGCTTGCTGCAGTCCTGGTTCTTCGGCTTCTTCTTCGCGGCCGGCTTGGGCGCGGGCTTGTCCGTCGGCGCCCCGGCCGGCTTGTCCCCTGCCGCAGCAGGCGCGGGTGCCGGCGAGGTGCCACCGTCGTCCTCGATCACGATCTCGCCGTCGGTGTCGGCGGCGGTCGGCTCGAGGGTCGCGAGCAGATCCAGCGTCGCCTGCCGCTTGACGTCGAGGCCCTCGCACGCGGCCGGATCCTCGCGGGCATCGGGCACCGTCGGATCCGCCTTCGGCGGCAGCGCGCGCTCGACCCGGGGCAGGAAATAGTACTCGGGCGTCGCCGAGATCGCCGCGAGCGCGTCCGCGTACGACTGGCACGGCGTCAGCGACTGGTGCGCCTGCAGCAGATCGAGCGCGGTGTTCAGCCGGCGGTTGACGAGCGCCGCGTTGGTCGCGTCCGTGCCGATCTCGTCGAGGGCGCGGTGCCGCTTGGCGTACGTCAGCGGCTTCTTCTCGTTGTTGACCAGCTCGAGCAGGAAGCTGTGGCCGTACCGCCCCATCTGGTGCAGCGCGAGGTCCAGCGCCTCGTCGCGCGCGCCCGGGGTCCGGAGCAGCTCGTGGAGCTCGGCGTAGAACTCGTTGTCGTCGAGCAGCGTGGGGTCGACCTCCATCGCGTCGCCGTATGCGACCAGGGCGCTGGTGCGCTTGCCCTTGCGCTTCGACAGCAGCCGCCCCAGCCGCCACGACAGCTGCGCGTCCTTGGGGAACTGATCGCGCTGCGCCGCGAGCAGCTTGTCGGCCTCGTCGAGCTTGCTCGACAGCAGCAGCCGATCGATCTCGGCCAGCGCTGCCGCCTCGGGGCCCGCCGCGGGGATGACCTCGACCGCGTCGTCGGTCCCCAGCAGCGCGACCGCGGCGTCCGGCGTCGGCGACACCGACACCGTCGTGGGCGCGTCGGTGGCCGGGGTCTCGTTGGGGCTGATGAGCCAGAACGTCAACAGACCGACCGCGGCCGCGCCCGCCCCGATCGCGAGGCGCCGCTTGGGCACGGGCCGCCGCGGCGCAGGCACAGGGTTCACGGTGGTGCCGACCAGCGGCACCACCGTGCTGTTCGTGCTGGTGGTCGTGAGGGGAATGCCGCCGCTCTGCAGCGAGATGGCAGCGCTCTGCACGACCCCCGCGCCCGAGACGTCGCCGCGCAGCATCACCAGCGCAGCCTCGAGGATGTCGCGCAGCTCCTTCGCGGTGGCGAAACGATCGTCGCGGCGCTTGGCCAGCAGGCGCTCGACGATCGCCGCGACCATCGGGGCGGTGTCGGGGGGCAACGGCGGCGGATCGGCGCCGACCTGCATGCGCACCAACGCGACCGGATCGTCGGCAGAGAACGGCGGCCGGCCGGCGATCATCTCGTACAGGATGATCCCCAGCGAGTAGAGGTCGGCCCGCTCGTCGGCCTCGACGCCCGCGGCCTGCTCCGGGCTCATGTACGCCGGCGTGCCGAAGATGAGACCCGCGCGGGTCTTGTGCTGATCGGTGGAGCTGCCCCCCGCGATCTTGGCGATGCCGAAGTCGACGAGCTTGAGCGTCTCGCGATCCTCGTGGTCGCGCGTGACGAAGATGTTCTCCGGCTTGACGTCGCGGTGGATGACGCCCTGGCCGTGGGCGTGCTCGAGGCCGCGGCAGATCTGCAGCGCGAGCTCGAGCGCGCGGGTGGCCGGCATCGGCCGACCGAGTAAACGGGTGAGCTCGCCGCCGTCGAGCAGCTGCATCACCATGAACTTCATGTCGTGCTCGGTCGTGCCGTAGTCGGTGACCTGCAGACAGTTGGGATGGTCGAGCCGTGAGGCGGACCGCGCCTCGCGATCGAAGCGCGCCGAGATCTCGGGGTCGCGGGTCAGCGACGGGTGCAGGACCTTGATCGCGACGTCGCGGTGCAGGCCGAGGTGGTGCCCTCGGAACACCGCCCCCATCCCGCCGACCCCGAGCAGGGCGTCGACGCGGTAGCGGTCGGCGATCGTTCGTCCCACCAGATCCTGCAGATCCGGGTGGAGGTTCGCGAGCGCGGCGGTCATCGGCGGGTGGCCGTTAGCATAGCAGGGGGCGCGCCGCGGCGAGCCGGGGCGCCCGGCGGCCACGCTGCGCGGCCCCCAGCCCCTCGGACGGCCCTACGGACGGCCCAGCAATGGGGCCCGCGCGCATCCGCGACGCAGCGCGTCGTCCTCGCGCGGACGGCCTCAGCGCAGCGGCTTCGTGCGCACGGTGTCCTGCTCGGGATCGCTGGAGTCGGGCGCCGCCGGCGGCGTCTCGATGAAGCTCGTGCCGAGATCACGCTCGATCCGCGCGAGCGCCTCCTGGGCCCAGTGCGCGAGGCTCAGCTCGTTGGTCGCGTGGAAGTCCGCGAGCAGCTCCTCGAGCTCGCGACGGGCCCGCGCGCTGTCGCCGAGCATGTGCGCGACCTCGGCGTCGAGCAGGCGCAGCTGCTGCAGCGCGACGTGCTCGCCCTGGACGGCGACCATGCCCGTCTTCGCGTCGGTCAGCAGCGCCGCGCCGTCCTCCGCGTTGCCGCGGCGCGCGAGCACGTACCCGAGGAAGCCGCGGTTGAGGTGCACGTGGTAGTCGTGGCCGTACATCGCGGCCAGGCGGATCGCCTCGCGGAAGGCCTCCTCGGATTGCGCGAGGTCCTCGTTGCGCAGCCGCAGATCGCCGAGGTTGTGCAGCGGCGTGAGCAGCAGGCGCGGGAGGTTCGCGTCGCGGATCTCCTGGACCGAGGCCTCGATCTCCGCGATGGCGCGGCCGGGATCCCCGCCGAGCACAGCGAGGTAAGCGATGCCCGAGAGATACCCCTGGCGCTGCAGCACGGGGACCTGCGCCGCGATCGGCCGGCCCATGTCGTGCAGGCGTCGGGCCTCGCCGATCTGCCCCGAAAGCGACAGGCACCGCAGGCGCACGCCGATGACATGGCACTTGTCGGTCGCGCTGGCCTCCTCGAGGTCCACGATCTCCATCGCGAGCCGGCTCCACCGCGCGGCCTTCTCGACCTCGCCGGCCCCGAGCAGGACCTCGGTGCGGCGGTTCGCGATGCGCAGCTCGAGCACACGATCGCGGGCGAGCTTCGCCGCCTCGGTGGCCTTCTCGAGCCGCTCGAGGGTCAGGTCCATGTCGAGGTTGGCCATGCCCGCGTAGCGGTCGACCAGCCCGAGCCAGAACTGCGCCTGCGCGCCGAAGTCCCCGAGGAGCTCGGCGACCAGGATGCCAGCCTCGTAGTGCGCGGCTTCGCGGCGCGGATCGTCGAGCGCGCCGGCGGCATGGCGAAGCAGCTTCATCTGCGCGCGCAGCAGGCGATCGAGGGCCGCCGTACGACCGTAGCGGCGCAGCCGACCGATGAGACGCTCGAGCACCTGCGCCGCGAGCTGGGGCTGCTGCGCGTCGAACAGGCGATCGATCGCCTGCTCGAGCGTGTCGATCGACTCGATGCCCTCGGAGGCATCGTCGACCAGGCGCGCGCGGAGGTACACGAAGTTCGCCTCGGGGTTGTCGAACTCCTCGATGCGCGCGGCGAGATCCAGGCGGGTCTCGTCGAGCGAGTCCTCGTAGCGGCCGCGCACGGCCTCGCGCACCGACTCGTGGGCCAGCTGGATGATGCTCGAGCCCGAGCTCGCGCTGCGGGTGATGAGGCCCTCGCCCTCGAGGCGATCGAGCGTCCGGGTGAACCGCTCGGTCCGCAGATCGGACAGCTGCGCGAGCTGGTGCTCCTCGATCGGCGCCTCCAGCAGGTAGAGGATGCTAGCGACCTCCCATCCCGAGACGCCGAGGCCGTCGAGCCGCGACTCCGAGCGCTGGGCCAGGGTCTTGTGCAGCTCGTCCGCCGCGCTCGACGCACCGCGCAGCGCCCAGCTGTCGGCGTCGCGCACGAGGATGCTCTCCTCGATGAGCACGCGCAGCGTCTCGCGGAACGACAGCGGGTGGCCGCCGGTGAGCTTGTCGAGCATCGCCGCGAGCTCGCGCAGCACCGGCGTGTCGCCGAGCACGCCCTGCAGCACGAGCTGCATCTCGCGCTCCGAGAACGGCCGCAGGCTCCACACCTCGGCGACCTGATCACGGCTCAGCGCGTGCAGCAGCGCCGAGACCTTGCTGTGGGGCTCGGTCGTGCCGCAGAGCAGCAGCGGCGCCTCGGCGTGGTCGATCGCGCGGCACAGCTGCTCGAACGCCACGCGCGTGGCCTCCTGGCCGCGCGACAGGTTGGAGATGTGCAGCACGTACGGCCGCTCGCGCGAGGCGGCGACCAGGAACTCGGTGATCTGATCGGTCGCGGCCTCGCTCAGCGTGCGGCGACGCGAGGCGCGGATGAGCTCGCCATAGGCGTGCACGACCTTCGAGCGATCGCCCAGGGCGGTGGCGATCTGCACGATGACGCTGGCGAAGGCCCCGACCGGCGAGGTGTCGTTCGTCCAACAGCTGCCCTCGGCGAAGATGCCGTCGCCGAGCTGGACCTCGCGGCGCAGCTCCGCGAGCAGGCGCTGCTTGCCCATGCCCTCGGGCGCCTTGACCAGCACCGTGCGCAGCGGCCGGCCGCGCAGTCGATTCGCGCTCGAGCTCGCACTCGACGGATCGGCGGCGTCACCGGGGCGCAGGACGTCGGCCGCCTTGTCGAGGAGCAGCTCGCTGTAGTGCGCGCGATCCACGAAGGGCAGCTGCTCGACGAGGACCCGGGCGAACTCGCGGCGATCCTGCTCGGTGTGGGCGCGGTCGCGGATCTGCGAGGCCTCGCGCCGGAGCAGCTCGAGCACGATCGAGCGCGCCGACTGTGGTCGCTTGGCTGGATCGGGCTCGAGCATGCGGCCCACCAGCTCGGCGACCACGGGGCCGGCCTGTTGCAACAGCGCGCCGGCGAACTCGGGCCGCCAGTCCCGCTGGGTCCGCAGCGCCTCGCGGAAGCTCTTGCCCGGGAACGCGCGCTGGCCCCGGATCGCCGCGTACAGCGTGGCCGCGAGGGAGTAGATGTCCGAGCGGGCGTCGGTGAGCTGGCCGCGGATCTTCTCCGGCGCGGAGAACCCCGGCGTCCCGAGCACGGTGATGCTCTCGTCATCGTCGCTCTCGGCGACCGGGATCGTGGCCGTCGGCTCGCGGAGCATCCGCGCCAGGCCGAAGTCGATGAGCTTGGCCTGCGGCGCGGCATCGCCTTCGCCGCGCGTGACCAGCACGTTCGACGGCTTGATGTCCCCGTGCACGAGGCCGAGCGCGTGGATGTAGTCGAGCGCGCGGGCGAGCTGCAGGAACTGCTCGACGATCTGCTCGCGCGTGGCGCCGTGGAGGTAACCCCCGAGCTCGTCGCCGCGCACCAGCTCCTGCGTGAAGTAGAAGCTGTCCGTATCCGCACAGCGCCCGAAGTCGTGCACCGTCGCGAGGTTCGGGTGGTGCAGCTGGGTGAGAACCCGGTATTCCTCTTTGAACGCCGCCGCGAGGTTGTCCCCCGCGGAGTTGGTGCCGAAGCTCCGCGTCACCGTGCGCCGCGCCTGGATCCTCGAGTCCTGCGCGTGACTGCTGTCGGGGGGACCGAGCCGCGCCCCGGCTGCGGAATCGCGCCGGATCAACTTCAGCGCGACGACGCGATCCTCGAGCTCGTCGAACGCCTCGTACACCGCACCGAATCCACCGCGGCCGAGCAGACGGCGCACCTGATAGCGGCGCGCGATCTGCTTGGGGGTCTCTTCCTCCCCGTCGAGGTCGGTGTCGGGCTGCAGCTCAGAGGTCATCGGAGGGGCTAAAGGCGAAAAATTCCGGTGGACTGTAGGCCACGGGGACCCGGGGAACAACTGCGGTCTCCAACGGACCGAAGCTTAGAGTACCAGAATCTGAGGTAAGGCAACTTACCTGCTGCTTTGCCTATAAAGAGACCCGGCCTCGGGAGGTAGGGACGCCGTTCCGCGCGTATGTGACCTACTGCGGCGCGGCCTCAAATCTGACGGCTGCGCGTCGACGCGCGGCCGAACCCGTCCCAATCCACCGTCCGAGCTCCCCGCGGCGCGGGCCTCAGGCGCGGCGCGGCGCCCAGGGCGGCGTCTCACCGGCGACGATCGCGGCGAAGTTCGCCCGGCCCACGGCGGCGTCCCCGACCTCGACGGTCATGAGGTACGCGTCCGACTCGAGCTCGAGCCTGCGCCCCTCGGACTCTCCGCGGCCGGCGAGGGCGGCCCGCTTGAAGGCGGCGACCGCCGTCGGCGATCGTCGACGCACCAGCTCCGCGAGCGCGCGCACCCGGACGAGCGCGTCGTCACCGGTGGCCGCGAGCTCCTGCACGAGGCCGATCCTCGCCGCCTCGTCCGCGGAGATCGCCTCACCCGTGCAACCCAGGCGCATCGCGTGGGGGAGGCCGACGAGGTCGGCGAGCTCGGCCGTGCCGCGGGCCCCGGGGATGATGCCGAGGCCGGTCTCGGGCAGGGCAAAGCTCGCGTCGGCCGTCGCGATCGCGTAGTCGCCGGTGAGCACGTACTCGGTGCCCCAGCCCAGCGTGATGCCCGTGGGCACGACGACGTGGAACAGCGGCAGCTGACGCAGGCGCCGCATCAGCGCGCGTTGCCGAGACACGTGGGCGCGCACGCGATCATCCTCCCAGCCGACGCGCTCGGTGACGTTGGCCCCGCTGATGAAGATCGGCCGGCCCTTCGCGCTGGTCCGCCGACTCGTGGTGCACAGGCACATCACCGCGTCGTCGCCCTCGAGCGCGTCGCAGAGCGCATCGAAGGCGTCGAGCTGGGCCGTGCCCATCTCGTTGGCCTTGCCGTGATCGAGCCACAGCGTCAACAGCTTGCGCTCGGCGTCGAGCTCGGGATGGAGACCAGCGAAGCGGGTGAGATCCACGGCGGCATCCTAGCCGCGGCGGTTTCACTCGGGCAAGCGCGCCAGATCGGCGGGGGCGTCGAGGTTGTCGAGCACCGCGGGATCGTCGACGTCGAACGTGCAGCGCACGACGTCGGGTCGCGCGAGCAGGTCGCGGAGCGTGGCGTCGCCGGGCAGCGCGAGCGCGTGGGGCAACAACCACGCCGGCAGCACGAGCGGGTGACCGCGGCGCCCGCCGAACCGCGGCTGCCACACGGCCTCGGGCCGGCCGCGCGCCGCGTCGACCAGCGCGGCCCACGTCGCCGGCGCGACGTGGGGTCGATCGACGGTCGCCACGACCACCGCGTCGAGCGGACCCATCGCCGCGAGCCCGATCTGCAGGCTCGTCGTCGGACCGGCGGCCCACCGCACGTTCGCGACCAGGCGCGCCGGCGCGACCTCGGACGCCGCGATCGCGTGGGCGCCCTGCACCACCACGATCGGATCGCAGCCCGCACTCCGCGCCCGGTCGACGACGTGGCCGACGAAGGTGCGCTGCCGCCAGCGAACCAACGGCTTGGGCGCACCCATGCGAATGGATGCGCCCGCCGCGAGCACCACCGCGCCGAGGATCAACCGGCCTTCTTCGGCGCGACCTTCTTCGGGGCCGTCTTCGGGCCTTCCTTCTTCGACGGCGGGACCGGCGGTGCCGGCTCGATCGCGTTGCCCTCGACGAGGTTGTTCACCCGCATCAGCGCCTCGATCGCGGCCTTGCTCGCGAACAGCGTCTCGCGCGGGATGAGGATCCCCATCGCGCCGTTCTTCGGCTCGACCTTGATGCCGAGGCTCGGCTCGCCGACGTCGCCGACCTTCTTGAGATCGGCCATCGAGGTCTTGGCGGCCTTCGCCGCGCCCTTGTCCTTCGCCGCCATGAGGGCGACGCGGAACCGCAGGTACGAGACCGGATCCATCGACACGCAGATCTGACAGCCGCCCATCGAGGCGCGGAGCTTCCCGAGGCCGTCGTGCTGGGCGAGGCTGGCCTTGCGCGGCTTGGCGATGCCCTTCAGCACGTCGGTGGTCAGGGCCTTGGCGCCCGGGCCCACCGCCACGAACGCGGTGCCGTCCTTCACGAACGAGAGCGTCTCGACCGCCCCGCGGTCGAGGAAGAACGCGAACTCCTCGACGTCCTTCTCCATGTCCTTGGGCGCACGCAGGACCATGCGATCGGCCTTGCCGCTGCCCGCGGGCACGCCGTCGGGCTTCCACTCGAAGCCGATCTGCGCGGCCTTGTTCTTGCCCGCCAGGGCCTGCTGGGCCTCGACCGCCAGGCGCACGGCGTCGGCGATGCTGCGCATGGCCTCGCGCGTCTTGGCCTCGTCCTTGACGTCCGCGGCGACCACCGCGGTGATGCGGCCCTTGCCGTCGACGTACAGCGCGAAGACGACGTCGTTGGAGATCTGCGACAGCAACGTGGTGGCCGCCGTCATCACCTGACGGACGATCGCCGCGAACGGCTCGGGGATCTGCGCGATCGGGACCTGCTCGTTGATGAGCTTCGCGACCAACGTCGGGTCACCCCACGACAGCGTCGTGACCAGCATCGGATCGCCGGGCAGCCGGCCCTCGAGCGCGGTCGAGGCGGCGCGGGGCTTGCCGATCGGCTCGATGCCGAGCTTGCTGAACGGTGCATCCGCCGAGAGCATCAACGCGGCGTCCTTGGCCAGGCCGGCGTCGGCGACCAGCTCGATCGCGCCGAGGCTCTTGAACACCGCCGAGAGGTCCTTGGCGAGCTTCGAGTTCGACGGCAGGCCGAACAGCGCCGCCGGATCGAGGTCGTCCTTGGGGATGTTCCAGACCTTGGCGGTGAGGCGGTGATCGGCCTTGGCCTCGCCGCGGAGCTTCGCCGCCTTCGCGATGTCCTCGGGCGACATCCCGATGAGCAGCTCCTTGCCCGATTCCTTGATCAGCAGCTTGCCGTCGCCGCTCTTCAGCTCCCACATGCCATCGCCCAGGGGCTGCGGCCGCGACGACGCTGGCGCGGCCTCGATGACCTTGCGCCCGTCGACGACCGCGATGGTCGCGGCGACGTTGGCATCCTTGGGGCCGGCCGCCGAGTCCTGCGTGGGATAGGCCGCCCACACCGCGTGCACGCCGGCGAGATCGATGTTGTCGAGGAACGACGGCGCGAAGCCCATCTGCAGCAGGCCGGCCTGGATCTCCGACTTCACGTCGCCGCCACCATCGGGGGCCCATCGCGCGCTGACGTCCTTGATGACCTCGAAGACCTCGGCGAGGTTCGACACGCCGGCGGTGAACTGGATCTTCTCGACCGCCGCGGCGGGCTTCCCCGGCACGCTGACGTCGGACGGCGGTACGGCGTCGCCGCCACCCCCGGTTCCGTTGATCACCAGCGGCGCATCGCTACCCGGCTGCTGAGTCTTCTTGCACGACGCGGCGCCGACGGCGAGGACGAGCGCTGTTGCCAACGAATACGAACGGGGGCTCGGCATGCGCGGGAGCATACACGCCGTCCGAACCGACGCCCAGAGGCGTTTCGCCGGGGCTGGCGACCACGAACAGGTACTCCTTGTTGCGGAGGTTCCCGACGTGACCGACCCGCTCGCCCTTCGGGTTGTAGATGCCGATCTGCGCGCCGACGTAGCGTTTGAAGTCGGTCTCGAGGACGGCGACCTCCCCCCGCGCGGCCAACATGTCGACGACCGACTCCCGTGTGAAGAACCCCTCGTTGCTGAATGAAACCACCAGGTATCGCGCCCGCACGGCCGCGACCAGCTCGGCCAGGGCGGCGGCTGCGTTGGGCCGCGAGTTGAACGCGCTGCGCCGCGTGCGACAGTCGACGCGCTTGCACGCGGTGCCGTAGACCTCCGGCTGATCCCAGCGCACCAGCGTCTCCCATACGTGGTAGTTGCCGACGTACTTGTGCTGGTTGTACGGCGGATCGAGGTACGCGACGTCGACCGGGTGGGCGCGCGCGACCTCGACGGCGTCGGCGCAGTGGGCCTCGCCCTTGCCCGCGGCCGCGCGCGGCAGCACCTCGGGCATGCGCAGCTCGAGCGCGTTGTGGGCCCGGGGCGCCCACTGCTTGAGGTACGCCATCTGCACGCCGGTGGTCGAGTCGACGCGATCGGCGGCCTCCATCAGCGCGACCAGCAGCACCGCCTCGAGCTCGGGCGATAGATCCTTGGCCGCGATCGCGTCGCGGATCGCGTCGATGCGCTCGCCGTTGCGCGGCTGGAAGAAGCGGCTGCGCACGCAGAACGTCTCGGTGAAGTAGCCGGCGCGGCCGGGCAGCCGGCGGAACTCCTCGAGCAGCTGGGTCGCCGGCGCGAGCACGTCCTCGCGATCGGCCTGCACGTAACACCGCGCCAGGGTCGCGGCGTAGGCGTTGTGATCGTTGGCGACCACGCGCAGCCCCTGGGCCTTCAGCGCGTGGCCGACCCGAGAGGTGCCGGAGAAGAGATCGGCTGCGGTGCGGATGTCGGGGAGGCCCGCGATCACGTCGCGGATGAGCGGCACCAGCGTGCGCTTGGAGCCGATGTACTTGATCACGGATCCCCGGCGTCGTCGGTCGCGTCCGCCGTCTCGGCGACCCGGTCGATCAGGTTCCCGATCATGTTCATGGACGCCCCGGTGCCCCCGTGCCGATCCGCCACGAGCTCCGCCACGATGCTGATCGCGATCTCGACCGGCGTGCGCCCGCCCAGGGCCAGGCCGATCGGCGCGTGCACCCGCGAGAGATCCGGCGTCGGGCGACCCGACTCGCGCTCGCGGTGGAGGATCCGCCGCAGCACGGCCACCACCTTGCGTCGGCTGCCGATCATGCCGAGGTAGCGATGCGGCCGACGCAGCAGCTCCGTCAAGGCCCGCTCGTCGCGCGCGTGGTCGCGGGTCACGACCACGAGGTAGTCGCGATCGTCGGGCTCGAGGTGACCGCCGAGGAGCTCGTCGACGTCGCGGGCCTCGCGGTGGACCTCGGCGAACGCGGGGTGCTCGAGCAGCTCGTCGCGATCGTCGAACACCGACACGCGGAAGCCCGCGGCGCGGGCAAGGGGGACGAGGGCCTGAGACACGTGCCCCGCACCGATGACGATGAGCCGCGGCTCGGGCTGCAGGAACTCCACGAACACCTCCATCGAACCGCCGCAACACATCCCGAGATCGCGCACGAGGTGGGCCTGGACCCGGCGGCTGCGACCGTCGCGGAGCGCCGCACGGCAGGCATCCTGGACCTGGGCCTCGATCGCGCCCCCGCCGACGGTGCCGATCTGCACGCCGTCGTCGCGCAGCAGCAGGCGCGCCGAGATGACCTGCGGCGCGGAGCCCGAGCGATCGATCACGGTGGCGAGCGCCGCCGCCACGCCGGCACGACCGGAGACGACCTCGACGATCGCCTCGGCGACGTCGAGGACCGTCGCGCTGCCGCGGCTGTCGATGCGCGTGCGCTGCACGGGCGCGAGGGTACACCGCGGGGGGCGGAGGGGACAGGTGATCGAGCGATCGTTGGCCGCGGCGTCGAGTGCGGGGCTTGGGTCGGGAGGACCGTCGCCTCCCCCCGATCAGTCCGGCTCGCCCGCGACCGCGAATCCCACCACGTCCGCGGCCACCGTCGTGCGCACCGCCGCCCCGTCGTCGCCGATCGTCACACGCGCGAGCTCGTCGCCGTCGCGCACCAGTAGGCTGCGCGAGCCCTCCCAATGGTACTGGCAGCGATCGGCGCAGACGGTGAGGCGATCGGGCGCGGGCATCGGCTCGGGGCCCACGAGCGAGATCCGCATCAACGCGCTGTCGTCCGTGTACGCGAGCTGGGCGCCGTCGGGGGCGAACCGCGGCCACTGCACCTGCGCCCACGCGGTCTCGGGCGTGATCATGCGCCTGCGCGAACCGTCGAGGCGCGCGGCAAACATGCGACCGCGGCCGGGCGCGTGGTGCTCGCCCCACACGACGACGTCGCGCCACACCGTGAGCTGCGCGAAGCCGAGGTCGCCACCCGCCGTCATCAACACCTCCTCGACGACGGGCGACAGGCTCGCGCGGACGAGCACGTCCTTTCGATCGGGGCCCGTGCGTTCGTACAACACCCTGCCGTCGTCGGCCCACGCCGAGAACGCCTCGAGCCCCGGGATCGGCGTCGTGGTGCCGGTCGCGAGGTCGAAGCGATGGAAGCCCGGTGTCACCCCCTTGGGCAGCGCGACGCCCTCCTCGGACTCGACCGCGTCCTGGTGGAACAGCAGCGCCGCACCATCGGGCGTGAACGCAGCCACGAGCACGCTGACCTGATCCGCGCGGTGACGCGTGACCTGCTGCTTCGCGGTGCCGTCTGGCGCCGCGACCCATAGCTTGCCGCGATCGAAGTACGCGAGGTGGCGACCGTCCGGGGCGATCATCGGGCTCGCCTGGCCGCGACCGAGGCTCCCGCCGCCGTCGGCGTCGACGACCCACATCGCCCGGGGCTCGGCGTCGGTGATCGCGAACATCTGCGCCCGACCGCGGGGCTCCGCGCGGAAGAACACCGCCGCGCGGGGGCCGACCGCAGCGGTGGGCTCGAGCAACGGCGGGGTCGCGGTCGGAGCCGGCTCGACATCGGGTCGAGACGCCGGTCGCTCGACCTGGACCGCGGGCGCGGGCGCGACCGCGGCCTCGGACGGCGGCGCGGGTTCCCGCGGCCGGCACGCGGCGACCGACGCGAGCGCGACGAGACGAGCGAGGCGGATCATCCCCGTGGGGTACGGCGAGCCCGTGGGGCGCGGCGAGCGGTGCTCCGACACCGCGGCAGCGTAGCAGTCGCCCGCGAGCGTGCGCCCGCGCGCGCACCTCGTTCGCGGACACGCGCTTGAAACCCCGCCGCGGCGGCCTACACCGTGGCGTGGCGAACCCCATCGACGACTCGGTCGTGCCTGCGCGTGGTCCCTTCTCGGATCGGACGACACCCCTTCGCGGGCTCCTCATCCTGATCACGCTGGGCGCATGCCGACCGGCGCCCGTCCCGAGCTCGCCGGGCCTCCCGGCCGCCACCAACGTCAACGGTGCCGGCACCGCGGCCACCTGCGGCGACGCGCCGCCGTGCCCCGAGCCGGAGCAGTGCATCGAGCACTACGGCATCGCCGGTCCGAAGGGCCCGAAGCTGTACGCGTGCGAGATCCCCTGCGGTGACGGAGCGAAGTGCCCCGAGGATCTGCAGTGCATCACGATCGCCGACGGCCCCGGCGAGGTGTGTCGGCCGCCCGCCGAGCTGACCAACCCGCCGCCGGCCCCCGAGTCCCCCACCCCACCGCCGCCGAACTGAGGAACGCGCCCGTCGCGATCGACGGGTCCGCGGCGTGATCACGGGTAGACCCGCCCCGCGACCCGGTACACTAGGCGGCCCGATGGCCGCCCCCGGACCGACCGCGCCGACCGCTGCGCCGGACGCCCAGGTGACGTCTGCCGACGCCGAGTTCGCGCCGGCGCGGGCGCAGATGCCGGCGGGTCGCGTCGTCCGCGGCACCACGATCGATCGCTACGTCGTGCTCGACCACGTCGGCGAGGGCGGCATGGGCGTCGTCCATGCCGCGTACGATCCGGATCTCGATCGCAAGGTCGCGCTCAAGCTGCTGCACCGCGTCGGCGACAGCGCGGCGGCGCAGGCGGTCGCGCGCGCGCGGATGCTCCGCGAGGCCCAGTCGCTGGCCAAGCTCTCGCACCCCAACGTGGTGACGATCCACGACGTCGGGACGCTGGGCGAGCAGGCCTGGATCGCGATGGAGTTCGTCGAGGGCGAGACGCTGTCGGTGTGGCTGCGGGCCGCGCCGCGGCCGTGGGCCGAGGTCCTCGACGTGTTGCTCCCGGCCGGCGACGGCGTGGCGGCGGCCCACGCCGCGGGCGTGCTGCATCGCGATCTCAAGCCCGACAACATCATGATCGACGGGGCCGGCCGGGCGCGCGTGATGGACTTCGGGCTCGCGCGCGGACACGAGGTCGAGGTCGGCTCCGATCCCCACGGCGGCAGCGCGTCGTCGCCGGCGATGCTGCGCGTCGATGTCACCCGGGCTGGGGCGATCATCGGCACGCCGGCGTACATGGCCCCGGAGCAGCTCGCCGGCGGCAACGCGACGCCAGCCAGCGACCAGTTCAGCTTCTGCGTCACGTTGTGGGAGGCGCTTTACGGCACGCGCCCGTACACCGGGGCGACGCTGCACGAGCAGCTCGCGATGATGCTCGACGCACCGCCGCAGCGCGGGGATCGGCGCGTGCCGACGTGGCTGCGACGCGTGCTGGAGCGGGGGTTGTCGCGGCGCGCCGACGCCCGTCATCCGCGGATGTCCGCGTTGCTCGACGCCCTGCGCAACGGCCGACAGCGGGCCACGCGGCGCCGGATCGCGGTGGCCGTGATCGGCGTCACCGCGATCGGTCTCGGCGCCGTCGGCCTGGGCCAGTGGCGGCGGCGGGCCGCGCTCGCCGACTGCGACGCGACCGCGGCGAGCATGTCGGCGCAGTGGCCCGGTCGCGCCGACGAGGTCCTCGGCGCGCTGACGAGCGGACGGCTCGCCTTCGCCGCCGCGACCGCCGAGCGGCTGCCCCCATGGTTCGATCGCTTCGCGTCGCGCTGGGCCGATGCGGCGCGCGAGGTCTGCGTCGCGACCGCGATCGATCACACCCTCGACGCCGCGCAGTCGACGACGGCGCAGGCCTGCCTCGACAGCCACGCGATCGCGTTCGAGGCCCTGCTCGACTCCCTCGCCGAGGGCTCGACGATCGCAGCACGTACGGCCGTGCGCGCCGCGGCCAACCTCTCCGATCCCTCGACGTGCACGGACGTCCGCGTGCTTGCCCGCTCGCGCTGGGCCGAGGACGTCGACGATCGCCGCGTCGCCGAGCTGCGCCAGCGCCTCGCGCGGGCCGACGCGATCGCAGCGGTCGGGCGCCCCGCCGACGCCCTCGAGATCGACGACGCGGTCGCGGCCGAGACTGTCGCGCTCGGTCTGGCGGCGTTGGGTGCCGAGACGGCGCTCGCCCGCGGCCGCCACCTCAGCGAGCTCGATCGACTGCCCGAGGCCGAGGCGGCCCTGGGCCGGGCGTACTTCGACGCGCTCCGCCTGGGCGACGACGCCACGGCCGCCCGCGCCGCCCTGTGGCAGATCCGCACGGTCGGCAACCGCCTCGGCCGTCACGACGAGGGTCTGACGTGGGGCCTGCACGCCGCCGCGGTGCTCGAGCGATCGGGCACCGGCAGTGCCCTCGATCGCGCGGCGCTGGACGTCCAGATCGCCGCGGTGCTCCGCGAGAAGGGCGAGTTCGATCGCGCCATCGCCCTCGACCGCAGCGCGCTGGCGACCCGCGAGGAGATCCTCGGCGAGGATCACCCCGACGTCGCCGACTCCCTCGACAACCTCGGCAACGTGCTGCACCTCCAGGGCGACGACGTCGGCGCTGCCGCGGCCCAGCGCCGCGGGCTCGAGATCCGCGAGCGCGTGTTCGGGCCGTGGCACCCGCTCGTGGCCAGCTCGCTCAACAACCTCGCCAACGTCGAGCTCGCCGCGCGTCGCTTCGAGGTCGCCGAGCCGCTGCTGCTGCGCGCGCTCGAGATCGGCGAGGCCGAGCTCGGCACCGAAAACGCCGACGTGGCCGCCGCGCTCGCCAACCTCGGCACCGTGTCCATGGGCATGGACCGCTACGAGGACGCCGAGCGGTACTATCGCCGCGGCCTCGCGATCGAGGAGCGGATCCTCGGCGGCGATCACCACGAGGTCGCGGGCTCCTACGCGAACCTCGCGAGCGCGCTCATCGCCAAGGGCGACCACCGGGCCGCGGCGGACTACCTCGAGCGCGCGTCGACGATCGCCCGACGTCGCCTCGACGCGACCCATCCGGTCCTCGCGATCATCGACTTCAACCTCGGCCTGGCGCGCGTCGGTCTCGGCGAGTACGCGGCGGCCGAAACTGCCTTCCGAAGCGCCGCGGCCATCCCGAGCACCGACGCCGACGGCACCGATCTCGAGGCTGCGGTGCAGCTCGCGACCGTGCTCCGCCTGCAGGGGCGCCTCGACGAGGCGGCCGGCGAGCTCGACCGCGCAGAGACCAAGCACGCGCACCGCCAGGCGCCGCTGGCGAACTTCTCCGACGAGGTCGCCCGCGAACGGGGCCAGATCGCCGGCGCCCGGGCGGCGCTCGACGGCAGCCGCCCCGTGCGGCGGCGCTGACGGTGTTTGTCGCCCGCACGCGGATCACCACCGAAGTATCGCGCCACCGGCAGGCCCCGCCTGGTACCTTTCGGGCTCACCCCGTGAGGATCGGTCCCATGCGCAGCGTCGTGTCCCTCTGCTTCGTCTCGCTCGTCTCGCTCGTCTCGATCGGCGGCTGTGACAACACCCGCACCGAAGAGAAGGCCCAGGACAAGGGCAAGACTGCCTTCGACCTCAAGCAGACCCCCTCGACCAAGAAGTCCCAGGCCGAGCTCGAGGAGGCCCGCCGCAAGGCCGGCTTCAAGAGCAACGAGGAGGTCATGGCCGAGGCCAAGGAGAAGTACGAGCGGGACAGCAAGGTCTACATCAAGGAGCACCTCGCGGATTACCGCAAGCTCCTCGCCGACGTCCGCAAGAAGCTCGACGAGGTCGAGAAGGCCGCGCCCAAGTGGGCCAACGCCGCCGCGTTCGAGTCGTGGAACGAGAAGTACAAGAAGGACGTCTCGAAGATCATCAAGGGCTACGACGAGCTGACCAAGAAGGGCAGCGAGGGCGGCAACACGCAGTCGCAGCTCGGCGGCGCGATCCAGGCGTGGGAGGATCTCGGCGGCGATCTGGGGCCCGAGATCGCCAAGCAAGAGGCGTTCGCGACCACGCTCGCCGAGATCCGCAAGCAGCTCGACGCGGTCGGCACCGTCCTCGACGAGATCGAGAAGGACGAGACGCTGGTCGCGACCCCCGAGCCGGGCCCCGAGGGCGACGCGAAGGCCGGCGATGCGAAGGCCGGCGACGCGAAGGCCGACGACAAGAAGGCCGACGACAAGAAGTCCGACGACAAGAAGTCCGACGACAAGAAGGCCGGCTGACGCCGGGCCGAGCTCGCCCTCTCGCACCGTGACCGGGACCTTCCGCTTCCTCGCCGGCTATGCGCGGCGCAATCTCGTGCAGTACGCACTGGGGTTCGCCGCGCTCCTGGCGACCAACTACGCGGTGGTGCGCATCCCGGCGCTGCTCGGCGACGCGCTGAACCTGCTCGAGGGCCAGGGCGCCGCGGTGCTCGCCCAGGCCCGCGGCATCGCCGTGGAGCTCATGGTCCTCGCGGTGGTGGTCATCGCGGTGCGGACCCTGTCGCGGGTGCTGTTCTTCAACCCCGGCCGCGAGATCGAGTACCGCCTGGGCATCGATCTGTTCGAGCGCCTGCTCGGCCTGCAGCGGCCGTATTTCAACCGCCACAAGGTCGGCGAGCTGATCAGCGTCGCCAGCAACGACACCACCTCGGTGCGCCTGCTGGTCGGCTTCGTCGGCCTGCAGATCATCAACGTCGCGGTCGCCATCCCGATGCACCTGTGGCAGATGTTGACCACCGACGTCGCGCTGACGCTGTGGTGCCTCGTGCCGGTGGCCTTCGGCGCCGCGTACATGCGCTGGACGGTGAAGCGCTTCTTCACGATGGTCCGCGACGGCATGCAGCAGCTCGCGCGGCTGTCCGATCGCGTCCTCGAGTCGTACTCGGGCGTGGGCACGATCCGCTCGCACGCGGCCGAGGCCGCGACGCTGCGCCGCTTCGACGAGCGCAACGAGGCCTACCTGGCGCTGCAGCTGCGGATCTCCGCGATCCGATCGTTCGGCATGCCGGTGCTCGGGTTCTCGGGCCTGGTCGGCGCCGCCGCGGTGCTCTGGGCCGGCGGCAACCGGGTCATCGCCGGTGAGCTCGGCGTCGGCGATCTGGCGACGTTCACCGCGTTGCTGGTGTCGCTCGTCGGGACGCTGGCGTCGCTGGCGTGGGTGCTCGCCGCGGTCGGCCGCGGCGTCATCGCGACCAGCCGCGTCGCCGAGCTGCTGCACACGCCCGACGAGCTCCCGCCGGTGCAGCGGTCACTCGCGATCGAGCACCCGCCTCGGCTCGAGCTCCGCGGCCTGTCGTTCACCTACGAGGGCACGACGAACCCGGCGGTCACCGGCATCGACGCCAGCGTCGCACCCGGCAAGACCCTCGGCATCTTCGGCAAGACCGGCTCGGGCAAGACCACGCTGGTCAACCTGCTCACGCGGGTCTACACCCCGCCGGCGGGCACGGTGTTCGTCGACGGCATCGACGTCGTCGACGTGTCGCTCGCCGACCTTCGCGCCGCGATGGCCGTGGTCCCCCAGGCGCCGTTCCTCTTCTCGACGCGGCTGCGCGACAACATCACCCTGCAGGACGCGAACCCGCGGGCGCGCGGCAAGGGCAAGGGCAAGGCCGAGCCCGAGCCGCCGGATCCGCGGCTCGACGCGGTGCTCGCCGCGGCGTGCCTGCACGACGACATCACCCAGCTCCCCCAGGGCCTCGACACGGGGGTCGGCGAGCGCGGGGTGATGCTCTCGGGCGGGCAGCGGCAGCGCGCCGCCCTGGCCCGCGCGCTGTACCGCCAGCGCCCGCTGCTGGTGCTCGACGACGTCCTCGCCGCCGTCGATCACAACACCGAGGCCAAGCTGGTCGCCGCGATCCGAGCGCTGCGCTCGGGCGAGGGCGGCAGCGCGCCGACGACGATCATCGTCTCGCACCGCACCAGCGTGCTCGAGCACGCCGACGAGATCCTCGTGCTCGACCACGGTCGCCTGGTCGAGCGCGGCACCCATGCCGCGCTGCTCCGGCAGGGCGGCCTGTACGCCGAGACGCACGCCCACCAGGAGGGCCAAGGCGCATGAGCGATGCGTCGAGCTCATCGCTGAAGAAGCCGGGGGTCGCGCCGGCGAGCACGTGGTCGCTGCTCCGACGGTTCTGGTCGTTCGCCCAGCCCCACCGCCGCTGGATCTGGTTCGGCCTCGCGATGATCCCGCTCGTCGCGGGCCTGTCGACGCTGCGGCCGCTGCTCCTCAAGGCGGCGATCGACACCGAGATCCCCGAGGGCGACAGGATCGGCCTGCGCGTGCTCGGCATCGTGTTCCTGGTCGCCGTCGTCGCGGAGTTCCTGTGCTCGGCGGTGCAGGTCTACGCGCTGCAACGCGGTGGCCACGCGACGATCAGCGACACCCGTCGCGCCGTCTTCGCCCACGTGCTGCGCCTGCCCGCGCGCTTCTACGACAACAACGCGATCGGCAGCCTGCTCAGCCGCACCACCAGCGACGTCGAGGCGCTGAGCGAGACCCTCGCGTTCGGCGTCTTCACCATCCTCACGGACATCGTGATGATCGGGTCGATCCTGGTGGCGATGTTCATCCTCGACGCCCAGCTCACGCTCGTCACCGTCACCGTGGCGCCGGTGCTGTACGTGCTGGTCCGCTACTTCGGCGCCGCGCTGCGGCGCCTGCAGCTCGAGGTCCGCAAGGCTGCGGCGGCGCAGACCGGGTTCCTCGCCGAGCAGCTCACCGGCGTGACCGTGGTCCAGTTGTTCGGCCGCGAGGCGGCAGCCCTGAAGGAGTACGCGCGCCTGGGCGAGCGCAACCTCGACGCGACCAAGCGCGCCAACCTCCTCGACGCGCTGCTGTTCTCGCTGATGGACGGGATCTCGGCGTTCACGATCGCGCTGATGATCTACTTCGCGGCGCCGAGCGTGACCTCGGGCGGCGCGATCACCCTCGGGTTGCTCTTCGCGTTCGTGGACTACCTGCAGCGCGTGTTCGGGCCGATCAAGGAGTTCTCGGGCAAGCTCGCGACGATCCAGCGGGCGTCGGCCTCGCTCGAGCGCATCTACGGTCTGCTCGACGAGCCGGCCGAGGGCCCAGGCGCCACCGTCGACGCGCTGGCGCACTGGCGCGGGGCGATCCGCGTCCGCGATCTGCGGTTCCGTTACAAGGCCGACGGCCCCGACGTCCTGCGCGGCATCTCGTTCGACGTCGCGCCCGGCGAGGTGATCGCGGTGGTCGGCCGCACCGGATCGGGCAAGAGCAGCCTCGGGCGCGTGCTCACGCGGTTCTACGACGGCTACCGCGGGAGCGTCGCGCTGGTCACCCCGGACGGCGACGTCGAGCTGTCGGACATGGCCCCCGCCGAGCTGCGCCGGCGCGTGCTGATGGTCCAGCAGGACGTGTTCCTGTTCGATGACGACGTCGCTTACAACGTGTCGCTCGGCGATCCCGAGCTCGCCGGGGATCGCCACCGACTCGAGCGCGCGCTGGCGATCGTCCAGGCCGACCACGTGATCGCCGAGCGCGGCGGACTCGGCTTCGCCGTCGGCGAGCGCGGCGCGAACCTGTCCTCGGGCGAGGCCCAGCTCGTCGCGTTCGCCCGCGTCGCCGCCCGCGAGCCGACGCTGCTCATCCTCGACGAGGCCACCGCCAGCGTCGACAGCGTCACCGAGCAGAAGGTCCAGCGCGCGATCGAGACGCTGCTCGCCGGTCGCAGCGTGATCGTCATCGCCCACCGACTGTCGACGATCCGCCGCGCCGACCGGATCCTCGTCCTGCAGCAGGGCGAGATCGCGGAGATGGGCACCCACGACGAACTGATGGAGAGGGGTGGCGTCTACGCAGAGATGGTGGCGGCCGGCCTCGACGAGGACGCACCCGAAAAAGTGGTGGCCGCAGGCCTCGACGCGGACGCAACCGCAGACGTGGTGACCGCCGCCGCGCCGTAGGCCCGCAACCTTGGCGCCCTCCCGGCCGCGCCCGCGCGCAGGCTTCGCCCCGGGCGCGGCCGCGGCGGACCTACCGTGTCGGCTCGAGTCCCGCGCATGCCTGCGTCCGCCGCCACACCTGATTCCGCCCCCGCGTCGCACCCCGCGCTGCGCGAGGTCATCGATCACGAGCAACGCGCCCGTCGGCGCCGCATCGCGATCCGCATCGCGATCGCGGCCGTGGTCTGCGTCGCGATCGCGGCCGCGGTCGTCCTGCTGCGCCCGCGGCCGCTCCCGCTCGCCGGTCGCTTCCGCACCGACACGGTGGGGCGCGGCCCGGTCCTGCGCGAGGTGAGCGCGACCGGCCGCGTCGAGGCCCGCACGACGGTGCAGGTCGGCGCGCAGATCTCCGGCCGCCTCGCGTCGGTCGATGTCGACTTCAACGACGCGGTCACGCGGGGTCAGGTCCTCGCGCGCTTCGACACCGAGAGCCTCGACGCCCAGGTCGCGCAGTCGCGCGCCAGCGTGAAGGCGGCCCAGGCCGCGCTCGAGCAGGCCAAGGTCGAGCACGCGCGGGCCAAACGGCAGCTCACGCGCAGCCAAGGCCTGTTCGACCACAGCATCGAGTCGGCCGAGGTCCTCGAGAACCTGCGCTCGACCGCGGCGACCGCCGACGCGGCGATCAAGTCGGCGGCGGCACAGCTCGAGCTGCAGCGCGCCAACGCCCGGATCGTGGAGACCAGCCACCGCTACGCGGAGGTCACCTCACCGATCGACGGCGTCGTCATCTCGCGCAACGTCGAGGCCGGCCAGACCGTCGCCGCCGCGTTCCAGACCCCCGTGCTCTTCACGATCGCCGAGGATCTCGTGGCGATGCGGGTGGTCGCGGCGATCGACGAGGCCGACATGGGCGAGGTCGAGCCGGGCGAGCGCGCGAGCTTCACCGTCGACGCGTTCCCCCAGCGGACGTTCGATGCGGTCGTCACCGAGGTGCGCTCGGCGGCCAAGGTGGTGCAGAACGTCGTGACCTACGAGGCGGTGCTCGACGTCGAGAACCCCGAGCGGCTCCTGCGACCGGGCATGACCGCGTCGGTGAAGGTCCGCACCGCCGCGGTCGAGGACGCGCTGCACGTGCCCAACGCGGCGCTGCGGTTCACGCCGCCCGAACAGCAGGCCGCCAAGCAGACCGTCTGGGTGCTGCGCGACGACGCGCTGGTCGCCGTGCGGGTGATCCCCGGCATCAGCAACGGCATGAACACCCAGATCGACGACGACGGCGCGCTGCAGTCCGGCGATCTGGTCCTCGTCGACCTGACGCCGGCCGGCCGCACCGCGTACGGGGAGAAGTAGCGTGCAGGCCCCCCGCGAGCCGCTGCTCTCGCTGCGTCGGATCACCAAGGTGTTCGGCGAAGGCGACGCGACCGTGCAGGCGCTGCGCGGCGTCGACCTCGACATCTACCCCGGTGAGTTCGTCGCGATCATGGGCACCTCGGGCTCGGGCAAGTCGACCGCGATGAACATCCTCGGCTGCCTCGACGCGCCGACCGAGGGCCAGTACCTGGTCGAGGGCATCCCGGTGGAATCGCTGCCCGGCGACGTGCTGGCCGCCCTGCGCAACGACCGGCTGGGCTTCGTGTTCCAGGGCTTCAACCTGCTCCCGCGGACCTCCGCGCTCGACAACGTCGAGCTGCCGCTGGTGTACGCCGACGTGTCGGGCAGCGAGCGCCGCGTCCGCGCGCGTCGGGCCTTGGCCGAGGTCGGGCTCGCCGGCCGCGAACGCGCGCACCCCAACCAGCTGTCGGGCGGCCAGCAGCAGCGGGTCGCGATCGCCCGCGCCCTGGTCAACGCCCCCGAGGTGCTGCTCGCGGACGAGCCCACCGGCAATCTCGACACCCGGACCAGCGCCGAGATCATGGCGCTGCTGGTCGCGCTCAACCGCGATCGCGGCATCACCATCGTGATGGTGACCCACGACATCGACATCGCCGCGTACGCGGGACGTCTGGTCACGTTCCGCGACGGCCTCATCATCTCGGACCAGCCGCGGGTGGCCGCGTGAGGCTCGTGACCACCACCGGCCTCGCAGTGGCGGCCCTGCTGCGATCGAAGCTGCGCTCGCTGCTCACGACGCTCGGCGTGGTCATCGGGGTCGCGGCGGTCATCATCATGCAGTCGATGGGTGCCGGCGCCACCGCCATGGTCACCGGCGAGCTGTCGGGCATGGGCAGCAACATGCTGATGCTGGTCCCCGGCGCGACGCAGGGCATGGGTGGCGCGAGCCTGGGCGCGCCGCTGTTCACCCGCGACGACCTCGCCGCGATCGGCCGCGAGTGCCCGGCCGTGCGCGCCGCGTCGGTGATGAACGTGCGATCGGTCCGCGTCGTCACCGGCGACGAGAACCGCAGCACCAACCTCTATGGCGTCTCGCCGGCGTACCTGGACATCCGCCAGTGGCTCACGGTCATGGGCCGCGGGCTCACCGACGAGGACGAGCGCCAGGCCGCCAAGGTCTGCGTCATCGGCGAGACCAACCGCATGGAGCTGTTCGGCTCCGTCGATCCCATCGGCGCCGAGATCCGTGTCCACGATCTCGCGTGCACCGTCGTCGGGGTCCTCGAGCCCAAGGGCGCGTCGACCTTCGGTCAGGACCAGGACGACCTCGTGCTGATGCCGTCGTCCACCTACGGCCGGCGGATCATGGGCGACGACCGCATCGGCGTGATGATGCTGTCGGCCGCGGCCGAGGATCGCATCGACGAGGCCAAGGCCCAGGTCGAGTCGCTCATGCGCCAGCGCCGGCGGATTCTCGAGGGCGAAGACGACGACTTCACCGTACGCGACATGCGCGAGCTCATCGCGATGATGGGCACGATCACGGGCGTCTTGACCTCCCTGCTCGCCGGCGTCGCCGCGATCTCGCTCGTGGTGGGCGGCATCGGGATCATGAACATCATGCTGGTGTCGGTGACCGAGCGGACCCGCGAGATCGGTATCCGCCTGGCGGTGGGCGCCCGCGCCCGCGACATCCTCGCCCAGTTCCTCGTCGAGGCCGTGGTGCTGTCGCTCGCCGGTGGCATGCTCGGCCTCCTGCTCGGCGCCCTCGGATCGTTCGCCGCCAGCCGCGTGTTGGAGCTGCCGTTCTCGTTGCCACCGCAGGCCGCCGCGCTGGCGGTCGGGGTCTCGGTCGTGGTCGGCGTGCTGTTCGGCGTGTTCCCGGCGCGCAAGGCCGCGCACCTGCGGCCGATCGTGGCCCTGCGCTTCGAGTGACGGGCCGAGGCGCCCGACACCCGGCGGCGTGCTCAACCGAACAGCGACTTGTGCAGCCGATCGAGCTCGTGACGCAGCGTGCGGCCGACCTCGTCGAGCTCGGCGGCGGCGCGATCGCTGGCGTGACCGAGCTTGCGCTCGAGTTCCTTCACGCGGGGCTCGAGCTTGGTCCACGCGTCCTTGGCCTCCATGCCCGCGAGGTGGATGCGAACGCGGATCTCGTCGGCGACCCGCAGGAGGTCACCGGGCAGATCACTGGATGGCGGCTTGCTGGCTGACATGGTCCGCTCAGTGTGCCCATCGGCCGCGAAGACGCCCCAGCACATGCTGCGTGCGTGCCGAGCTCGCCTCCGCACTCGCAGCGTCGAGTCTGGCGCGAGCCCGCCCCTCTCGCGCAGGGCTTTCGCTAGGCGTCCGACCCCACCAGCCCCACGCTGAACCCATGGCGATGACAGCGCGACGGATGAGCACCGCGGATCACCTCCGGACCGATCACCTCGAGTTCGGCGCCCGCTTCGCAGATGTCTGCGGCCGGGCGCGCACCGACGACTGGCGCGACCTCGACGACGTGTGGGGCGCGTTCGCCAAGGCGCTCCGCGAGCACCTCGCGTTCGAGGAGCGCGAGTTGTTCGAGGACTATGCCGCCGAGGACGCGGGCTGCCGCGCCCTGGTCGACCGCCTCCGCGAGGAGCACGACCAGATCCGCCGGGACCTCGACGCGCTCGGCATCGAGATCCAACTCAAGTGCGTCCGCGCCACCACGATCGACGCCTTCGTCGCGCTGATGAAGCGGCACGCCGAGGCCGAGAACGCGCAGCTCTACCCGTGGGCCCAGGCGCGGGAGTTCGGTTGAGCCCACGACCATGGACTGCTCACGCGACGAAGGTGACGACGTACGCAAGACGATCGTCGACACGAACCTCGACGCGATGGCGGATACACCGGGCGAGGAGACCCTCGCGCCCAACGAGGTCATCGACCACGCCTACCGCGTCGTCGATCTCCTGGGCTGCGGGTCGATGGGCGCCGTCTACCTCGCCGAGGATCTCGCGTTGGGCCGCCCTGTCGCGGTGAAGCTCGTGCACGAGGCCGTGCTCGCCTCGCGCGGCGGTCGCGAGGCGTTCACCGCCGAGGCGCGCGCGATGGCCCGCGTCCGCCACCCGAACGTGGTGACGATCCACGCCTTCGGGGAGTACCGCGGGCGCCCCTACCTCGTGATGGAGTACGTCGACGGCAAGAACCTCGCGCAGTGGCGTGACGGCGCGGGGTCGCCCGCGATCGACGATGCGCTCGCGATCCTCGATCCGCTGTGCCTGGGCGTGCAGGCGATCCACGACGTCGGCGCGGTCCACCGCGACCTCAAGCCCGCCAACGTCCTGCTCGCGGGCGACGGTCGGATCGCCGTCACGGACTTCGGCCTGTCGGGGATCTCCGCCGCACGCGCCCACGACGGCGCGTTGGCCGGGCTCGGGACGCCGGCGTACGTGAGCCCCGAGGTCGCGCGCCAGGAAGCCATCGACCCCGGCCTGGTCGCGCGCATCGACGTGTACGCCCTCGGCGTGGTCGCGTTCGAGCTGCTCACCGGGGCGCGCCCGTTCTCGGCCGGATCCGTGGTGGGGCTCCTACAACAGCACGCCTGGGAGCCGCCGCCGCTGCCCTCGAGCATGCGCGCCGATCTCCCCCGCGACTTCGATGCGCCGCTGATGCACGCCCTCGACAAGTCGCCGCGGTGGCGCACGCCCTCGGCGAGTGCCCTGCGCGCGGAGCTGCTCGCCGCGGCCGCGATCCATCGCGCGCCGCTGCGCCAGGTGCTGCTCGTCGACGACGAACCGCACGCCCTGCTCGCGCTGCGCGAGCTCGTCGCGCACGCCTTCCCCGGGGTCGAGGCGATCGCGGTGACCAACATCGACACCGCGATCCAGATCGCCCGACGCCAGCACCCCGACGTGGTGGTCTGCGACCTGCAGATGCCCGGCGGCGGCGCGGCGCCGCTCACCGTTGCCCTGCGTCAGGACCCGTCGACCGCGGACATCCCGGTCATCGTCGTCACCGGCCGAGGCGGCGCCGAGCAGTGGCGTGAGCTCCGAGCCCTCGGCGCCGACCGGTTCTTGGTCAAGCCGATCGACATCGACTCCCTCGCCGCCACGATCCGCGGGTTGGCGAGCCCCTCTAGACGTGGATGAGTTCCCCCGGAGTCGACGACCATGCCCGAGACCACGCAACTCGATCGACTGTACGCCCACGAGCGCGAGCGCCCGCACACGGTGTGGCTGACCCAGCCGCTGGGCCAAGACAAGCTCGAGGAGATCGACTTCGCCCGAGCGATGGACGAGGCGCGGCGCATGGCCGCCCACCTGCGCCAGCTCGCGCTGCCCGCGGGGACCCACATCATCCTCTTCGCCAAGAACAACGCCTGGTGGTTCCTCGCGGACCTCGCGATCTGGATGGCCGGCCACGTCTCGGTGCCGCTGTACCCGACGCTGACCCCCGACACCATCCGCCAGATCATCGGGCACAGCGACGCGAAGCTCGCGTTCATCGGCAAGCTCGACGGCTTCGCCGGAATGGCGGCGGGACTGCCCGACGATCTCCCGCGGATCACCCTCCCCTTGGCGCCCGCGCACCCGAGCCTCGCGGGCGCACCGAAGTGGGCCGACCTCATCGCGAAGACGGCTCCCATCGCGGACAGCCCGACCCGGGCCCCCGACGAGCTCGCGACGATCATCTACACCTCGGGGACGACGGGCACGCCCAAGGGCGTCATGCACAACTTCCGATCGATGTGCAGCGCCCAGGGCTACATCGACGAGCTCGGGATGCGCACCGACGATCGCATGCTGTCGTATCTGCCGCTCGCCCACTCGCTCGAGCGCTCCCTGGTCGAGACGACGTCGATGCTGCTCGGCTTCCACGTCTACTTCGCCGAGAGCCTGCACCGCTTCGTCGAGGATCTCCGCCGCGCCCGACCGACGCTGTTCGTCAGCGTGCCGCGGCTGTGGCACAAGTTCCAGTCCGGCGTGCTGGCCAAGATGCCGGCGCGGCGGCTCGATCTCCTGCTGCGGATCCCGATCGTCCGGGGGCTCGTGCGCCGCAAGGTCCTCGACGGGCTCGGGCTCGGCGCGGTGCGCTTCGCCGGCTCGGGCTCGGCGCCCATCCCCGCCGAGCTGATCGCTTGGTACCGACGCCTCGGCCTCGAGCTGCTCGAGGGCTACGGCATGAGCGAGAACTCGTCGTACTCCCACTTGACGCGCCCCGGCGACGTGCGGGTCGGCTACGTCGGACAGCCGATGCCGGGCGTCAGCCACCGGATCAGCCCCGCGGGCGAGATCCTGGTCAAGAGCCCCGGCAACATGATCGGCTACTACAAGGCTGCGGAGCTGACCGCCGAGGCGCTCGACGCCGACGGGTTCGTCCACACCGGCGACCTCGGTAGTCTCGACGAACGAGACCGCCTGCGGATCACGGGGCGCGCGAAGGAGCTGTTCAAGACCAGCAAGGGCAAGTACGTCGCGCCGGCGCCGATCGAGAACGAGCTGCTGCTCAGCGACACCCTCGACATGGTCATCGTCACCGGAGGGGACAAGCCCCAGCCCTTCGCGCTCGCGGTACTCGCCGAGCACGCCCGTGGGGTCGGCGGAGACAGTCATCGCAGGCAGGCGATCCAGACCGCGCTGATGGAGCACCTCGATCGCGTGAACTCCCGGCTCGATCAACACGAGCGACTCGAGAAGCTCATCGTGGTGTCCGAGCCGTGGACGATCGAGAACGGGCTGCTCACGCCGTCGCTCAAGGTGAAGCGCGCCGCGCTCGAGGCCCGCTACGCGCCCAACATCGAGGCGTGGTACGCGAACCGCGAGCGCGTCCAGTGGTTCGAGGGCTGACGCGGCGCCCACCTATCGCGCGCCGGCCTCGGCGCGGGCGATCACCTGGATCACCCGCAGCACCGCGTCGGGCGTGACCGAGATGCTGTCGATGCCGCGCTCGACCAGGAAGCGCGCGAACTCCGGGTCGTCGCTCGGCGCCTGACCGCACAGGCCGATCGGTCGACCGCCCAGGTGCGCGCCGGCGATCGCGGCCGCGATCGTGCGCAGCACCGCCTCGTCGGTCTCGCGGAAGCTGTCGGCGAGCAGGGCGGAGTCGCGATCGACCCCGAGCACGAGCTGTGTCAGGTCGTTGGACCCGATGCTGAAGCCGTCGAACACCTCGCAGAACCGATCGATCACCGCCACGTTCGACGGGATCTCGCACATCACCCAGATCTTCAGGTCGTGCTCGCCCCGCACCAGGCCGTGGCGGGCCATGCCCTCGATCACCGCGCGGCCCTCCTCGGGCGTGCGGCAGAAGGGGACCATGAGCTGCACGTTGCGCAGGCCCATGGCCTCGCGCACGTGCGCCATCGCCTTGCACTCGAGGTCGAACGCCTCCTGGAACAGCGGGTGGATGTAGCGGCTGGCGCCGCGCAGCCCGATCATGGGGTTCTCCTCGATGGGCTCGAACGGCTCGCCGCCGACCAGGCGGCGGTACTCGTTGGACTTGAAGTCGCCCAGGCGCACGATCACGGGCCGCGGGTGGAACGCCGCCGCGATCGTGCCGATGCCCTCGGCGAGCCGCCGTACGAAGTACTTGGCCGGATCGGCCTCGCCGTGGCACGCCGCGAGGACGGCGGCGCGCGTCGCCGCGTCGAGGCGCTCGGGGTGCAGCACCGCCATGGGATGCAGTCCGATGTGATTGGCGACGATGAACTCCTGGCGCACGAGGCCCACGCCCTTCACCGGCAGCCGCGCGTGGGTGAAGGCCTGATCGGGATCGGCGAGGATCAGCATCGGTGCGGTGCGCGTGCTCGGCAGGTCGTCGAGGACGACCTCGTGCTGCAGGAACGGGACCTTGCCCGGCAGCACGTGACCGACGCTGCCGCCCGTGCAGTCGATGGTCACGTCTTGGCCGTCGACGAGCACGTCGGTGGCGCGCCCGGTCGCGACGATGCACGGCACGCCGAGCTCGCGGGCGACGATCGCCGCGTGGCAGGTGCGCCCGCCGCGGTTGGTGACGATCGCCGCCGCCTTGCGCATCGCCGGCACCCAGTCGGGGTCGGTCATGTCGGCGACGAGGACGTCCCCGGGCAGCACACGATCGAGGTCCGCGCCGGTGCGGACGATGCGAACCGGCCCCGAGGCCGCGCGGGTCCCCACCGCGACGCCGTCGACCAGGGGCTTGGGATGGGCCTGCAGCACGTCCTGCGTGAACCGCCGCGCCGCGCGGCGCGAGTGCACGGTCTCGGGCCGCGCCTGCACGATGAACAGCTCGCCGGTGATCCCGTCCTTGGCCCACTCGATGTCCATGGCCGGGCTGCCGTCGACGCGCGCGCCGTAGTGCCGCTCGATCGCGACGGCCCACCGCGCCAGGACGATCGCGTCGTCGTCGGTGAAGCAGCGCCGCGCGCGATCGACCTCGGCGACCGGGACGGTGCGCGTCGACTCGGCGCCGCGCAGCGCGTACTCGACCCGCGACTGCTTGGCCCCGATCGATCGGCTGAGGATCGGATCGAGGGCGTGGTCGAGCGCGGGCTTCCACACCATCACCTCGTCGGGATCGACGCGACCGGAGACGACCGACTCACCGAGCCCCCAGGCGCCGGCGATCAACACCACGTCGCGGAAGCCGGTCTCGGGATCGAGGGTGAACACCACGCCGGCCGCCCCGCGATCGGAGCGGACCATCCGCTGCACGGCGATCGCCCCGTGGACCGCGAAGTGATCGATGCCGTGGGCGGCGCGGTAGGCCAGCGCGCGATCGGTGAACAGCGAGGCGAAGCACTCGAGGCACGCCGCGCGCACGGCCGCCGCGCCGCGGATGCCGAGGAAGGTCGCCTGCTGCCCGGCGAAGGACGCCTCGGGGAGATCCTCGGCGGTCGCACTGCTGCGCACGGCGACGTCGACGTCGGGGCCATGGAGGGTCTCGAGGCCGCGGTACGCGGTGTCGATCGCGGCGGCGACCTCGGGGGGCAGCCCGGCGGCGAGGACCAACGCGCGGGCCCGGGCGCCGCGCCGCGCGAGCTCGCCGAGATCGGCGGGATCGAGATCCGCGAGCACGCGTCGCAGCTGACCGTCGGTGTCGACGCGCCCGAGCACCGCGTCGTAGGCGAGCGTCGTCACGGCGAAGCCCGGGGGTACGCGCACGCCCGCCGCCGCGAGGCTGCGCGTGAGCTCGCCGAGCGAGGCGGTCTTGCCACCCACCTGGGCGACGTCACCGAGGGAGAGTTCGGAGAACGGGACGCAGATGCGGCGATCCATGGATCCCAGGATGCCGGCGGAGCGCCGGGCCGCCCCATGACGAATCGGCGGGCGAGTCGTGGATCGGATGCAGGAACTGCCGGCTACGGGCAGTCGTACAGCCCGAGATCCGCGAGGTCGTCCTGGGCCGACGACGTCCACTCGAGCGACGGATCGAACGCATCGCCTCCGCTTGCGTCGCCGGTGGTCACCGTGCAGCTCCGGCGCAGGGTCTCGTTGGCCGTGCCGACCCCCGCGACCAGCCACTCGACGCCGGGGTCGACGCCGACCTGCCCGATCACGTCGAGCACGACGCCGCCGCAGCGCAGCTCGACCGCATCGTCGCCGCTGTAGAACGTGCCTGTGGCCAACACGTCGCATGCGCTCGCGTCGACGATGTCGTCGTCGCACACGACCTGCACGTCGGCGGCGGCGACCTCGCCCGCCAGGGCGATCGTGGCGCCCGGGACCACCGCGCCGTTGAAGTAGAACCGCAGCTCGCAGCCCGCGAGCTCGGCGGGGGCACCCGAGGCGTTGAAGATCTCGAGGGCCTTGTTGGTCGCGCTGCCCTCGACGTACTCGCTGAAGTAGAGGTTCGCCGGCGGTGGCGGCGGGCTCGCGTCCAGCTGCCCGGCGTCCGCGGGCGCGTAGCCGTTCGAGCTGCCCGCATCCTGGCCGTCGCAGACCGTGAAGCTCGCGCCGCCGTCGCCGGTGAACCGGAAGGCGACGTCGTAGCTGCCCGCCGCCGGCACGACGAGCGTGGCCTGGTACTCGTCGTTGCTCGCCTCGTAGCCCGGGGCGAGCGGCCCGTAGCCGAGGTTCGGCGACCCGGCCTGCCACACCCAGCCGCCATCCTGCGCCGGATCGCTGCCGTCGGGCCCGTAGCCGACCTCACCCGCGACCTGTGGCGCCGGATCAACGACGCCACTCCCATCGGTGAGGCCGGCGATGAACAGCCGACCGAACACGTCGATCTCGTCACCCTGGACCGCGTCGATCGACAGCGGGAACTGCAGGCGACAGAAGTCGACGGTGTAGTCGACCGGGAAGCAGCCGACATTGGCGGCGCCGGGCGAGCCGCGATCCCCGGGGGCGTAGTCCGTGACGCCCTCGCACCAGTTGCTGCCGTCGTCGTTGGCGACGACGTCGAGCGCCCCGGGATCGAGCTGCATCGACGCACCGGTGGGGTCGGGGAACGTCGCGCCGTCGTCGTAGCCGATCTCGTCGATCGGCGCGCCGTCGCACACCAGGCGGATCGTGTCGCTGGTGTTCCCGAGCGTGAAGGCGCCCGACCACACGAAGTCGGGGGCGAAGCCCGGCGTCGCCGCGGTGGCCAGCGTCACGTAGTCGCCGGCCGTGACGACGAGGTCGCCGTCGATCGCGAACGCCTCGCCCATGCCGCCGCCCTGCACGACGCAGCCGCCGAGCTGGAACGCCTCGATGAGGCCGGGGTTGTGCAGCTCGAACCACTCGCCCTGATCGTCGGCGAGGGCCGCGGGGTTCTGCATCACCTCGGTGATCACGATCTCCGCGAAACCGGGGTGGACGAAGTCCGTGCACCCCGACTCGTCGTACTGGCACGACGCGCCGCAGGCCAGCGCGCCCCCGGTGTGGCCGAGGTCGAGACACGACGCCGTGCCGACGTCGCCGTCGCAGTCCTCGCCGACGTCGACGTTGCCGTCGCCGCACGCGGGACCTCCGCTGCTGCTCCCCGACTCGCTCGAGCCGGTCGAGCCCTCGGAGGACGAGCCCGCGCTCGAGGACCCCTCCGACGACGAACCGCCCGACGACGAACCGCCCGACGACGAACCGCCCGACGACGAACCGCCCGACGACGAACCGCCCGACGACGAACCGCCCGACGACGAACCATCGGAGGACGAGCCGTCGGTGCCCGCGGAGGTGGCCGTCGTGTCCGCCGACGTGGGATCGCCGTCGGTCTGCGGCAGGGTCTCGGCCGATCCGGCGCTCGAGGCCACGGCGCCGTCGTCGTCCCCGCAGGCGGCGGCGAGCGCCAGCACCAGCCACCATCGTCCCTGCATGTGGGGCTTCGCGTCGCGCGTCATCGTCGTTCCGTCCTCGAGAAGGCGGGAGCCCATAGGTTCACGCGAGGGTACCCAAGGCCAGACGTCAGAGCACCCGGCCGCGGCGGGACGTCGAGCATCGGCCGCGCTATGCTGGGCTCGGATGCGGATCGCGGGACTCGGGCTCTGCTGCGCGCTGCTCGGGTGCACGCGGAGCCCCGCGACGCCGTCGCCCGCGGTCACCCGCACCGACGCCGCCGCCCCCAGCGCACGCACGCCCGCCACCCCGACCGACGCCGGGGCGATCCACGGGACGCTGTCGGTCGTCGACGGCCAGCGCATCCTGCGGGTGTGGGGGACGCCGACGCAGATGGGCCACGCCCACGGCGCCCTGCTGCGCGACGCGATCGTCGACGTGATCGAGCACTACGCCCTGCAGGTCGTGCCGCCGGCGACGCTCGCGGCGACCGGGGCCGCGCTCGCCGAGGTCGGCGACATCGCCCCCGGCCTCCGCGAAGAGGCGGCCGGCATCGTCGCTGGCATGCGCGAGCACGGGGGCGCCGAGGTTCCTTCGCTCGGCCGCGAGCTCGTCGCCGACGATCTGCTCGCCCTCAACGCGATGACCGACCTGGTGGCGATCGGCTGCTCGTCGCTGTCGAGCTGGGGCGCCGGCGTGACCGAGGACCGCGACGGCGCACCGATGGTCGTGCGCAACCTCGACTGGAGCGACGACGCCGATCTCCTCGAGCACCAGATCATCTTGGTGACGATGCCGTCGGATCCGACGCGGCAACCGGTGGTCTCGATCGGCTTCGCCGGCTACATCGCCTGCCTGAGCTGCCTCAACGAGGCCGGCGTGACCGCGCTGTTCAACATGGGCTACGGCGAGCACACCGCGTCGCTCGCCGGCGCGATGGCGGGCTTCGCCCCCGCGAACCTGTTGCTGCGCGACGCGCTCGAGCGCCGCGACGTCGACGGCGATGGGTCGAGCCGCGCCGACGACGTGCAAGCCGCGATCACGAAGGCGCGCCACGTGGGCAGCTACATCGTCCACGTCGTCGAGCCGCGGCACGCCGAGTCCCCCGCGCGCGTGCTCGAGGTCGAGTCCGACGGCGTCGTCGTGCGCGGGCCCGAATCCGGCCTCGGACCCGAGCGCCTCGCGGCGACCAATCACCTGCGCGAGAAGGCCGCGCCGACGTCGTGCAGCCGCTACACCCGCCTGGTCCGCGGCGCCCATCGGACGCCGCGCTTCGATCGCGCCGCGCTGTGGGATCTCGGCCGCAGCGTGCGCCTCGACGAGGTCGTGCACACCGTGCTCGTCGAGCCGGCCACGCGCGAGCTGACGCTGTGGCTCCGACGGCCCGGCGACGCAGCGGACGACGCCTCACCCGGCGTGCACCATGCGTGGGCCGACCTCGTGCCCGCCCGGGAATAACCCGCGGGGCCGCCCGGGTACGGGCCGACCGTGGCCAGCACCCGAACTCGATCCACCCCAGGTTGCCACGTCGCACGTCGCCGTCGCGTCGCGCATCTGTTGACCCCCGGCGCCCTCGTGGCGGTGATCGCCCTGGGCGCGCCGACCGGCTGCAGCGGTGACGCGGCCGCGAGCGTCCCCGAGGGCGCCGCGCCGGCCGAAGGCGCGACCGCCCTGGTCGCCGCGGTCGACTCCCTCGTCGGCGGCACGACCGGCGCGACCGCGACGAGCTACGATCCCCGCATCAGCCTCGCGCCGATGATCGAGCGGGTCGGTCCGCAGGTCGTCAGCGTCCACGCCGAGGGTGGGCGACCCGCGCCCCGGTTCGATCCGTTCCGCGGTGGCCCCCCGGCGATCGCCCAGAGCCACGGCAGCGGCTTCGTCTACTCGAGCGATGGTCTGGTCGTCACCAACCACCACGTGGTCGACGGCGCCGAGCGGGTCCGCGTGCGAGCGCACGACGGCCGCGAGTTCCCGGCCAAGGTGCTCGGCAGCGACCCGTCCACCGATCTCGCGTTGGTGCAGATCGAGGGCGCCTCGGGCCTGTCGGCGGCGACCCTCGGCGAGAGCGCGGGCACCCGCGTCGGCGACTGGGTGGTCGCGATCGGCAGCCCGATGGGCCTCGAGCACTCGGCGTCGGTGGGCATCGTGTCGGCCAAGGGCCGCGGGAGCCTGGGCCTGTACGCCGACAGCTACCTCGACTTCCTGCAGACCGACGCCGACATCGCCCCGGGGAGCAGCGGCGGCCCGCTGTTCGATCTCGAGGGCCGCGTCATCGGCATCAACACCGCGGTCGGCCCCGGCGCCGCGGCCGGCTTCGCGATCCCGATCGATCAGGCCAAGGCGGTGATCCCCAAGCTGCAGAGCGGCGGCAAGGTCGTCCGCGGCTAGCTCGGCGCCGCCGGCAACGACGAGCCCGGCCGCCGCGACGGCGCGAAGATCGGCCGCATCTACGCGGGCACGCCCGCCGCCGACGCGGGCCTGCGCGAGGGCGACGTGGTCGCGAAGGTCGACGGCAAGCCGGTCGTCGACTTCGAGGACCTCCGCTCGCGCATCGCGGAGCTCGGGCCCGGCCACACCGCGCTGCTCGAGGTGGTGCGCGACGGCAAGCGCCTCGAGCTCCCGGCGGTGCTGACCGAGCGGCCCCCGGTCGAGCGCTTCGACGAGCTGAAACGCCTCGACCCCTCGGCGCCCGCGACTCCCACGGCACCCAAGGCGCCCGCCGGCGGCGAGCTTCGGCTCGGCGTCCAGGTGAAGCCGGGCGCCGCGGGCCTCGAGATCGCGCGGATCGAGCGGGACTCGGTCGCCGATCGCATCGGCCTCGAGGCCGGCGACGTCCTGCGCAGCATCAACGGCGTCGAGGTGACCGATGCGGCCGACGTGCCCGAGGCGATGCGACGCGACGACGAGCGCCTGAGCGTGGACGTCGTCCGCGACGGCTCGGTGATCACGCTGAGCATGCGCCGCGCGCCCTGACGCGGCGCCAGGCGGCGCGCGCCGAGACGCGCCGCCGCGGTCCATCGCCGACCCGCCCGGGCGGGTCGCGCGCGAGTCCCCCGGCTTGTCGCGTGCAGCCCGGCCGCCTATGCTGCGCCGCAGCGATGGCAGACACTCGGCACTGCAAGGTCCTGATCCTCGGCGCTGGCCCGGCCGGCTACACCGCGGCGCTGTACGCCGCACGGGCCGACTTGAAGCCGGTCATGATCGCCGGCCCCGAGCCGGGCGGCCAGCTCACCACCACCACCGAGGTCGAGAACTATCCCGGCTATCCCAACGGCGTCACCGGGCCGGTGATGATGGAGGAGTTCCAGGCCCAGGCCGAGCGCTTCGGCACCGAGATCATCTACGACCTCGCGAACGAGGTCGATCTCTCGAAGCGTCCGTTCCGAGTGACCGGAGACAGCGGCGAGTACACGGCCGACGCGCTGATCATCGCGACCGGCGCGAGCGCGAAGTACCTCGGCCTGCCCAGCGAGCAGCGCCTGCGGAACAAGGGCGTCACCGCCTGTGCGACCTGCGACGGCGCCTTCTTCCGCGGCCAGCACGTCGCGGTCGTCGGCGGCGGCGACACCGCGATGGAGGAGGCGCAGTACCTCACGCGCATGTGCGCCTCGGTGCACCTCATCCACCGGCGCGACTCGTTCCGCGCCAGCAAGGTGATGCAGCACCGCGCGCTCGAGAACCCGAAGATCATCGTGCACTACAACCGCGCGGTGACCGAGGTGCTCGGCGACGACGGCGTCACCGGCCTCGTGCTGACCGACACCTCCGGTGGCCCCACCGAGGGCCAGACCGAGCGACTCGACGTGACCGGGCTGTTCCTCGCCATCGGCCACGTGCCCAACAGCCAGCCGTTCGTGGGCAAGCTCGACCTCGACGACGCGGGCTACATCAAGATCGCGCGCCCCGGCTCGACGTACACCAACGTCCCGGGCGTGTTCGCCTGCGGCGACGTCGCGGACAAGGTCTATCGCCAGGCGATCACGGCCGCGGGCACCGGGTGCATGGCGGCGATCGACGTCGAGCGCTGGCTCGCCGAGCACCAGTGACGCGCCTTCGCGCCGAGCGCGGCCGACCTCGCGCGTCCGATGGCTGACCGGTGCCCTCGCGACTGGGCACCATGGTGCGATGCGCTTGGTTCGCAGGAGTGCCGCCGCAGCCCTCGGCTGGGCCCTGGCGGGGTGCGGGGATCCTGCGGCGGACGGCGAGGGCGAGACCACCGTGATGATCGCGTCGTTCGGGGAGGACGGCCCCTCGGGCGCGTCCCTCACCGACGGCACGGCGACCACCACATCCGCGACCACCACCACGGCGACGACCACCTCGGCGACCACGGCGACGACCACCACCGCCACCGCGACGACCACGGACGGCACCACCACCGACCCGACCACCGACACCTCGACGGATGCCACGGCGGACGGGACGTCGACCACGACCGATCCAACGGACAGCACCGACCCGACCACCACCGATGGGGAGTCGAGCGGGGGTCAGCTCCCCGCCTGCGCGTCGATCGAGGCCACGATCCGCGACTTCGTCCTCGCCCACGTCGACATGTCGGCGCCGACCACCGGGCAGGTCGAGCCCGGGCTCGTGCTCGACACGCTCGGCCCCGACGGCAAGCCGGTCTACAACCCGGAGTACGCCGGGCCCGCGGTGATCACCGGGCCCGACAGCTTCGCGCAGTGGTACGTCGACGTCCCCGAGGTGAACCTCTCGATCGCGGTCACGCTCGACGTGTTCGAGGAGTCGCCGGGCCGCACGGTGTTCCAAGACGACACGTTCTTCCCCATCGACGCGCAGGGCTTCGGCAACGAGGGCGAGGCCCACAACTACTTCTTCACCACCGAGGTCCACACGACGCTCGTCTATCAGGGCGGCGAGGTGATGACGTTCGGTGGTGACGACGATGTCTGGGTCTTCCTCGACGGTCACCTCGTCGCCGACGTCGGCGGCAAGCACTCGCTCCAGACCGTGAACGTCGTGCTCGACGACCTGGGCCTCATCGCGGGCGAGTCCTACGCGCTCGACGTCTTCCACGCCGAGCGCGGCATCGGTGACACGCAGCTGCGGTTCGAGCTCGGCGCGTTCTGCCAGGTGTGACGCGCGGCGTGCCGGCCTCACGCGACCCGGCGCAGGCGCCCCCGCGCCGCGACCAAGCGGTCCGTGATCTCGCGGACCGCCCCTCGACCGCCCTCGGCCGCGGTCACCACATCGGCGACGGCGCGGACCTCGGGCCGCGCGTCGGCGGGCGCCACGAACAGCGCCACGCGGCCGACCAGCGGCAGATCGTTGCAGTCGTCGCCGATCGCGAGCACGCGATCGGGCGTGGTGCGGAAGCGGCGGCAGAAGTCCTCGAACGCCGCCCCCTTGTCGCGACAGCCGAGCACGACGTGATCGGCCGCGAGCTTCTCGGCGCGGCGCTGCGCCGCGCGGCTCATCTCGCCGGTGACGATGGCGACGCGGCCACCCGCGGCGCGGAACGCCCCGATGCCCGCGCCGTCGCGGGTGTCGAAGCGCTTGAGCTCGTCGCCGCCCTCGCCGTAGTACATCGCGCCGTCCGTGAGCGTGCCGTCGACGTCGAGCCAGAGCCAGTCGATGCGGCCGAGATCAGCGCCGGCGAACAAGCCGCGACGCCGGGCTTCCTCGCGGGCACGCTCGAGATCCGCGGGCTCGTCGATGTCGATCGCGTCCTCGGCCGGCACCTCGAAGGTCGCGATCCGGCCGCCGAGGCGTGAGCCGGTCTGCTCGTACATCTCGCGGCGGAACACGTAGAACGAGCCGGTCTCGAGGAACGTGTCCTCGATCTCCTGCCGTCGCGGGCGGCGCGTCGGCTCGTAGGTCGCCGGGCGCGACAGGCCATCTTCGCCGCGGCGCCACACGAAGCCGACGAAGCGCACCACCGACAGCAGGCTGTCACACCCCGTGCGATCGAAGGTCGCCAGGGCGGCGTCGAGCTGGCCGTCGCTGCGAAACGGCGAGGTCGCCTGCAGCAGGACGACGCGATCGGGCACGAGCCCCTGCGCGGCCCACTGCTCGAGCGCGTGGGTGATCGCCGACTCGGTCGACGCGGTGTCGCCCGCCAGCGCGAGCGGGCGCTCGACGATCTCGGCCCCGGCGTCCCGCGCGACCGCGGCGATCTCGGGATCCTCGGTGCTCACGAACACCCGATCGATGCCCGCGGCGCGGCGCGCCTGCGCGATCGAGTGGACCAGCAGCGGCCTCCCGGCGACGGGCACGAGGTTCTTGCGGGGGATCCCCTTGCTGCCGCCGCGCGCGGGGATCAGCGCTACGGTCGTCATGGGCCTGGTGTACGGTGGCGCGCCGGCGGTGCCAGGGGGCGGCCCGAACTCGGCCGGACCCGCGTCAGCGTGGCTGCTCGTCGCGCGAGACCAGGCCGTCGTCGTTCTCGCCACCATCACCGTCGACGACGAGCTCGATGAACGCGTGCACGTAGCCGCAGCTCGAGCAGACCTTCGCCTTCACCGGGGCCGAGCGCGTGAAGCCGCCATCGGGCGCGCCGAAGCGCAGGGTCGAGAGCGAGATGGGGATCGGCGAGCGCAGGTTGCGGCCGGCGAAGAGGGCGACGGGCAGCAGCGAGCCGCCACACATCACACAGCCCCGCTCGCTGCCCGCGCGGTGCCGGCTCTCGCGCTCCTCGTCCCGCGCGCGCCGGGCTTCGTGCTGCAGCGACTCGACCTGCTCACGGAGCTCCGCGTTCTCGCGCTCGAGCTCGGCGACCTGGAGCGAGAGCGCCTGACGGTCATCTCGGTAGACCACCTGGAACGAGAGGGTAGCATCGCGGCGTGTCCCCAGACAGCCACCGCCCCGAGCCCCGTCGCTTCCGCGCGCGTCAGTGTGTCGGAGAAGGTGGCTGTGGGCTGCGCTTCCCCGTCGACGACGGCAGCCCCTTGGGCGCGAGCTGCCCCCACTGCGGTCGGCCGACGTCGTTCGTCGACGAGGCGTACCCGAGCCACGAGGCCCCGCGCGGCGCCGACGTCCCCCGTCACGCCGCGCGGCTGGGCGCGCTGCTCGACAACATCCGCAGCCTCCGCAACGTGGGCTCGATGTTCCGCACGGCGGACGGCGTCGGCCTCGAGCTCGTCGTGCTCGGCGGCGTGACCCCGACGCCGGCGCACCCCGGCTTCGCGAAGACGGCCCTCGGCGCCGAGTCGAGCGTGCCGTGGAGAGGCGACGCCGACGCCCTGCGGGCCGCGGCCCAGTGCGTCCAGGACGGGTGGGAGCTGTGGGCGCTCGAGGGCGGCCCGCGGGCCCGGAGCCTGTTCGCGGCCGACGTCCTCGACGCCGCCCGGGGCCGGGCCATCATGCTCGTCGTCGGGCACGAGGTGTCGGGCGTCGATCCGCGGATCCTCGAGCTGTGTCGCGAGGTCCTCTATCTGCCGATGGTCGGGCGCAAGGGATCGCTGAACGTCTCGGTCGCGTTCGGCGTCGCCGCCTATGCGCTGGCGTGCCGCGTCGCGTGAGCCGCGGTTCGCTGGGGTGACGCCCGCGTTCTCCGGAATCGCCGAGAATTTGCGACCGCTACGCGGCGCGTGCCAGCGTGCGCGACAGTGAGTACCGAGCCGACGATCGTCGACCCCGGCGAGCCCGACCCCGGCGCGTCGTCGCCCGAGGAGCCCGCGGTCACCGACACCGCGACCCCGCGGTGGCGTCGCTGGGTCGGCGTGTCCAGCCGCAACGCGTACCTCGTCGTCGTCGCCGGCGCGGTGCTCGTGGTCACCCGCGCCATCGATTTCTCGCCGCCCCCCGAGGTGCGGGTCGGCAAGGCCAACGTCGCGCAGCTGGTCGGGGACGCGCCCACGCAGGAGTTCTCGGCCGAGCTGTCGAACCCGCAGGCCGTACAGGTCCGCGCGACGCTGCGCCTGTACGCCGACAACGAGCTCAAGGTCGGCGGTGTGGATCCCGAGCTCGACGAACAGGGCAAGATTCTGTCGCAGCCGGTCGTGACCACGATCCTCGGCATGAACGCCACGATCGATCAGACCGTGCGGCTCGAGGGCGGCGAGCTGGAGATCACGCTCGGCCTCGACGCGACACCGCGACTCGTCGGCGCGGTGAAGAAGGGCCAGCCTCCGCCGGAGATCGTGCTCGAGCACGATCTGTCGGTCCGCAGCCGTCGCGATGGCTGGTGGAACAGCGCGCCCGTCGAGCGCATCCACGTCGACACCAGCGGCTTCCTCGGCAAGGTCGAAGAGCACGGCCATCGCCTGGTCTTCACCGTCGACGAGCACCTGTTCAGCCTCGATCTCGAGGTGCATCGCGCCGCCGTCGCCGCGCCTGCCCTCGCGCGCACGAAGACCTGAGTTGCGGTTGACGTTCGTGCGAGCCGGGGGACTCGAACCCCCACGCCACGAGGACACTGGAACCTAAATCCAGCGCGTCTACCATTCCGCCAGGCTCGCGAACGACGGGCACGGTAGCACGAAACGTCGTCGACCCATCCGCGTGGCGATCGCGTCGCGCAAACGGTAGCGTGGGCGCGATGTCCCGAGCGCTCCGCCCTGCCCCCGTGTCCCCGAGCGCGCCGCGCCGGCGTGCGCCCGTCGGTGTCGTCGCACTGCTTGCGCTGGCGACCGCGTGTCCGGCCCCGGGTGACGCCCCGAAGCCGGGTCCCGGCGATGCGAAGGTCGGCGCGGGCAAGACCGCTGGCGACACCAAGACCGCCGGCGACGCCAAGCCCGCCGGCGACACCAAGACCGCCGGCGACACCAAGACCGCCGGCGACACCAAGGCCGCCGAGCCGCTGGGCCGCGTGCTCGACGGGCCGATGCCCATCGCGTCGCTCCTCGGCAAGCCACCCACCGAGGTGCAGCCGCTGCTGTCGGAGCCGTTGGGCAAGGGCATGGTCCGCAAGTCATGTGTGCGGTTCCTGCCCGAGCGCACGTGGTTCAGCTGCGAGTTCGCGACTCAGCGCTATGGCGATCGCAGCGGCGCGTACGGAGCCATCGCTGTCGAGTACTCGGACGGCGTGTCGACGGCCATCGCGTTCGAGGCCCCGAAGAACGCGACGGGTCCGTTCGATGCCCGCGCCGCGCTGGCCTACGTCGGCCTCGAGCTCCCCGGCGAACCGAAGGTCGAGAACCCCGACGCCGACGCCGTGGTCTACGCGTGGTTCAACGGATCGGCGCGCCTGCTCATCGGTGGCCGTCAGTACCGCGTGGTCGTCTCGAGCGTCGGCGCCGACTGGGCGCGGACGAAGATCGAGGTGATCCTCAACGATCCGCTGAACGAGGCCGAGCGCGCCCGCGTCATCGAGCGGCCGGCGGCCGACGCGAACTGACGCGCGTGCGTCGATCGTATCGTCGCGCGCCCACCCAGAGGCGGTGGCGCGACGCCTGCGTGCACGCCCCCTGGGCCCGGCACTGCCGCTTCGCCCGCCGCGCCGCGGCGAGGGCCGAGACCAGCGGGATGTCGAGGACCTCCGGCGGCATGCAGCCGCCGAGGAACCGCAGACTGTACGCCGCGCTGAGGCCGTGCGCGCCGCGGGTGGAGTAGCGCTCGGGGGCCCCGTGGTGGTGCCGGCACGTGCGGTCGAGCCACCCGACCCGAAGCGCCTTGCGCTGCATCAGGGCCCCGGCCCAGGCGTCCTGGGGGTGGGCACCGACCCAGCGGCAGTGCGACTCGCGGCGGCAGATGTGCACGAGCTCCGGGGCGAGCCCCGGCTCTCCGACGAGTCCTGCGGCGAGCGCCGAGGACGTGACCGGATCGACGATCACGAGCAGCAGTTCGAACAGCCAGGCCAGGGCGGCGAGTCTACCACTGGCGGCCGGGCGTCACCGCAGCTCGCGTATCGTCGCGTCCATGCACCAGTTCCCCGCTGGCGCCGGGATGTGCATGGACGCGTCCTCCCAGTCGGGGATGTCGCAGTCGCCGGCACCTTCCATGCGGACGTAGGACACATCGGGCACTGCCGAAGCGGTATCGACGGCCATGCCGATCGACGACGCGAGGCCCGGCTCGAAGGCGCCGAACCCGACGCAGAACTCCTGGGTGTCGATCACGATCGGGGGCTCGAACGCGTAGTAGTGCTCGATCGGCGCCGCCTCGACCGAGGTCGCGTCGATCGACTCGACGAGCTCGGTCGGCGCACCGCCGTCGCGCTCGAAGATGCGGAGCTCGAACGCCTCGAGATCGGTGTGCGTCGACGCGACGATGTAGTGCATCTCGATCAACTCGAACGGCGGAGCGACCGGCGAGACGAAGCACTCCTGGCCCTCGATCGGATCACCGGCGGGCACGTCGACGTTGCCGTTGTAGAAGCACCACAGAGGATCACCACACTCTGTCTGATCGCTGTTGATCAGGTGATGGGTCGCCGGCGGGCCGCCGCCGCTCGAGCTCGAGTCGCCCTCGGCGGACGCCGACGTACCCGATGATCCCGTCGCGTCGCTCGCCGTGTTCGCGGTGTCGCTCGAGGTCGGCGCGGTGGTGTCGGTGTCCGCGGTGGACGCCGTGTCGGTCGCCGTGCCGTCCGCGGAGGCCGTCTGCGAGGCCGCAGACGTGTCTGCGGCCGAGGTGGGGCCGACGGTGTTCCCCGACGTCGCCGTGCCCGAGGAGTCGCTCGCCGTGCCCCCCGCGCTCGCGGTTCCGGCCCCGCCATCGTCGCCACACGACACCGCCGAGATCACGCACGCCAGCACGATCGATCGTTGCACCCCGGCAGCGTGACGGGCCCCGCGAACGCCGTCAACTCGCCGCCGCCGCGCCGTCGACTCAGGTCTACGGGAGGATCTTGCCGGGGTTGAACAGCCCGTCGGGATCGAGCGCGCGCTTGATCGCGCGCATCGTCGCGAGCTCCGCGGGCCCCCAGCGATGGTGCAGGTGCGCGCGCTTGAGCAGGCCGATGCCGTGCTCGGCCGAGATGCTCCCGCCGCGCTCGGCCACCAACGCATAGGTCTGGGCGTCGTACGCCTCCCAGTCGGCCTCGCCGGACGCCGGCAGCACGTTGAGGTGCAGGTTGCCGTCGCCGATGTGGCCGAAGCTCAGCGGTCGCGCGCCGGGCAGCGCATCGGCGACGAGCGCTCGCCATGCGGCGAGGAAATCCGGTACGCCGCCGATCGGCAGCGAGATGTCGCTCTTGTGCGGCCGGTGCCGATGCAGCGACTCGCTGATATCCTCGCGCAGGCTCCACAGCTCGCGCTGCTGCGCCGTGCTGCGGGCGATCACGGCGTCTTCGATCTCGCCGGCGGCCGCGGCCTCGGCGAGCAGATCGGTCACGCGCTGATCGAGCGCCGCCTGCTCGGCACCGTCGGACAGCTCGGCCTCGATGAGCACGTACGCGTGGCTCGCCTCCGCGAACGGGCCGCCCACGCGCGCGCGGTGCTCGAGCACGTGCTCGAGGCAGGCGTGCTCGAAGTACTCGAACGCCTGCAGCGTGAGGCCGCGTTGGGCCCGGGCGAACAGCGCGAGGATCTGCGCGTCGTCGGCGACGGCACACAGCGCGACGGTGGCCCCCGCCGGTGGTCGCGTCAGCCGCAGCGTCGCGCCGACGATCACACCGAGCGTGCCCTCGGATCCGATGAACAACTGCTTGAGGTCGTAGCCGGTGTTGTCCTTCACCAGCGAGCCGCCGAGCTCGAGGCACGTGCCGTCGGCCACGACGACCGACAGGCCGCTCACCCACGCGCGCGTGCTGCCGTAGCGCAGCACCTTCACGCCGCCGGCGTTGGTGGCGATCGCTCCGCCGATCTGGGCGGTGCCCTTCGACGCGTAGTCGACGGGGTAGAGCAGCCCGGCCGCGGCGGCGGCCTCCTGGACGGCCTCGACCGTGGCGCCGGCTTCGCAGCCCAGCAGTCCCGCGGTCGGGTCGACCCACGTCACGGCACGCATGCGATCGAGGGAGAGGACGACCTCGCCCGCCGTCGCCGTCGCACCGCCGCACAACCCGGTGCGTCCCCCGGAGGGGACGATCGCCGCGCGGTGCGCCGAACACAGGCGAACAATGTCCCTGACCTCCTGCACGCTCGTCGGCAGCACCACGACGAGCGGGTTCACAGGCCAGGGCCCGCGGCATCGGTCGACACCGTAGTTCGCCAGATCGGCGGCTTCGGTGCGGATGCCCGCGGGACCCAGTCGGTGGGTGAGCTGGTCGATGAGCGTCGTCATCTCATCCTCCCCTCACCCCGAACGGCTCAGAACCCGTCCGGAAGGGCGTTCGGCGAGCGCAGCAGCTGCCGCACCATCCGCACCACCGACTTCACGACGGGGTGTCCCTTGATGAAGACGACCCCCACCACGTGCTTCTCGTCGCCCGAGACCAGCACCGCATGATCCCCGACGAGAACCCGGACGGCCGGCTCGTTGGCGATCTGTCGGAGCTTCACGGCCTCGTGGACGATCGGCTGCCATTTTTCATCGCCGACCCAGCCCGGATCGCCGTTCTGAGCCTGCTCGGCCGTCATGTCGAGAACGGCCACAATGCCATCGTGTCGAAGCACGCGCTCGATCCTATTGGTACCCACAGGAGTGATCCTCGTTTCTCTTCTTGGGCCAGCCCCACCCCGACTTGGGGTGGCGAGCTGGCGTTGGCGCGCGTTGTACATAATGGACCCCCTTGCGTCAATCACGCGCCGCCCTTCCCGCGTTATTAGCGGAACATCGTTTGGTAGGGGCCAAACGACGCTCCGTGAGGGAGCGCCGATCGCGTTTCTCCGCCGAAGGCGCATGTAGCGCCGTGCGAATCGCGCTCGTCGCGCCGCATGGAATGGCGGGTTTGCGTTCCGCCCGCCCGCCGGTCCAACCTCCAGCCCGTGCTCCGCACCCTCGCGCTGACGGCCGCCGTGGCCCTGGCCGCCTGCCGTGGGGACGAGGTCCCCGCGGCCGCCGAGCCGGCCGAGGCGCCGCCGGCCACCGCGCCGCCGCTCCCCGAGGTCGCGGAGCCATCGGACCCCCACCGGTTGGTGGTCTCCCACGGCTCGGAGCTCGCCGACGCGGCGCTCGGCGAGGTCGAGTCCCTCGATCTCGCCCTCGCCGAGTCGGATCGGCTGGGCCGGATGACCGAGGTCGACGCCGCGACTGCGTGCGACGGGATCGACCTCGCTGCGATCGCTGGTCGGGCACCGCGGTTGCGGACGCTGCGGATCTCCGGCTGCAGCGGGCCGATCCACGATCTCGCCGCGCTGGGATCGCTGTCGTCGCTGGTGCTCTCCGAGCTCGCGCTCGATGCGAGCGCCATCACGGCGCTCAGCCAGCTCCCGCAGCTGACCACGCTGAGCTTGGTGCGCGTGAGCGTGCCGCAGAAGCCGGAGCTCGACCTCGAGCCCCTCGCGAAGCTCTCGGTGCGGGAGATCGTGCTGTCGGACCTCGACCGCGACAGCTGGCTCGGCCACGTGCTCGGTCTGTGGCCGCAGACCCTGACCCGCGCCACGCTGGCCGGGAGCTGGGCCGGCCACGATGCGATGACACAGCTCGGCAAGGCCGAGGCGCTCGAGCACCTCGAGCTCCGCGACACCCGCGTCGGCAACTTCTCGCTCAACCAGATCAAGCCGCTCGCCCGCCTGCGCGCGCTGGTCTGGATCGGCGACACCTTCAACGACAACAGCCCGCTGTACTTCCGCGATCTCGGGGTGACCGACTTCACCTGCGACTGCCCGCGCTTCGGCGACGGCGGGCTGCACACGCTGCGGCACTGCGAGTCGGTCGAGCGGCTCTCGCTGCCTCGCTCGCAGGTCACGGGCCCGGGCCTCGCGGCGCTGGGAAAGCTACCGGCGCTCCGCGAGCTGGTCCTGCACGATCGTGACCTCGGCGCGGTGGGGATCGAGGCGCTGCGCACGATCACGACCCTGCGCCGCCTCGAGCTCTCGGGCGTGGCCGCAGACCCCAGCTTCGCCGGCCTCGGCGGCCTCGTGCAGCTCGAGCAGCTGCGGCTGCACTACGCGGATCTCGAGGACCGCGCCGCGGTCGAGCTCGGTCGACTCGTCGGACTCCGCGACCTCGACCTGGCGCGCACGCAGATCTCCGACGTCGGCCTGACCCACTTCGCCGCCCTCGTGAACCTGCGCTCGCTCATCCTGTCGCACACGCGGGTGACCAACCGCGGTCTGTCGTCGCTGTCGGGGTTGGCGCAGCTGCGCCAGCTCTACCTCGATCACACCGACGTCGTCGACGCCGCGATCGTGCACCTCGTTCCCCTGCGCGCCCTCGAGTCCCTGCGGCTCGATCACACGCTGGTCACCGACGCCGCGATCGAGTCCCTCCTGCAGCTCGCCGAGCTCCAGCGACTCGACGTCACGGGCACCGTCATCACGGCCGAGGGCCTCGCGCGCCTCGATACGCTGCCGAAGCTCGTCGACCTCGCCGGTGGCCCTGGTTAGGGACCCGACGCGTCTGCGGATCCGTCGGCCAGGTGCGGGCGACCGTCGGGCCCCGGATGCGTCCGCGTCCGCGCCCCGTCGAGCCACGCGATCGCCCGCGCGCAGGCGTCGACGACATCTCGCCCCTCTGCCAGGCCGCACGCGATCGCCGTCGCGAGGGCGCAGCCAGTGCCACGGGGATCGGCGCCGGGCACCCGCGGCCGGCGAAACGCCACGCAACGGCCCGCGTGGACGAGGCGATCGCAGACCCACGCCGGATCGGGATCGCCGGCGTCCTTGAGCAACACCGAGGGAAACCCGTGCTCGCGCACGGCGAGGACGAGCGCGTCGTCGGCCGCCGGCAGCTCGCCGAGCAGCGCCCGCGCCTCGGCGCGGTTCGGCGTGAGCAGATCGGCGCACGCAGCGAGCTGCCGAACCCCCGCGACGTCGGCCCCGAGGTCGCCGCCATCGCTCGCGCGCAGCACCGGGTCCAGTACGCGGGGCACATGCAACGGTCGAAGCGCCGCGGCCACGACCTCGACGCAGGCACTCGGGACCAGACCGAGCTTCACGGCGCCAGCCGTCGCGATCCCGGCGAGCGCGGCGGCAAGCTGCGTCGACGGGGTGGGCACGGCCCGCGCGGGGCGACCATCACCCTGCTGCGTCATCGCGCTGATCACCGTCACGATCTCGAGCGCGGGAGCCAGGACCGAGGCTGTCGCACGATCTCGGCCGACGCCCGCGCCTCCGGTCGGGTCGAGGCCACCGACGAGCCACAGACTCACGGCGTCGCCCCGTCGCGCTCGACCACCTCGACCCGCAAGATGCGATCGTGCGGCAGGAGTCGATCGACGAGATCGAGTCCCTCGCGCACGCGACCGACGACGGTGAAGCGACCGTCGAGGTGCGGCTGACGGGTTTGCGCGATGAAGAACTGCGAGCCGCCCGTGTCCTTGCCCGCGAGCGCCATCCCGACGGTGCCACGCTCGTAGCGGAGGTCCGACCACTCGCACGGCAGCACCCAACCCGGCCCGCCGTAGCCGTCGCCGTGGGGATCGCCGCCCTGCGCGACGAAGCCGGGCACCACGCGATGGAACCGCAGGCCGTCGAACGTGCCGGCCTTTGCCAGCGCGACGAGGTTCGCCGCGGCGACGGGCGAGGGTGCGCCCTCGAACTCGATGACGAATGATCCGAGATCGGTGTGAACGCGCAGGCCCCGAACGGGGTGCGCGAGGCCGACGTCGAGCGCCGCGCCGACCTCGGGCGCGAAGGGCTGCTCGACGCGCGCCGGGAGCTGCGCGAGGAATTGCGCCTGCAGGTCCGCGTCCCCCTCGAGGGCGCCCCACGCAGCGCGCCGCACCGCGTCGCTGCGATCGGCCGCGAGCGGCACGACGGCGCGAGCGAGCCACTGTCGCGCCGCATCGGCGCCGTTCATCACAGGCCCCGCCGCGGTCCCGAGGCCCTCGGATGCGCCAGCCGGCACCGCGACGTCCTCACCGGCGCTGCGGGCCAGACCGCCCAAGGCCTCGATCGCGGCGAGGCGGGCCTCCATCGCCGTCGCCGCATCGGCCGTCCGCAGGAGCGCCTCGAGGGCGCCCACCACCGTGGGGTCCCGACGATCGCGATCGGCTGCGCGCGCTGCAATCGCCCCGGCCGCCGCCGCGAGCACCCCGGCGTCGGCCCGTACCAGCGCGTCGCGGAGCACGGCGTTGACCTGACCATCCTCGACGTCGGCGAGGGCCGCGAGCGCGGCCGCGGCGATCTGGGGTCGATGATCCTTCGCGCGATCGAGCAGCGCCGCCGCACGCGTCGCCGCCTGTCCCTCGCGCGCCATCGCGACCAACGCCTCGATCGCGAGGGCCTCGCCGTAGTGCTCGGGCAACGCGTCGACCCCGGCGGCACAGCGCTCGACCGGCTCGAGCGACGCACCGCCGATCGCCGCGAGGGCCTCGAGCTCGCACAACACCACCGTGAGCTCGACGCGGTGGCGATCACCCGCGGGCGTCGCCGCGCGCAGACGATCGCGCCACGACGCCAGCGGTGCGAACGACTCGGGCTCCGCATCGACCCCGCGCCGCAGCGACTGCAGTGCCGTCCACACCACGGTCGCGCGCGTGCCGGTGATCGCGTCCGCCGACATCGCGACGAGCCGATCGACGAGCAGACGCCGGGTCGACGCGTGCGCGCCCAGGGCCCGAACCGCCTCGACCTCGACCAACCATGGCGGCGCGACCTCGCCGAGGATGGGCGCGGGGATGGGCTCGACGCGCTCGCCGAGGGCCGCCAGGGCCTTCCACGCCAGTCGAGCCGACTCGGGATCGTCGCCGTCGATCACGGTCGAGAGGCGCGAGACCCAGCGCTCGCGCTCGGTGAAGCTCTCGGCCGATGGCGCCGCGCAGCGGGCCAGGGCCCCGAGCGCAGCACGACGCACCGACGGCATCGCACCGTCGATCGCCGCGGCGAAGCTCGGCAGCGCATCGACATGCAGCGGGTGCCGTCGCGCACACGCGATGTTCGTCGCGTCGAACGCCGCGACGAGGTCGATCGCATCGAACGCCGCGACAGCCTCGCCTCGGGTGGTCCCGGCGAGCTCCACGGCCCAGAGTCGCTGGGATTCGCGCCCGCCTATGCGCCCGATCGCGAACGCGATCGCGGCGTACTGGGAGGGATCGTCGACGACGGCGAGTCGCGTCCACAGGTCGCGCTCGAGCGTGGCCCACGGACCGCTGGGCTGCACCGCCTCGCCGGGCGCACCGGGCAGCGGCTCGAGCAATCCGACGGCGGCGAGCGCCGCGGACGACGGGTCGGCCCCGGCCGCGCGTTGCAGAAATGTGGCCGGCGCATCGACGGGTCCGATCCGCGCGTAGCTGCGCCAATCGTCGTCGCGCGCTGGATCGAGCCCCGTGGTGTCGCGCGCGAGCTCCGATGCGATCAGGGCGCGGCGGGCGTCGGCGGGCGGCCACGCCACACCGCTCCACGACGGCGGGGATTCCCCCGAGACGGGCGCGACCGTCGTCACCGAATCAGGCGCCGCGTCACGCGACGGAGAAGCCGGGCTGCCGCACGCGATCAGCATCGCGGGCACGAGCCGTCGGATCGCAACCGCCGAGGTCCGCGCCACCATGGTTGCACGCGAGGTTAGCCGAGCGCGCCGGATGCAGTACACTCGTGCGACATGGCGAAGTTCACCGGCACGATCCGTTTCAGCGATCTCGAGGGCGGGTTCTTCCAGCTCGAAGCCGACGACGGGACGACGTACCGCCTCGAGGGCGACCTCTCGGTGAAGGCCGGCGACCGCGTGCGCATCGACGGCAGCGTGGCCTCCGGTGGCTTCGGCATCCACATGAGTGGGCCGGCGATCACCGTCCGCAGCGTCGAACCGGCCTAGTCGCCGATCCGGGACCGTCGGTCCGGGGCCGCCGGTGCCGGCACGCCGAAGCGTGCCGGCCGTTTGTGCGAGGGAAGGGACTCGAACCCCCACGTCGTAAGACACACGGACCTGAACCGTGCGCGTCTACCAATTTCGCCACCCTCGCGATCGGCCGGGGGAAACTATGGCGACGTGCCGCGGCCGTCAAGTGCGACTTTGCGCCGGGCCGCCACGAGCCCGCAGACGCCACCTTCGCGGGCCTCGGGCACGTTAGTCGGGCTCGCGCCACGCGTCGTCCGAGAGGGGCTCGACCACGACGCGGGGCACGCCCGGCGTCGCGAGGTCGATGGGCCGCGACCCGCCGCCGCTCGGGCCGACGTCGAGGTTGGGCGTCGGCACTCCGACGCCGTCGGATCGCTCGACCTCGGTCACGGTCCGCGCGGCCGCGGGCTCGGGCGCCGCCCGCCGCTCGGTCGAGACCTGCGCCATGTTCACCGCGGTCGGCAGCCGGATGGGCTGCACGTCGACCTGCGTGCGATCGGACTCGTCGAGATCGGCGAAGAGGTTGTCGATGTTGTCCGGGTCGACCAGACGCGGCGTGCCCTCGCCCATGCCGAGCCGCGCGAGCTTGGCTCGCTCGCTCGCGAGCAAGCGGCTCTGCTCGATCGCCCGCGCCTGCGCAGCCGCGAGGAGGTTCCGAGTGACCTCGAGTTCCTCGAGGGTGTCGTCGAACTGCTCGCGCTGCTTCTCGAGCTGCGCGAGCCCGGCGGCCAGCCGCGCGGCGTTGCGATCGCTCGCGTCGCTCATCTCCCAGATGCGCTGCTCCGCGGCGTCGAGCTGCGCGAGCACCTGCTCGTGCTCCTGAGCCCGGATCTCGAGCTCGAGCTGCAACCGGCGCACGCGCGCGCGGTCGGCCGTCGGCTCCTCGCTGCGGGGCAGCGCCGCCTGGCTCGCCGTGGCGATCTCGCCGCGCAGCCGAAGGACCTCGGCCCTGGCCGCCTCGGGCCAGTCGCCCATGCCCTCGTCGACGGCCGGCCGCATCACCCCTGTAAGCCGCTCGTTGGCCTCGGCCACCGCGTCGAGTTCGCGGCGCAGCATGAACAGCTCGGCGCCGCTCGACTCCTGCGCCGAGGCGACGTCGTCGAGCTCCTGCTCGCGCTCGCGGAGGTGTCGCCGCAGCATCTCGCGTTCGGCCGCGAGCTGCTCGAGCTGGTGCTGCAGCTCGGTCGCCCGTGACTCGGCCTCGCGACGCTCGATCCGCGTGGTCTCGACCTGGTGCTGCAGATCGCCGATCGACGCGGCGAGCTGCTCGAGCTCGACCAGGCGCACGTCGAGCTCGCCCTGCAGACCGGCCCGCCCGACGCTGTGACGCTCGACCTCGGCGCGGAGGCGCTCGAGCTCCCCACCCGCCTCGACGAGCTGCTGTTCACGCCGCTTGGCCAGGGCAACGGCCTCGCGCTCGCGCGCCGTCGCCTGCTCGAGCCGCCCGCCGAGTTCACCGAGCTCGACCGCACGGGCCTCGAGTTCGGCCCGCAGCCGCTGCAGATCGTCCGAACGCGACGCCATCGCGTCGAGCTCCCGTCGCATGCGCGCGGCCTCCTCTTCGCGCATGCGCACCGCCGCCAAGGCATCCGAGCGCTCGACCTCGGCGCGGCGCAGCTCGGCGCCGAGCCGCTCGACCTCGTGGCTGCGCTCGTGCTCGACCTGACGCGCGCGCTCGAGCTGGTCGCGAAGGCGCTCGATCTCTGCGGAGACCTTCACGACCTCGATGCGATCGCGTTGGGCGTCGTCGCGCGACGTCCACAACTTCTCCTCGAGCTTCTCGAGCGTCGCGGTGCGCCGCGCGAGTTCCTCCCGGAGGCGGTCGCGATCGAAGCCGATCTCGGCGTTGATGCGGCCCTGCTCGGCGTTCTGCGCCGCGCTCGCGGACAGCTCGTCGGCCCGCTGCCGCGCCTGCGTCAGGGCTCGATCCTGCTGCTCGACACGCTCGCGCAACATCGACGCCTCGGCGCCCAGCCGCGACGCCTCGTGGATGCGCTCGGTGAGCTGCTCCTGGGTCTCCGCGCTGCGCTTGCGCGCGAAGTCGATCTCGGTCTCGAAGCGCATCGCGAGCTGCCGCGCCGCCTCGCGCTCGACGGCCGCGAGCTCGAGCTGTCGGGCGAGTTGGTCCCGCTCGGTGTTGCTCCGCTCGAGCCGGCTGCGGAGCTCGGCGATCGCGGCGTTTCGCTCCTCGAGCTCGCGGCTGCGCTGCTCGGCCCGCTCGCCGCTGCGCAGCGACGACTGCTCGAGCTCGCGGAGCGACCGGGTCAGCACCGCGACGTCCGTCTCCCGGGTGCGCGCGAGCTCCTCCACACCGGCGAGCGTCGCTCGGGTCCCGATCAGCTCGCGCTCGACCCGATCGAGCTCGAGCTGCACCGACGGATCGACGATCGTCACCGGCGCGGCGGGGGCAGCCGCGATCGCCATCGGAGCCACGACCGGCGCCGGCATCGGCCAGTGATCGAGCGGCACGAGCACGCACTGCATGGCCTCGGCGAGGCGGTGCTCGGCGGCCCGTGCCCCCGCGAGCGCGAGGTAGTGCGTGGCCTCGGGCGCGTCGTGCAGCAAGCCCTCGCGGACGACGATGGGCGGCGCGCGCTCGTCATCGATCACCGGCGCGACGCTGAACCCCTGCCACGGCAGCTGCGCGAACATCTGCACCCGTTCGAACCCCGACGCGAGCTCCTGCTCGAGCGCCCAGAAATCCACACCGCCCTCGCCCGCGCGGGGCTGCCTCGCCCATGCGGCGAAGAGACCATCGGGCGTCAACACGCGTCGCGCCTCGGCGACGACACGCGCCCGAGCTTCGGGCTCGAGCGCAGCCCAGCCCTCGAGGCACACGACGATGTGCGCGCTGCCGTCGGGCAGCGGCAGGCTCGGCACGCCCGGGCGGACGTCGAGGCCCGCGGCGCCGTCGAGCGCACCGACCACGATCACCCGCGCCCCGACGTCGCGGAGCCGGCGCGCCCCCTCGGGCCCGCGCGGGGCGACCACCACGACCACACGCCCGGGCGCCCAGCGCTCGATCACGAGATATGCCGCCAGGTGGTCCACGCCGAGGTCGGCGATCATAATATGATCGCCGCCGGCGGGTCGACTCGACCTGGCGACGACAATGGCGGAGCCGGTCAAGTACAAGCAGCCTCGCGTGATCAACGTGGTCTCGGTGGTGCTCGTGCTGCTGCTGGCCGCGGGCGGCTGGGCCGGCTACGAGATGGTCCGGGTCGCGTTCCTCCGTCAGGAGGCGTTCCGCGTGCTCGAGGAGACCGGCTCGGCGTTCGCGGGGCGACGCCAGCTCTATCGCAAGGACGCGCGCGAGCGCGAAGCCCTGCGCAGCCGCATGGAGTCGCAGGTCCGGCAGATCGGCGTCGAAGACCCCGAACTGGAGTCGTGGATCGAGGTCGAGGGCACCTCGGCGAACTTTGGCGCGGTCTTCACCGCCGAGTACCACTGGCCCTTCGACGTCTTCGAGCCCTACCGCCGCGACGTGCAGATCGAGCACCTCGTGACCCTGCCGGAGTGACGTGCGAACCGTCTCGCCGCGGCCGCGCGCGCCCACCTCGCGCCCCGACGTCGCACCGGCGGCCGAGATGCTACGATGGCGGGGTCCGCGATGCAGGCACGGCTCATCCTGGTGTCGGGCGAAGGCCTGAAAGAACACGCGCTTTCCGCGTTCAACACCCTCGGCCGTCACCCCGACAACACCGTCCAGCTCCTCGACCGCATCGTCTCGAAGGAGCACTGCCGCATCACCCGCGGGCCCCAGGGCAAGTACGTCCTGCGCGACGTCGGCAGCCTCAACGGCAGTTTCGTCAACGGCGAGCGGGTCACCGAGCACACCCTGCAGAGCGGCGACGAGATCTCGCTGGGCAACACGGTGCTGCGCTTCGAGGACGAGGCGACGTCCCAGCCCGCGGTCCGTCACCTCACCACCTTCTCGGATCAGGTCCAGAGCCAGGTCCGCAGCCGCGTCGACGCGAGCTCGCACTTCCTGCCCGCCGCGCAGATCACCAACGTCGAGGCCCTGCGCGCCGACTACGAGAAGCTACGCATCGCCCACGAGCTGTCGCAGCGCCTCTCGGTCGGCACCGACCTCGACGAGCTGTGCCGGAAGATCATCGACGAGACCTTCCAGCTCATCCGGGCCGATCGGGCGGTCATCCTGATCGTCGATCCAGAGACCGAGCAGCTGGTCCCGCAGTACGTCAAGCAGAAGCGCGAGGACGAGCGCATCACGCTGTCGAGCAGCATCCTCGAGGAGGTCCGCGTCAACAAGCGCGCGGTGCTGTCGTCCGACGCGATGGTCGACGAGCGGTTCAAGGCGGCCAAGAGCATCATCATGCAGGGCATCCGCTCGACGATGTGCGTGCCGATGCTCTACAACGATCGGTTGGTCGGAGCCATGCACATGGACTCGATGCTGACCACCGGCGCCTTCACCGAGAAGGACCTCACCCTGTTCCAGGGCATCGCGACCCAGTCCGCGGTCGCGATCGAGAACCATCGGCTGGCCAAGAACATCGAGCGCGAGGCCGGCACCCGGGCTCAGTTCCAGCGCCTCCTGTCGCCCAACCTGGTCGATCAGATCGTGTCTGGCGCGCTGCAGCTCGACCAGGCCGGTACCAAGCGCGACGTGACCATGCTGTTCGCGGACATCCGCGGCTTCACGTCGATGAGCGAGCGACACTCGCCCGAGGAGATGGTCCGCACGCTCAACGCCTACTTCGAGGTGATGGTCGACGTCCTGTTCCGCAACGGCGGCACGCTCGACAAGTACGTCGGCGACGAGATCATCGGCCTGTTCGGTGCGCCGGTCGACCGGCCCGACTCGCCGGTGCTCGCGGTGCGCTGCGCCCTCGAGATGCAGCGCGCGCTCGAAGAGTTCAACCGGATGCGCGCGGCCTCGGGGGCCGAGCCAGTGTTCGTCGGCATCGGCGTCAATACCGGGCCCGTCATCGCCGGCGCGATCGGCTCGTCGCGCACGCTGCAGTACACCGTCATCGGTGACGCGGTGAACGTCGCCTCGCGCCTGTGCAACGCTGCGGGCCCCGGCGAGGTGCTCATCAGCCAGTCGACCTTCGAGCTCGTCCGCGGCGAGGTCGCGGTCGACGACCGCGAGCCGATCGTGGTCAAGGGCAAGGCCAAGGCCATCGCGATCTATCGCGCGACCGGCATGCTCGAGAACACGGTCAGCGTGCCCGCGCGATCGACCCAGGCGATCGCGCCGCAGCGCCCCGAGTGACCACCACGACGCCCATGGACGCGACCGACGCGACGAACGCGATGCTCCTGGCTGCGCGCCAGCAGCTGCACGAAGGCACGGGCACGCTCGTGCTCCCCGCACTCGACCGAGCCGCGGCGTGCTCCGACGATCTCTGGGTCGACGGGACGCGGTTCCTCGTCCGCGCGTCGCTGCGCCCCGGCGCCGGGGCAAAGCGCTGGGTCGTCGACCTCCAAGACAGCAGCCCCGCCTCCGATCGCGTCGCCCTCGGGCTGGACGCCGAGCTGGTCCGCTTCGCGACGGCCGCAGCCTTCAGCGACGCCCTCGGCCTCGAGCACGCCGAGCGAGGTTTGCTCGGCGAGATCGAGCTGCTCACCGACGACGCGACGTGGGTCGGTCGCGCGCCGGCGGGCGACGCCTGTGCGCGGCTGTTCGGCGCCGCGCGGGTGTTCGACGCCATCCGCGGCGCCCTCGCGCTGGCATGGCCGACGCGCGCGCGCGCAGCCTCGTGCTCGCTCGGCGCGATCGTCATCGCCGACGACGACGGCGACGCACTCGTCGACGTCGTGCCGGGTGGTCGCGGAGCGTCGGTCGCCGAGGTCGGGACCGCAGCATGGGCCGGGCCGATCCTCGCGACGGGCCCCCTTCGCGCGCACCCAGCCGTGGTCGTACACCACGCCGCGCGGCCCGAGTCGGGCGGCGGTGGGGCGCGGTGTGGAGGCGATGGGGTCGTCGCGCGCTACGAGTTCGCCGCCCCGATGCGCGTCCGCGTCGCGCTCGATCGGATCACCAATCCACCGCACGGACTCGACCGCGCCGGCCCGCCGCTCTGCAGCGAGCTGACGCGCATCGATCGGCTCGGCGCCTCGCACCCGATCGCGCCGTGGCAGACCCACTCGCTCGGCGCCGGTGAGGCGATCGAGGTTCGCACCGCCGGGGGTGCCGGCCACGGCTTCCCCGGCTGGGGCATCGAATTCGAGTGGGAGTGACGCAAAGCGGCGCGCAGCCGCGAGTCCACCCCAACCACGAAGAACGCCGGCTCGAAGGCCGGCGTCTCGCGCGTCCGTGGAGCGGGTCCGCCGGCGTCGCGCCGGCGTCCCGTCCCAGGGCCTACGCCACCGTCACGCCGCTCGCACGGCGGGCAGTGAAGTAGTCCTCGCTGATGCTGTAGAGCACCAACTCCTTGATCTTGTCGCGCGGGCCCATCGTGCTGCCCAGCATCGACTGCTCCTGCGAGATCATCTGACCGGCGATGCGCAGGTCGTGGCACAGCAGCAGGCCGACGCGGTAGGCCGTCAGCTCGGAGGCCGCGGCCCAGCGCTTCACGTCCGTCGAGCCACCAGCGTCGATGAACTTCTGCATCAGGCTGCGGAGCTGGTCGAGCGCCGCCGGCTGCATGCGGCTGGTGATCTCGCGGGCGATGATGTCCAGCGCCGCGACGTCGCCCTGGACCGGCATGCCCACCGCGCGCAGACACGCGAGGAAGACCTGCTTGAGGTGCTGGGGCGAGCGCTCGAGCGCGATGTAGCAGTAGTGCGGGAGGTACAGATCCATCATGTAGCGACCGAGGGCGAAGACCAGGTGGGCCTCGTTCTTGCCGCGCAGGAGGTTCTGGAACACCACCAAGGACGGGTGCAGCGTGTCGTCGCGCTTGACGTTCATCAACGTCAGGTCGCCCGGGTCGTTGGGACGCAGGTAGACATCCGGCGTCGACACGTTGAGCACGTCCTTGACGTACTTCGCCATGCGCGAGAACAGCGAGGGATCGACCTGGATGTCGATGCGCTCGTTGGGGCTGAGCGTGCCCGGCAGCGGCACCGCACGCCACGCGGCGACCGCGGGCGCGATGAGCCCGAGGATGCCGGTGAGGTACAGGTCCTGGTCCGGGTGGAACACGTGCCGTCGCAACGTGTCCTCGCTCAGGCGCTGACGCGCCATCACGAAGTCACCACGCTTGTGCTTGTCGACGAACGCCTGCTCGACGTCGGTCGCCTTCTTCAGGAAGCTCAACACCGTCGCAACGCAGTAGGCTTTGTCGACCTCGGATGCGTTGTAATAGATGTTGAACAGCGCGTGGTAGCTCTCGTACCGGAACGGCTCGTTGGCGATGAGGATCTGGTGCTCGCGCACCGCGGCATCGACGAACTCGCGGGGGTTGGTCTCCATGAGGCGCTCGTACAGCTCGGCCATCTTCATGTGCCGGTCGACGTTGTCGGGATCGAGCTTCGACGCGACCTCGTACGCCGCCACCGCGGACTTGAAGTCCTGGAGACGCGTCCGGTAGATCTCGGCGAGGTTGCTCCACAGCGTGACCTTGAGCGGCTCGTTGCCCTCCTGGGGTAGCCGCTTGAGCATCTTCCGGTACGCGCGCTCGAGGCCCTTCCAGTCCTTCGCCTTGGTCAGGATCGTGTCGACGGCCTGGAACGACTTCAGCATCTGCGGGTCGTCGTCCAGCACCAGGTTGAAACGCTCGACCGAGTCGTCGATCTGGTTGAGCTCGTCGCGAAGCAGCACCGCCGCTGTGTAGTGGTAGCGGCTGCGGCGCTTGGGCTCCTTCTCGATCTCGACGATGCGATCGATGATCGCGATCGCCTCGTTCCACCGTCGCGCGGCGGTGTAGAGGTCGAGCAGGGTGTGCAGCAGCGGGTAGTCGTCCGGTCGGAGATCCAACGCGGAGGAGTACGCCGTGGCCGCCTTGTCCTTGTTGCCGAGCTTGACCGCGTAGAGCTCGCCGATGTCCTTCCACAGGGCGAACTGCGTGTCGCCGTCGGGACTGATGTCGACGATGGCGCGCTTGGCCTGGATGACGCCTTCCCAATCGTTCGCCGCCGACTGCAGCGCGATCACGGCACCCAGGGTGGCCTCGTGGTGCGGGTCGACCTCGAGGGCCTTCTCGAAGTAGTTGAGCGCCTTGCGCGGCTCGTTCTGCCGGTTCTTGATCGTGCCGAGGCGGTGATAGACACGCACGGTGTCCTCGCTCGACTGCGTGTCGCGGTGCTGGACCAAGATGGTCTGGTACAGCTTGAACGAGCGCTCCCAGTCCTCGCGCTCGAACAACAGGTCCGCCATCCCGGTGAGGACCTCGTGGTTGGTCGAGTCGATGTCGTAGGCCCGCTTGTACTGCTTCAGCGCCTTCTCGGCGTTGCCCAGGGCGCGCGCCGTCTTGGCCGCGCGCAGGAACAGCTCGCGCTGCTGCTCGTCGTCGAGCTCGAGCGCGTCGACCTTGCGGGTCAGCATGTCGAAGATGCCGTCGCAGTACGCGTAGTAGCCGCCCTCGTAGTAGATGTCGGCCAGGACGCGCCCGACCTTCACGTGCTCGGGGTCGAGCGCCATCGTCTTGGCGAACAGCTCGACCGCCTTGTCACGGTTGTCGAGCTCCTCGTGGTTGATGAACGCGGCCTCGGCGGTGAGGTTGGTGCGCTCGAGCGGGTTGTGCGAGTAGTCGCCGGCCGCCTCGAGCTGGCGGGCCGCCTTGAGCCAGTCACCGCGCTGCTTGTAGATCTCGGCGAGCAGCACCAACGCCGGCACGTAGCTCGGGTCGACCTCGAGGGCCTGGCTGAGCCGGAACTCGGCCTGGTCGGACTCCTCGAGCTTCTGGTGCTGCACCCGGGCGATGCGCGTGAGCAACTCGGTGCGCTGAGCCGGTTCGCGGGTCAGATCCGCGAGCTTGCCCATGGTCTGGATCGCGTTCGGCCAGTCCTCGATCGTCTCCTGCAGGCGACTCAGGGTGTTGGCCGCATCGAAGTTGTACGGATCGAGCGAGAGGATCTCCGAGTAGGTCTCGATCGCCCGATCGACATCCTCGACCTGCTTCTCGTAGACCTCGCCCATCGCGGCGAGCAGCGCCACCCGTGTGATGATCTCGGGCGTCGCGTTGACGTGCGAACGGTAGGTCTCGACCAGCTCCGTCCACTTCTCCATGCCCGCGTACAGCTCCTCGAGCTGCCGGTAGGTCACGTCGCGGCTCGGCTCGAGCATGATGATCTTCTCGAGCATCTCGGCCGCGCGCTCGCGGTCGTTGGCCATCGTGACCAACGCGTGCGCCATCTTCTCGTAGATGACGATCTGGCCGTCGCCGTCGTTGGTGACGTCGAGCTGCGCCTCGAGGATCTCGAGGTACTCGTGCACGCGGTTGCCGTTGAGGTACAGCCGCTCGAGCGACTGCAGCGCGTCCATGTCCGCGGGCTCGTCGGCGAGGATCGAGCGGTAGGTCTCGATCGCCGCGTTGGCGTCGCCGAGGCTGACCTCCTGGACGTAGCCGGCGTGTTTGCGCAGGCGCAGGCGCTCGTCCGGGTCGTCGCTGATCGCGGCGCGGCGATCGAGCACGTTGACGAGGTCGACCCAATCGTTGCGCAGCTCGTGGAGCCGCAACAGGGCGTCGAGCGCCGCGATGCTGTCGGTGTCGATCTCGAGCACGCGTCGATAGCTCTCGATCGCGCCCTCGATGTCCCCGAGCTTGGTCTCCTGCACGTCGGCCAGCGCGAGGTAGGTCTCGGCCTGCGCCGACGGCTCGACCTCGAGCGGGACGGTGCGGAACAGCGTCTGCGCGAGGTCCTGCCAGCTCTCGTTGCGGCGGTGGAAGCTCGCCAGCTCGCGCAGCGCCGAGACGCTCTCGGGGTTGAGCCGCAGCGCCTCTTGCAGCGATGCGATCCCCGACTCGGGGCTGCGCAGGTGCTCGCCGTACCATCGGGCGATCTTCACCAGCAGCTCGCACCGCTCGTTCGGATCCTCGATCTGTGGCACGAGGCCGTTGTACTCGCCGAGCAGCTCGTTCCACTTGCCGGCCTGCGTCGCCAGACGCTCGAGCTCGCGGGCGGTGTAGTCGTTGGCGTAGTCGACATTGAACGCGGCCTGGAGGGTCGCGAACGCCATGTCGTTGTCCTCGAGGTTCTCCTCGAAGACCTTCGCCGCCGCCTGCAGGGTCTCGACCTTGGCCTCGCGGTCCTCGAGGATCTCCGCGCGGTTGATCAGCAACTCGGCGAGCGAGCCGAACTCCTCGGTCTCGCGGTAGATGTTCTCCAGCGCCTCGCTGGAGCCGAGGTGCGTGCCGTCGATCTCGAGGATCTCCTGGTACGCGCCGGTGGCCTGGACCTTGTCCTGGAGCCGCTCCTCCCAGATCGACGCGATCTGCATGAGCACGTCGATCTTCGAGTCGCGATCCTCGATGACCTTGCTCTTGCGCTCAAGCACCTCGATGGCCTCGGGCCACATGCCCTGCTGCGTGTAGAGGTCCTCGAGGGCGCGCAGCGCCTCCATGTCGCCGGGCGCGAGCTCGATGACCTTGTGCCAGGCGACGATCGCCTGATCGGAGGCCATCAGGTACTCGCCCTGGATGCGGCCGACCTTGGCGTAGAGTTCCCGCAGCTCGTCCCAACCGATGACGTCGGGGCCGAGCCCGATGAGCCGCTCGAGGATCTCGATCAGCTCGACCCAGGCCTGGTTGCCCTCGTAGATGCGGTGCAGCGCCTGCAGCGTCTCGAGGTTGGCGTCGTCGATCTCGAGCGCGTTGAGCCAGGCCTCGAGCGCGTTGCGATCGCGCTCGAGCTTCTCGCCGTACACCCGACCGAGCGTCTGGTACGCGGCGACCTTCGCCGCCGGGTCGTCGATCACCAGCACCTGGCGCTCGAGGATCTCGACCAGGTCGTCCCAGCGGGCGTTGTGCTCGTGCAGCGCCGCGAGCTCGCCGAGCGCGAGCGGATCATCGCCGCGCAGCTCGAGCACCCGGTTCCACAGATCGATCGCGTCGTGCTCGCGGTCGAGCGCGTCCGATGCCAGCTTCGCCATCCGCTGGTAGCACTCGGCCATGTCGTCGTCGGTGTTCGCGACGTCGACCATCTTCTGATAGACGTCGTACAGCTCCGACCAGCGGTGCTGCGAGACGAACAGGTACTCCAGACGCTCGAGCGCGAACCGGTTGCCGGCATCGTGGCCGAGCGCCCGGTTGTAGGCGGCGATCGCCTGATCGACGTTGCCCAGGTCGTTCTCGTACACCTGTGCGAGCCGCACCTCGTAGTCGACCAGCAGATCGCCGTCCATCGTGTTGTGGATGCGCCGCTGGAGGATCTCCGCGAGGTCCTGGGCAGCGCCGGTCTGCGCATAGATGCGGTCGAGGGCCGACAGCGCGGCGGCGTTCTCGGGATCGATCTCGAGGACCTGGCGGTAGGTGACCACCGCGCGCTCGGCATCACCGAGCTTGGTGTCGAGGACCCGCGCCGAGCGGCTCAGGACCGCGAGCCGCACCTGCGGCGCCGGGTTGTCGTCGAGGACCTGGTCCCCGACGTCGACGATGTGGCCCCACTCCTGCGTGAACTCGGCGAGGCGCTCCATCTCCTCGCAAACGTGCTCGCTGGTCGGGTCGTCGATGTACGCGCGCAGCCACCACACGTACGCGTCGCCCGCGTCACCGAGTCGGTGCTCGCAGATCTCGGCGACCTGCTGGATGATGTGCAGCCGCTCCGCAGTGTCCGAGGTGCCGGCGAGCTTGACCTCACCGAGCTTGACCAGCGCATCCCAGCGCTCGGCCGAGTGGTAGATGGGCTCGAGGATCTCGGCGATCTCGCCCTGGTGCTCGCCCGCGGCGAAGATCTCCTCGAGGGCGCTGAGCGTCGGGCCATGCGCCGGATCGAGGTTGAGGATCTCGCGGTAGGCCGCGATCGCCTTCGCCGGGCTGGCGAGGCTGTACTGATGGATCTGGCCGGTGCGCAGGTACAGCTCGATGACCTCCTGCTCGTCGCCGGTGATCGCGATCTGCCGCTGGAGGTTCTCGACCAGCTCGGGGTAGCGCTGCGTTGCGCTGAAGATGCGATCGAGCGCGCCGATGGCCTCGGCGTGCTCGGGGTCGATCGCCAGCACCTCGAGGTAGCGCTGCACCGCGGCGTCCGCGTTGCCGAGCCGACCTTCGTAGGTCCGCGCCAGGCGGATCAGCAGCTGGACCTTGACGATCGGGTCGGCGACCTGATCGGCCTGGCCGGCGAGCAGCTCGCCGTAGCGATCCCACTCGGAGGTCACCTCGGCGAGGCGCTCGAGCTGGGTGATCGTGTGCTCCGACTGCGGATCGAGGGCGAGCGCCCGCGCATACGCGTCGAAGGCCTTGTCGTACTCGGCGGCCTGGCGCTCGTGGATGCCCGCGACCAGGTGCAGCCGCTCGATGCGAGCGACCGGATCCTCGGTGTGCGAGATCATGACCTCCTGGAGGTCGACCAGGCGGTCCCACTCCGCCAGCTGCTCGTAGAGCGGCGCGAGCACCTGCGCGGCGAGCATCGGCTCGGTGTCACCGTGGGCGATGCGCTCGAGCGCCTCGATCGTCGGCGCGTGGCCGGGGTCGTGGCTGAGCACCTCGCGGTACGAGTCGATGGCGCGGACCATGTCGCCGAGCTGCGTCTCCCACAGCCCACCGATGCGGAAGCGGAACGCCGTCTGCTCCTCGGGGGACTCGCCGGCATCGACGGCGCGCTCGAGGATCTGCAGCTGGTCGAGCCAGCGCGCGGCCTGGCCGTAGAGCCGGTCGAGCGCCGAGATCGCCTGGGCGTCGCTCGGATCGATGTCGAGCACCGCCTGGTAGGTGTCGATCGCCCGCGACACGTCCTTCAGCTCGGAGTCGTAGACTTGACCGAGCACGTAGAGGTACTGGCGCCGCTCGTCGGGATCGGTCGCGAGCTCGGAGAGCCGCTGGTACACGTCCTTCAGCTGCTCCCAGCGCTCGAGCTGGATGTACAGCTTCACGAGGGCGTCGAGCGCGGTGCGATCGGCGTCGTCGAGCGCGAGCACCTGCTGGTACAGGCCGATCGCCCCCTCGGCGTCCTCCATCACGCTCTCGCGGATGCCGGCCGCGTACAGCAGGAGCTTCTTCTGGTCCTCGGGGACCTCGATCATCTCCGCCTTGCGGACCACCGCGGAGACCAGCTCCGCGTAGTTGTCCGTGCGACGATGCACCTCGATCAACGCGTCGACGGCGGCGAAGTTCGCCGGATCCACGCCGAGGATCTTGTCGTAGGCCGCGGCGGCCTTGGGCGCGTCGTCGATCGCCGTCTCGTAGATCTGCGCGACCTTGCCGTACAGCGAGATGCGCAGCTGGTCGTCGACGACGTCCTCGACCACGCGCTCGTAGAGCCCGACGAGCTCGGCGTACGAGCCCATCTGCCGGGCCAGGCCTTCGAGCTTGTCCTGGCTGTCGAGGTTGCCGGCGTCCTCCTGCAGGGCGCGGCCGTAGGCTTCGAAGGCCTTGTTGGGCTCCTCGCCGCCGATCTCATAGAACTCACCGATCTGGTGGAGCAGGCGGATCTTCTCGCTCGGATCGAGCGAGTTCTTGACCATGATCTCGAAGGTCTGGATGAGCCGCGGCCAGTCGTTGGACGCGCGATAGACCGGCTCGAGGATGCGCGCGACCGCGAGCTGGTGCTCGGGGTCCTCGAGCAGCCCCTCGAGGGCGTCGAGCGCGGACTCGTTGCGCGGATCGGCCTCGAGCACCTTCGCGTAGGTCTCGACCGCGAGCGACGTCTGACCGAGCTGGCGCAGGCGCACGCTACCGAGTCGGAGGTTGAGCTCGACCTGCTGGTCGACATCGTTCACCAGCATCAGCTGGCGGGCGAGGTTCTCGGCGAGCTCCGGCCACTTCTGCCGGGCCTGGTACAGGCGATCCAGCGCGCCGATCGCCCGGAGGTTCACGTCGTCGTCGGCGAGGATCTCGTTGTAGGTCGCGATCGCCTCGGCCGGCTGCGAGAGCATCTCCTCCTGCAGCGTCGCGATCTTGAACCGCAGCGCCTCGCGGGTGCTGGGGTTGCTCTCGAGCTCGACCTTGCGGCGGTAGACCTCGAGCAGCGCGCTCCAGTTCTGGTCGCGGCCGTACAGCGCCTCGAGGGCGTCGAGCGCCGAGGCGTCCTCCGGATCGATGTCGGTCGCGCGCTGGTAGCAGATGATGGCCTTGGCGCCATCGTTCAGCTGACCGTCGTAGAGCTCGGCGAGCTTGGTGAGCAGCGCCCGGAGCTGGATGCTGGGCAGGTCCTTGGTGACCGCCTCCTCGTACAGCGTCGCGATGTCCTCCCAGCGGGCCTCGATCGTCGCGATGTTCTCGAGCTCGGCCTGGGCCGTCGCCGACAGCGGATCCTCGCGGAACGCCCGGCTGTACACCGCGAAGGCCGAGCTGGTGTCGCCGAGCTTGGTCGCGTGGATCGAGCCGATCCGCAGCAGGAGCTCCACGCGCTCGGTCACGCCAGCGGCCGCGGCCGCCTGGATCTCGAGGCACGTAACGACCTGCGGCCAGTTCTCCTGGGCCTCGTAGACCGGCAGGAGGATGGTCGCGACGCCGACCTTGTGCTCGGCGTGGTCGAGCCAGCGCTCGAGCCGCTGCCGCGCGGGCTCGAAGCCGGCGTCGAGATCGAGCGCCTGGCGGAACAGCTCGATCGCCGCGGCGTCGTCGGACAGCTTCTCGGTCTGGAGCTCGCCGAGGCGCTGCAACAGGTGGCACCGGCCCTCGACGTCGGACTCGGGACGCACCGCGAGCTCACGCGCGAGGATACCGGCGAGCTCGGCGTGGCGATCGAGCGACAGGAAGATCCGGTCGAGCGAGGCGAGCACGGTGGGATCCTCGACGCCGGCGGCGAGCACCGCCTCGTAGGCCGCGATCGCGTCGTCGTGGTGGCCGAGCTGCTCGTGGATGCTACCGATGCGCGTCTGCGTCGCGCGGCGATCGTCGTCGTCCGTCGCGAGCGAGAGCTTGGTGCGGAGCACCGCGAGCAGGTCCTCTTCGCGCCCGAGGGCGAGGAACAGCCGCTCGAGCGACTCGAGCGCGACCGACTGCTCCGGGTCGATCTCGAGGATCGCCTGGTTGATCTTCAGCGCGATGTCGAGATCGACGAGCTTGCGCTCCTGGATCTCGGCGAGCTCGAGCCGCAGCGGCAGGCTCTCGGTCGTGGTGCCGTACTTCTCGATCGCCTTCTCGAGCGAGGTCGACAGCTCGCCCCACGCCCCGGTGCTCGGCGCGAGCCGGTGCATGTGGGTGCGGACGTCGTCGCCCGTGTGGTCCTCGTCGAACGCACGGCGGTAGTAGGCGAACGCGCCGGGCGCATCGCCGAGGACGCGCTCGGACAGATCGGCGAGCCGCCGCAGCAGCGTCTGGCGCTCGGCGGGCTCCGTGCTGTGATCGAGCTTGATCTGCAGAGGACCCGAGATGTTCCGCTCGTCGTTGGCCTCCTCGTACAGATCGATGAGGCGCTCGGCGACGGTGAGGTTGCCGGGATCCTCGGCCAGCGCCTTCTCCAGCGAACGCATCGCGCGATCGGGCTTGCCCATCTTGTCGCGGTACAGATCACCGATCTTCTGCAGCAGCGAGATCTTCGCGGCGCCCGTGGCGGTGTCCGACTCGCGCTCGAGCACGCGGATGAACTCGCCCCACTTGTCCTGCTTGGCGTAGAACTGCTCGAGGGCGTCCATCTGGCCCTCCTGCAGGTAGAGCTTCTTCAGGGCGTCCTGGGCGCGACGGTTCTCCGGATCGACGGCGTAGACACGCTCCCAGGTGCGGATCGCCGCAGCGTTGTCGTTCAGCTTGTCGCTGTACAGCAGGCCGAGCTTGACCAGGTAGTTGCCGAGCGTCGTCGGATCGGTGGTGACCTCGCACAGCCGATCGAGGGTGGCGGCGAGCTCGGGCCAGGCCTTCTCGCGCTCCTGCAGCGCCTCGAGGTTCTGCAGCGCCTCGACGTTCGCGGGATCGAGCTCGAGCAGCTGCGTCCACAGATCGATCGACAGCGACGCCTTCTTGATCTTCTGTCCCGCGGTGCGGGCGACCTCGAGCAGCTGCGCCTTGCGCTCGACCGGGTCGGCGATGAGCGCGAGCTCCTTCTGCTGCACCGCGATCATGCGCTCCCAGTCGCGCCGGCGACCGTAGAGGTCCTTGAGCTTGGCGATGGCGGTCGGCTCGTACGCATCGATCTCGAGCACGGACTCGTAGCTCTTGATCGCCTCGGCCTGGTTGTTGAACTTGTCGAGGAACAGGTTGCCGGCCTGCAGGTGCAGGGCCTTCTGCTGCTCAGGGTCCGGCGACAGTTCGGCGCGACGGCGGATGCGGCCGATGAGGTCCGGCCACCGCTTCATCTGTTCGTACTGATCCTGCTGGGCCTCGATCACGCGCAGCAGTTCGGTGGTCTGGCCGGCATCCTCGAGCAGTTTCTCGAGCGCGGCGAGGGTCGTGACGACGAGGCCGGGCTGGCGCAGCTGATCGCGATAGACCTCGATCAGCTCCCAGTTCACGCGCTCGCGCGACGCGATGTCGGTGTCGGAGACGTGCTTGAGCTGCTCCTTGAGCAGATCGGCGACGTTGCTCCACTTGTTCTGATCCGCGTAGAGGGCCTTGAGCCGCGCGCGCGGGTACGCCTTGGTCGGCATCGCCGTGACGGCCTCGCGCCACAGATCGATGACCTTCTTGTTGCCCGACTTCTCCGCGGCCTCGGCCTTGCGGATGAGGGTCATCTCGGCGGCGGTGAACGACTCGCCGTCGATCTCGCCCGCCTCGGCCGGGGTGTCGTCGACGGCCGGCGTCGCGCCGGTGTCGTGGCGCGCGCGCGTCGGCACGTTGGTGTCGCGTCGCGTCGGCGGTGCCGGTTCGGGCGCCGCCGCGGCCACGGGCTCCGCCTCGGCCACGGGCTCCGCCGCCGCCACGGGCTCCGCCTCGACCACGGGCTCCGCCGCCGCCACGGGCTCCGCCTCGACCACGGGCTCCGCCTCGACCACGGGCTCCGCCTCGGCCTCGACCTCGGGCGCCGCCTCCACCTCGGGCGCCGCCTCCGGCTCTGCGACATCGACCTCGACGTCGACCTCGGGCACCGTCGAACCTTCGGGCTCCTCGTCGCGGATCGCCTCCGTGTCCATCAACGTCCCGCCCTGGGCGGGCACGCGCGTGGTGTCGCGATCGACCGCGGTCAGCTTGCGCGTGCGGGCCTCGTCGTCGCCGAGCCCCTCGGCGCGTCGGAACGCGACGACCTGCGGGTGATCCGGCGCGAACGCAGCCGCGCGCGTGAAGAACCGGCGCGCGGTGTCGATGTCCTTGAACTTCTTCCACGCCAGCTCTCCGGCCGACAGCGCCATGATGCCGGCGTCGGTCTCGTCGACCACCGCCGCAGCCCGTTCGGCGAGGGAGATCAGCGAGTCGGCGTTGCCCGACGCATCCGCGCCCTGGACGAGCAGGCGATACGCGGCGAGGTGCCACTGATCGCCGAAGCCCTCCGAGCGGATCGTCCCCTCGGTCAGCGCGAGGTCGAGGGCCTGGTGCAGGAAGTACGCCGCCATCTCGGGCTTGTTGAGCCGCACCTGCCACACGTTCGCAGCCGCGAGCAGCACGCGGAGCTTCTGCACCGGCGCGTCGGTGTTCGTCGCGCGACGGTCCTGGAGCTTCTGCACGTGCTGGAGGTTGCCGGTCGCGGCGAGCAGCGTCTCGGCGAGGTACATCGCCTCGTCGTTGCTCGGGTCGGCGTCGAGCGACTTGAACACGCACGGCAGCAGGCGCGGGTCGTCGGGCGATTCCTGCTGGAGGATGCGCGCCGCCTTGAGGAACAGGGCGCTCAGCGGATGGCCGCGCTTGGCGACGTCGGCGCCGAGCGGATCCTCGGACCCGGTGAGTGCGCGGAGCTGCGTGAACGCGGTCTCGAGGCCCAACTTCCAGTTGTTGCGGTCGTACAGGGTCTCCTGGAAGCGATCGTCGTAGACCTCGTTGCTCGGCTCGAGGTCGCGCGCCGACTCGAGGAACGGCCGCGCGGCGTCGATGTTGCGTTGGTTGAGCTGCGCGACGCCGTACGAGTAGTTGAGCTCCGCCTTGATCGACTCGTCGGTGTTGCGCTGCAGCTCGAGGCCCATCAGGCGCGTCACCATCTCGAGGTGCGCCATCTGCTGATAGATCTGTCGCGCGTGGCGTAGCGCCGAGAGGTTGGTCTGATCGCTCTTGAACGCCTGCTGGTAGCAGGTCATCGCGCGCGCGCGATCGAGGAACACATCCTCGCAGGCGCGCGCGAGCTCGAAGAGAGCACGCGACTGCGCCGCCTTGTCGCCGGTCGCCGATTCCGCCTCGAGCGCGTCGAGAAGCGCGTTCCAATCCTCGACCTCTCGAAGGCGTTGCTTGATCCGCTGCGTGAGTTCCATCTGGGCGCTATCCTTCGAGACTTACAGGAGATTTCGTCGCGGGAGGGACTGGATATAACACGCGCGCGCACGCGACTTCAACGGCGAGCGCGCCGTGGGCGTCGCGCGTCGACACCGAGCCGGAGCACGGCACGACTGGGCGCACACGCACGACGGCCCGCGTCGCACGGGGCGAACGCAGGCCATCTGCGCGATCAGCCCACTGCGTCGCGGTGCGCGTCGCAGCGGGGGCGGATCGAAGCACGCGCGCGGGGGACGTCTAGATGACGTCCTTGATCCGCGCCATCGTGTCGTTCGCGGCGCGCTTGCGGTCCTCGGGCACGTCGTTGCCGGCCTTCGCGAGGAACGCCTGCAGGGCCTCGACCGCCTCCTTGCGGTTGCGAACCTCCGCGTAGGCCATGCCGAGACCGTAGAGCACGTCGACCATGTCGGGGTCGATGGCCTTGGCCTTCTTGAACGACTCGATCGCCTCGTTGGGCTTGTTCAGCAGGAACTGCGCGCGGCCCAGGCCGTTCCACATCTGCGCGTCCTTGTCGTTGATCTGCGTGCCGATCTCCAGCACCGCCTGGCCGACGTTCGCGTGGCCGTAGTCGATGTAGAGGTGGCCGAGCGCGACGAACGAGACGCTGTAGGTCGGGCGCAGCTCGATCGCCTTGCGCAGGCTCTGATCGGCCTTCTGCGGCTGGTCGAGCTTCTCGTACAGGACGCCCGTGCGGTAGTACGCCTTGTAGTGGTTGGGGTCGAGCTTGATCGCCTCTTGGAACTGGGCGATCGCGTCGTTGTACTTCGCGGCCTCGTCCGTCTGGCTGACGCCGGGCGCTTCGCCCTCGGCGGCCAGCACCGCACCGAGTTGGTACGGATAGTCGGCGTTCGGCTCTTCCTTCATGTTCTCGATCGCGCCGCGGAACATCTTCTCGGCGTCCACGAGCTTGCCCTGCTTGCGGTACATCTGGCCCAGGGTCCAGTACGGCTTGGCGAAGGTCGGATCGATCTCGATCGCTTCCTTGAGGGCCTTCTCGGCGCCGCTGGTGTTGCTCCGCTTCTCGAGGGAGATGCCTTCGTTCAAGCGGTTGATGGCCTGCACCCGTTGCCGACTCGCAAGCTTGCAAGCGGGCACGGAGATCAACATGGGGGCGATCAGGAGGAGCAGGGTTGCAGCTCGGCGCATCGGATTCCTCGTGCCTCCGGATCGGAGTGCGGAACGGGGCTGCATCGTAGCGTCAGCGCCGCCATGGTGACAAGGCGCTGGCTCCCGCTTTTCCCTACGCGCGTCCACCGTGGCGAGTCGCACCTGAACACACCCCGCGGGACCGGCGGCGGGCGGGCCCCATCGCGGAGCCCGGCCGCCTCGACCCCTCGGCTGCGCCTTTTAGCCGGGTGACAGGGTGAACGGGTAGGTCACCAGGGCGCTGCCGCCCAACGCGGCCGTCGGGAACCTCCAGCGACGCACCGCCTTGGCGATGCACTGCGCGACGGCGCTGTCGGGCAGCGAGCTCTCTCCGACGACGGACGTGCTCACCGCGCCGGTCGGGCCGATCGCGAACTGGACCTCCACCCGACCGCGGAGGTTGGGATCGCGGGCGAGCCCCTGGTCGTAGCAGCCGCGCACCTCGTTGATGTGGGCCCGTACGACGCGGCGGATGAGTTCCTTGTCGAGGACGCCCTTGAACTCGCCGGTCGTCGTGCGCACGACGGGCTTGCGCTGCTTGCGGCCGTCGAAGGCAGTGCCGCGATCGCTCCCGTCGCGACTCCCGTAGCCGAGGCGATCTCCGCCGTGACCGCGCTGCCCGATGAGGCCGACGCCGGTCAGGCCGATGGTGCCCTCGCCTTCACCTCCGGCGCCGCGACCGGTGCCGATGAGGCCCAGCCCCATGGCGCCGTGCGCCTCGCCGAGCTCGGTGCCCTCGACGTTCCCCCAGAGATCCTCGTCGTCGTTGCCGACCGCGAACGCGCCGCCGTACGGCGATGCGAGGAAGTGCCCCGACTCCTGTTGGACCACGCCGAGGATGCCGGCGTGTCGCGCCGCAAGATCGGGATCGAAGTCGCGGGCCAACCGGGGCACTGCGTCCTTGGGCCCCTTGCTCGCGTAGAGCTTGCGGGTCGCCGATGCGCTCGGGTTGCCCGCCTGACCTTCGGCGCCGGCGTGACGCTCGCCCGAGAGCCCCGCGGCGTTCTCGGTGTCGGTCGGGCCCTGCTCCTTCGGCTCCTCGGGTGGCGTCGTCGCCTCGTCGGGCTGGTGCAGGTAGCCGACGTAGCGGTTGTCCGCGGTGGTCTCGTCCACGCCCATCGCGAGTGCGTCCTCGGGGATCAACTGCGACAGGCCGAGGAGTCCGCCGATCACAGCGAACGATGCGGCGTTGTACGTCCAGTAGATCTTGTCCGTCTGCGCTCGACCGGCGACGACGCGGCCCGGCGCGACGGCGGCGACGTCGAAGGTCACCGCGCCGAGCTCGACACGCGCGCGGGTACCGGCGTGCAGCTCGATCTCTCGCGTTCCTCCGGTCCCTGCGAGCGCGCGGAGATCGTGACGCACGCCCCCACTCTCGAGGTGCCCCGCCATCGCCGGCGTCACGGTGAGCATCACACCGCGATCGTCGCGGCGGACCAGCGTGAGCGGCTCGGGCAGCGCCTCACCGCCCATGGGGAGGCTCGCATCGGGACCCTCGCCCAACACGTAGCGGGTGCGCACGCGCTCGCGTGAACCGATCACGCCGAAACCGAGCGGCACGAGCCCCGCGAGCGCGAGTACGAGTCCGAGGCCGCCGACGCCCCAACCCGGCGCGTCCGGGGCCCGCACACCAGCATCCGCAGCGTCGCGCGCCGCCTGCTGGTACCCGCCCCAGTCCTGCGTCATCTCGTGGCCGAACGCCGCAGCGCCGCCCACCGTCAGCAACGCACCCAAGGCGATCCACGCCGTCGCATCGACGCGTCGCTTGGTCGCGTGGCCGATGTGCTGCACATCGATGATGCGATCGTTCCACCGCGCGACGACCTGCGCCACCGGGGGAGCATCGAGTTGCTCGTGCGCGGCCGAGGGCATCACCGCTGCAACCGTGGGATCGGGCCGTTGCGCCACCGCGGTCGCGGCTGTGCCTTCGACGTCGACGAACACCGAGTACGGTCCGAAGTCGATGCGGTCCCCAGGGTGGATCGCCGTCGAGCGCTCGACGGGCGCGCCGTTGACCACGGTCCCGGTCGTGCTTCCGAGATCGACCAGGCGGATGTCGGATCCGCTGACCTCGAGCACGGCGTGCATCCGCGCAATCGCGTCGTCGTCGAGGCGGAGGTGACTCGTGGGTAGTCGACCGATCTTCACGAGATCGCGTGCGACACGATGGGTGGCGACACACTGACCGCCGGAGAAGACACGTAGGGTGACGGTTGCGCTGGACATGTGGCCTCCATGCTCGGCGCCGGCGCATTCGCGGATCGTCACCGCGCAGACGACCATCGTCGTGGCGGTTCGGACCCTCGCGGACACCGACGCGCTCACGGCTCGACGAGCCGAATGCGACGTCGACGTCCGCCTACGAAGCGGGGCGTCGAGTTGTTCTCGCTGTTCGAAGGCCCAGACACTCGCGCGCGCCGTGAGTTCCACGTCGACGAACGTGTCAAGACAATTGCGGCTCGAGCCGACGACGCTCCAGCGTGAGCACCACAAACGCGAACGGGGCCGCTGCCAGTGGCAGCGACCCCGCAGGTCGAACACGAGAGGCTCGGCTCAGCCGCCGCCGGTCTCGAGCATGAACGGATAGGTGACCACGACGTTGCCGCCGCCATCTGGCTTCGGGAACTTCCAGCGCTTGACCGCCTTCGCGATGCACTGGCCGACGTTGCCGTCCTTCACCGAGGACTCCTGCACCACGGCGACCGGGACGTTGCCGGTGGGGCCGATGGTGAACTGGATCGAGACGCGACCCTTGAGGTTCGGATCCTTGACGAGGCCCTGGTTGTAGCAGTGGCTGACCTCGTTGATGTGCGAGCGGACGATGCGACGGATGATGTCCTTGTCGATCGCGCCCTTCACCTCGGCCTTCGCCTGACGGACGCGGGGCACTCGAGCGCCGCGACCACCGAAGCCAGCGCCCGAGCCACGACCGTAGCCGGAGCCCGTACCGCCGCCGCCGCCCTTGCCGATGAGGCCGACGTTACCTAGACCGATGGTGCCCTCGCCGGTACCACCGCCACCGCGACCGGTGCCGACCAGGCCGAGGCCGCCGACGCCATAGGCCTCGCCGATCTCCGTTCCCGTCAGACCACCCCAGACGTCCTCGTCGTCGTTGCCGACCGCGAACGCGCCGCCGTACGGCGAGGCCAGGAAATGCCCCGCCTCCTGCTGGACCATGCCGAGAATACCGGCGTTGCGGGCCATCATGTCCGGGTCGAAGTTGCGGGCCATCTGCGGGATGGCGTCCTTGGGACCCTTCATCGCGTAGAGACCGGACTTGTTCTTGGAGGTGGGCTTGCCCATCTTGCCCTCCTCGCCCTTGTGACGCTGGCCGGTGCCGCCGGCGTCGTCGTCCGAGTTCTCCTGCTCCGGTGGCGGCTCTTCCTCGGGGATCTCGTCGGGCTGGTTCATGTAGCCGACGAACCGGTTGTCGGCCGACAGCTCGTCCATGTTCATCTCGAGCATGTCATCGGGGATGAGGTGCACGAGGACGAGCAGCGAGCCGATGACGGCCAGCGACGCGGAGTTGTAGAGCCAGAACGGCTTGTCGGCCTCGCTCTTGGTCGCGATGACCTTGCCCGGGGCGACCGAGTTCACGTGGAAGCTCAGGTCGCCGTACTGCACGCGGCAGTGGGCACCCGCCGGGAGCGGGAAGCTGTAGGCCGAGCCGGCCGAACCCGCACGACCCGACGCGGCGAGCTCGGCGAGCGTGATGCGCTGGCCGTCGAGCGTGACCTCGCCCTGCATCTCGCGGGTGAACTGCAGCGCGTAGTCCTGGTGATCGCCACCGCGGACCAGCGGGAACGCCACGTTGTCCGGCAGGCCCTGGGTGGGCGCATGGAACGTCGCGTGGTGGCCCTCGCCGAGGGTGTAGTTGCGGACGCCGCGATCGCCCATGCGCATGACGCCGAACGAGAACGGCACCAGGCCGAGCAGCGCGAGCGCGATGCCGAAGCCGGCGAACCCGGTGCCCGGCTCCTGCGGCTTGGGCTGACCCGCGTCGGCGGCGACGCGCGCGGCCTCCTGGTACTGACCCCAGTCGCGCGAGGCGTCGTAGGCGAAGACGCCAGCGCCCGCGAGGAAGATCGCACCGCCGAGGACGAGGAAGACCGGCGCCTGGGCCGTCTTGCTCTTCACCTGACCGACGTGCTGCACGTCGACCACGGTGCGGTTGTACATCGTGACGACCTCGGTCACGCGGCTGCCGTCCTGGACCTCGACCTCGCTCGCGTCGATCTGCATGACCGGGCGGGCAGGGACGGGGGCGGCCATCTGCGCGGCCATCGGAGCGGCGGCCATGGGCACCATGGTCTGGGCCATCTGCATCGGCGCGGGGGCCGACGGGGCGGCGGCGACGACCGTGACACCGACCGGCGCGGCGGCGGCGAGGGCCGTGAACTCCACCTCGACGCGGAAGGGGCCGAACTCGAGGACGTCGCCCGACTTCAGGACGTCGTTCTTCTCGACGCGCCGGCCGTTGAGCACGGTGCCGGTCGAGCTCCCGAGGTCGATGACGCGGACGTCGGACCCCGAGACCTCGATCACCGCATGCATGCGCGCGACCGAGTCATCCTCGAGGCAGAGATGGCTGCTCTTCAGCTTGCCGATCTTGACGACGTCCTGGGACAGCGTCTTCTGCTCGATCAGCTGGCCGTTCTGGTAGATCTTGAGCGACAGTGCTTGCGACATGGCTCGGGTCCTGGCGGCGTTGTTCGAGGGTCCAGACAGCGGCGCGAACGCTGGGTTCCAGGCCTCGAACGATTTGCCCTGAGGGCTTGGTGAGGGATCGCACTAGTTGGGGCGCGGCCGCGGTAGGCTCGGCCGCGCGGAAGCGGGCTCAGACGTCCCGGGCCATATTGATGAGCTCGCGGAGGAAGTGCGGCCGGATGCTGATCAGGCTCGCGTGCTTCACTCGGCCGCGGGCAGCGAGGTTGGCGCCCTCCGGACGCAGCACCTCGCCGTCGACGTTGTCGTCGTCGAAGTCGTAGACCGTCACGCCGCCCTTGTCGCCCTTGCGGGCGGCGTCGTCGGCATCGCCACCGCCACCCTCGGGTGCTGCGGCGGCCGTGGTGGCGAACAGGGTGACGGCGAGGAAGGCGGTGATGCTCGAACGCATGGCGGTGCTCCTCCCCCGGTCGGCGCGCGTGCGCAGACCTGGGGTCAGGTCAGCATCCTAGCTGGCCCGGTTTGGGTTGTAAACGGATCGCGGAACGTGACGAAGCCCAGTGGCAGGGCCGCTGGGCTTCGTTCGGGGCTTCGTTGGGGCGATCGAATGCGGGGGATGTGATGTTCCCCCGCGGGGCGATCACTTCGCCTTCGGCTTGTCGGCTGGCTTGTCGGCCGGCTTGTCGGCCGGCTTGTCGGCTGGCGGCGCGGCGCCACCGCCCCCCTGCTCCTTCATGAGGTCCTCTTCCATCTTGCGAAGGCGGGCCTTCTCCTCGTCCTCGGCCTTCTTCGCCATCTCTGCGATCTTGGCGGCCTCGGCCTCGAGCTTCTTCATCTCTTCGATGTTCTTGAAGTAGTCGTCGATGTTGGTGATGCGGTTCTTCGCATCGGCCGCGTATCGATCGAGCTCCTTCTTGCCCGACGCCTGCGAGACGAACTTGCCGAAGTAGTCCTTGGCCTTCTCGTAGGGCTTGCGATCGAAGGTCCCCTCACTCTTCGCCTCGGTCGCCGGACCGATGTGCTCGTGATAGAGGATGCCGAGGTTGTACAGCGCCCGCGGATCGGCGCTCTTCAGCTCCTGCGCCTTCTTGAAGGCGGTCTCCGCGTCGTTGTACTTCCGCTGACCGCGCAGCGCGACGCCAAGCCCCAGGAACGCCTCGACGTTCTTCTTCTGGCGCTGGTCCTTGAGCGCGACGTTGATGCTCTCCTCCGCGCTCTTGTAGTCGCGGAACCGGATCGCGATCATCGCGATGTTCATGTGCGCGTCGGTGTGGTTCTTGTTGATCTCCACCGCCTTCTTGAACGCGCGCAGGGCCTCGACCTGGTTGTCCTCCTGCATGAACAGGAGGCCCTTGATGTTGAAGATGTCGGCGCTCTCTTCGTTGCTCGACTTGAGCACGCGGATCGCTTGGGTGACGACGAGGTCCGCGAGCAACAGGTACGACTTGTCCTTGAGCCGACCACGGTCGTAGTACAGCCGCGCGAGGTTCTCGTAGGCGAGCCGGTTGCCCGAGTCGACCGCGAGCACCGTCTGCAGCTGCTTCTCCGCCGCGTCGAAGTCCGGCTGCTGCGGGCTGTCGGCGTACTTGTTCCGCAGCGCGGCGGCGAGGTTGTTGCGTGGCGCGCGAGTCGTCGCGTTGGCGTCCACGGCCTTCTTGAACTGGTCGAGTGCGCGGCTCTCCTGCTTGCGATTCCAGTAGATGACGCCGAGGTTGTTGTACGCGAGGTCGTACTTCGGCACGTCGCGGATCAGGTCCTCGTAGACCTTCTCCGCCTTCTCGGTGTCGCCGCACTCTTCCCAGACGGCGCCCGAGTTGAACTTCGCGACGGCCATCTGCGCGCCGTACTTCTTGTAGACGTCCTCGAAGCCCTTCGAGATCTCCTCGCAGGTGCCCTTGGACAGCGCGCCGCGGTCCTTCGCGGACTTGTAGCGCTGCGCGACGGAGGCGAAGTCCTCCTTCGCCTCCTTCGAGGCCGTCGTCGGATCCGAGGGGACGCCCGCAGCCCCGCCACCGGGCGGAGTGGTCCCCTCGTCCTTCTTCTTGCCGCACGCGGTGGCGCCGAGCGAGAGCGCCAGGACGCAGAGGGTGATGATGTGCTTGCCGTTACGCATGGTCTTGATCCTCCTCGAGTCGCTCACAGACCCGACGCTCCTGCGCCCTCGGCGTCTGCGTCACCCTCGCCCTCGGGCTTCTTCTCTTCGGCCTTCTTCTCGGCCTTCTTCTTGTCGCCGTCGAGATCGACCTGGACGCCGACCACGTCGAGGCGACTGTCGGTGTAGATCGAGCGACCGAACAGCTCGTTGGTCGCCGGGTACTTCTCGGCGTCGCCCTGCTGCAGCTCCTCCTCGCACATGCGCGAGAAGTCGTTGAAGAACTGGAACTCGGTCGAGCGCTCGAGGCAGTACTCCAGCGCGCCCTTGGCGATCGCAGTCAGCGGGTCGCCGTAGCTCTCGGCCAGGGCGTCGCAGTAGGCGAACATCTGATCCTCGGTCTTCAGGTTCTCCGGGACCGGGGCGCGATAGAGCTGGTCGGCGAAGTTGCGGTTGACCAGCGCGGTGCGTGCCGCCGCGGCGAGCACCCAGTACGGGCTGTTGGACCCCTTGACCTTCGCGTACTGCTCGACGAGCTCGGCACCGAGCTTCTTCTTGCGGTCGAACCACTCGCCGAAGCGCTTCTTGCTGTCGTTCTCCTTCGCCAGCGCCGCCTCGTACTCCTTCTGGAGTCGACCACCCGCGTCCTTCTTCCACTCGTCCGCCGAGGCGCCGAAGAAGAGGTTGTCGGGGATCTCGAGCGAGAGGTACTCCTCGTACTTCTTGTCGCTGGTGTAGACCATCGCCATGCCGATCGCGTTGCGATAGTCCTCGGCGCGCGCGATGTCGTCGGCGGGGATGTTCGGCTTCTTGCTCGCCGCGCGCATGACCGCGTCGAAGTGCGACATCGCCTCGGCGACCTTCTTGCCGTCGCGCTTGTGGACGGTGATGAGCGCCTGGGTCTCGGTGCCGCAGTACTTCGGCAGCGCGTCCTTCTTCTTCTTGGTCTTCTTGCGCAGCTTCTCGGACTTCTTGCGGGCGGTCTCGCCGGCAGTCGCCTTCTTGCGCTGGACGGTGATGCAGCTGTCGTACAGCAGCTCCTTGTCACACGACTGCCGCCAGAGGATCTGGCCGATGGCCGCGTCGGCGACGGCCTGGCGGTCGCTGCCGCCCTTGCCGCCGTAGGTCGCGAGATAGGACTTGGCGTGGGCGAGCTTCTCGGCGTCGTTGTCGAGCAGGTTGTGCTTCGACCAGAAGATCTTCGCCGCCGTGCTGATGTCCTTCTTCTTGTAGATGTCCTCGTACTTCTGGAGGTTGCTCTGCGCCTTCTCCTCCTGGCCGAGGCCGAGGCGGAACAGGTAGGCGTTGTTGAGCGCCTCCGACGAGAACTTGTCCTTCGGGTACTTGTCCGCGTACTGCTCGTAGCGGTCGGCCGCGTTGCTGTAGTACGCGATGCCCTGGTAGTTCTCGCCGAGCTCGCGCAGGGTCTGCTGGTAGACCGAGCTGCTCGCGTAGCGGTCGAGGAGCTCCTTGCGCATCGAGATCGCCTTGCCGACGAGGTACGCCGCCTCGAAGCAGCGCGCCGCGTTGAACAGGAGGATGTCGGCCTTCGGGTGCGCCTCGAACTCGTTCCAGAGGTCGACGTACTCGTTCGCGCACTTCTTGTAGCCCTCGGGGTCGCCGGCCTTGCCCTGCGCCTGATAGGCCTCCGCGCGCTTCCAGCCGATGCCGGCGAGGAGCGTCGGGACCGCCTCGCGGACGCGATCGGCCTCCTCGTGCTTCCAGCTCTTCATCTTCTGGAGCTTCTTCGCCCACTCCTCGAGTTCGTCGCTGGCCTTAACCGTGTCGTCGGGCGTGTTGTTCTTGTTCGTCCACGCGATGGTCAGCATGTCGACCAGCATCTCGGACGCCCACGCGGCGTAGATGCTGCCGTCGAACTTCTCGAGGAGCTGCTTCGCGAGCGGCTTGGCCTCCGAGAACTTGTTGTGCTCCATCATCAGCTTGAGCCGGTGATAGACGATCTTCGGTAGCTCGGGGTCCTTCTGGTCCTTGACGTACTTCTGGTAGACGTCGTAGGCCTTGATCATCTCCGCTTCGTCGGAGGTGTAGTCCGACACCGGGTACTGCTGATCGACGTCGGTCTCCGCGTCCTTCGACGTGACCTTCTTCTTCTTGTCCTTGTCCTTGTAGACGCAGACGCCCTCGGTGTTGACCTTGCAGGCCTTCGCGCGGCCGCCGGTCTCGTCGTACTCGAGCGCGTTCTTCATCGCGAGCATCTGCGCGTAGGCGGCATCCTTCGTGTACTTGCCGTCTGGCTTGCGCTCGAGGACCTTGACGAACTCCTCGTGGGCCTCGCGGAACTTCTTCAGGCCCGCGCCCTTGAGGCTCTTGTCCTTGCTGTTGTACGCGTGGTCGGCCTGCGCCCAGAGGATCTCGGCGTAGTAGTAGTTGAGCTCGTACGCGTCCTTGTCCTGCGGGAAGGACGTCATGAACGTCCGGTACGCCTTCTCGGACAGGTCGTAGGTGTCGGCCTTGCGGGTCTTCTCGGCCTCGTCGTGCCAGACCGTCGCCATCTGCTTGACGGTGTCACGCGCGGTGTCGCGGCAGGCCTTCTTGACCGGCTCCTTGAACTTGCTGTCCTTGTACGAGTTCCAGTAGCCGGCGAGGCGCTCGGTCTCGACCCACTGGATCTGCTTGTCATCCGTCGCCAGGGCGTTGATGACGACCTGGCCCTGCCACGAACACACGTCGGCGTCGTCCGAGAAGAGCTCCTGCAGCTTCTTGTAGATGGAGCTCGACTCGACGTACATGCCCTCGCCGAAGTAGGAGGTCGCGAGGATCTCCATCATCTTGCGGGACATGTCCTCTTCCTTCTTCGGACCGTTGCCCACGGTCGTGAAGAAGTCCCAGGCCTTGCTCGGCTTGCCGGCGTGGACGTACGCCTTGACCATGTCGCGACGCGCGTCGCGGCGGAGCTGCTTGGCGTTCGCCTCGCTGCCCGCGCGACCATCGAGCGTCGCCTTCACGGTCTCGACGAACTTGTTGAGGCTCTTCTGGTACTCCGGCTCGGCGGTGCCGACCGGGTTCATGTAGCACCAGCCCATCTTGTAGAGGGCGTAGGCGTAGACCGGGCTGTCTTTGTAGCCGTCGACGATCTTCTGGTAGAGCTTCAGCGCCTCGTCGATGCGGTTCTTGCCGAAGTAGAAGTCCGCGAAGCTCAAGTACGCGTTCGGGATGTACTTGCTGGTCGGGTAGTCGCGGATGAGGCGGAGGTAGGCCTCCTGCATCTCGGCCTCGCGCTCGAGGTGCCCGAGCTCGAAGGCGTAGAAGTAGATCGCCTCGTCGAGCCGCTTGTACTTGGCAAAGATCGGCTTGGTGACGAGCACCTTGTAGACGTTGACCGCCTGACCGCTCGCCTCCTTGGCCTGCTTCTCGAACCGCTTCTGCTTCTCGGTGAGCTGCTGGGCCTTGGCCTTGTCCTTGGCCTCCTCGGCGGCGTAGATCTGCTCGTAGAGGCTGCCGGCCTGGCGCTCGAAGTACGCCTTCTTCTCGAGGTGGTGATCGGCGAGGCGATAGAGGAGGTCCGGCATCTCTGCGTCGGTCTCCTCGGTCGCCTTGATCAACCGCTTGAGCTGGTCGATCTGCTTGTCGGCGATCTCCTGGGTGACGGCCTCGCGCTGCTTCGCGAAGTCACCGCCATCCATCATGTCGACCTTCTTGGTCTTGTTCTTCTCGGCGCTCTGCTGCGCCGCCTTGAACTTGGTGTCGAGCGTGTTCTTGGTCTGGACCTTGCCGGACTTGCGCTCGTAGCGGACCGCGTTGCTGTCGCCCGACGCGGGCTCCTCGGCCGCGACGGGGCCCGAGAACAACAGCGACGCGAGCACGCAGCCGGTGATGCCCCAGCCCAGCGGCCGACCCAGCGGATGGCTGATGGCGCGGCGCAGGGGCGTGGAATTGCGGGGGTGACCTGGGGACCTCGTCATGGCTTCACCTTCTCGATGCGTGTGCGGCAAGCCCCTGGGGGTCCAGGTGGCTTGCCTGCGGTTTTGGTCAGCGAGCTTGCAGGCTCGCCGACCGGACAAACGTCGTCATGGTCGCAGGGTGCGCGCGCTGCCCCCCACGACTACTCCTTGCAAAGACTCGTGACCTTGTAGCGGTAGTAGCCCAGCTCGTCCTGCCAGTACTCACCGTTGTACTTGTAGATCTCGTGCTCGGCGTCGATCTTGGCCCGCTGCGGTTTGGCGGGGTTGTTCTCGAGCGCGCCCTGCTGCTTGCGCTTCTCGAGGATCTCGTACTCGACCTTGATCATCTCTTTGTTGAGATCCTTGATCTCCTTGATCTCGCCGGTGAGGCGCACACGCGTCTCGGCGCCGGTCGCCTCGCGGGCGGCCGACAGGGCCAGGTCGAGATCCTCGGTCACGCGCTCGCCGATGCCGGCGCCCTTGAAGGCCGAGCTCATGTCCTGCAGCTGCTGCTGCTCGCGCTCGAGCTCGTCGACGTACAGGATGTACTTGCCGAGGCTCTTGTCGGACAGCGCGATGCGGGCGACCTGCTCGACGAACGGGTCGAGGCCCGAGTCGTCACTCAGGATCTTGCGGGTCATCTCGTAGAGCTTGAAGTCCTCCGGCGCGCCGTCGAGGATCGCCTGGAGATCCTCCATCGCCTTGGGGTACTTGCGGTTGAACTCGTCGACCGCCCGCTTCGCCGAGTCGTAGCGGCAGTTGAAGTAGTACGTGACGGCCTTGATCTTGATGCCGTCGGGGTACAGGTACTCCTCGAAGAACGGGGCGTTCAGCGTGTGCACGTAGCCGAGCGCGCGCTGGTAGTACTGGTTGGCGTTCGCGTCGTCGATCTCGACGCGGCGGAACTCGGCCCAGCCGGCCATGTGGATGGCGCGCAGGAAGTAGGGCGAGTCGACCGGGATCTGGTCGAGGTACTTGATGGCCGTCTCGAACTTGCCAACCATGTAGAAGATGTTCGCCATGCCGAACGCGGCCATGTGCTCGTACTGGCGCATCTCCTCCTCGAAGGTCGCCTCGGTCTCGGTCTTGCCCTTGCCGCGGCGACGACTCGAGCCCTTGGTGCTGACCTTCTTCGACTTCTTCTTCTTCTTCTTGGCGTTCTTCTTCTTCTTCTCCTCGGCCTCGCGCAGCTCGATCGAGCGGCGAAGGACGTTCTTGAAGGCGCCGACGGCCGGCTCGCCCGCGAAGTTGCGGGTGTGGGCCACGCCGAGGAAGAACTGGGCCGGGATGTAGTAGTCGCTGTTGTTCGGGACCTGATCGAGCAGCGCGATGCCCTGCGGGAGATCGCCCTTCTCGTAGTAGAAGCGGCCGAGCAGGTAGTAGAGCTCGTCGCGGACGTCGTCGAACGCCTCGTCCTCGAGATCGGTGGGCTTGTAGCGGCCGATCTTCTGCAACACCTCGGCGCCCTCGGGCAGCTCGCGGGCGAGGGACGCAAGCCACGGCAGCGTGAGCTTGTGGAACGGGTGCGCGGGACCGGCCTGGACGATCTCGTCGAAGATCGCGAGCGACGACGAGTAGAACTTCAGCTTGTAGAGCGCCTTGCCGAGCCAGAACTGCGCGCGGGGCTGATCACCGGGGACCTCGCCCGAGGCGACCTTGTAGAACTGGATCGCCGCGGCCTCGTAGTCCTCGCCCTTGTACTGGGCCTCGCCCTGCGCGTTGGGGCTGCCGGCGACGGCGTTGGGGGCCGGCGGCGGTGCGGGCGTCGGCGCGGACGGGGGCGCGGCGGAGGGCGGCGGCGGAGCACCGCCGGGTGCCGGCGGCGGCGGCGGGGCAGCGGCGAGCGCTGGCGCGGCGAGCAGGAACAGACCCATCGCGGACATCGCGAGGGTTCGCATGGGTCGAAGAGTGCGGAGAGTCGTGCGCCAGCGCGTGGTCATTGGTTGGTCCTAGGATCGCGTCGGAGTGGATCGCGTCGGAGTGGATCGCGTCGGAGTCTCGTACGTCGCATGCGCTCGCAGCACGACGTCTTCTTCGAGGGTGGTGGGCCGAGCACCACGCGTCGCGTGGTGGAACGTGCTCGGGGCGGAGACCGCCATCGAAGGCGCGAGGACATTACCAAGGCCAGGGTTTGGCCCGCAAGGCCCGCTTGCAGCGGCGAGAGGCGGGCGTTGACGGGAGGGCGGGTCATGGCGGCGATGCGCGGGGAGGCCCGAGGGAACCGACCGCACCGTGGTGGAACTCTGGGCTGGAACTCTGGTCGGCGCAGTTGCACGGGCCCGACGCGCGTGGGTTCCGAAGTCGTTGAGACCGGGGCGGCACGCCACGCATCGCGGGATCGGCGGCCGGTGTGCGGCAGGGATCGCACCCGCGGGTCCTCGCAGCATCGGTGGCCCGCGCCACCGAGTCGTCGCTCGCCGTCGTGCGCGCCCCTCGTGACGCACGGGAACCTCGGGGACCCACTGCACGTGGGTCGAGTGATCCCCTGCCCGCCCCGAACGGCGGTGCAGCGGCGCCAAGTGCTGCCTTGACCCCCACGACCGGCCGTGTACGATGCGCCCTGGGTTGCCCTTTGGGCCCCAGCACCGACCTCTTGCACCTGCTCCGGCACTCGAACCGCGCGAGGCCCCGCGGCCCCGCGAACGCCCTCGAACCGAGCTGGTTGCCCTAGCCGCTCACCCGCGAGTCCACACGATGACCCACTCTCTGCTCGATACCCTGCGCGCGCTCGTGCGCTCCAGCTCTGGCCTGCGGCGTACCAGCGGCCTGGTCGGCGCCACCGCGCTCGTGGCTCTGCTCTCCGCGTGCTCCAAGGGTGACGTCGGCGCCCCGTGCAACCACGGCAAGACCGAGCCGCCGCAGAGCAAGCTCGTCACGTTTCCCGCGCTGAGCTGCAACGAGCTGTTGTGTGTCTACGCCGACGAGAACGAGGCGCCGGAGACCGCGTGCACGGACGCGACGCAGTGCAACGCGGCCGATCCGGCCACGAACCGCTTCACGTGCAACGTCGAGACGAGCACCTGCGAGCTCCGCATCGAGTACGTGCTCGAGCGCTCGATGTGCTCGAAGAAGTGCGCCTCGGACGACGACTGCAAGGACGGCGGGCCGACCCAGAAGGTCGTCGTCGAGAACACGAAGTGCGAGTCCGGGTTCTCGTGCGCGCGGATTCAGAAGCTCGGTGAGTTCTGCTGCGAGAAGCTCTGCGTCTGCCGCGATGACCTCGACGAGGCCACCGTCGGCGAGCTGCAAGAGTCTTGTGCCGCGGGTCTGGAGCAGGGCTGCTGCACAGGCCTCAGCGAGGGAGTCCCTCCAGCTGCGGCGTGCGGCAAGCCGTAAGTGCGATAGTTGAGAGCGTTTCCTCACCTGGCGTCGCGCGCGGACAGTTCGTCGGGTCGCGACGTCCCGGTCTACGAGCGACAACAGTGTCACACGCGTGTCGGGCGCGCGCTTGCCCCTGATTCTGACTTTGCCGTCAGTCCGCGGCAGGTGCTGGCCGTGACCCGTCTTGCGGCTCGTCCCGCCCGAGCACGCAGCGCTGCAATACCCGTGTGCTCCGACCGCATCGCCGGCAGATCGCAGCCAGTCGGCGGCACCGCCAAGGTCCCGAAGGCAAAGATCCTGGATCTCGCGACGGGGAACTTCGTCGGCCGGCACGAGAACGTCTGCCTCGTCGGCCCGACCGGCGTCGGCAAGAGCCACATCGCGCAGGCGATCGGGCATCG
>JBIJCC010000011.1:0-165113 GCA_044344875.1 Nannocystaceae bacterium
ATCGTTGCAACGGCACTCGCCCTTCTCTTCGGCATGCGCCGCAACAGATCACAAGTCACGCCCCGGATCAAACCGAAGGTCCATCTGCGCAAGACTGCTTAAGTTTTGATGCGATTGCCCTGTGGTCGACCATGACCTCCACGGACGCCAGCCCCTTTCTCGCCTAAGCGACGGAGTCCGCAATACCGTCGCGTTGGTCGCAGACGTTGCGCGCCGTTGTGTGCGTCTCAACCCTCAGTTCGCTGAGGAAGCCGCACGGTGTACTCCGGGAGTGCTCCTGATCGACGAGGTTGATATGCACCTGCACCCCGGCTGGCAGCAACAGGTCATCGAACTCTTGCAGGAGGCCTTTCCGCTGCTGCAACTCATCTTGACGACGCACAGTCCTCAGGTTCTGTCCACGGTCGACCGTGAGTCGATTCAAGTGATTTCAGTGGACAATGGCGTTGCGCTTGTCAGGAGTCCGGAGTATCAAACCCGCGGCGTGGAGAGCGCCGACGTGCTGGCTCGTGTGATGGGGGTGCATTCGGTGCCCCGTGCGGGGATCCGCTGTGGCTCACCGTGGCCGAGCCGGGTGAGTACATCGGGGTATCGCCCGGTACAGCCGACTCGTTCGTTGCCTGGGGCTCGACGGCGGACGAAGCGCACTGGATCCGCTATGGCATGGACGGCGCCGCAGGCACGTCGGCGACGTATCCTGGTCCGCTTTGGGCAACCATGAGCGGCGTCGGCGTGGACGGAAACGATCGCGTCCTCGCGTTCGTCGAAGAGAATGTGGAGTTCGTCCCCGACAACGCCGAGGGGACCTACCTGCGCCACCGGTGGCTGGGCTCGTATGCCGCCGATGCGAGCGAAGAGTGGATCGTCGACTTCGGCACCGATCCCGACGCCGAGTTCGTCCCGTGGAACATCGTCGTCGCCGGTGATGGCACGACGATCGCGGCTGGCTGGATCGATGGCACCGAGGGCTCGCACCTGCGCGCGTTCGACCCCGCCGGCGCGGTGCTCTGGGATGTCGAGCATCCCGGGCGACTCTGGTTGCACGACGTGGACGACGCGGGTGTCGTCGTCGCGCTCGAAGACTCCGAGCGCGTCGTTGGAATCGGTACGGACGGCAGCGAGGCATGGGGCGTGGCACTGGACGTGGTCAACGCGTTCGATGCGGATGCCGCCGGGGACTCGGTCTACGTCGCGGGCCAGGGCGACTACTCGCTCTACGTGGCGCGCATCGGCATCGACGGCACCGTGGCATGGGAAGACACCCAGCCGGTCCACGACGGATTCGACATGGCCACGGGAATCGCGGTGGGAGCCGACGGCCGGGTCGCCGTGGTCGGATCGATGCAGCAGGAGGGCCGCTTCCCGGCCTGGCTCCGGATACTCTCCGCCGACGGCACGATCCTGCGCACCGACGAGTGTGCGGTCGACGACGGCGAAGGCTCGACCAGCACCCGCCTCAACGACGTCGCATTCTCCAGCACGGGCAACGTGATCGCCGTCGGCTTGGGCGACGTCGATCTAGTCTATCACGCCGTCGCCGTCGCCTGGGCGCCGTAGCGCCTCGGCGAGCGAGTCACAGAGCGGCACAATCGCCCCAGTGCGCACGGTCGCGGCGGGCTTGTTGACGCGAGCGCCCTCAGCCGGGCTGTGGAAAGCAGGGGAATGCGATCGCACCGGTTGCCTCGCCCCAATCGAGGCTGACCAGATCCGCGGTCAGGCCCAGGGGACCCAGGATTCGGTTCACGCTGTCCAGATCGCTCTGGCGAAGGTACCCGGTCCCGCCCGGGTCGGCGTACTCCGCGGCGACGACGAGGCCGCCGCCTTCGATCGCGGCGTAGTCGAGCAACGTCTGCACCTCCGCATCGCTCGGCTCATCGCCCTGATCCAGCACCCAGGATTCCTCGAGATACCACACGACGTCGAAGTCGGCGCGCAGGCGCTTCGGGTCGCCGATGTACTCGGTCGGCAGGTGGACACCGGCGATGGCGGCCGCGGGATCCTCGTCGTACTCGGGCCAGTCGTCGTCGACCCATCCCAAGCGGAGGATCGACGCCGGCCCATCGGGCGCGCCAGCGAGCCATGGCAGGAGCGGGCAATCGGTCTGTTCGCGCATCGGCAGCGAGCTGTCGGCGGCCGCGATGAAGCGCCCGGCGCCGTAGTTGCCGAGCGCGTAGACGCTCTGGCCCCCGAGTTCGGCGAACGCGAACACGTCGGCGCCATCGATGGTGAACGCACCCGACTGCCGAGAGTCGATCTGCATCGTGCACTCGACACACTGCGTGCCGTCGCCCCCGCCGAGATCGAGGCGAGCCTCGTCGCCGGTCTGCACGGTGTCGGCCGACGACTCCGTGATGGATCCGCCGTCTGCCTCGGAGTCCTCCGCGTCCACAGGGTCACCGGGCACGGGCGGGATCGGCGTCGCACGGACCTCGCCGCACGCGACGATCACGAGGAGACATGCCGACGCTCTCACCCTGGGCATGACACCGCGTCGGTCCACGATCGGCTCGCGGCTGCGCCCGAGATCCTCGGCGAAGCAGGGTGTTACTCTGGGCGGCGTCGATGGAACTGGCCGAGTTTTCTAGGTTGCGCATCCTGATTTGCGCATCCTGATTTGCGCATCCTGAGATGTCCGTGGTATCAGACGCTGCTGTCCGCGTATCCGCGAGCACGATGTCCGCGCGTGGGCCCGACAGACAGGCGACACGCAGAGCGGCGTACCATGTCGGGATGAAACCCCGCGCCATGCTGTTCGCCGCGGCACATATCGGTCCCGCCGCCGCATGCGGCGGCGAGCAGCTCCACAACCTCGACTCCACCGGCAGCGCGCAGACCAGCGGCACCGCCGACTCGATGACCGCCCCCGATCCGACGGAGACCTCCGGCGCGGCCACCACGACATCGAACTCCAGCAGCACCGCCGACACCACCTCCTCCGACGAGGACACCACCGCCGACGGGGACACCACCGGCGGTCACCCCACGATCGACTGCACGCTGCTCGATTGTCGCTACGTGCTCGCATCGGCGCCACCCGGCGGTGACGGCTCGAGCTGGATCGACGCGACCATCGCGTTGCCGGACGAGCTCGAACGCGGCGCCGTGTACTTCGTCGGCGCCGGCGCCTATCCGGCGTATACATTCGACGACGCGCCCAGTGGCGACCTCGTGACCACGGTGGTCAAGGCCACGCTCGACGATCACGGCACCGATGTCGGCTGGGACGACGCCTACGGCGCGGCGCAGGCGAGCTTCGACTCGGCGCTGGTGATCGAGCAGGGATCGTTCGTGTTCGACGGCCGCGTCCGCGACGAACTCGACTGGTTCGACGGCGACGCATACGGGTTTCGCATCGCCCACGCCGAGCAAGATCAGAACATCATCATCGCCGACTACGGGGTCTCGATCGACCACGTCGAGATCCGCCACGTGTTCGTCGACGCGATCGTGGAGAATCTTCCCGACGTGACGATCCGCCGCTACGCGATCGACACCGACGGTTTCGACGGCGGCTCGACCGCGACCAACCTGCGGTTCCACCGCATGTACGTGCGCGGGAGCAACAACGTGTGGTTCCTACGCACGACGTCAGGCGCGATCGTCGAGTACTGCGCGTCGGACGGGGCCGCCGGCAACGCGGCGAACCACGGCGAGATCGTGAATCTGTACTACAGTGGCAGCGACGCGATCGTGCGCCACAATCGCTGGCGCAACGCATTCCTCGGGCCCGGCGGCCTCGGCACGGCCTTGGTCGCGATCACCCAGGCCGACGGGCTGCAGTTCTACGGCAACGTCGCGTGGGACTTCGCCGTCGGCGACGGCGCGATCGGGTTCGACGGCTTCGCCTCGAGCGGTAACCGCGTGCACCACAACACGTTCGTCGGCAACATGGGCTTCAATGCCGGCACCGCGTTCGGCGACGGCACCGACAACCTGGTCTACAACAACCTGTGGGTCGACGCGGGGACCGTGAACCTCGCGGGACTGCATGACTTCAACGGGTTCGGCGACGACTCGGATCGCGGCGAAGCGAATGCGCAGCTCGGGGTGACGCGCTCGATCTTCGTCGACCCCGATGCCGGCGACTTCCACCTCGTGCGCAACACCGCGCCCGGCATGCCGCTGGGGCGACCATGGGACGTCGACGCCGATGGCGACCCCCGCACCACGCCGTCACGCGGCGCATACGAGTACTGACCGGTCACCGGTTGCGTGGGCTCCGACAAGGGCGCGGCGCCATGGAGAGGACAGTCGGTCGACGGTCAATCGTCCGCGGCGCCGGTCATGCGATCCCCTCGTGGCTACGGTGATGTTCGAGTTGGTTCATGGTGAGCCGCCGGGCGGGCTGGAGCCCGCCGGCTCCGCCGTGATCTCGATCAGGTTCCAGCTGTTCACGCCATGGTTGCGGACGTGGAACTGCACCCACGTCCCCGCCGGCAGGTCGCGATCCGTCACCCACCCCGACGACGCCAGGGCGCCCGGCCCGGGGATCTCGACCTCGTACTCCCAGCGCACCTCTCCGCCGACCGACACCGCCGCGACCCCGATCGCCGGGTCGGCGGCGTTCAAGTCGAAGTGCCACAGCCGGACGTTGACGAACTCGCCGGCGGCGACGTCGTCGCCCAACGGCTGCTCGACCGTGAGGTAGTCGCAGATGTTGGTGTAGACCTCGAAGGCTGGGTAGCCGCCGAAGTCGACCGCGCCGTAGCCGTCGACCGGCGGACACTCGACGGTGCCGGGCTTGTGGCCGACGAACACGTCGCGCTCGGATGGCGCGGCCAGCCACGCGTTGGCATCGACGAGCTGGCGGGGCTCCGCCTCGGGCAACGGGCCATCGGTGCTCTCGGCCCCGTCCGCCTGCGGCTCGGCGCAGGCCGCCCCCAGGGTGACCGCGAACAGGACCAACGGAGCGGGGAACGATCGCATGGGGGGACTCTGAGTGGCCGCCACTCGCCCGAGGTTCCTCGCTCAGTCGGACACTCCGGGCGTGCAGCCGGGACGATCGGCGCGGATGGTTGCCCGCGCATAGCTCGACAGCAGCGGATCCTCGGTCTCGAGCGCAGCGTCGTAGCCCTCGGTGAAGATCCCATCGATGTCGTCGAGCTCGGGCCGATTCCAGTCGGTGCACCACGCACCATCCGCCTGCTCGAGCGCGAGAGCGAAGGCACTGTCGGCGACGCCGAGGTCGTACAGCTTCTCGTGCTCCGCGTCGCTCATGCCCAGCAGCGTCGCGATCCCGTCCTGGAACTCGTGCGTCGCCCCCTCGCCGGTGATGAACACCACGCGGTCGCAGCCGAGGTTCTCGAGCGCCTGCACCGGGAAGAGATCCGACCATCCCCCGACCGAGACCCGACCTTCGGGCAGCTCGATCGCGCGCGACAGTCCGGGTTCCGCGGGGGACAGCTGCAGGACTTCGCGCCAGGTCGCGGCCCCGAGCATGCGGCGCTTGGCAGTCTTGGCGTCGTCGAAGCCCAGGGGATTGCCGTCGAGTCGCCAGAGGTCGGCGGCCTGGCCGAAATAGCCGAAGCGCACGTCGTCCCACGCGATCGACCAGTCGTAGTCGTGACTGCCGAGCTGGTACGTCGCCCTCGCGGCGGCGAACGTGTCCGCGGCCGCGCCCTCGAGCACGCCGGTCGTCACGAGAACCTGCAGTCCCGCGCCGACCTCACGGTCGAGACGGAGCGCGCCGACATCGGCCGCGACCGACTCGCGGTGCGCCGCGGCCACGGAAGCGAAGGCCTCGCCGCAGGTCGAACCGTCGCTGGTCTCGAGCGCCGCAACCTTGGCCCACGTCAGCCCCGTCGCCGCCGCGGCGCACTCGTCGAGCAGCGCGTCGAAGCCGGCGAGGTTGGCCGCATCGAGGCCGTCACCGCCGTAGAACGCCGCGACGTTTCCGATCGCCCCTGCCAGGGCCGCGAACGAGACCAGCCCGGGCCGCACGAAGATCGCCGGCTCGGTCGCCGAGAACGCGCCGAAGTCGCGAACCGCGGTCGCGAGGTCTTGCACGAAGAACGCACGACGCTCGAGCGCCGCCGGATCGCTGAGGTCGATCGGCGCCGCGAGCAGCTCGAGGAACTCCGGGTTCACGATCTGCACCACGCCGGGCGCCTCGACCAGGGCGGCGAGGACGGCCGCGGCGTCCTCCACGTCGACCTGAAGCTGACCGTCGGCATCGACCAGTCCACCTGCACCGGCCTGCTCGATCTGCTCGCGCAGCGCGGAGATCTCGCCCAGCGCCGTCTGCTCGGCGACCTCGCCCTGGACGTAGGCGGGAATCGACTTGAAGAGGAACGCGGCCCGCTCGGCGCGGGCGTCGGCGTCGCACGGCCCGCCTGCGCACTCGGTGAGCAGCACGCTGCTGGAGATGCTCTCGAGCAGGAACAAGGTGATGCTCCCAGAGCTCCCGCCTGCGCCGGCGACCGGGACGCCGAACTCTTCGCTGATGCGCGCCAGCGCGCCGAAGTGGGCCCAGATCCGCGGGCCATTGCCGCGAATCGCGACGCAGACCGCGTCCTGCGTCGCTCCGGGATCCTCGGCGCCGTCATCGAGCGCGTCGCACTTGCCCTCGCAGCCCCCGGTTTCGTCGCCGGCGTGCGCCGCCGGATCGCCGGCGCACGCCGCCGAGGCGGCCAGAAGCAGGCTCCACCCAAGCACTCGGTTGGTCGTCGTCGTCGCGTTCATCTCAGGCCCCCAGTTGCCGGCGGCCGGGGTCGGGTTTTCGCAAACGCGCGCCCCTACGCAGATCTATCGACTCGACGTCCGTTGCTGGGCTGACGTCGTCGCACTAACATGAGCGCTTGTCGGAGCAAGGCGACGTCGAACTGCTCGAGGCGTGGCGCGGGGGTGATGCGTCCGCGGGCGACGAGTTCGTGGCGCGCCACTTCGACGCGGTGTTCCGATTCGTGTCGGGTCGGCTCGGGGACGAGGCGGACGTCACGGACTTGGTGCAGCGGACGTTCCTCGCGTGTCTCGAACGTCCGGTCGGGGTCCTGTCCGCGCGTTCGGTCCGCGCCTACCTGCTGGGGATCGCACACAAACAGCTGCTGATGTTCTGGCGCGGGCGTGCCAGTCGTGAGCGGGAGGAGCCGGTCGGGAGCTACCAGGAACGACTGGCGGCGTCGGCGGCGTCGGGGCTGAGCGGCTTGGTCGCGTCGCGGGAGCGTCAGCGAGCCCTGCTGCTGGCGTTGCGGCGGCTGCCACTCGATCTCCAGATCACCGTCGAGCTCCACTACTGGGAGGGACTCACGATGGAGGAGATCGCGGAGATCCTCGACATGACCCCCGGCGGCGTGAAGACGCGGCTGTTCAACGCGCGCAAGCACCTCATGCACGACATCGACCGCGTGTCGGGGACCGAAGAACTCGCCGAGGTCAGCCTGCGTGATCTCGGAGCGTGGGTGTCGTCGATTCACGGTGCGAGCAAGCCCCGGGGATGATCGCCGGGCACGGAGCACGTTCTTCCCCACCCTGCTAACGCGCTGGCGCTTCGACCAGCTCCGCGTCCAGCGTATCGAGGAGCGCGCCGAGTCGAGCTCGTCGGCGACCGCGGACCGCGGCGACCGGCGCGCGGGCCTGAGCCACGAGTTCGCGGGCGCGGCCGCGTTCGTGCCGGGCGAGCGCGGTTCGGGCCGCAGCGAGCCGGACTTCCGCTGCGACCACGGGCGAGTCGCCCGTCGAGCCCAGCAACTCGAGCGCTCGGTCGAGCTCGGACACGCTCCGCGGCAAGTCGCCCTGTTCCCAGAAGAAGGTGCCGCGCAGCAGGGCGACCTCCAGCAGGGGTAGCTGCGAGGAGGGATCGTCGGCCCGACTGCCGAAGATCTCCTCGACGCGGGCGAGCGCAGCCAGGCCCGCCACGTGGTCGCCGCGGACCAGGTCAGCTTCGGCGAGGCGCAGCAGCGTGACGGTGAGCTCGGGATGGTCGACACCCACAGCCCGTTCGCGGATCTCGAGGGCTCGGCCCAGGAGTGCCGCCGCGCGATCGGGCTCGCCCGCCGCGAGCGCGATCTCGCCGACGCTGGTCATCGTCTTCGCAACATCGGGATGGTCGTCGGAGAACACCGCACGGTGAAGGGCGAGCGCCTGGTCCGCTTCTCGCGTGGCCTCGGCGAGGCGACCGAGCTCGAGGTGGGTCAGCGCGAGGTTGACCAGCAACGCGCCGACCATCGCATGCCCGGGGCCGAACGCCGCGATGCCGACCTCGAGGGCTCGCCGATGTTGTCGTTCCGCGAGGTCGAGGTCGTCGCGGTCGGCCGCGATGTTGCCGAGGTTGGACAGAAGGAGGGCCACGTCTGCGTGGTCGGGGCCGTGCTTGCGCTCGACCTCGGCGAGGGCGGACTCGAGATAGGCGGTGGCGGCGTCGAACCGGTGTTGCGCCATCGCGACGTTGGCGAGCGCGGTGAGCACCTCGGGCGTGGTCTCGACCTCGAGCGCTGCGCCGCGCTCGCAGTGTTCCCGGGCCGAATCGAAGTCCCAGGTCACCTCGGCGATGCTCGCCAGCGCGAGCTCGAGGTCGACACGGACGTCGCGCGTGTCGTCCGTGCGGCGTTCGATCGCGGCGCGGGCGTGCGCGGCCCATCGCGTGGCCGTGGGGGCGTCGCGTCGCCGGTCCGCGTAGAGGATCGCCAGACTGATGGCGGCATCGGCGGCGACGCGATCGTCACCCAGGGCATAGGCGCCGTAGAACGCCCGTTCGTGGCCCAGCGCGGCGTTGTCATGGGCTCCGAGCTCCTCATCGGCGTGGGCCACCCGCCACATCGCGGCGAATTCGATCCGCGGGAGTGCGAGCTCGCGGGCGCGCTGTTCGACCTGCTCAGAGAGTTCGCGGGCGCGCTGGTGTTCGGCGAGGCGAGACCAGGCCGCCGCGCGCACGAGCTGCGCCTGCAGGGCCTCGGACTCCACCATCGACGATCCCGAGCCGTCGTCGTCCGCGGGGAACGCCGTGCACCGGTGCGGCTGCGCCATCGCCAGGGCCGCGGGAACCAGTCGATCGAGCCTCGTGGGATCGGACTCGATCATCGAAGTCACGATCGTGTCGATCTCCGCCGCAGCCTCGTCGAGGCATTGGGTCATGCGCCGTCGTTGGTCCTCGTCGAGCGAGGCGGCACACATCCCTGCTCGCGTCTCGACGAGCGACGCCCAGCGCTGCTCCACCTGCTGCGACGCGCGAGCCCAGGCGCTGACGGCATGCTCGATGCCCGTGGCGAGCACGGCCCGGTGCGCGGTGTCTCGACGCGACGGCGACCACAGCTCCTCGTCTCCGGCGAGACCAGGGCACGCGCTGCGCGTCGGGCCCGCGAGCGAGAGGACCGCAACACCCGCCGCGCCGAGACCCAGGCCCGCGACCCAACGACGACGCGTGCGGCGGGCCTGGGCCCGCGTGAATGCGCGCAGGAGGTCGTCGATGGTCGCGAAGCGTTGCGCAGGATCCGGATCGAGACCGCGCTCGAGCACCCGGGCCACCGCAGGCCGGAGCTCGGAGGAAACCATGACCCGCGTGACGTTCGTCGAGTCCGCCCGGGGCGACACGGGGGTCGGCCGCACGCCGGTCATCACCTCGTGCAGCGTGACGCAGAACGAGTACTGGTCGCTGCGCGGGTTGGCGAGCTGCCCACGGAGCACCTCGGGCGCCATGTAGCCCGGCGTGCCGGCGATCGTACGAGTGTCGACATGATCCCGCGACGCGCGGGACGAACTCTCTTCGGTCGACGCCATCGCGTGGGGGTCGAGACTGGCCAGCCCGAAGTCGACGACGCGTACGCGTCCATCATCGCCGACCATCACGTTGCTCGGCTTGAAGTCGCGATGGACCAGGCCGGCGTGATGGGCAGCCGCGAGCCCGGCGGCGGCCTGACGCATCCACTCGAGCGCCTGCGGCAGCCGCCGGATCCAAGGCGTGAGCGTCGTGCCCACCACGAGCTCCATGACCACGAAGACCCCCTGCCGTTCCCAATCGACACCGCCGAGCGAGTGTTCGGCCGCACCGAAACGTCCCACGTCGTAGATCTCCACCACGTTGGGATGCGACAGCATGGCCAGCGCCTGGGCCTCGCGCACGAGCTGAGCGTCCCCCGCGTCATCTGCATGGTCCCGTCGCACCAGCTTGACCGCCACCTCGCGACCCAGACGGGTATCGGTGGCCCGATAGACCGCACCCATGCCGCCGCGACCGAGGCGCTCCCCCAACGCATAGCGGTGGAGTCCCTCGGTCGGCGTATGCCCGAACAGCCGCGCCCGCAGGGCAGTGAGGACGCGACTCCGCGCGACGGCGTCGAGTCCGAGGCTCGACGCGTCGCCCGGTTGGGGCCGATCCACTCTCGGCGACGCCGGTCTCGTGCTCGGCGGCACGACGCCAGTGTACAGGCCGTGCGGGTTGCGGTGAGACGTCATGGCCGGCCCGCCGGACGGTCTCACCGTCCGGCACGGGGAGGTTGCGCGGGACCGCAGTCCGGTTGTTCGCAGCGCGGTGGAAAATCGCGGAGGGTTCGAAAAACCGCTTGCCGACCTCGCGCAACCCCAGCGAGCGGGCGCTGGCGCCCGCTGGAGTCCAAGTCATGCCCACCGCACCGTCCTCGCCCCTCCTCATCGACCACCGCAGGCGCCCGGTCCTGCCCCCCGCCGTGTCCACGGCACTCGCCACATGGTGCGTGCTGGGCTCGCCCGGATGCACGGACCAGAGCGATGCAGAGATCGACGAGGGCAACTCGACGGGCGGCGAGGTCGAGCCGATCGACGAGCGCGTCGAGATCCCCGCGGACGGACCCGGCGTGCTGAACTTCGCCGGCGCCGAGTTCGTGGTCGGTCCCGGCGAGGAGCGCATGATCTGCTACTCGACTGACTACCTCGGGCCGGACATCGCGTACCGCAACGCGCGAAGTCTACAGGGCAAAGGTGGACACCACGTCATCTTGCTGGGGGCAAAGGAACCGTTGCCCGCCGGCACCGTCGAGGACTGCGGCGACGGCACCGACATGTCGAAGTACGACCTGCTGATGATCCCTCAGGAGCTCCCCGTGGGCTACGGCACCCTGCTGCCGGCGGGCCGCAGCATGGTCATCCAGTCGCACTATGTGAACACCACGGCGTCGGCGATCCTGGTGCGCGACGTGGTGCAGCTGGATACCACACCGATGACAGACGTGACGACTTGGGCCGCGCCGATCGCCACCAACACCATCGACCTGACGATCCCCGCGGGTGAGACCCAGCATGTGACCTTCGACTGCGAGCTCGAGGAGGAGGCCGAGCTGCTCATGGTCGGCGGCCACATGCACGAGTGGGGCACCAAGTTCGAACTCGAGGTCGGACCCACCGCCGACGCCCTCGAGTCGATCTACCTGGTCGATCCGTGGCGGGCCGACTTCCGCGACGTCCCACCGGTGACGCTGTTCCTCGAGAGTCCCATGCCGCTGGCGAAGGGCACCGTCCTGCGTACCCATTGCTACTACGACAACACCGAGGCCGAGCCGCTCGAGTTCCCGCACGAGATGTGCTCCACGTTCGGCGTCCTGGGCGGCCTGCAGCACCCCGTCGAGTGCCGCAAGGGGGAGCAGTGATGCGGGCCCGTTCCACGGTTCATCTCTGCGCGCTGCTGCTCGCCGCGGGCTGCGACGATGGCGATACCTCGGGCAATGGAGGCAAGGATGTGGCGAGCTCCGGCGGAGGCAGCGACGGCACCGCCGGGGAGGATGCCTCCAGCGGCACGTCCGGCGGGCCCGGCCTCGGGACCACCGTGACCCTGCGCTTCGGCGTGTCCAACGGCGTACGCATGGGCCCGACCCTCGTCGACCCATTGGTCGGTGCGGTGTGGGGCGACGTCTACGCGACTGCGGACGTGACCCTGGCCGGACCGGTGGACGGCGCGGTTGCGGCCGCGTCCGTGATGCTCGACGGCGTCGATCTCACGACCCTCGACGTCTCCGCGGCGTCGTGGGTCAGCGAGCCCATCGCACCCGGTAGCTACACGTTCCTGGGGATGTTCGACCTCGACGGCAACTTTGCGCAGACCGACGAGGGGCCGGACGCGGGCGACCCCGTCACGCTGCCCAATCAGGAGTTCGAGGTCGTTGCCGGCCAGGATACCGAGTTCACCGTCGTGTTCGAGCTGGTGTACGGCTGAGACGCCGGCGCGTGCCGCTGTAGCAGCGGCGCGCGCCGGCTCGGTCACAGGCACTGCAGGATGCAGCTGCTGATCACACAGCTGGTGAGCGCGTCGAACAGCGGCGCCTCGCCGCACTCGGACTGACAGGCATCGGGGGCACCGCCGCCGTCCACGCACGAGATCACGCAGTTGCAGGTGACATCGGCGTCGCACGCCGTCAGCTGCTCGCAGCAGCTCTGCTTCGTGCACAGGTTGCAATCGCCGTCGTCCGGCGAGGGGTCACAGATCCCCGCGTTCGGCCCGCCCGTGTCCGCCGGCGCGCCACTCGAGCTCTCGGCGTCGGTCGGCTCGCCTGTCGTTGTGCTCGTGGTGGTGGTGGTCCACGACGTCATCGTCGAGCCACCGTCGTCGGCGGTACCTCCCGAACTCGAGCCGGCATCGTCGTCATCGCCATCGTCTGTATCATCATCGCCATCGCCATCGGCGTCGTCGCCGACGCCGCTGACCGGACCGGTCGGCGCGGCGGTGAGCATCGCCTCGCGATCGTCCGGCTCGGGACACGCGGTACCCCCGAGCGCGAGGGTGGAGAGCAGGACGACATGGGTGTGTGGGCGCCTCATGAAAACGAGTTGCGCGGAGGCGACGGCCGGTTTTTGCCGCGTTGGATCCGGCGGCACAGTCGAGCCCAGCGCCGGCCCGAGCCGAATTCCTCGCCCCCCGGGCGAACCGTCTCCCGGCAAGGGCGACTGATCCAGAGCGCGGGCGGGCTTGGCCGCTCGCCGCACGTCTGGAGTTGGCGATGGTTCGACATGCAATGGTTCTGTTGGCGCCCGCCTCGACCCGAACCAGATCGACTCGAACCAGAACCACCACTGCGCTTAAACCGACGGCCGCCGCGGGGCACTACCCGCGCATGACCCTTCACGTCCCCCGTGCACCACTCGCGGTCCTGCTGACCGGCGCCGTCGCTTGCGCGCCGCCGACGGACGCCGGTCCAGCGACCGAGGCAACGACGTCGGAAAGCAGCGCGTCGGAGAGCGGGACGTCGGTCTCGTCATCGTCATCGTCGTCGTCGTCGTCGTCGTCGTCGGGCCCCGACGCCTCCACCGTCGGCAGCAGCGAGGGGGGCACGAGCGCCGCCAGCGAGAGTAGCGAAGGCGAAGGCTCCTCCCAAGGCGGCGAGACCACCGGTTCTCCGCCTCCGGTGCAGCCGGAGCTGCCCGCGGAGCTCACACCCGGCTTCATCAACGTGTTCTGGTACCTGCCCCAGCTCGCCGGCGGCTACGACGATGTCTCGCTCGACATCCATCCCACCGTGTCAGGACCCGACGACGGCACGCTCCAGTACTTCGCCTTCGGAGGCTGGCAGTTCACGCAAGGTCCCGCGGGCAACGGCTTCTACGGCGGCTTGCAGACGCGGATGGGCAATCAGACGCCCGCCAGCGGATACCGCGGCGTCATCTTCTCGGCGTGGGGCGTCATCGATGCGATCCCGGCCGAGGGCTCCTACGTCGATGTCGACGAGGTGGCGTGTGACGGTGGCGTGGGTGCCGTGTGCGTCCAGCTCAGCCGGATCTACGACTGGTCGAACGGGAACACCTACCGCATGCACTACCAGCTGGCGGGTCCAGCCCCCGGCAGCCCGGGCAATCAGCTCGTGCGTGCCAGCGTCACCGACCTCACGACCGGCACCGAGACGCTCCTCGGCGACGTGATCGTGCCCACCTCGTGGGGCAAGTTCCCCGCCGAGTACTACAGCTTCGACGAAACCTTCCCGGAGCCCGAGGGTTCGCTGTGCACCAACTACAACCCCAGCGACGTGCTGTACACGAACTTGGCCGCCCAGGGCGCGAGCGTGGTGCCGGAGTCCTGGTTCCAGGCCGACCCCGCCTACGACGGCCCGTGCATCGACCTCTTCCACTACGATGTCGAACCGGATGGCTACCGCATGCGCCTTGGGATCTACGCCGCGCCGTAGCAGCCCCCGCCGCGATGCCGTAGCCGACGCCCCTCACTCGATCGTGGCGACGACCTCGACCGTGTCGCCGTTGGGGCACACGGTATCCAGGCTGGCCATGTGGATCGTGAACGTCACCTCAGTGCCTCGGGCGATCGCGTCGTCGGCCTCGAACACGACCGACAGCTCGATCGATTGCCCCTCGAAGATCACGAACAGTTGGTTGCCGGGATTCGGTGACGTCACCATCGGGTGGTCGCTCTCCACCACGATGCTCGGGTAGTTGCCGTAGTCGGCGCCGGAGTTGTACAAGGTCGCGCCGATCGAAACGCTGTCACCCGGCGCCCACGTCGCGGCGTCGACAGGCGTCGCGAAGGGCGTCTGCAGCTCGATCACGTCGATGCCGACGCACACCTCCGGGATGTCGCCGGTGCTCGATCCACCGTCTGATGACGAGGTGTCGTCACCGATCGATCCCGAGCTCGAGCTGGTGTCGACACCCGTGGTCGTGCCGGATGCTCCCGTCGATGCCTCGCCAGTCTCGATGCCGGTCGAGCCGCTGGTCTCGACGTCGCTGTCGCTCCCCGGCGGCGCCGCAGTACTCGACGTCTCGAGGCCGCTGCTGGAGGTCGAGCCAGAGGACGCGGTGTCGACGGCTTGCTCGGAGGGGCCGCAGGCAAGCAGCAGGCAGATCAGGATCGATGGCGGTCGCATGTCGATGCATGGTCGGACGGCGCGTCCGCTGCATCAATCTCTGCAACACCCCAGCGTTCAGCGCAGGTGTATGAACAGCCGTGCGCCGACTCGGCGTAGCCACTAGGCCGCGACGCAGACGTCGCAGGCCGCTCGGTCGCCGTTGGCTCAGCGAGAGCACCTCACTCGCAGACGCCATCGGGCCCACACGACAGCGCCTGCAGCAGATCGCAGTCGTCCTGCGAGATGCACGGATCCCCGAGGCTGCCGTCGTAGCAGGTGCCTTCGATGCAGTTGTTGCTCGGTGAACAGTCGACCCACCCGCCGCAGGGATCGCCTTCGGATCCGTCCCAACAGCTGCCGTCCACACACGCGTTCTCCGGGGCGCAATGCGTCGTGTTCGTGCATCCGTCGCCCTCGGCGCCGTCCTGACACACGCCTTCGAAACAGGCGAGGTCGGGCGCGCAGGGCATGGAGAGATCGCAGGCCTCGCCACCACCGGTGTCCCCCGGGCCTCCCGGGATGGAGTCGGTGTCGCCGCCGCCGTCCCAGCTGTCCCACCACACGAGCGCCACGTCGGCGTGCAGATCGCAGTCGACCGGGACGCCGTCGTCGAGGTAGCGCGCGCGGAGGGTCCAGCGGCCGTCGATGGCGACCCGCGGCTGCACCGCCCCCGCGAACAAGTTGTAGCTCTCGCCGGTCTCGACGGCGTCGACGGTCACCGGGGACACGGCGCCGATCTCGAATGCACCGTCCTCGTCGATGCCACCGCGCAACACGAACGAGGGATCCGCGGGGCTCGTCTGCAGCGTGGTGGCCGTCAGCGCCCCGTCGCGCTGATCCAACCCCAGGCCGGCGATGGCGAGGGTGAAGCCTCGATCGCACAGCGCACCTTGGCGGCAGTCGCACGCGACGACGTCGAAGGATGTGACCTGGTAGGCCCCCGACGCGTCGTCGCCCTGCGCGGAGCCTGCGGGGAGCCCCTCGACATCGTCGAGGTCGATCGGTTCGTCGCCGCCACCGATCGCCAGCGTCTGTGCGCCACACGAGAGCGACGCCGCGCCGGCCACGAGGACGAGAGCGGCGAAATGCAGCGGGTACATCATGGCTCCTCGGGGTCGGGTTGCGGCCCATCGGACGTCGGTGAAGCCGGGTCCTTGCACGCGGATTTCGATCGCGCGCTGGCGGGCGCAGCGGGCCAGCGTTCGCGGAGTTCCTGGGCCAACGCCCGACCACCGGCGAGATCTCCGGAGGCGCAGCGGGCCGTCACCTCGAGATCGAGTCGGTCGGGGATCAGCGCGCCGTCGGGGAACTCGCGCCGGTGCTTCGCGGCCAGCGCGGTCGCCTTGGCGTGTTCACCTCGGGTGACGGCCACGCGCAGGGCCTCGACCAGGCGCAGCTCCTCGGCGAGTCCGCGGGGCGCGGTGGGCTCGGCATCCCGCGGTGCTCCGCGCTTCGTCGATGGTGGTCGTGCCGGCGCGCCGCGATCGGAGGCCGCCTTGGCGGTCGCAGGCTCGAGCGCGCGCGGCAGGCCCGTCACGTCCGTCAGACCCGAATCGGCGCTCGGCGTCTCGGACTCGGGCGTCGCGACGACCGGCGCGGGCGTCGTGGCCACCGGCGCGGGCGCCGGGACAACCGGCTCGGTCGCCGCGGCTTCGGATGACGTTGCCGTCTCCACGCGCGGTGGCGGCTCGCGATCACGCGTCGCCAAGCCACCCGCGACGACGGCGCCCACGACGACGACGCCACCGATGAGCTTCAGCAGACCGCCGCCCTTCGCCGCGACGACCACCACCTCGCCCCCCGATGGGTCAGGCGGGCCGCCAGGGGGTTCCCCGTCGGGGGGACCGTCGCCGACCAGCGCCGCCGTGACCGCGGCCCAGTGTCGCGCCTTGGCATCGGGCGGAGGCGCGACCGCGTCGGTCTCCGCCGCGATGAGCTCCGCAAGCCGTCGGTGCAGCGGTTCCACTACGCGCCCCCCCCTGCGGCTTCGTGCCGCGCGAGCGCGTCCTCGATCTGCCGCCGCGCCGATCGAATCCGCGAGTAGATGGTGTTCAGGTTGACGCCGAGGCCTTCGGCGATCTCGACCGCGGTCATGCCCTCGAAATCCGAGAGCACGAAGGCGGCCCGACGCTCGTCGTCGAGTTCGGCGAGAAGCCGATGCAGGAGGTCTGCCGCTTCGCGGCCCGCATAGGGATCGTGCATCGTCTCCGCGTTCATCGCCGCCTCGTTGACGCGACGCTCGTGACGCGACTCGCTGCGACGGTGCGTACGTGCAATTCGCATCGCGATCCCGAAGAGCCACGTCTTCACCGACGAGCGCCCTTCGAATTCGTGCAGGCGCCGCCCCGCAACGATGAAGGTCTCCTGCACGACGTCGTCGACTGCCGCCAGCGCCACGCCCAGGCGCAGCACGCTGCGGTAGACGAAGTCGTGATGCGCATCGAACAGCTCGCGCAGCGCGGGCGGTGGCTGGGCGAACTCCTGTGCCAAGGGCATCTCCTGCGCCTCGGGCATCCTCGATGCGTTCGTCACCGGGCCGGGTCCTCACCGATGGGTGGCCGCCGCGCTCGCGGTTCCGTGAGCCGGGCGTCACGCCCCAAACGCACGCCGACGCCGGCGCTGACGCGGACACCCCCGGGCGCGGGCCGGTGGACCAGTGTGCCGTCGTCGAGCACGATCCGCGGACGCAGCAGGTTGACGAAGCCGTCGAGACCGAGCCACAGCCCCACCCGCGGGTGGGGACGGAACCCGACGCTCGGCCCCGCGACGAGACTCGACGAGGCGACACGCCCACGTCGGGCGCTGGGCAGGCCCGACCCTCGTGCCGCCAACGCGCCGACCTCGATGCCGCCCATCAGCGCGAGCTCGACACGGCCCCAGCGCGGCACGAACCCCGCGCGGACGCCCACCGTCCACAGACGCATCGCGACCGCGCCCGGATCCAGCGGCACGCCGGCCGCGAAGGTGCCGCGCGCCAGGAGTTCGAGGCGCGCGCGGGCGATGTCGAGGTTTCCGCCCACGCCCGCACCGCCGCCCACGCCGCGCAGCGTACCGAGCTCCGCGTGGCCGAGTACGCGAAGGTCCCCGCCCACCACGCGCGTGCGCCTGCGCGCGACGGGATCGGGCGTCGCCGGTGCGGGGCGGACGACGGGCGCGGGCGTCACGACCGGCTCGGGATCGGGCCGGGGCTCACGCGCGTCGGGCTCGGGCTCGACTTGCGGCGCCACGAACACGGCGACGACGGTCGCCGCGGCGTCGGCGAGCAGGTCGCAGTCGGCGTCCACGACGTCGCGGCGGTGGGTTCGTCGTTCGTCGATGATCCACACGCGCATCGCGAAGTTGCCCGCCTCGTCGCGCCGTACGCGTGCAATCACATCGAGTCGCGCGCCGTCGCCCTCACGCAGCGGCGCGCCCACCCGTGCTGCGACACGGGCCTCGACGTCGGCGGCGCTGGGGCACTCGGCCGGCGCATCCCACTCGAAGCCCAGCGACGGCGACGGCGACACCGACGCGAACGCCGACGCGCCCACGGTGAGCACGAGGTGCAGTGCAGGGCTCATGGACGCGGCGCGAGCATAACCACACGCGCACGCGCCGGGGAGTCCGCACACTTCAGCCGCAGAGATCCGAGGGCCCGCACACGCTTCCGCCGTCTTCCAGCGGCACGCAGCAGCCACTCACGCAGTCGCTGTCGAAGACACAGATGTCGGCACACACCGCGGAGGAGACGTCGAAGCTCGTGCACAACGACGTGCCGAGCGCGAAGCCGCAGCAGTCACCATTGACCTCGCAGCCTTCGTTGGTCTGCGCGCAAGCACCGCCACCCTCATCGCCACCACCATCGCCAGCGTCGGCGCCAGCATCTGCGCCAGCGTCGGCCCCGGCGTCGTCGGCCCCGGCGTCGTCGCCCCCCGCCAGCGCGCAGAACGTCCCTGCGTACTCACCTCGGCCGAGGTCCTCGCAGGCTTCGGTGCACGCCACGTTCGGATCGGAACAGGAGCCGTTGGTGCAGCTTCCGGCGGTGACGACTCCAGCCGCGCAGACGCATCCGACCGAGCAGTCGTCGCCGGTGGAGCACGCGTTGCCCTGCGGGCTCGTCATGTCGCATTCGCCTCCGCCTCCCGATGCGGATCCGGACGCCGCTCCGCCTCCGCTCGCGCTGGCTCCGTCGCTCGAGCCTGCTTCGGCGCCGCCATCGTCGTCGTCGCCACCACCGTCATCATCGCATGCCATCGCAGCGGTCGCGACCGCGAGCACACAGCTCAACCAGAACGTCTTCATCTCGATGTCACCTTTCGCGCTCGGCCCTCCGAGCGCGCGGAAGATGACGCATTGCATTCGCTCGTAGTCATCGTTTCCGCCTCGGGTTGCCCGCGATCACATCACGTCGGCGTCCGCCTCTGATCGTCACGGATCGCGCTGCATCGCGGCCACTCATCCACCGCGCGACGGCGATGGCACGTCGGCGAAGAAAGTTTTCCGTGGTCGTCACGGATCCGGGCGGAGGTGGCAACTCATCGGGGTCGCGTCCCCGCCGTCTCGCTCCGGCCTCCGATCCGTGCACCACGTCGATGGGTTCCTCGTGCTCGCGGGCCTGGTCCGCCGCCAGCAGAGCTGAGCGCAGGGTCGGGGCCACCAGCCCCGAACAACTCGAACCGCTCGGAGCCCCGTCATTGGAACCTCGCGCGACCCCAAGTACAGTGCATCGGGATGCTCGCGAAGCTCGTGGCAGTGCTGGTGCTCGCGCCGCCGGTCGTGGACCCCGTCGCGGTGACGTGGGACGCCCCGGCGAGCTGCCCCGACGCCGCCACCGCGCAGGCGCGCGTCGTGGCCCGGCTCGCGGCGCCCGCATCGTCGCCCGTCGTCGCCGATCTGCGTGTCGTCGCCGCCGAGGACGCCTTCGTGCTCCACGCGACGATCACGGACGACGGCGGCACCAAGGTGCGGTCCCTCGAGGCGGCGTCGTGCGACGAGCTGCTCGACGCCGCGGCCGTACTCGTGTCGATGGCCGTCGCCGAAGTGGCTGCGCGGCCCGAGCTCGTGCCACCGGTGCCCCCCGCGCCGGAGCCGACGGTCCCCGAGCCGTCGACGTCCACCACCGTGACCGTGCCCCTCGCGACGCCACCGCGGCGCGCTCCGGGCCCCCGCCCTCCGAGCGACCAAGTGCCTCGCCGCTCGGCGCCGACGCTGGGCTTGCGTGCCGCAGTGCTCGGCGGCGCGGCCGGGCTGGGGCTGCCGTCGTGGACCGGTGCGATCACCGGTCGCCTCGGGCTCGGCGGCCGTCGGTTCGAGGCGACCGCGGGACTCCAACACTGGCTGCCGCGCACCACCGTGCTCGCGCCTGATGCCCGCGCCCGCTTCACGGCGACCGCGGCCGAGCTCCGTGGGTGTGGGGTCGTGGGACGCCGTTCGCTCGACGTGCCGCTGTGCGGAGCGGTCTGGCTCGGCGCGGTCGTCGCCAGGGGTCTGGACGGCCTCGAGGATGCCCGACGCGCGACCGATCCCTGGGTCGCGCTGTCGGCCTCCGCAGGGCTCCGGTGGTGGTTCTCCCGCCGGTTCGGGGTGCTGCTCGAGACCGCGGCGCTCGCGTCGACGCTGCCCACGCGTTTCGACGTCGGCGGCCTCGGCCGCGTCTGCTGCCGGTGGTTCGGGGTCACTGCAAGTGCCGGATTGGGGCTGCGGCTCGATGGATGAGGGACGGGCAACGGATCCAGCCCGACGCGGACAATCACCGGCCGATGCTCCCGTGGAGCACCCTTTCAGGGGTCGCAGGTGACGCACGCCACGAAGCCGACCGAGCTCGAGCTCGACGCGATCTACCGTCAGCACGCGCGTTTCGTGTGGCGTGTCGCGGCGGCGCTCGGCGTAGCGCCGCAGGAGCGCGACGACGTCGTGCACGACGTCTTCCTGGTCGTACACCGCCGCTTCGCCGCGTACGACCCGACGCGATCGCTGACGACCTGGATGTTCGGGGTCACGCGGATGGTGGTGCTGAACCGCCGGCGCCAGGCCGAGAGGAACGCGCGCAAGCTGCGGGTCGTGGCGCAACCGGAGGAACCGGCGGATCCCGAGGCGCTCGACGACGATCGCCGCCGCGTCGCGCTGGTTCGCGCCTTCCTCGACTCGCTCGAACCCCGCAAGCGCGTGGTCTTCGAGCTGATCGAGATCGAGGGGTTGACCGGGCCAGAGGCCGCGGAGGCCGTCGGAGCGAACGTCGACACCGTGTACACGCGACTGCGGGCCGCCCGGCTGGCGTTCCGCGAGTTCGTCGCCGCGCACGCGCAGCAAGGGGGCGACCGTGGATGACCTAGACCGCGAGGCCGAGGGGTGGCTCGCTGCGTACCGGCGACTCGATCGCTTCGACGACCGCGCGCTGCAGCGCGTGCGGAGCCGCGTCGGGCGGAGCATCGCAGCAAAGACGCCGGGATGGGTCGATGCGCTGGCGGAGAACGGCGAGGTGAGGGCGACGCGTCGCGGCGGACTGTCTGTGCTCCTCGCCGCTGCGGCTGGGATGGTGGGCACGATCGGGCTCGCCTCGGCGCTGGCGCCCTCGCTGGCGCAGAGGCAGGCCGACGCCGACCCCCACGCAGCCGAGCGCTCCGCGGTCGCCGTCGTGGCGTCCGAACCGGTGCGCGAGCGACCGCAGCCGGCGGAGCTCGACCCGACGGCTGCTGCTGCGCACGGGCCGACCGACGTCGTCGCGACCTCGGGCGACGCCACTGCGCCACGGCGCGCGCTCGCGCCGAAGCCCGGCGCGCCGGCGGGGTTGCCTGCGCCCGGCCTCGCGCCGGAGCTCGCGCTCATCGACGTCGCGGACGCCGCGCTACGCCATGGGGACGACGCAGGCGCGGCAGCGGCGTTGCTGCGCCATCGGCAACGATTCCCGCAAGGCCAACTCGAGGTCGAGGCGTTGGGTCTGACCGCGATCCTCGATTGTCGGCGCGCCGCCCCAGGGGCCGGAGCCGACGCGGAACGCTACCTCGCACGCCACCCGGGTTCCGTGCTGGCGGCGCGCGTGCGCCAGGCGTGCACCTCGGACGCGACGTCACCGACTCCAACGGATCCGACGAAGCACGGACAATCACACGCCGATGACAACCGGTGAACGTTGGAGCTGGATGATGCGGACGACGTGGATCAAGTGGATGGCTGTGCCGCTAGCGCTGGGTGGATGCAACCTCGCGGGGAAGACCATCGGGAACCTCCCCGGTGAGGAGGAGGCCGCGCCGGAGTCGGAGAGCTCCGGTCGCGCCTCCGATGCAGGCTCGAGCGGCGAGGCGTCGAACTCGGCGAGCTCGGCAACCGACGACGGCGAAGACGGTGGCACGACGTTCGCCGGGGAGTCGACGGGCGAATCCGGCGGGACGACCTCCAGCGACGACGAGCCGATCGGTCCGGGCGACTGCGGAGCGGTGTGGCCATCGGAGGTCATCGAAGCCGACCTCGGCGAGCTACACCTCGGACATCAGACGTTGATCGGCCCCGACGGATCGCTGCACGCCGCCTACAACACGAACATAGCCGCGCATCACGCCGAGCGTGTCGACGGCGCGTGGGTCGTGAGCACGTTCCCGACCGTGGGAACGGTCTGGGCCAAGGCGGCGGCGATCGGGGAGGACGGCGTCGTTCACCTGCTGTGGCGCGACAACGCGGACGACATGCTCAGGTATCAGCGCCGGATCGACGGCGCGTGGGTCGGTGAAACCGCCGACCTCGGGGGCTGCGGCGCCGCCTCGGTCGCGATCGGTGGCGACGGGACGCTGCATGTCGCGGGACATCGAGGTCACAATCTGTGCTACGCGACCCGCTCGCCCGCAGGGCAATGGGCCGTGGAGCTCGTCGGCGCGGCGTTCCGGCGCGGCGCGGCGCTCGTGCTCGACGCGAGCGAGACGGTCCACATCGCGTACTACGGGCCGACGCTCCACTATGCACGGGGCACCGCCGGCGCATGGACGCTGGAGGAGATCGGCAGCGGAGGCATCGACGCGACGATGGTGCTCGATCCCGGTGGAGTGCTCCACATCGGGCACAGCGAGTCGCCGAATGGAACGGTCCAGCTCGCGTATGGCTCCTCCGGCGCATGGACGACCGAGATGCTCGCCCCCTCGGCCGCGGATCTGCACACCTCCGCGCCGGGCGTCGCCGTCGACGCAGCGGGCGCCCTGCACCTGGTTCACCCCGACCCGAGCGACGAACGCTGCCTCATCCGCCGCAGCCGCGACATCCCCGAAGACCCGTGGACCATCGACGTCGTCGCCAACGACAACTACGCCCTCGCCGCGATCGCACTCGACGCGGATGCAGCACCACACGTGGTGTACGCCACACCCGACGGCTCGCTGCGCTACGCGTCGCCGGCCCTCTGATGCTGTTCGCCGCGGATGACCCGCGGGCCACGCGTCGGGACGTTTCTCCGCCCGGCAACGTGATCCTCGGCGGCCCGGGAACCTCGTTCGCCTCGGACGCCACGTCCCGTTCAGGACGAACGCATGTCGAACCCCCTCTGCCGTTCCCGTGCTTCCCATCGGCTCGTGGTCGGCGCGTGCCTCGGTTCGCTCCTCGTCGCCGGCTGCGATCCCGAGGGGGCGCGGCCCGAGGGCGTCCCCAAGGGGGATGCGCGCGAGCAGGAGATCCTCGACGCGTTCGACGAGCCGCTCTCGGAGGCCGCGGCGCACGTGCGCGACGCGTCCAACTGGGTCGAGCCTGATCCGGGCGCGCCTGCGGACGACGGTGGGCAAGACGGTGGTACGCCAGACGACGGCGGCCAAGATGGCGGCGGCGCCCAAGATGGCGGCGACTCCGGGACGACGGCGAGCTGCGCCGGCAGCTGCGGCGGCGCGGCGCCGGATGGATCGTGCTACTGCGACGCGGAGTGTGGCAGCAACGGCGACTGCTGCAGCGACTACGCCGTGCAGTGTGGCGACGGTGGCAGTGGTGGTGACGACGACGGCGGGGGTGACGACAATGGCGCAGCGGGCAGCTGCGCCGCCGGCTGTGGTGGTGTCGGATCCGATGGCTCGTGCTACTGCGATGCGCAGTGCAGCGGCAACGGCGATTGCTGCAGCGACTACGATCAGTACTGCGCTGGCAGCGACGACGGTGGTGAGGGCGGTGGCGGCGCGTCGGCGACGTGCAACGGCTACTGCGACGGCGTCGGCTCGGACGGCACCTGCTATTGCGACGCCGAGTGCGAGACCAACGGCGACTGCTGCAGCGACTACGTCGACGCGTGCGGAGTCGCGTACGAGGTGGACGCGGGCCTGGGCTTCGCGACGCCGCAACCGACGATGGCGGCCGAAGGCGCGTGCTGGGGTGTCATCACGGATCCCGTCGACGTCAACCGCATCATGACGGCCGCGACGGCCGGCGGTGCGCTCTTCGGCACCTCCTGCGTCGCGGTGCTCGTCGTGCCGGCGGGCGCGGGCGCGGTGCCGACCGGAGGTCTGTCGGTCGGCGCGGCCGCGCTCGCGTGCAGCACCAGCGCGGTCGGTGGGGCCGCCGGCGGCGCGATCGCGGATCTCCTCGGGCAGAAGATGGGCGGAATCGTCGAGTGCTCCGGCAGCGTGATGGCAGCCGTGATGCAGGTCTTCCCGTGGGGCGTCGGCGAGAAGGTCGAGGTGCCGGTCTACGGCACGACGAAGCCCGCCGACCCCGGCAACTGCACACCCGACGAGAAGAACGCGTTGCAGGCCGAGGTGAACGACCTGTGCAAGAACGCGGGCACGCGGAGCTGCTCGAACGCCAACAGCTGCGAGACGATTGCGGCGAAGATCGGTCTCTCTGCGCAGTGCGTCGGCGCGCGGCAGAAGATCAACTCGCAGTGCTACGACGGCGGCGACGCCGGTCACAACACCGCCGTGCAGCAAGAGGTGAACCTGCAGAACAGCTGCTACGAGCTCTCGGCAGCCGCCGGCTGCTGAGTCCGTCGAGCGCGTCGCGAGAGCCGCAGAATCGGGGACGGTAGTTCGGTCTCAGCGCTCGGCGAGCGCGACGTTCGTCGGGCGCCACGCATCACTCGCGCGCGTGCACCCGACCTCGCCGAAGACACCCTCGGCGGGGATCTGCAACCGCATCGTGGCGGCGTCCCCGTCGATTCGCAGCGACACCACCTCGAGCAACGCATCAGTCGCGACGACCTCGATCGACGCGCCGGAGGCCTGCGGCATCGAGGCGAGAGTCACCGCGGCCGGCAATCGCACGCGTACGGGGACCCGGCCAGGGACCTCAGGGTGGAGGTACTGCGCGAGGGCCGGAGCATCGAGCGCACACTGCAGCGCCGCCGAGGCGGTCGCGGCCGGTGAAGCGTCTGCCACACGCGGAGCCGAGGCCGGCTCGGTCGGCTCGGGCCCAGGTGAAGCGGGCGACGGTTCGTCCGCCGACGCGACGCCATCGCCAGGGCCGGAAGTCGCCGCGCCGCGGGAACACGCACCGAGGGCAACCGCGAACACGAGGACGGTGCGCATCCGGCAGGGAACGCGCGACCTGGGCCGACCGATCTACTCCGGCTGCCCCCGGCCCACCTCACCCCTCGCGCACGAAGTCCCCCGACTTCCCGCCCGACTTCCCCAGCAGCATCACCTCCGCGATCACCATCCCGCGATCGATCGCCTTGCACATGTCATAGATCGTCAGGGCGCCGACCGCCGCGGCGTGCATCGCCTCCATCTCGGGCCCCGTCCTGTCGATCGCGTCGACGGTCACGCGCAACTCGATGCCGCTGCGATCCGCCATCGTCTCGAACGCCACGTCGACCGCGACGATCCGGATCGGGTGACACAGCGGGATCGCGGTCGCCGTCGACTTCGTCGCACCGATCGCGGCGAGCCGCGCGACCTGCAGGACGTCGCCCTTGCCCATCGTGCCGGCCTCGATGCGCGCCAGCGTGGCCGGGGCCATGCGCACGCGGGCGCGGGCCGTGGCACGGCGTCCGGTCTCGGGCTTGTCGGTCACCGCGACCATGCGCGCCGCGCCGTCGCCGTCGAAGTGCGTGAGTTCGTCGGACATGCGGGGGACCGTACCGCGTTCGCGGCGGGGTGGGACGCGCGGGCGCGGTGACCCGGGGGGCGTCGACCTGCTACGATGGCGGGGATGGGCGAGCGTCGCATCGCGACCTACGACGACGTGCTCGCGGCCCCGGCCGACGTCGTCGCCGAGATCGTGGCGGGCGTCCTGCACACCAGTCCGCGGCCACGGCTCCTGCACGCGAGCGTCTCCAGCGTGCTGGGCGAAGAGCTCGGCCCGCCGTTCCGCCGCGGGCGCGGCGGCCCCGGCGGCTGGCTCATCCTCGACGAGCCCGAGCTGCACCTCGCCGCGGACGTGCTCGTGCCCGACCTCGCCGGCTGGCGCCGCGAGCGACTCCCGGTCGTGCCCGACCAAGCCGCACTGAGCCTCGCCCCCGACTGGGTCTGCGCGGTGCTCTCGCCCAGCACCGCGGTGTTCGATCGACGCGACAAACTGCCGGTCTACGCGCGTGAGCGCGTGACCCAAGTGTGGTTCATCGATCCCGGTGCGCGCCTGCTCGAGGTGCTGCGGCTCGACGGGACGAGTTATCGGATCGCCGGCGCGTTCGCGGGGGATGACGGCGTGCGGGCGGAGCCGTTCGATGCGATCGAGCTGCCGCTCGGCGCGCTGTGGAACGCGTAGGGTCGGGCCGCTGCGGCTGCCAACTCCTCACTCCTCGAGGTTCGCGAGCAGGTTCTCGCGGTGCCACGACCACCCGAGCCGCCCATAGACCGCCGCGAGGTCCCGCGCGACCTCGGTATCCTCGGGGCGCTCGCGCAGGCGTCGGACGAGGAGACGCTCGGCCGCCAGCGGGTCGCGCTCGAGCAGCTCGGCGATCGCCCGCGGATCGGTCTCGGGACCCTCGCCGTGGACCGCGACGAACCACGGCGCCGCCTCCCCCGGCGGGCGCGTCGGCGGGAGCTCGCCGAGGCGCGCGCGGACCAACGACGCGACGTCGTCGTCGTCATCGCGGAGTCGATCGGCGAGCCAGGTGTCGAAGTCGGCCGCGAGATGGGTGATCTCGCCGGTCTCGTGCCAGAAGTCGACGACCGGCGGCGCGAGGCCAGCGGCGATCGCCGGCGGATAGATGTACAGCGACACCGTATCGCCGCCACCGTTGCCGGCGATGCCGAGCAAGCAAGGATCGGTGCCCGGCATCCCCGTGGTGGATCCACCGGTGATGTCGATGAGGATCGAGAGTCGATCCAGCCAACGACGAAGGAGCGGCTCCTCGTCGAAGCACCGCAGGAGATGATCGAGCAGGCCGTCGAGCGGGACGTCCACGCGCTGCAGGGCCGCGCTCGCGACCGGACGCACCGGGCGATGCACGTCCTGCACGTCCGCGAACAGGGGCAGCAGATGGTCGGTGCCGGCCTCGAGTACGCCGGTCGTCGCAGGCTGCGACGCCGCATCGCCGGCCCGGTGCCACGCCTCGACCCTCCACTTGCCCGGCATCAGCTCCTTCACGGCGTCGAGGACCACCGCGTCGCCCTTCGCGAGCGGTGCGGCGCACTGCGACCGATCGAGGTTGAGACGCCCCAAGCGCGGATGGTTCACCATGACCAGCGACGGGCCTGCGAAGACCACCTGCGCAGGGATCGGCTCGGCGCCGGTGGCCCCGTCGGCGGTCGCGTAGGTCATCGCCTGATCGCCGGGCACGAGCCGCGTCGGATCGATCACGAACAGCCGGGGACCCGACGACGCGAAGATGTCGGTCTCCGAGCCCGCGATCGAGCCATATGTCGCATGGTCCGGCAGCGCAGCCCGGGACACCGTCGGCGCGTGCACACCATCGCCCTGCGAGACGACGATGACCGCACCGGCCTGCAGCACCGCGATCCGCTCGCCGCAGACGCACGCATCCACGGCGGCCGAGATCCGGACGCGATGCTCGCCCTGGAGGACCACGCAGCCGCCGTCGGCGAGCCGGAGCAGGACGAGTCCCCCCGTCGCGATCGCAGCGCGTGCTTCGCCTTCGATCTCGGCGAACTCCTCGAGCCCGTCGCTCGCGACGCGCGCGAGCCGGCAGCGCGGACCGTCGCCCGTCTCGACGTCGATTGCGAGGAGCAACCCGTCGGGTCCGACGAACGGGATCGCTCGGCCCGCCGGCAGCACGATGCGACGCTGCTGCACCCCATCCTCCGTGACGCCGACGAGCTCGCGCCCCACGATCACCCAGACGAGCTCGCCCGCCACCGCGCCCTGCAGGGGTGACATCGAGGTCTCGTCTCTCGCGAGCACGGTCGACGTCCCATCGAACGCGACCCGCTCGAGCGTTCGGCTCGTGGAGACCAAGAACCCACCCTGCATCGCGCCCTGGACATAGCCGTCGCGCCGCCACGCCACCGCGCCGGTGCCGATGTCGAGCGCGACGACCTTGCCGTAGTTCACGTCGCCGACGTGCTGGCCACCCGCGACGACGAACCGCGCGCTCCCGGAGGTGAACCTCGCCGCGATCGAGAGCGAGCTCGGGTCGAGACCAAGCATCAGCCCTCCCCGCGGTGTCGCCCACAGCAGGCCACCGGCATAGGTGAGGGACGCATCGACGAACGGCAGCTCGTGCGTGCGATGCACGACGCCGACCGTAACATGCGGGGGACGACGAACGCCCGCGGGCCGGGGCGCGGCGTCCTTGTCGGTGCCCACGGCGCTGACCTAGCGGATGCTGGCCGGCGGACGACCGGACGTGCACGCAGGGTTCATCGACGCTCGAGCGCGCATGCTCGGCACAGAACTCGCGGTTCGGACAGCAACCACGGCGAGCCTCCTGGTGCTCACCGCGACGCTTTCCTCGGGGTGTGGCACCCCGCAGCGTCGCAGCACACCGAACCACCCGGTGGCGCCAACGAGCACGCCGGGCGCACCGTCGCCACAGCCGGGAAGCGCCGAGCCGATCGCGGTCCCCGATCGCTCGGTGTGCGGTCCGGGCGAGCGGGAGGATGTCTTCAGCCTCGCCTGCGCCGTCGAACCGGTACCCGGCTCGAACGTCGAAGAGCGACGGGGCCTCGGCTGGCCAAACGCCGACTTCGCGCTGGTGTGCAACGTCGTCGAGCCGTGTGGCCGAATCCCTCCAGCCGCCCCCCAAGAAGCCTTCATGCTCGACAACCGTGAGTTCGGTGGATGGACGGTGTCGGACTCGGGTCGCTCGCTCCGCGCGGCGTTCTCCCCGGGAGAGCCCGTCGCGGCCGGCGCTTGCACACCTCGGTCCTATCGATTCCGGACCCCACTCGGCAACCGACCGGCGGCGGCGGATGACTCGGGTGGCCCACGCTGGCCCCACCTGCTCGACGTCCGCGGGGCCACTCGAGGAACGCAGATGCTCCTCGGCGACCTCGAGCTGACGACGTTCACGATCGACATGACCGCGTACTGTCGCGATCACCCAGAGACCTGGTCCCGGCGCGGAGGATGATCCGCCAACGCCGGTCAGCTCCGCGCTACCCGAACGATCGTTCGTGCCGCGCGAGCTTCTTCTCGGCCCGCTCCACCGCGCGGCGCACCTCGTCCGCGATCGAGGGGAACTGCCCCGGCGCGGGCTGCCGCATGTGCGCGGTGCAGATGTGCCGCACCGTCTTGCAGCGATCGACGAGCTCGGCCGCCCACGTGCGGAACTCCTGCGCCGCGCCCTTGCGGCGCTGCAGGACGTCGCCGAGCGCCGGGTGCAGCATCAACCGCCGCAGCCCCGGGACCGGCAGGTACGACAGCGTATCGTCGACGTGCAGCGTCTCGCTCGCGCGATGGATCGCGAGGACCGACGCGAAGTGGAGGTTCTCGTTCTCCGGGATGAAGTCGACGCCGCGCGGCACGAGGAGATCGAAGTCCTCGGCGTAGCGGGCCGCGAACTCCTGCCCCTCGGTCGTCTCGGGCGCCCAGCGCAGCGTCGGGGCGATCCGGTGGTGACGCGCGGTGCCGTAGAGCGTCGCGTCGGGGAACATCGCCGCCACCTTCGCCACGTGCAGCGTGTGGAACGGGTGCAGGTTGACGATCGCCTCGACCGCGGCGCCACCGTCGGTCCGCCGACGGATCTCGGCCAGGGCCTCGTCCCCGAAGGGGATGCAGTCGAGCAGCACGAACCGCCCCGAGCGCAGTCGCACGAGCGAGCTCTGGGTGCCCAGGTCGACGCCGAGCACGCGGAAGCTGCCGCGAAGGTTCCAGAAGCCGTCGGAGATCTCGAGGAGGGCGTCGTGCACGGCGTGACCATACGCCGGCAGGTCCCCGACGCAAGCGCGGCTGCGTCGGGGACTCGATCCGGGTCGTCGGGCGCTCCCCCATCCCGCCATGGCCCCGAGCGCCTGCGCGCGGGGGCCCGCGAGGGCTACAGCTCCTGGCCGATGTCGATCCGGTTGCCGTCGGGATCGGCCACGACGAAGGCGCGCAGCCCGAAGTCGTGATCGCGAAGGCCCTTGATGATCCGCATGCGCGCCCGGACGCACTGCTCGAACAGCGCCGCAGCGTCGCTCACGAGGAGGTGCGCGACGTTGCTGGTGCCGGCGCGATGACCAGGGACGCGGGTGAGGTGGATCTCGGCGGCGTCGCGTTGCAGGATCACGAAGCCGACCGGGTCGCCGTTGGTGAACGTGGTGCGCATGCCGAGCACCGCGCCGTAGAACCCGAGCGCGCGCTCGATGTCCACCACCGGAATCGTGGGGGCCGCCCGACCGAAGCTCAGCCCGGGGATCGCCGTCACGCTCACTTCGACACCTCCGATCCGAAGACGACGCGATTGCCGTCGGGGTCTTCGATCGTGAAGTCCCGCCGCGCGTCACCATCTTGCAGCAGCGGTCGGACGAGACGAACGCCCTTGCGCGAGCACTCGTCGAACAGCGCGTCGACGTCGGCGACCGAGACATACGCGTCGCTGGCGATCGAATCCCGGGGCTGCTGCGCTTCGCTTCGCCGCGCCTGCAGGTGCAGCCGCGCATTGGAGCGCTCGACGATCGCGTAGACACCTCCTTCGTCCGGGTCGACGCCGTCGACGAACAACACCGCGCGGAACCCCAGGACGCGCGTGTAGTAGTGCAGCGCCGCACGGACGTCGCGCACACCCAGGATCGGCGCCGCCTCCCACGGGGCCGACGGCGGCGCGGATGCCCGTGACGGCCCCGCGCACGCACCCAGTAGCAAGGAGATCACTGCCAGCGAGGGCAGCTTCGAATTTCTCGGCATTTTCGGACTCCACTCTCCGCGAACGTGACCGTCAGGGCGGTGCCTGCGCAGGTCGAATGGACGGTGCCGTCGGGAACGATACACCAAGCGTCGCCGACGGTGCACCCCTGGCAGGCGGTGCTGCTCGTGGGGCGAGCGGGCGGTGCAACCGGGGCCGATCCGTCGCGTCGAACTCCTACGCCCATGCATCGCTGTTGGCCCCTGCTCGCCCTGCTCGCCTGCGCTCCGTCCGACAATGCTGGGGAGTCGACGTCCGCCGAGGGTGGCGGGGGCACGTCGGCGGCCGGTCCGAGCGACGATGGTGCGAGCGACGCGAGTACCGGCGGCGGGCCGAGCACCAGCGGTGCGGAGGTCGAGACCAGCGCAGGTGACGACGCCGCGGCCACCTCCACCTCCGCGGGGTCCGGCGACGCGACGACGACGGCGACGACGGCGACGGCGGACTCGACCGGTGGCGACGGCGGGGGTACAGCCGAGTGCGACGCGCTCATGGCCTGCTGCGAGCAGCTCGGCGCCGACATCTACGCCGGCTGCACGACGGTGGTCGATCTCGCCATGCCCGGGCTGTGCGACTCGACCCTCGCGACCTACCACCAGGAGGGCTACTGCACCGGCGATCCCTACTGCGACGAGCTCGCTGCGTGCTGCGGCGAGCTGCCGCCCGGCCCCGGCTGGGAGGAGACATGCACGTACTACGCGGATCTCGGCAATCAACCGCAGTGCGCGATGCTGATCTCGGACTACCAGCTCTCCGACTACTGCCTGTGAGCGCCGCGCGGGCGACCGCGCCACCACAGTCCGGTCACGGCCAGCATCTGCAGCACCAGCGCCCCCGCGTTCACCAGGAACTCCACCGGGAGCGTGCCAGCTGCGACCTGGCCGACGAACACGGCGGTGCACATGGCCCCCACGGCGATCACGGTCCAGAGCACGGGGAGGTAGCGCGCCAGATCGCCGGCCACGATCACGAGGATGATGGCGTAGCCCGCCACCATCGCGCCGATGAGTCGCAGCTGGCTGAGCACGAAGTGCGACGCGACCTCGCGGGCATCGATCCCGAGCGCGTGGAAGAAGAGCGTGGGGAAGAACCAGTGGCTGGCGGTGAAGTACACCAGCAGGAACACCGCGGAGACCCGCAGCGTGAGGGCGAGCCCGCGCGCGTGCGGTACGGGTGGGACGGACGGGAGGCGGTTCGACACGCGGTCCAGGATAGGCGCGACCGCGCTCTGGCCACCGTGGCGAATCCGACAGAAAACCGGCCGATTCTGCCAGAGCCTTCCGCCCGCATACCGGGGTACCCTGGCGGGCGATGAAGCGACGCGTGGTCGTGATGGTCGTGGACGGGTTCACCGACTCTGGCCTCAGCATCGCGCTCGACGTGTTCCGGGCGGCGAACTCGCTCGCCCGACGCCGCGGCGCGCCGCCGCCGTTCGCGGTCGCGGTCGCGTCGCCCGACGCAGGCCCGGTGCGCGCGGCGTCCGGGCTGGTGTTCGAGGCGACCCGCGCCGCGGCGCGGATCGGCAAGGCCGACGTGGTCCTGGTGCCCGGGCTTTGGGTGGAGAGCGCCGCGGAGATCGACGCCGCGTGCACCCGCGACGACGTGCGACGACTCCTTCCCGTGCTCGAGCGCGCCCACGATCGCGGCGCCATCGTCGGTGCCTCGTGCACGGGGGCGTTCCTGCTGGCCGAGGCGGGCCTGCTCGATGGACGCCGCTGCACGACGGCCTGGTGGCTCGCTCCGCACCTGTCGGCGCGGCACCCGAGCGTGACCCTCGACGCCGACCTCTCGCTCGTGGTCGACGAGCGCGTCGCAACGACGGGCGCCGTGTTCGCCCAGGCCGACCTCGCGCTGCACCTCGTCGCACACTTCGCGGGGCCCGAGCTCGCCCGGGAATGCAGTCAGGTGTTGCTGCTCGATCGTCACCCGCTGCAGGCCGGATACATGGCGATGCAGTACCTGAGCGCGAGCGACGATCGGATCCGACGCGCCGAGCGATGGGCGCGGGCCCACCTCGCCGACGACTTCGACATCGCCGCGCTGGCCCGGCGCACCGGCATGAGCCCACGGACGTTCGCGCGTCGGCTCGCCGAGTCGGTGGGTCTCAGCCCGATCGCGTTCGTGCGTCGCCTGCGAGCCGAGGTCGCGACGCGGTTGATCGCCACCTCCGCCCTCAGCCTCGAAGAGGTCGGCCGGCGGGTGGGGTACCGCGACGCCGACTCGCTGCGGCGGCTGCTGTTGCGCGAGACCGGCACGACGCCACGGGAGATCCGCCGGCGGCGCGCGAGCGATCCTGCTCGGGCGCGGTAGGGCCGGCGCGCTTCCCCGGGATCGAAATCCCGGCGCCGCCCACTGCAGCACCATGAACGCGTCGCGTGCCCCCCTCGCCCTGTGTGGACTCCTGCTCTCGCTCGCCTGCGACCCCGACTCGGACGACGACGACGACGACGGACAGCCCTACGGCTCGTCGTGGGGCGGATCCGCCGACGACCCGCAGCCCAGCGGTGACGACGGCCGCGAGCTCGCCTGCCGCGAGCATGCCCGAACGTACTCGGACCTGATGACGGGGTGTTTTGCCGCCGACGAGGTCACCGATGCGGACGTCGCGTCGGTGTGCGCGAGCGACCGCAACCCGCAGAGCGTCTGGTACACCTGCGTGCAGGAGGTCGAGTTCTTCGCCGCGTGTGGCGAAGACGTCGGCTGCGAGTCGTGGTTCGGTGTCGACTGCTGGGACAGCTACCGCGCGATGACGGTGTGCTTCGGCCAGGATGATCCCGGCGCCGAGCCGCCCTCGTGCCCGTACACGGGCGACGGCGAGTGCGACGAGCCCGAGGGCACCGCGATCTGCGTCGAGGGCACCGACGTCGCCGACTGCGAGGGCGGAGGCGGCGGAGGCACCGGCGGGGACGCCCCCAGCTGCGATCCGTCGGCGTGCTCGGGCTGCGAGACCGCGTGCGACGACTTCGGCTGCTACCAGTGCTGCTGGTCGTGCAACGGCTCGAGCTGCGAGCAGAGCTGCAATTTCTGACGAGACCTCACACCGCCAAGCAGGCGCCGACGCTCTCCAGGCCCGCCGGTGCTTCCCCTTCGGCGTACCAAGGGACGCAGAACATCGTCGGCGAAATGTCCTGGCAGGGGTCGGCCGGATTCGAGAGATCGCAGAACGCGGTGCAACAGCCGACATCGTCCATGCAGCCCTCGACGAACGCCGCGTTGGCGCAGAACAGGCCCGCGTCGCAGACATCGATGAACGCGCAGGCGTCGCCTTGGGCCCCGGCCTCCGAGATGCCGAAGCACTCGAACCCGTCCACTAACGGGTAGCACGCCTGGCCGTCGGCGCAGTTCTGCGCGATCGGGTCGCAGCCGTCGACGACCCCGGTCTCGCCACCGGTGTCGGTGGAGCTGCCGGACGATCCCTCGGAGCTCGCGTCTCCCGTGCTGGAACTGTCGGCGTCGGTGGTGGTGGTGCCCTCGCTGCTGCTGCCCTCGCTGCCGCTGCCCTCGGTCGTCGTGTCCGTGGTCGGCGCGGTCGTGCCAGAGCTGTCCGTGGTGGGATCCGACGCGCTGCTCGGACCGCTGCTGTCGGGATCGACCGACGTCGAGGGGTCCCCGGTCCCGCTATCCGACGGCCCCGTGCTCGTCTCCGCAGAGACCGCCGGATCGTCCCCGGTGCAGCCGCCGATGGGCCCCCCGATCGACACGATGCTCGACACCACTACGATTGCTGCGCGCAGGTCCATGATCTCCACTCCACTTCATCGCGCCGACAGCCGGCGTGGAGCTGCAACGGCGTCGTGCCCACGGGCTTACGCGGTGCACCCGGCATCGATCGGATGGATCCGCGCTGCGCGTCTGGACCCTCGGCCATTGCGCTCGAGCGCGCCGCGCCGCGGCCGTCCCGCGGGCCACCGCGAGAACCCGCCGCGCCGCCCCCGGTCGCGCGCTCGGCCCCGAAACCGGCCCACACCCCGCCGCAACCCCACGTCCGCGCGCCCCTGACGTCACGTCAGCCGCCTGTCGTGACCCACCGGACCGTGATAAACCCGCCCTCGCCTGGCCCCCCGGCCGGCGCGGCACGAGCATGAAGATCGGCATCCCCAAGGAAATCCACGACGGCGAGCGGCGGGTCGCAGCGACCCCCGAGACCGCGCGAAAGCTGCAGAAGTTCGGGTTCCAGGTGGTGATCGAGTCGGGGGCCGGCGCCGCCGCCAGCTTCCCGGACGAGGCCTACCGCGACGCCGGCTGCGAGATCACCACCGATGTCGCCACCGTGTGGCAGCAGGACATCGTGGCCAAGGTCCGCCCGCCCGAGTACCACCCCGGCACGGGCCAGGACGAGACCGAGATGCTGCGCGAGGGCGCGACGCTGATCTCGTTCCTGTGGCCCGGGCAGAACGCCGCGCTGCTCGAGCGACTCGTCGCGCGCAAGGCCAACGCGATCGCGATGGACGCGGTGCCGCGGATCAGCCGCGCGCAGAAGCTCGACGCCCTGTCGTCGATGGCGAACATCTCGGGCTATCGCGCGGTCGTCGAGGCCGCGACGCTGTTCCCGCGGTTCTTCACCGGTCAGATCACCGCGGCGGGCAAGGTGCCGCCGGCGAAGGTGCTGATCATCGGGGCCGGCGTCGCCGGCCTCGCGGCGATCGGTGCGGCGCGCGGCATGGGGGCGATCGTCCGCGCCTTCGACACCCGCCCCGCGGTCCGCGAGCAGGTCCAGAGCATGGGCGCCGAGTTCCTCGAGGTCACGCTGACCGAGGACGGCGCCGGCGAGGGCGGCTACGCCAAGGAGATGTCGCCGGCCTTCATCAAGGCCGAGATGGAGCTGTTCCTGGCCCAGGCCAAGGACGTCGACATCATCATCACGACGGCGCTCATCCCCGGTCGACCCGCGCCGAAGCTGCTCGAGACCTACCACGTCGAGGCCATGCGACCCGGCAGCGTGATCGTCGATCTCGCCGCCGAGCAGGGCGGCAACTGCGAGCTGACCCAGCCCGGCCGCGTCGCGGAGCACAACGGCGTCAAGATCATCGGCTACACCGATCTCGCCAGCCGCCTGTCGAGCACGGCGAGCCAGCTCTACGGCACCAACATCGTCCACCTGCTCGACGATCTCGGCAAGGCGGAGAAGTTCCACTTCGACCTCGACGACGAGGTCACCTCGGGTGCGCTGGTCGTCCACGACGGGACCAATCGCTGGCCCACGCCGAAGCCGAAGATGACCTCGCCGACCGAGGGCAAGCCGGCCGCGGCCTCCACGACGGCGACCCCGAAGAAGTCGGGCCACGGCCACGGCAGCAAGGCCCCGGGCTCGCCCTGGCCGCTCGTCGCCGCCGGCCTCGCGCTGGTCGGCATCGGCGTCGGCGCGCCGCCGTCGTTCCTCACGCACCTCGCGGTGTTCGTGCTCGCGATCTTCGTCGGATGGCAGGTCATCTGGAACGTCGCGCCCGCGCTGCACACCCCGCTGATGAGCGTCACCAACGCGATCAGCGGCATCATCCTCATCGGCGGCATCCTGCAGATCTCCGGCCCGCCGGGCTCGGCGACCACGATCCTGGGCGCTGCCGCGATCCTGCTGGCGACGATCAACATCGCCGGCGGCTTCCTCGTCACGCAGCGCATGCTGCAGATGTTCCGAAAGTAGGGCCGCGCCGTGTCGGACAGCCTCGTCACCGTCGCTTACATCGCCGCCAGCGCGCTCTTCATCCTCAGCCTCTCGGGGCTGTCGAACCAGGAGACCGCGCGCCGCGGCAACCTCTACGGCATCATCGGCATGGTCATCGCGCTGGTCGCCACGGCCGCGCGCCCCGACATGGTCGGGTACGGCATGCTGCTCGGCGCGATCGTGCCGGGCGCGATCATCGGGGCGGTCCTCGCGTCGCGCGTCGCGATGACGTCGATGCCCGAGCTCGTCGCCGTGCTGCACAGCTTCGTCGGCGCCGCCGCGGTGCTGGTCGGCTTCGGCAGCTACCTCGGCCCCGAGCCCCAGCTCAGCGCCCTCGAGCTGACCATCCACGAGGTCGAGATCTTCGTCGGCGTGTTCATCGGCGCGATCACGTTCACCGGCTCGGTGGTCGCGTTCGGCAAGTTGCGCGGCACCCTGAGCGGCAAGCCGCTGATGCTCCCGGCCCGCCACCTGCTGAACATCGGCATGCTCGGCGGCTGCGTGTTCCTCGGCTGGCAGTTCCTCGGCGCCGGCCACGGTGCGGCCGCGGGCGCCTCCCCGGCGGGCCTGATGCCGCTGCTCATCATGACCGCGATCGCGTCGGTCATCGGCGTGCACCTGGTCGCCGCGATCGGCGGCGCCGACATGCCGGTCGTCGTCTCGATGCTCAACAGCTACTCGGGCTGGGCCGCGAGCGCTGCCGGCTTCATGCTGAGCAACGATCTCCTCATCATCACGGGCGCGCTGGTCGGCAGCTCGGGCGCGATCCTCTCGTACATCATGTGCGCCGCGATGAACCGCTCGTTCATCAGCGTGATCCTGGGCGGCTTCGGCACCGACGGCGGCACGCCGGCGGCCGGCGGCGCCAAGGCGCCCCAGGGCGAGGTCAAGGCGACCAGCGCCGAGGAGACCGTCGAGGCCCTGCGCGAGGCGAGCAGCGTCGTCATCATCCCGGGCTACGGCATGGCCGTCGCCCAGGCCCAGCACTCGCTGTCCGAGGTGGTGAAGATCCTGCGCAGCAAGGGCAAGACCGTCCGCTTCGCGATCCACCCGGTCGCGGGCCGCCTGCCCGGCCACATGAACGTGCTCCTCGCCGAGGCCAACGTCCCGTACGACATCGTGCTCGAGATGGACGAGATCAACGACTCGTTCCCCGACACGGATTTCTCGTGGGTCATCGGCGCGAACGACATCGTGAACCCGTCCGCGCTGGACGACCCGAGCAGCCCGATCGCCGGCATGCCGGTGCTCGAGTGCTGGAAGTCGGCGCGCTGCGTGGTGATGAAGCGGTCGATGGCCTCGGGCTACGCGGGCGTCGACAACCCGCTGTTCTACAAGCCCAACACCGAGATGTTGTTCGGTGACGCGAAGAAGGTCATCGACGAGATCCTGACCAAGCTCCGCGCGTGACCGCCGGGGCGCACGACCTCGCGGCCGCGATCCACCGGCACCTCGCCGCGCCCCCGCCCGGCGCGTGCGCGTGGTTCGTCGACGAGGCCGGCACCACGCTGGTCGACTGGGCCGAGCTCGGCGCGCGGGCCTCGGGCTTCGCCGCGGCGTGCGAGGGCCTGGGCGCGGTACCCGGGGACGTCGTCGCGATCGCGTGGCGCCACGGGCCGCTCGCGTTGGCGGCGTGGGCGGGCGCGGTGCTCGGTGGGTTCGTGCCGACGTTCGTGCCGGGCGAGGACGCGAGGATCGCCGAGCGGCTCGGCACCGCCGTGCGCGTCACCACCGGACCGGGCGCGCTGGCGTCGTGGCTGAGCGCGGAACTGCGGTCGCCGACGGCTGCGCCGGGCGTCGCGATCGTGCAACGCACGAGCGGCACGACCGGGACGCACCGCGCGGTGGCGATCGCTCACCGCCGCGTGCTCGCCCAGGTCGCGGGCCTCGCCGCCGCGCTGCAGCTGTCGCCGACCGATCGCATCGCGAGCTGCCTGCCGCTGCACCACGACATGGGCCTGGTGAGCGCGGTGCTGTTGCCGCTGTGCTGCGGGATCCCCTGCGTGCACGTCGACCCTGCCCTGTGGCGTAGCGACGCGGCCGCGCTGCTGCGGGCGACCACCGAGCACGCCGCGACGCTCACGTGGCTGCCGCCCTCGGCGCTCTCCCGCATGGTCCGACGCGTGAACGATCGCGGCCTCGAGCTGTCGTCGCTGCGGCAGATCGTGACCGGCGGCGAGGTCGTGCCCGACGCCGCGCTCGTCGAGTTCGCGGCCCGCTTCGCGTCGGTCGGCCTCGCCCCCGGTGTGCTCGGCTGCGGCTGGGGCATGGCCGAGAACGTCGCCGCCGTCACGCACACGCCCCCGGGCCGCGCCCCGACGCGACTGCGCGTCGCGTGGTCGGCGTTCGCGCCCGGGCAGCGCGTGGTCGAGACCGCGGATCGCGACGCGCTGGCGCTGGTCTCGACGGGTGCCCCGATCGCGGGGACCGAGGTCGTGGCGCGCAATGGCGACGGCCGCGACGTCGGCGAGCGTGTGCTCGGCGAGCTCTTCGTCCGCGGCACCTGCCACGACGACGTCGCGCTGTGGCACGCGACCGGCGACGTGGGCCTCGTCGCCGACGGCGAGGTCTACCTCGTTGGCCGCGCCGCGGAGCTGCTGCACGTCGATGGCCGCTGGATCCCCCCGCACGAGGCCGAGCGCGCCGCCGCCGAACTCCGCGGCGTGCGACCGGGCCGCGTCGCCGCGATCACGGACGACGCTGGCGTGTTCACGCTCCTCGTCGAAGGCACGGCGTCGTTGAACGTCGAGGCGATCGCGAGCGCCGTACAGGCGCGGACGCAGCGACGCCCGCGGGTCGTGATCGTCGAGGCGAACAGCTTGCCCCGCAGCACCTCGGGCAAGCTCGGCCGGACACGCTGCGCGGCGCTGCTCGGCGAGGGGTGAGAGGCTCGGCGACGATCACTCGCAGTCGTGCTCCGCAAGCTCGTCCTGGGTGTTGCGAGCGTTGATGACACAGATCGGCTCACTCCTCCCCGGAAAGACCTCGAGGCCGTCCTCCTCCCAGAGGTCGACGAAGAATGCGAGGAGCGACGCCAGCTCGTAGCGCTCGGCGCCCGACTTCCCTTGCAGGCAGGCCGAGACGCGCCGGAGAAAGTCGTCGCACGCCTGCAAGCCGATCAACGCAGAGGCACCGGCTGCGCGTCCATCGACGAACTCGACCTCGCGCGTCACGCCATCCTTGGTGATCGTCCACGGGCCCTGACGTAGGCCGTCGACCAGCAGGCCCTGCTCCACGACGGCTCCGCGCATGCGTACCGTCCGATGGATCTCGCGCGAGCTGCGGTGCTCGAGCAACTTCACCTCACCGCGGAAGATGCTCGCCCAAGTTCCGACCCCAACCCCGTCGTCCCAGTAAGAGCGTCCACGATCCCTGGGTTCCGTGGGGCTGTGCTCCTCCCATGCGCCGTGCTTGCGTCCGTTGCGGTAGAAGCCCTGGGAGATCGCGACCCCGTTGCGAGCGAACATCGTGGACGGCCCGTGTCGGGTACCATCCGGCCGCGCACACCCGATCCGCGGGAGGTCGAGCACGGTCTCGAGGTGCGCGGGATCGTAGTCGCTCCCCTGCACGATCACCGCCGTGCCCGCGGGGCAAGGGCGCTCGGCCTCCCACCAGCCCTGGGGTGGCGCGCGGATCTCGAGCGGATCCTGGACCCCGTTCAACCGCTGGTCGGCGTCGAAGCCTGCGTCCTCGCGTGCGAGCCGCGGCGCGCCCCTGGGAATGCCGTCCGGGCGAGCGGCGCACGCGAGCAGGCCGAGTGCCACCGCAACGACGCAACCCGTGGATCGCATCCTGTCCATGAGGCCGCAGCCTACCCGATGCACGCGCGGCGACGCTACCCGATCGGCGGAGGCGGCGGCGGCGGCTTGTCGTGGCACACGCTGATCTCGAGGATCATGTACAGCAAGATGAGCTCCTGCGGATTCAGCCCCGGGTGCGCGACGCTGGAGTTCTCGAAGGTGCTGTACATCATGCGGCCGCAGCCCCACTGGCCGCTGATCGCCATCGGGCGGATCTTCGACGGGTCGCTGCAGCTCGTGCACGGGCCCTCGACCCAGGTGTGGTGGCCGACGTCGACGTCCATGCCGTCCTCGTCCTGCACGATGATGGGCGTGGTCGACTCGATGCCGGAGTAGTTGAGCTGCAGCTCGACGCTCGGCAGCGCGTTCAACGTCGGGTTGCCGCCGCCGATGTCCTTCAAGCCCGGCGGCAGGGCCTGCAGCCACGCGAGCAGCTCGGGATCGACGACGCTGCCGTTCACGTCGTACGCGGGCTGGATGTCCGGCATGCCCGCCGCGTGGAACTCCTGGTAGTCGGCGAACGGAGCCTCGATGTACTCGTTCGAGTGATCGGTGGCGTACCACTTGCCGCCGCCGGCCACGTAGTCGCGGATGTTCTGCGCGCGCAGCAACGGCACCGACGGCGCGCCGAGCCAGAACTTCGTCGCCGCGCAGGGCACGAAGATGATGTGGTACTGGCTCATGCCGATGAAGTCGTCCATGAACGCGCCCTGATCCGAGTCCGAGATCAGGCTGAACTGCTGCGTGCCGGGGACGAGCTCGCCGTTGGCCGACACCTGCCCGAGCCCGAACTTCGCGAGCACGTTGAACACGCGATCGGGATCGGTCTCGTACACCGCGATCTTCGGGATCCACATCCCCGCCGCGGGGTTCCACTCGCCGGGGAGGCTGCTCTGATCCGCCGGCACCGCGTTGCTGCCCTCGACGACGTCGAAGTCGACGACGCGGAGGAACTCGCCCTTCTGCACCACGAGCTGCTGACCGGGCCCCGCGGTCGCCGGCAGCGAGAAGCTCCCGTCGGGCTCGGTGAGCACGAACGGCGTGTCGCACGTCAGCTCCACGCACGACGAGCAGTAGACCTTGTCGGGCACCGGCTCGACCGCGTCGTCGGTGAGGTAGACCAGCGCGCCGCTGATCGGGATCTGCATGTTCGGCGCGTAGACGGTGCCCTCGAGCGTCGCGTTGGATCCTGGCAAGGGCGGGCAGTCGTTGCCGCCCTCTTCGCCGCCGTCGGTGATACCGCCGTCGCCGATGTCGAACCGCTCGCCGGTGTCCACCGCGCCCGAGCCGGAGCTCGGGTTGCTCGCCGTGTTGGCGGTGAGGCTCACCTCGATGGGATCCTCGCGCTGCGTGGTCCCGCACGCGGCGAGCGACCACGCGCCGAGCGACAGGCAGGCGAGCAAGTGCAGCGGGACGGGGCGCATGGTTCCCCCCAAGTTACCCCAGCGGGCGCCGCGTTCCCCGATCGGCCCCGAACGGCCGGGGTTTCGTCGGTACGGCGCTCGGCCTGCGGGTCCGCGCGCTGCGACGGCCGCGCGGCCGACGGAGCGGCCCGCGAGAAATCCTGAGCCGAACGGGGGCCCGGGCGGCACTGGGGTCCATGCGGACGCGGCATCGCGAGACCCCGAGGGCTTCACACCCGTTCGGCGCGGCAGGCATGAGCAGCGCCTTGCTGCTGGCGATCCACGGTTGCGCCGGCACCGACGCCACGGCGGCCGAGGAGAACGGGGACGCCGAGACCCACGGCGCCGACACCCAGGGCGACGGCTCGGGGATCGACGACACCGCGAACGGCCCCAGCACCGACGGTGGGAACGCCGACGGTGCCGGCACGGACGACACCGGAGCGGACGACACGGGCGGCGACGGCATCGTGCCGCTGTACGACGACGGCACCGAGCTCGAGCCCGAGATCCACTACGACCGCGGCGACGCCATCGTCACGCGCTTCGCCGATCGCGGGCGCGACCGTCATGCGCGCGAGGATCAGTTCCAGAGTTACGACCACTACCTGCCCCACTACTGGGAGTACCGCACGGCGCGGATGATGATCGTCGACACCGTGGCCAAGGGCGGGAGCACGATCGAGATCTCCTACGTGACCGAGTGGCCCCTGGGCGCGATCGAGTTCCGGGCTTGGTACAGCGGACAGGGCACCGTCGCCGCGTACCACGGCAACTACGGGGACCAGTTCACCGAGGAGGGGCCTGGCACCTACGACAACGAGCTACAGAAGATCAGCGACGAGGGCACGCAGTACAAGTACTCGTACACGATCGAGAACGCGATCGGCCTCGACGGCCAGAGCTCGCCGCTCGCCGTCGGTCAGTTCATGGAGTTCGAGAACAGCCAGTTCCTCGACCAGGTGCCGGTGGGGCGAAACAACTACTACGGGACGACGTATCTGTATGCGGTGGGCAAGGGCGGGATGGTGCCGTGGCTCACCGTCGGCGACTTCGCCGACCAATCCTCGGAGCGCGAGAACTCGCATCCGATCGCCGAGGCGGGCTGGTCGGGCGGTGGCACCACGCTGGCGTACATGCACTCGGGCGAGCCCGACAACCAATACATGCAGATGGCCACCAACCTGTCGAGCGTCAACGGTCAGCGCTTCGTGCTCGGGCGGCGGGTGCACCACACCAACATGATCGACGGCTCCCACGACGAGAGCGCCGAGAACGGCCTGTTCGACGACCTCGTTGGGCTCGCGGGTCCCAACTTCGTCAACGACTCGTGCGATGCCTGCCACACCCGCAACGGTCGGGCGCCCGTGGCCGCGATCGGCGAGCCGCTCGACAAGTGGGTGTTCCGCGTGGCCTCAGCCGACGGTGGACCCGATCCCATGCGCGGGTCGGTCCTGCAGCCGTTCTCGACCGGCGGTGGCGCGGGCGAGGGCCAGGTGTCGATCGCACAGTGGATGGAGAACGACGACGGCCTGCGCTCACCGAGCTATGCATTCGCCAGCGGCACGCCCGATCGATTCTCCGCTCGGCTCGCGCCGCCGCTCGTGGGCATGGGCCTGCTCGAGGCCATCGCAGAGAGCACCGTGCTCGAGTGGCACGACCCCGACGACGCCGACGACGACGGGATCTCCGGCCGCGTGCAGCGGGTCGACGACCCCGTCACGGGTGAGCTCCGCCTGGGACGCTTCGGCTGGAAGGCCGGCGCCAGCAGTCTCTCGCACCAGATCGCGGGCGCGCTCAACACCGACATGGGCGTGATGACGTCCGTGAAGCCCGAGCCCGACTGCGGGCCGATGCAGGCCGACTGCGGCAACGCCGACGGCCCTGAGCTCGCCGACGAGCACCTCGTCGATCTGGTGAAGTACGTGGCGCTGCTCGGGATGCGTCCCCGCCGGGATCTCGACGACGCCGAGGCGCTGCGCGGCGAGGAGGTGTTCGGCGAGCTGCGCTGCGACGCCTGTCACCGCCCATCGATGACCACGAGCCCCTTTCATCCCTTCGCGGAGCTGCGCAACCAGGTGATCCACCCCTATTCGGATCTGCTGCTGCACGACATGGGCCCCGGGCTCGAGGACTCCCTCGGCGAAGGGGAGGCCAGCGGCGCGGAGTGGCGCACGACCCCACTGTGGGGGATCGGACTCAGCGCGTGCGTCACCGGGGGCGTCGAGGGACCGTTCCAGCAGCAGACCTGCACGCCGCACGAGAGCTACCTGCACGACGGCCGCGCACGCACGCTCGACGAGGCGATCCGCTGGCACGGCGGCGAGGCCGAGGACTCGGCGCTCGCCTACGAGGCGCTCGACGACGGGGATCGGTCCGCGCTGCTGCGATTCCTGGCGTCGCTGTAGACGGCGGCCACGGGGCCGGATCAGTGCGGTCGACCCACGCCGTGCACCGCCGCCAGGTAGCCGCCGATCGCCTTCGCGCCGCTGACGAAGCGGCGCTCCCCTGCGACGCCGATCGGCACGCCCTCGACCGATGCGGGCGCGTCGTCGCCCAGCACGAGCACCGGGCAACCCTGGTTCGCGTCGCCGACCAACGCGACGATCGCGGCGCGCGGCCGCGGATACGCCACGTAGCGGATGTCGAGCACGTGGCGCAGCTGCGGGTAGTAGTGCAGCACGCCGTTGATCTCCGCGCACTCGGGGCAGTAGTACGGCGCACCGGGCCCGTCGGGAAAGTCGTGCGCCAGCAGGAAGAGGGTGTCGCTCATCGGTGATTGCTCGTCCCCACGCTACGCCGCCGCCGGAAGGCGGGGAAGGCCCGAGTCACGCGCCTCAGCCAGCCAGCCCCGCGAGCTCGGCCAGCCGCGTGTACGACTCCAACCGATCCGCCTGCGCGTACGTCGTCGTCACGACCATCAGCTCGTCCGCCCCGGTCGCGCCGACGAACCGATCGATCCCCTCGCGCACCGTCGCCGCCGACCCGACCATCGCGTGCCGCAGCATGTGCGACGCCTGCTCCCGCGCCGGCCCATCCCAGATCGTCTCGATGTCGTCGACCGGCGGCGCGAACGGGGCCGGCTGCCCGCGCGACAGGGCCGCGAACGCCTGCTGCACCGTGGTGAACGATCGGCGCGCTGCCGCATCGGTCGCCGCGACCAGCACGTTCAACCCCAACATCACGTACGGCCGCTCGAGCTGCGTCGATGGCCGGAAGCGTGCGCGGTAGATCCCGATCGCGTCCATCATCGCGTCGGGGGCGAAGTGCGACGCGAACGCGAACGGCAGGCCGAGCGCCGCGGCGAGCTGGGCCCCGAACAGGCTCGAGCCCAAGATCCACAGCGGCACGTCGCTGCCGGCCCCGGGCACCGCGACCAGCGCCTGGCCGGGCCGTGGCGCGGCGAGCAGCGCCTGCAGCTCCTGCACGTCGTCGGGGAACGCGTCGGCGCGCATGGGATCGCGACGCAGCGCCCGCGCCGTGCGGCCGTCGCTGCCGGGCGCGCGCCCGAGGCCGAGGTCGATGCGGCCGGGGTACAGCGCCGCGAGCGTGCCGAACTGCTCGGCGATCACCATCGGCGAGTGGTTGGGCAGCATGATTCCGCCGGCGCCCACGCGGATCGTCGACGTGCCGCCCGCGAGGTAGCCGATCACGACCGACGTCGCCGCGCTCGCGATCGAGGTCATGCCGTGGTGCTCGGCGACCCAGTGCCTGCGATAGCCGAGCTGCTCGGCGCGCTGCGCCAGCTCGAGGCTGTGGTGCAGGGCGTCGCGCGGCGTCGAGCCGGCGGAGATCGGCGCGAGATCGAGGATCGACAGCGGGATCATGAAGAGACGGGCGGACGTACCACCAAGGGCCCAGACGAAACCGAGCCACCCGCGGGTTACCCCGTGACGAAACCGCCCGATCCCAACCGCTTTGCGGGGCACTGCGCAGTTGCCCAAGTCTGGCAACCCCCGTGGCCAGATCGAGCAACGAGCCACCCCCTCGCCGCGTCGCCCGCCGCAACTGTGCGGGATCCGGGCTGGCCCGGCGGTTGCTCTACCGGGGGCCATGCTCCGCAACGTCGCCCTGGTCGCCGCCACCCTGGTGCTCGGACTCACAACCCTCGCCGGCCAGGCGCAGGCCCAGCAGACCCAGACCCAGTGCGCCGCCATGCTCGACGGCGTCGAGCTGGCCCAGACGAGCGCCGACGCCTACGCGACCTCGCTGGCGCAGATGGACGCCGAGCGCACGGAGCTCGTCGCCGGCATCGCGGCCCTCGACGCCCAGCTCGTCGGCACCGCGGGCAAGCGGATGTTCACCCTGCGAGCCGAGCGCGACGCGATGATCCAGGAGCTCACGATGATCGACGAGCTCCGCCCCGACGTCGCCGCGCAGCTCGATGCGCTTCGCGAACAGATCGAGCAGAGCGAGCGCGGCTACATCGCCTGCATTGAGACCACGATCGGGAGCTGACGCGTCGCGCGATCGAGCCGGCGACGCACCATCAGGCGACGCGGCGCTCGAGCGCCATCGCGGTCGACAGGTACAGCCAGCACGCGAACCCGGCCGTGGCGCCGCAGATGGCCCCGATGCCGAGGCCAGACCAAGCGGCGAGCTCGAGCAGGCCCATGCTCGCGGCGAGTGCGAAGATCTGGTCGGCCGTCGGCACGATACCCATCGCCGAGCACAGCGTCGCGCCGAAGATGCCGATCGACGCGACCGCGAGCCCGGCGGCCATCGCCGCGATCCCGACGTGCGTCGCGCGACCGAGCCGCCCGTGCGTGCGCCCCCACAGCGTCGGGGCCCACAGCGCGACGAAGGTCGTGCACACGACCAGCGTACAGAACACGAGGTTCGCGGTGCCGGCGTACGGCGCGTGCAGCGAACCGAAGCCCGCGATCCCGACGCACGCGGGCACCGTGCAGCCCGCGATCCCACCGAGCGCCCCGAAGCCGGACAACCGCAGCGCGCCCACCCGCTGCGGGCCGCCGCCGGTGCGGACCGCCACCGCGGTGCCCGCCCCGATCCCGAGCCCGCTGCAGACCCCCGTGAGCAGGGCGTAGCCGAGCAGGACCAGGCCCATGCATGACCAGTCCATCCGGGCGACCTCGGGCAGCGCCTGGTAGTTGAGCGTCCCGAGGCCCACGCCGAAGAGGGCCGCGGCGGTGCCCGCCCAGGCCGAACGCAGCATCCAACGCGAGCCTTCGTGCTTCGTCATGGGGTCCCCTGTCGTACGCGTGCGCGGCCGTGCGCACCGGCCGGTCCGTTCCGCCCAACGCACCGCGCGGCGGTTTCGATCTCCACGCACGATCCCAGGGACGTGTTCCCGCCCGGTCGGGTTGCGGCCCGGGTCTCACCCTCAGGTCGCGACACCGAGCCAGGCACACAGCCGCGCGGCCACGGCCTTAGGCAGGATCACCCCCGGCTGGGTCACCGCGGGGTTCATCTCGCCGTGGAAGTCCGAGCCCCCCGTCGCGACCAGATCGAGCTCGTGGGCCAGCCGCAGCCACCGCTCGCTCTCTGCCCGCGCATACGTGCCGTAGTAGACCTCCAGGCCCTCGAGGCCGAGCTCGCGGTGGTCCCTCAGGAGGCCGCGGACGTGGGCGAACTCGCCGTAGGTGTGCGGGTGCGCGAGGCTGGCCTTGCCCCCGGCCGCGAGCCCCAGCGCCAGACCATCGGCGACGGACAGCCGCTCGAGCGGCACGTCGGCCGGGCCGCCGTCGCGCAGGAATCGGGTGAAGGCGTCCTGCGGCGTCTTGCACACGCCGGCGGCGACCAGCGCCCGCGCGACGTCGGGCCGCCCCGGCGTGCGGCCGTGGGTACGGCTCAGCAGCGCGTCGGCGTCGAGGTGGATGCCGAGCCGCGCGAGGCGGGCACAGATCGCGACGAGCCGAGCGCTGCGCTCACCGTGGATCTGATCGAGCCGCGTGCGCAGGCGATCGAGGCCCGGGCCCTCGACGAGCCCGTACAGCAGCACGTGCACGTTGCGGCCGCCCTCGCGGCAGCTGAGCTCGAGCCCGCGGAGCACGGTACAGCCCTGCGGCGCGAGCACCTCGCGGCAGGCGTCGAAGCCCGCGGCGGTGTCGTGGTCGGTCAGGCAGAACAGCTCGACCTTGGTGCGGGCCGCCATCGCGGCGACCTCGGCGGCGGGGAACGAGCCGTCGGAGAACGTCGAATGACAGTGGAGCTCGACCCGCATCGCGACGACAGTTCTACGCGGACCGCGGCGACAGTGCCATGCGCGTCGCGATCACAGCAGGGCGAAGCGCAGGCCGCGATCGCGCACGACGAGCGTGTGGGCGCCGCAGTGCCGCAGCGCCTCGACGAGGATCGTCATGCCCGCGACGATGACGTCGCCGCGACCGGTGCCGAGGATCGGCCGAGCGATGCGCTGCGCGAGCGTCTCCTTCGCCAGCGTGTCGCGCAGGTGCACGACGAGATCGATCGGGAACGCCCGGTTGTCGACGGCCTCGCGATCGTACGCGGTGAGGCCGAGCAGCAGCGCGCCGGCGCTCGTCACCGTGCCGGCGAGACCGTGCAGCACCGGGTGCGGCGCGATGGGCTGAGAGGCAAACGCGTCGCGGGCGGCCTGGGCCACCGCTTCGAGCTCGTCGGCGGTGGGCGGGTCGGTCTTCACGAAGCGCTCGGTCAGGCGAACCGACCCGATCGCGTGCGACTTGCGGGCGAGGATCTGCTCGCCGTCCCCGACGACGAGCTCGGTCGAGCCGCCGCCGATGTCGAGCACGCGCAGCGGCCCCTCGCCGTGCTCGCGGGCGATCGAGCGATACGAGAGGTCCGCCTCCTCGTCGCCGCTGATGAGGGTGATCCGCGTGCCCAGGGCCTCGGCCGCAGGACGAAGGAAACTGTCGGCGTCGGCGGCCATGCGCAGACCCTCGGTCGCCACCGCGGTGATCTGCGCCCCGTGGGTGTTGGCGATCTCGCGGTACTCCCGGAGCGCCGCGAGCGTGCGCTCGACCGCCTCGGGCAGCAGCTTCCGCGATGCCGCCACGCCCTGGCCCAGCCGGCAGATGCGCGACAGGTCGGCGGCGACCTTCACGTTGCCCTCGGCGTCACGCTCGCCGACGAGCATGAGCACGGTGTTGGTTCCGATGTCGACGACAGCCCGCATCGCCCCATCGCACTAACACGACGGGGCGGCGCCGTCACGCACGCCACCCCGCCGATTTGTGCGGCTCGATGCGCCCGCGCTCTACAGGGCGCGGGGGCCCCAGTCGGGCGTCGTCCCCGCCTTCATGACGGTGATCTGGTTGTTGCCGTCCTCGTTGGCGACGACGATGCCGCCGCGCGACGACGAGAACGCGATCAACCGACCATCGGGCGCCCAGGTGGGATCGGTGGCACGGCCACCGCCCTGGGTGAGGCGCTTGAGCTGCCCGCTCTTCACGTTGACCGCGAAGACGTCGAAGTTGCTGCCGTCGCGGCCCGCGTAGGCCACCCAGCTCGCCAGCTCACCCTCGCCGGGGCTCCAGTCGGGCGTCTGGTTGTAGTCGCCCTTCTTGCTGATGCGGCTGGCGCCACCGCCGGCCGAGGTCATGCGGAAGATCTGCGGGCCGCCCGCGCGGTTCGACACGAACGCGAGCTGGTTGCCCGCCGGGCTCCACGACGGCGAGCCGTCGATCGCCGCGTTGCTGGTGAGCCGCGCCTTCACGCCGCCGCCGGCGTCGATCAGGTAGATCTCGCTGTTGCCGTCCTTCGACAGCGTCAGCGCGATGCTGCCACCCTGCGGGTTCATCACGCCGCCGAGGTTGAGGCCCGGCTGCTTGCTGACGCGCGTGGGCTCGCCACCGCTGCTCATCCACAGATCGGGGTTGCGCTTGGCGTAGCTGGTGAACAGCACCTGCCCGCCGGGGCCGATCGACGGCAGGATGTTGAGCGAGCGGTTGTTCGTGACGCCCGCCACGTTGCCGCCGTCCATCTCCATCGTGAAGACGTTCTTGCTGACCTCGGGGCTGCGACGCGTACGGACGAAGGCGATGCGCGACCCGAACACGCCCGGCGTGCCCGTGTAGTACTTGATCACCTCGTTCATGAACTTGTGCGCGGCCTTGCGCTGGTCTCCGCCGGGGAAGCCCAGCGACAGCACGGGCTTGTTGCCCTTCGCGAGGTCGTACAGCTGGAACTTGATCTGACCGCCGACGCTGGCGTTCTTGATCACCGCCTGCGCGCCGATCTGCTTCCACTGCTGGGCGTCGAAGCCGGCCTCCTTGATGAGGGCTGCGGGGATCGACTTGCGGTCGACGACCTCGAAGCCGGCCGAGAGCTCGGCGTCACGACGCACGACGTCGCCGGTCTCGTCGCCCGCGGGGACCGCGAGCCGCAGGAGTTCGACCTTGCCGCCGATCGCCTTGTCGGGTTCTTCGGCGCCGGCGTTCGCGATGGCGACATCCTGTCCGGCCCAGTGGGCGCCGTACGCCAGCAACGAGGTGAGAGCTACAGTGCCCAGGAGGGTTCGCTTCATGGTTGTTGGACCTCGAGCAGGAATCGGGCGTGAGCATAGCGGTGCCCGTTCGATTCCGAAAGGGGCGACGCGGGGCCCCTGGGCTTTATTTAGGCGCGCTAGCGCAGCTTTGGGCGCCGCTGTGGTGCCACACACGATCGCGGCGACGAGCGGGGCATTCGTCCCCGGCCGTCGCCGTCGTGGCTGAACACATGGGGCGGGCGGACCCGCCCGGCGTCACTTCACGCCCTTGGCACTCCACACGAAGGTGTACTTCAACTTCGCGCAGTTGCCGGGCATCGAGTCGGCGACCTTCTTCGGCGGCTTGGGGATCTGCAGGCTCTCGAGGGCGAGACGCACGGCATTCTTGCCGTCCTCCGGGAGGGTGCCGCCCTTGCTGAGCACCCCGTTCTCCTTGATCGTGCCGTCTTTGCAGATCGTCAGCTGGAACTTGTAGTCGCCCTTCGCAGCCTTCGCCGCGTACGCGCCGATGGGCATGTTGTTGAGCTTCTTCATGACCTCGGTCGCCCAGGGATCGCCGTCGCGCGTCAGGTCGTCCCAGCCCTCGGGATCGCCGAAGGGGTCGCCCTGGTTCTGGTTCACCGTCGGGAGGTCCTTCTTGTAGGGCGTGTTCGAGTTCGTCGGGACCTTGGCCGTCGGGAGCTTCTTGTCCTTGTTGTCCTGGAACTTCGGCTTGTCCTTCACGACGTCCTTCGGCTTCTCCTCCGGCGGCTTGTCGTCGGGCTTCACCGTCTCGTCGGTCGTGACCGTGTCCTTGGTCGGCTCGACCTCCGAGAAGTCCTCGGCGCGGGTGTCCTGCACGATGATCTTCTGCGGGATCTCCTTCTCGTCGAGCTTCTCGCCGAGGCGCGCGAGCGTGCCGGGCGTGAAGTCGATCTCGAACTCCTCCTCGGACTCGCACTCGGCCTGGTCGAGCGCGGCCTGGGCCGCGGCGACGCCCTCGTCGGCGGAGGCCAGCGCGGTCTCGAGCGGCGGCCGCTGAGCCTTCAGCGCCTGGATCTGCGCGCCGAGGTCCGTCTTCTGCGTCTGCAGCTCGGCGGTCGGCGCGTTGAGGAGGTTGGTTTCGATGCCGTCGAGCCGCGCCTGCAGCGAGCTCAAGTCGGTGTCGACCGTCGCGAGCTTCGCGGCGGCCTCGTCGTGAACCGAGCGCGCGCTACCCAGGGCCATCGTCAGCGGCTCGCAGGTGTTCGACGCGCCGTCCGCCATTGCATCGGTGCCGAGGAACATCGCCAGCGAGGTGAGCGCCAGGCCGCCGATGCCGCCGACGAGCGCCAGCGGGTTGCGGAACAGCTCGACGAAGTCACGCCCGAAGGCGAGGAACAGGGCGCTGGCAGGATTGCCGGTGCTGACCCGAATGCGGTTGTGCTCGTTCATGGGGATCCCCGCAGCAACTTCTCGTCGGGCTTGGCGACGAAGCCCACCGACGAGATCTTCGCCTGTTTGAGGGCCACGAGTACATCAACGATCCGGTCGAACGGTACGTTCTGGTCGCCCTGGAGGAAAACCATGCCGTCCGCCTGGAGCTTGGCGTTGGCCGCGATCTCCTGCTGCATCGCCGCCGGGTCCTTGGACAGGGGCAGTGTGCCCAGGAACACGTTGCCGGCCTTGTCGACGGAGATCACGCCGTAGAGGAAATCCTCCTCGGTCATCTTCTTGCCGTGGCCGGCCGGGATGTCCACGTCATGGCCCGTCGGCGCCATCATCGGCGTCGCGACCATGAAGATGATGAGTAGGCACAGCATCACGTCGACCATGGGCGTCACGTTGATCGCGCTGATCGGCGCGTCGTCGCCGTGCCCCGGGTCGTTGTTGATGATCGACATGACCGCGGACTCGCGGACTAGAAGAAGTGCCGCTTCACGATGTTCGTGAAGTCGTTGCCGAAGTTCTGCATCTCGGCGCCCAGCACCTTCAGGCGGCGCTGGAAGTAGTTGTACATGATGACCGCCGGGACGGCGCTCGCCAGCGAGAGGGCCGTCGCGATGAGCGCCTCGGAGATGGGACCGGAGACGGACGCGAGGTCGGCCTTGCCCGACGCCGAGATCGCGCCGAACGCCTCCATGATGCCCCAGACCGTGCCGAACAGCCCGACGAAGGGCGCCGCCGAACCGGTGGTCGCAAGGAACGGCAGCAGGTTCTCGAGCTTGGTCTGCTCGCTCGTCCGCGCGCGGGCGAGGGCGCGCTCGACGTTGTCGGAGTCGCCCATCTTTTCGTGCATGCTCTGGTCGCCGCCCATCTGCTGGGCCGCGGCCGCCGCCTTCTTCACCTTCGACAGCTCGATGTAGCCGGCGCGGAACATCGCCGCGATCGGGCTGTACTTGAGCTGCTCGGCGACGCGGTAGATGTCGTCGAGGCGCTTGCTGTCCCAGAACTTGTCCAGGAACGTGATCGACTGGGCCTGGGCCATCGACACGTGGATCAGCTTGTAGAACGCGACGAAGATCGTCAGCGCGACGAAGATGAACAGGATGATGACGACCGCGAGGACGACACCCTTGGCGCCGAAGAGCAGGTGATAGTAGTCGATCTCGGCGAGGAGCGCCGGGAACGCCAAGAGAGTTGTCGGATGCGGCACGGGCACGGCTGGCGGACGTTACCACGGCGCCGTCCGCCCTCAAAACCCGCGTGGGACCGCGAATCCACCGGCTTTCGGCGTGCCCATCGCGCCGCGGGCTTGCTAAGCTCTCCACCGTCCCGATGCCGCCGTGGCTCTCGATCCGGTCGACGCCGCCCGGCGGCGCGGCCCGCCGCATCCGCGGGCTCGCGGTCGCGCTCGCGTGCCCGGTGGCCGCCGCGGGGGGCTGCACCGTCGACACCGGCGTCGTCGAGCTCAACTGGGCGTTCGTCGACCGCAACGGCGACCCGATCTTCCCCGCGGGCCAGTTCTCGGTCGGACGCGGTGACGCGTGCGGGCTCGCGGGACGTCGCGGCACGACCGCGGTCGACATCGATCTCGAGGTCCAGCTCGACATCTGCGACGCGGCCTGCGACGGCGACTGCGAAGGGGACTGCCGCATCGTCCCCGGCGAGCGGCCCGCGTGTGACTCGGCCCGCACCACACTGACCGACGTCCCGGCGTCGAGCGATCCCTATCTCTTCTTCGTGCGCGCCGTGGTCGTCACGCCGCAGACCGAGTGCGTCGCGCCGCCCCCTGACTGCATCGCCGTACCTGGACCGCGGCAGCGCACCGTCGACCGCGGGCTCGTGACCGACCTGCAGGTGTGGCAGCTCGTCGTCGATCTCGACAACGCGGCCGACGAGCCGCTCGATCTGGAGGCCTGTGGCTGTGCGTGACGTCATCCTTCGCGCTCCGCCGGCCCCGCGGGCCCTCCTCATGCTTGCCGCGTGTGGGCTCCCACTGGCCTGCGTGTTCCCAGCCGATACCCCCACGGGCATCGAGTTCTCGTGGCAGTTCGTCGAGGGCGAGCCGAGCGACGGCGAGGACGCGCTGCGCGTGCTGACGTGCAGCGGCACCGCGATCGAGACCGTGGCGGCATCGATCGACGACCTCGAGGATTCCACGCGCTCGGGCACGTTCCGCTTCGCTTGCGACGAGGGCTTCCAGACCGCGACCGAGCTGGCGCGCAGCGCCTCCGAGGCGTTCTTGGAGCTGCACCCGCACGAGTACGACGTCGTGCTGCGGGCCGAGCACGTGGGCGCCGACGCCGAGACCCTCGCGACGCGCACGGTCGACGTGTCCTCGCGATCGGTGACGCTCGAACTCTGGGAGTTCACGCTCGCGCCGCGGGAGTGGACCCTGCAGCTCACCAACGCGTCGACGTGCGAGCAGCTCTCGCTCGGGCTCTACTACGCCGATCCCGAGACGGCCCTCGCCGAGGAGACCACGCTCGACGAGGATGGGGAGCCCGTCGACGTGCTGTACCGGACCAAGCTGGCCTCGGATCGCGGCCTCGGGGTCGCCGCCGAGGGCGGACCCTGCGCGGACCTGGACGGCGAGCACCGCTTCATCGGCCTCGACCGCGGGACCTACCGCCTCGAGGTCGACGTCGACGGAACCGCATGCGCGATCGAGGTCGACCTCACGGCGGCGTCCACGACGACGACCGTCGACCTCGCCGCCCTGCCCTGCGGCTAGTCCGCCCGCTGGCGCCCCGAGACCGTGGCATCGACGCCGCCGGCCGCGGGGACAAGTGCTAAGGTCCGCCGACGTGCGCCGCCGCCTCTCCCCGTGGGCTCTCCTGCTGATCGGCCTCGGGCCTGTCGGCCTCGGTGCGTGTCAGGAGACGCCGTCGCTGCGCGCCCGCTGGTCGCTCGTCGATCGCGATGGCGTGTCGCAGCCCGCGACCGCCGCGCTGCAGTGCACCTCGCTCGGCATCAACACCGTGCGGATCCGCGTCGTCGACGACCTCGGGAACGTCGCCGACGACTCGTACCACGCCTGCTTCGCGAAGGGCTTCGACGACCCCGAGGCCACCGTCGCCGGCCCGGCCCTCGACGCGGGTCGCTACGCGGTCGAGGTCCGCGGCGTGCAGCGGGATCTCGAGCCGTGGGCCCCGAGTGTCCCCGAAGATGATCCGCTGACGTCGTGCAACCTCGACGACGTCGCTTGCGATCCACGCGACATCGCCTGCGACTGCGTCGAGTTCGAGGCCCGCGACGATCACACCGAGCGATTGGTCGACTTCGCCATCGCCGCCCCCGACGAGTGCATCGACGGCATCGACAACGACCGCGACGGTCTGCTGGACGCCAACGATCCTTCGTGCGGCCTCGGCGTGACGCCGGGCCGCGAGGGCAACCCGGTCAGCAAGGTGCAGTTCCGGGTGCTGCTCAGCCTCTTCGACGGCAACCCGCTGGCGACGTGCACCGGATTGGACCTGTCGGATCTGCGCGCGCGCGTGTGCGTCCGTGAGCCCGGCGATGCACCCGCGCCGTGCGACGACACGGCGACCGAGGTCGGACTGACCTGCCGCGACGGCGAGCCGACGTACTTCGAACAAACGCTGCCCGAGGGCACGTACACGCTCGAGCTCGTGGGTCGCGATCGCACGGGCGTCGTGCTCACCACGCCGTCGCTGTTCCCGCTCACCGTGGCCCCGGGCGCGGGCGCGTTCGTGCCGATCGACGTGGACTTCCCGGCGAGCGCCTTCGAGCCGCCGATCGAGAAGGCGTCGTGGATCGTCCTGACCTATGGCGACAGCGCACGCGAGCAGTGCAAGGCGCCAACGGGCGAGTCCGGGCCGACCATCGACACGGTCGACATCGAGCTGCTCGATGCCCACGGTGGCGAGCTCCCCACGCCCGCGGTGGGCTCCAAGGGCGAGCCCCTCGACGGCACGCCCATCCCCTGCCCCACCGGCATCCTGCGGACGCAGGCCCTCACCTGGGGCGGCTACTCGGTCGCGATCACGGCCCGCGCCGCCAACGGCGCGGCATGCTTCGCCACCAGTGCCCCGCTGCGGCTGGGGCCCGAGGACACCCGCCTCGTCATCCCGCGGGTGCTCGGCAGCGACGGCAAGCCCCCCGCGGGCTGTGAGTGATCGCGACCGTCAGCGGAACAGCACGCCGGCCAGCTCCGTCACCAGCTTCTGCTCGGCGGCGCCCTTGAACTGCTTGGGGTCCAGCAGCGGGCCACCCTCGCGTGCCGGCGCGCGATCGACCGACGACTTGCCGAGCTTGTACGCCTTCGCGACTGTCTTGGTGTCGGCGCTGCCGGCAATGGCGACGTGGTCGAAGCGCCCGTCGTCGTTGGTGTCGTAGTAGGCCCAGACAACGCCGTTGCCGAAGCGCAGCGTGAGCTCGGCGTCGAACTTGCCCGCGGCGACCAGCTCGAGGGGCGTCGCCTTCGCGTTGCGGCCGCGGAACGCGTTCTTGTCGAGGTCCGCGAGGATCACCACGGACTCGCCGTCGAACACCGAAACGATGTGGTTGCCGAACTGTCCGACCGGGCTGATCCCCGCGGCGATCTTCGGCAGTGCGGGGGGAAACGACGAGGCGTCGTCCTTGACGGTCGCGCGCGGCGAGGCGGCGAACGCAGCGTCGAAGATCTTGCCCAGGGTCGCGGCGCGGGCCTTGTCGCGGATGAGCGCGGGGCGCAGGAGCAGTCGGCCGAGGTGCTCGTTGGCCGGTGCGAGGCGACCGCTGGCGTCGATGACCGCGGCCCCGAGCGCGACGCCCGACTCGATCGACGCGCCCTCGAGCACGAGATCCATGCGCTCGTCGTGGTCGGTGTCGTAGAACACCCGCGTCGGCGCCCCGAGCACGACCAGCACGTCGCCGCGGAGCTTGCCGGCGCGCAGCGCCTGCATCAAGCGGGCGGTGGCGGCGGCCTTGGCCCGCTTGGGCGCCGTCTCCTCGAGCCTGGCCTGGTGCGCCGCGATCCCGGCGAGCTGCTTCTGGTCGATGTCGATCAACACGCGACGATCCAGCCGCGTGTCGATGCGCAGCGTGTCGGGCGTCGCATCGTTGGTGTTGTCCTCGAGCCGCGCGGTGATCGCCCGCATCTTCTCGGGATCGGCGAGCTCGACCATCCCGGTGGTCAGCGCCGCGACGAAGCGCGACACCGCGGGCCGCAGCGCCGGCTTGCTGAACTGCCCGCCGAGATCCACGAGCGCGATGCCGTCGAGCGTGGCGTCGCGGGTCGGCTCACCGTTCTTCAGGGTGTAGCCGCGGGTTCCGCCGGTCTCGCCGTCGGCCACGATCACACGATCGAACGCGCCGTCGTCGTCGGCGTCGATGAACGCGAGCGTGTCGGACACCGGCAGCGCGAAGGCCTGCGGGCGCCGCGGCATCCGGGCGTGCTTGAAGATCGCCAGCTCGGCCTCGAACGCCCGCGACGTCTGCAGCTCGGCGGGCGTCGGCACGACCTTCTTGCCGCGGAACGTGTTCTCGTCGACGTCCCCGAACGCGACCTGGCAGGTGAGGTTCTCGCCGCACGGACCGCTGAAGCCCAGCGTGTCGAGCTCGCCGTTCTGATCGAAGTCGGAGACCGCCCCGAAGTGGCCGGCCGCCGTCCACGGATCGGGCATGAACGTGCGCGGCGAGTCCGGCAGCTCCTTGGTGAAGTCCCGCAGCTCCTTGGCGTGGATGTGGAACGCCAGCGAGCCCAGGGACACGAACTGGCTGAGCGCGGTGCGGACCGCGACGTTGAGGCCGACGACCTCGCCGGTGGCCTCGTCGACCAGCGGCCCGCCGCTGTCGCCCGGCAGGATGTTGCAGTCGGTCTGGATCTGCCGACCGGCGTCGGCGGCGGTCTTGCGAATCGCCTCCTCGGTGCGGGCCTTCTCCTCCGGCGAGACCTCGGTGCGCTGGAGCTGGAAGATCGCGTTGACCTGCTCGTCGAGCGTGCCGATCGCGTTGACCGAGCAGCGCTTGAGCGCCCAGCCCAGCCCCACGCCGGCGTTGCCGAGCGCGAACACCTTGGTCCCCGGTCGCGGATCGGACTTGGCGATCGCGAGCGTCGGGAACTCGCGCGCGGGGCCCTGGATCTTCAGCAGGGCCAGGTCGCGCTTCTCGTCGATCGCATGCGCCACCGCGGTGAAGCGCTCGCCCGGCGTCACGCTGCCGTCGGGGTGGCGCTTGGGCACCGTGATCGTCACGGTGATGCCGAAGTCCTCGTTCTTGCCCGCCGCGACCACGTGGTAGTTCGTCAGGACGAACCCCGCGGGATCGACGAACACGCCGGTGCCGTGGCCCCACGCCGTGGTCACGAGCACGGTCGCGTCCATGGCCCGCGCGAACGCCTCCTCCGGCGTCAGCGGCTTCGGCGGCACCACGGGCTCGGCCTTCGCCACGGGCTCCGCCGCGACCGGTTCGGGTGTCGTCGTCTTCGGCGTCGTTGCGGCCGGGTGACAGGCACACAGCAGCAGGGCACAGGTCAGCAGGCGTGGGGCGAGCATGGGCGCGCCCCGAGCGTAGCAGGCCCTACTTCCGCGGCGCGACGAATTCCAGGTTCTGCAGCAGATCCTCGAGGCCGATCTTCTTCTCGAGCCGCTGGCTCTGCAGCTCCACGACCTTGCGACCGATGCGGTCGCCGTCCTTGGTGAAGTCGTCGAGTCGCCCGTTGAGCTTGGCCCGCAGCGCCCCGGCGGCGGGGTCCTTCTTGATCGCCTCGAGATTCTCGCGGGTCTCGTTGGCGCGCTGATCGAGCTCGATCTGCTGCTTCTTCAGGCCCTCGACCTCGGTGTCGATGCGGCCGATCTCCTGGCGCAGCTTCACCACCGGCTCGAGCTTCTTGCGGAGATCCGCGGTGAGGCTGGCCTGCGCGACGAGGCCCTCGAGCAGCCCGAGCGCGCGTCCGTCCCAGATCGACAGCGTGGTCGTCGACGGCGTCTGCTCGACGAGCGTGACCTCGGCCTCCTCGCCGGCCTTGGTCACCGCGACCGGGACCATGTACGCGTCGGGGAGTTCCTCGGTGCCCTTGGGCTTGTCGACCAGGCTGTAGTTCCACCCGGCCTTGCTGTGGCGAACGAGCACGGTGAACGTGCCCAGGGCCTGCGGCGCCTTCACCGACCACACCGTGGTCGTGCGGGCGAAGCTCTCGACCTCGAGTACGCCGCGGACGATCTTCAGCAGCTGCATCTGATCACCCGAGTACGAGGAGCTCGAGGTGACCATGATGCTGGGCTCGACCGCGAACGGCAGCGTCGCCGACACCCCGGCGCCGACCGACTCCGCGAGGCCCTCGCCGACGAAGCTGTCGCCCGAGTAGATGCTGATCGGTCCCGGCTCGAGCACGAACGGGGTGCTGTTGCGGAAGCGGACCACGCGGTACGGGTTGGCCTCGAAGCCCATCCCCGCGCCGCCGGGCCGGTACAAGAAGGTCTGCTCCGCCTGCACGCTCTCGTTGAGGATCGCGACCATGGTCGAGCTGCCGTTGGGCACGGTCACGCGGTCGCGCAGATCGAAGCTGGTCAGGCCGCTGACCTGCTTGCTGCGCGCGCTCGCGAGGGTGCTGCGCCGCAGCGCGTCGTAGTCGATGTTCCTCGCCTCCTCTTGCTTGGCGCCGAGCTGCGCCTCGAAGCGCCCATCGGCGACCTCCTTCTTGGCCTTCTCACGCGACGGACCCGCCGAGCTGCGGCCACGGCCGGAGCCGATGCCACCCGCCTCGTCCATCTCGTACTCGTCATCGTCGGCAGCGACGATCGGGGCGGCTGCCGAGGCCGCGGGCTCGGCCGCCGGCGCGTCGCCGACATAGGGATCGTCGTAGCTGGTCTCGCCGACCGCGACCGCGGCGCGGCGCCAGACGCCAGCCTCCGTCAGATCGCTGCGCTCGACCGTCCGCGGGCTGTGCAGGTCGTAGCGGAACGCGATGGGCTCGCCCGAGGTGAGGCCGAGCGACACGTCGTTCCAGTCCTCGCCGCTGGTGTTGTCGACCACGGCCCAGCCCTGCAGCAGCGCCTGGCCCTTGCCCTCGGCCGGCAACACCACGCGATAGGTCGGCTTCCACATCGGCGCGGCGACCACGTAGCTCACCGCGAGGTCGTGGGCCTTCTTGCCGGCGAGACGGATCACGATCTCGACCTGCTGGAACATGCCCTGGCCCGCGCTGGCGTCGAGCCGGCGGTTCAACTGCAGCGCGAGATCGCCGTCGCGCAGCGTGACGCCGTGCACCTTGGACAGGCGCACCGTCTTCATGTCGTCGCCGGCGAGCACGGTGACGCGGTGATCGATCTGCGCCGCCTCGGGCGACGGCATGCCACTGCGCCCGCGCGCGCTGGGGTCGGGCTCGTTGACGAGTCGCTCGACCATCACGATGCGACCGCGGATCCGACCGCCGGAGGTGTGCAGCACGACGTCGGTGCCGCGCAGGCCGTCGAGCACCTCGGCGAGGCTGCCGCGCCCAGGCGCGAGGGTCGAGAGCACCGCGCTCGCCCAGCTCTCGGGGTCGAGCGGCATCGAGACGCTGACGGCCTTGCCCGTGCTCTTGTCGATCACGGTGAGGCTCTTGAGCAGATCGTCGACCTGATCGCGGCGCACCTTGATCGCCAGCGCCTCGCCGTCGACGTCGCCGTGCCGCTCGAAATAGCCGATGCCGTTGCGGTAGAGGACCACGCGGCGCAGCGCGAGGTCGGTCTCGGCCGCGGGATACGCGGTGCGCCCGTGGGCGCAGCCAGCGAGGGGCGCGGAGCCGAGCAACAGGAGGCCCAACAGGGAAGCGGCGTAGGCAGCGGGGGTGCGGCGCATGGGGTCGTCCGGGGCGGAGGGTACTCCGGCGCCCGTACACGCACCACGGCCCGCGACCGGTCTGCGCCGACCTCGGGCAAAACGCGGCGCTCGACCCTGTACGCGCTTGGGGCTTGTCGAACGCCGTCGACGGTGGAACCATCGTGAGGTGCGGTGCTGCAGCGCAACCCCGGGTGTGCTCGCGATCTGGCTCTTCGGTGCCGCCGCAGGCTCGGCCTTCGGCGTGGACGCACCGCCGCGGTCGTGCCCGAGCGCGCGCGCCACTGCGGCCCGCCCGACGCCGCCGCCGGTGACGACGCTGCGCACCCGTGATGCCGAGCTCGCGATCTACTCGATCGACGGCGAGCTCCGCTACTCGGTGATCGAGCGCAGTGGTCGCGTGGCGATGCACCTCGGCACCGAGAGCGACTTCGTCGTCCACTTCCCCGCCCTCGCCGAGCACGTCGAGGCCGCGTTCGCGGATGAGTCGAGCTGGATGGATGCGTCGTTGGATGGGGCGGTGCGTGCCGCCAGCGCACCCCGGTGACCGCCGATCCCCACGCCTCGACCGATCGCACCCGGGTCGACTCGACCTCGGTCGCAGACTCGCTCGATCTCGTGGGACGCGTGGCGCTCGACGGCGTGCTCGGCCGTCTGCTCGGCCGTGAGCAGGGCGTGCGGCTCGGCCGCTACCGCGTGGTGGAGACGGTCGGCGCCGGCGCATTCGGCCAGGTGTTCCGCGCCCGCGATGCCGAGCTCGATCGCGACGTCGCGATCAAGGTGATGCTGCCCGCCCGGTCCGCCCGCGCCGACGAGCACGAGCGCATGCTCCGTGAGGCGCGGGCACTCGCGCGCCTCCGTCACCCCAACGTGGTCGAGATCTTCGACGTCGGCGTCGGCATCACCGGTCACCACGACGGCGGCGCGCCACAGCACGGCGTCTACATCGTCATGCAGTGGTTGCCCGGCGAGTCGCTCGCCGCCTTCGCGGCGACGCGGCCGGGACACGTGGCGCTCGTCGACGCGTGGGTGCAGGTCGCGCGCGGACTCGATGCGGCCCACCGCGACGGGCTCGTGCACGGCGACGTGAAGCCGGACAACGTGATCATCGACGCCGTTGGTCGCGTGCGCGTGGTCGACTTCGGGCTCGCGCGAGAGACGGTCCGCCCCAGCAGCACGCTCGAGGGCTCGGGCGAGACCGACGTGACCTCGATCTCCGGGACGCCGGTGTACATGGCGCCCGAGCAGCACCGCGGCGTGATGTCGGCGGCAGCGGATCAGTTCGCGCTGTGCGTGAGCCTGTGGCGGAGCCTCTACGACGCGCTGCCGTTCTCCGGCGACAGCCTCGAGGCTCTCGCGGCGGCCAAGGTCACCGAGCCGCCGCGGCCGGGGGCGATCGCAGTGCCGCGGCCCGTGGTCGCGGTGCTTCGCCGCGGCCTCGCGCCTGACCCTCGGCAGCGCTGGCCCAGCGTCGGTGCCCTCGCCGATGCGCTCGAGCGCGCGGTCCGACCTCGGCGTTCGGTGTGGTCGATCGCGGCGGGCATCGGCGTGCTCGGGGCCACGCTCGCCGCGGGCGCCGTCGGTGCGAAGGACCAGCACCCGTGCGATGCCACCCCGCTGGACCCCGAGGCGACGTGGAACGACTCGACCCGCGGCGCGATGCTCGGCCACCTCGCCGGCCTCGATCACCCGGACGCGACGATGCTCGCAGATCGCCTGGCGACGGCCCTCGATCGCCGGGCCTCGTCGTGGCGCCGCGCCTACGACGATGTCTGCACGGCCCCCGCGAACGACCCGAGCGTGCCGGCGATCCACGCCTGCCTGGCCGAGGTCGACACCGCGATCGCGAGCTTCGTCGCGGACCTACCCCAGACCGATCCCCGCGGGCTCGTGGCGCTGTCCGGCTCGCTCGCCGCCGTCGCCGAGCCACAGCACTGTGCCGAGCTCGGGCGCCGCTCCGCCGCCGAGATGCAGGAGCTCGAGGCGCTGCGGATCCGTGGGGCGCAGCTGCATGCGGCGGTCAACGCCCCGATGCCGGTGGGCGATCTGTCGTGGGTGGACGCAGCGGTCGAGCGGGCTGCCGCCCTCGGCGACGCATCGCTCGCGATCGAGCTGCAGCACGACGCGGGCATCGCAGCGATGGATGGCCTCGACGTCCAGGAGTCGGTCACACGCCTGCGCGACGCGGTCGCGCGCGCGAACGCCAACGACGAGCCGCTGCGAGCGATCGAGCTGGTGCCTACGCTGATCGAGGCCCACCTCGACGGCCGCGAGTACGAGGAGGTCCAGCGCTTGATCGCGGGGGCGAGGCAGACGCTCGAACAGCACGGCGGCAGCCCGCGGCACGGCGCCATGCTCGACGGTGTCGAGGCGCTGTACTTCGCCCACCAAGGCGACGTCCAGCGCAGCGATGCGCTGTACCAACGGGCGTGCGACACCCTGGTCCCCCTGCCCGAGCCGACGGAGCTGGCGCTGTACTGCTCGACGGCGCTGATGGTGAGCGCACTGTGGGAGGGCGACGTCGACCGTGCCGAGGCCGTGTTCGAGCGCGGGGTCGAGGTCGCCAGCCGGGCCAAGGACGCAACCGAGGGGCTCGTGCTCGACATCGACTTCGGCCGCGCCGAGCTCGCCCAGGCGCGTGGTCGGCTCGACGACGCCGCCGCGATCCTGACCCGCGACGTCCGCCGCGGCGAGCTCCGCTTCGATCGCGATCACCCGGGCGTCGTCAGCCGGCGCATGCGACTGGCCAAGATCGACGGCGCACGCGGCCACTACGACGAAGCCTTCGCGGCGCTCGACGACGTGCTCGCGCGCATCCAGCCCTCCCAGGAGGGCACGTCGGTGACCGAGCTCGCCCACATCGCGCGCACGCGGCTCAACCTGACGCTGTTCGCGGGGCGCTTCGACGAGATCGGCCCCGCCGTCGACACCGTGCTGCGCGTGACCGAGGGCTCGCGCGCCGCCGAGTGGTTCCAGCCATGGGCCCGCATCGTGCTCGCGTTCGAGGCGTGGCACCGCGGCGACCTCGACGCCGCGTCCCTCGAACTCGCGCGGGCGTCGTCGCGCCTGAAGCCCGACTCCGAGGCCGACAACCTCTCGGCCGCTCGCCTCGCGCTCCTGCTCGACGCCGAGCGGGGCGCCGCGCTCGGCCCGGGCGAGGCGCGTCTGGCCGAGGCCCAGCGGTCGCTCGCAGCCCTGCGCGCCGAGCAGGGCGACGGTCAGCGCCCCGACCCCACCGAGCCGGTCCTCGACGCCCTCGCGGTCGCGACCGCGAACGGGATCGCCGGCACACCCGACCCGACCCGACGCGCCGCGCTGCGCGAGCTCTACTTCACGCACGCGCGGGCGGCCGGCATGCTGCGGCGCGTCGCGTTCGACGTCGCCGTCGACCACTTCTGAACATCCCGATGCCCTCCCCCGACCGCCACGCGATCGAGGTCGTCCCTGGGGCCGAGGACATCGACGAGCTCGACCACGTCTCGAACCTCGTCTACCTCCGATGGATCCTCGACGCTGCGCGTGCGCACTCGGACGCGCGCGGCTGGGACCACACGGCCTACCGCCGCCTCGGCGCGATCTGGGTCGTGCGCCGCCACGAGGTCGACTACCTGCAGGCGGCGACGCGCGAGGATCGGCTGGTCGTCACCACTTGGGTGGAATCGTGGAAGAAGGTCTCGTGCGTGCGGTGGACGGAGATCACCGACGCGGGAGGTCGGGCTCTCGTCCGAGCCGCGACGACCTGGGCCTTCGTCGACCTCGCCACGCGCCGTCCCACGCGGGTCCCCGAGGCGCTGCAGGCCGCGTTCGTGATCGACTGATGCGGATCTAGAGCGCCATCGCGGCGCGGTGGAACGCCTGGCGCAGCGCCTTGATCCGGTCATCGGTGCGCACCGGGTGCACGCGATTGCCGAGCAGCACGAAGACCCGCGCGCCGCCCTTCGCGGCCGGATCGATCCATACGCTGGTCCCCGTGAAGCCCGTGTGCCCGACGGCGAGCGGGCTCGCGACGTCCGCCATGGCGCCCGAGCCGTCCGGCGAGCTGCCGTCGAAGCCGACGCGGCGCGTCGATTCGGCGACGGTGCTCGGTTGCCAGAATCGATCGCGCAGCGCCGGCGTCAGGCCGGGCAAGGTCGCGTGCAGCCATGCGGACGCGAGCTCGTGGACGGCCCACGCGTCGCCGAACAGGCCGGCATGCCCGGCCACACCGCCCATCACCCACGCGTTGTCGTCGTGCACGGCGCCATGGGCCACGGGGACCGACTGGCGCACGCGCAGGTACGACGGCGCGACGTCGTGCAGCGCGGGATCGTAGACCTCGGTCGGCGCGATGCGCCGCTCGAGGTCGCGGGGCAGCATCGCCTCCGAGAGCAGGCGACGGAACCCGAGCCGCGGCAACACGCGGTCGTCGAAGCCGAGCGGGTACGCGACGCGATCGGCGAAGAGCTGATCGAGCGGCGCGCCGAGCTCACGCTCGAGCCACGCGCCGAGGATCATGAACCCGAGATCGCTGTAGACCGCCTGCTCGCGCGGCGCGCCCGCGCGTGGTGTTCCGCACACCTTCTCGAGCACGCCCATCGCGTCGTAGGGCTCGACCTCGGCGAAGTACTCGCGGTGCGCGACCAGTCCGGCGCAGTGCTCGAGCAGATCGCCGAGCGTCGCCCCGGGGCAGGCGCGCGCCCACGGCGTCGGCACCGCGTCCTCGAGCGTGAGCCGCCCCTCGCCCACGGCGATCGCCACCAACGTGGTCGTGGCGAGCACCTTGGTCAGCGACGCCAGGTCGTAGATCGTCTCGCGCGTGACCGGCTCGCCCGCGACCACGAACGCAGGATGCTGCCCCAGGGTACCGTGGGCCTCGTGGTAGACGACGGCGTCACCGCGGCTGACGATCGCCACGCAACCGGGGAACACGCCCTGGGCGACGGCGTCCTCGAGCAGCGCGAACAGGCGGGCGTGAGGATCCATGTCCCGGCATCTTGCCGCTTCGGCCGCAGGCGGGCTACAACTCCGCCCGATGTCGACGGCTGGCGCCCCCCTGACCGACCGTCTCGAACCGCGTGAACGTCTGATCGTCGCGCTCGACGTGCCCAACGCCGACGCCGCCGTCGACGTCGCGAAGCGGCTCTCGGGTCACATCGGGATGTTCAAGATCGGTCTCGAGCTCTTCGTCGCCGAGGGCCCGCGCGTGGTCGGCCGCGTCCGCGAGCTCGCGCCCGACGTCGAGATCTTCCTCGACCTCAAGCTCCACGACATCCCCAACACGATGAAGGGGGCGATCCGCAGCGTGCGATCGCTGGGGGTGAAGTTCCTGACCGTGCACGCCGGCAGCGGCACCGCGCACCTGCAGGCGTGCGTCGAAGAGGCCGGCGATGCCGTCGGCATCCTCGCGGTCACGGTGCTCACCAGCCAGGACGAGGTCGCCTGCCGCCAGGCCGGCCACACGCGCGCCGTCGAGGAGCTCGTCGAGATGCGGGCCGTGTGCGCGCGCGAGGCCGGCTGCGCCGGCGTGGTCTGCAGCGGTCGCGAGCTCGGACGCGTCCGCGCGGTGGCGCCTCGACTGGCGCGCGTGGTCCCGGGCATCCGCCCCGCCGGCGCCGACGAGGGCGATCAGCAGCGGGTGATGACGCCGGCGCGCGCGGTCGTCGAGGGCGCGAGCTACATCGTCGTCGGTCGGCCGATCCTGCAGGCCGCGGATCAGGCGGCGGCTGCGGACGCGATCGTGCTCGAGCTCGCGGGCGCCTGAAGCGGGCCGGCTAAGGGCTCCACGCGAGCCCGGTCTCGGCGTCGACGTGGGCCATGCGCACGCCCGTCTGGCCGATGTCGATCGTGCCGAACACGATCGGCAGGGCGAACCGCCGCGGCCCGATCGAGCCGGGGTTGAACACCCCGATCCCGCGATCGCGGCCGATGAACGGCAGGTGCGAGTGGCCGCAGACGACCAGGTCGGCGCCGCGGGCCTTCGCCAGGCGCACCACGTCGGCGCGCAGGCGCGGGCCGTTCACGGCGATGTGCAGCAGCAGGATCCGCAGCGCACGATCGCCGTCGCGCGTCACGTCGATCGTGAACAGCTCGGGGAGGTGCGGTGCGCGGGCGTCGATGTTGCCGCGGATGGCGTACAGCGGCCCTGCCGCGCGCAACCCGTCGAGCACCGCGAGGTCGCCGATGTCGCCCGCATGGAGGATCGCGTCGGGCCGCAGCGCGTCGAGCAGCGGGGCCATCCGCGGGTGCGGGAGCGAGTGGGTGTCGGCGACGACGGCGAACCGCAGCGCACCGCCCGGCGGCAGCGGGACCTCGGCGAACTGCTCGCGCATCTCGGCCACGGCGCACTCATACCAGGCCTGGTGGAGAAAAGGCGGCGGGGAGACCCGTCGGTGACGCCCGTCGCGCTACGCTCGACGCCGATGCCGAGCGTCCCCGAGGTCGCGGCTCCCCGACCGATCGCGCGGGCCCTTCGCGTGGCGGCAGCGACGTGGATGCTCGCGTCGATCGCCGAGGCCGGACTCGAGTTCGGACGGCGCCGGGCGTTCGAGCGCATCGACGCCGGGGCCGAGTTCGCGGAGGTCTCGGATCGCATCGTGACGCTGAACTGGATCTCCGCGGCGCTGACCGTGCTGTCGATGCTCGCGGTGATCGCGAGCGCCGGGGCATGGGCGCGGGTACCGGACCGCTCGGGGCGGATCGCTCGACTCGGACAGATCGCCCTGGGCGTGGCGGCCCTCACCCACGTCGTGTTCATCGTCGCCCGACTCGACGACCTCGACACCGCAGCGCTCGAGCGCCTGGTGTGGGCGCAGCGCTTCGTCGCGGTCGCCTTCCACCTGGGGCTCGTCGCGATCGTCGTCGGCGCGCGCGCCCCGATGTGGCTGCGCACGAGCTACGCCGTGCTCGCGATCGGCTGGCTCGCGTTCGTCCTGGGCGATCGATCCGAGCTCGACGCAGGGACGGCCGCGATCGTGCGCTGGGTCCCGCTCGTCTTGGCGGGCGTGTGGGCCGCGGCGCTCTGGCTCGCCGCCCCCGCCTATGCCGACGTCGAGGCGTCGGGCGAGCGCGCCCGGATCGACGATCCCGTGCGCCTGCGAGCCGCATCGGGGCTCTCGCTGCTGCGGGCCGGCCTGCTCGGACGCGTCGGCGTGGTGGTCCTCTCCGGCATCGTACTGGTGCTCCTGCGCACCGCGCCTGGCTCGGCAGCAGGCGCGGTGTGGCTCCTCGCGCTCGCGCAGTGCGGTCTCGCGATCGTGATCGGAGCGGCGCTCACGCGATACTCCGGGCTACCCGACGTCGCGATCGAACGCGGCCACGTCCACACCGTGCTCGCGTGTCTCGCCATCGGCACCGTGCTCGAGCTCGCCAGCGCGAGCATGACCGCAGAGCTCCTGGACTACATCGCGCGCGCGCAGACGATGTCGTTCGCCGACATGCCCCGCCTCGACGAGCTCGAGCGCCCGCAGTCCCGGGGGCTGTGGGCCGGTCGCCTCGGCTCGGTCGTCGGGATCGTCGCCGCGGTCTCGCTGTCGTTGTCCCTGCGCAAGACCGCCCTGTGGCTCGACGACGCCCCGAGCGTGGCGCGGGCGTCGACGCTCGGCGTGGCGTCGATCCTCGGTGGCGGCGTTGCGGTCGTGCTGGTCGGGCTCGCGCAGTCGGGGGCCATCCGCGAGGCGTGGATGCTCGTCGCGCTGGCGCTCGGCGCCCTGGGCCTGGCGGTCGCGGTGCTCGGGGCGTGGCTGCGGCTGTTGTCGGCGGTGAGCACCGCGCTGCGCAGCGAGCCGACCGAGCGCGATCGACCGGCGTGGGCCGACGTCGATCTCAGCGCCAGATGAACGCGACCGGGGCGTCCTCGATCTCGACGACGAGGACCGGCTCGTCCGTGGTGTCGAGCACGAGCCGGGCCGGCTCGCCGTGGGCGATCGCGTCGACGAGACCGTCGAGGCTCACGCCGTCCTCGACGGCGAGGAACGCCGCGCGTCGCTCGGCGTCGCCGCCGGGGTGCACCTCGACCCAGACCACGTCGCCGTCGTCGAGCTCGAGCTCACGCTCGACGACCGCGCCGGGAGGAGCGACCACGATGTCCGTACGACCGCATGCGGCGGCGAGCACGAGGGCGAGGATCGGGAGGCGCATGCCCGGGCCATCGGCACCGCCGCGCGGGGCCTGAAGGCGGCCCCCCCGGGGCGGGCCCCGACGCGGCCCGAACGGGCACTTCAGTGTCCGATGTGACCGACGTGCTCGAGGGAGTGGCCGTCGCCCACGAGCTCCATCGGGCGGTTGCTGTGGCGGGCGATCTGCACCGCGTCACGCAGGCGCTCGAACAGCTCGCGGGCGTTGGGCAGGCCGTACAGCGCGAGCTCGGGCGTGGACTGATCGGTGCTCATCACCGTCACGCGGGCGACGCCGAGCATGCGGTCCCACAGGTTCTGGCTGAACTTCACGTCGAGCACGCGCCACAGCTCGAGGCTGTCGACCGACTTGCTGAGGATGCCCTTCTCGAATTCGATCCGGCGCAGCGTGATCTTGTAGCGCGTGGTCGAGTGCTTGAGGAACGTCCACAGGATTCCCGGCAGCCCGACGAACGACAGCACCCACAGCGGCCAGCTCTGGAACAGCGCGATCTGGCCGAGCAGCGACGCGAGCACGCCGGCGGCGATCGACGCGAGCACCCACTTGGCGTAGTCCCATCCGTACGCGCCGTGCTTGGCCGGCCCGAAGTAGATGAGCTCCTCGCTCCCGGGCTGCGCGACCGAACCCGCGGGCGCCTGCGCGCGGGCAGGCACGGGGGCAGGCGGCATCGCTCCGGGGGTGGTGTTCGGCTGGTTCGGTGGACCTTGCGTCATGCGTGCGGCTCCGGGCCGGGCGAGAATAGCGCCCCGTACCGTTTGTTGCGAGATCGCATTCCGGTTGCGAGGTCGCATCCCAGTCGCGTGGTGGCGATCCGCCTCGCCGGGTCGTGTGGGACGCCGCGCAGGTGGGCGGCGTCCGACGCCCTGCTATGCTCCGGCGCGATGTACCTCCTGCGTGCGCAGCTCGAAGCGGTCCCGCCGTTCGGGACGATCGAGCTGCCGTTCGCCGACGACGACGGCCGACCGCGCCCGATCACCGTGGTGCACGCCGCCGGCGGCGCGGGCAAGACGGTGCTGCTGTCGGTCCTCGCCGCCACGCGCCCCGGCAACGCCTCCGTACTCTTCGGCGGCGCGCTCGGCTCGTCGGCGACGGCCACCTGCGAGTGGCACCTCGGCCGCGACGACGCCGAGCGGCCGCACCCGCTCATCATCAGCACACCGTCGCAGGTCCCTGCGCGGGTCGGTGACGACGACGCGCTCGCGCTGCGTCGGCGCGAACAGGCCCTGTTCGAGCGCCGCGCCAAGGACGGCGGATTCGTGTTCATGGCGCTGCCGACGATCCGCTGCTTCTCCCGGGTGCCGGTCGCCGTGCACGCGCCATCGCGGACGGTCGCGCACTACGACGTGCGTGCGACGGTGAACCTCGACGATCCGCAGCGATCGGATCTGACCCGCGACACCAAGATGGCCCTCGCCTACGCCGCGATCTCGGCCGCGTTGATGGCCGGCACGCAGGGCCGCGAGGCGGGGGACCGCGGTCCCGTCGACATGCGGCTGTTCGGCGCCGCGATGCACGAGGTGGTCGACGCGCTGGCGCGACTGTCGGGGTTCTCGTACCTCGGCCTCGACCCGATCTCGATGGAGCCCGCGTTCGCCAGCCCGGGACACCGCCGCATGCCCTTCGACGGGCTGCCGACCCGCAGCCGACACCTGGTCGCGATCGCGGCGCTGTCGGTCCGCACGCTGTGGGCCGCGTACCCCGGCACCGACCCGCGCGCGGCCGAGGGCGTCATCGCGATCGACGACATCGATCTCTACCAGGACGCCGCGACGCAGGAGGGCATCGTCCACGCCCTGCGCACCGCACTGCCCCACGTGCAATGGATCCTCACCACCAGCTCGCCGATCGTCGCCGGGGCCTGCGACACCCGCGAGCTGTTGTCGCTGCGGCGACTCCCGGACGACGACCGCGTCGAGCTGTTCGTCGACGCCCAGGCCCGCACGCACTGAACCTCCTGCGACGCTCGGTGTATCCTCGCGCGATGCGCCGCCCGTCCACGACCGCGCCCTGCCTCGCGTCGCTCGCCGTCCTCGCCGCAATCGCGTGCGGCGACCCCGACTCCACGCCCGACGCCTCCGGGTCCAGCGGTCCCGCGCCGGGGACCGAGACCGCGCCGTCCACGTCGACCCCGACGACGGGCGCCGACACGACCACCGCGGGCGCGGACACCTCGACCGGCGGCATCGACGACGATCCGTGCGACGACAGCCCCGACGCCGTGGCGGACTGCGTCGAGGCCGAGCGCTACGCCGCGGATCTCGAGTTCGTCGCCGACATCCGCACCCCCGGCAGCGCCCACTGGCAGGCCGTCCAGGACCTCTGCTTCGATCGCCTCACCGAGTTCGGCTACGAGGTCGACCTCCAGGAGTACGGCAGCGGCGTGAACGTGATCGGCCGCAGGGTGGGCTCGACCGCGCCCGACGACATCGTCTTGATCGGCGCCCACTACGACCACATCCCCGACTGCCACGGCGCCGACGACAACGCGACGGGCGTCGCCGCAGCCCTCGAGATTGCACGGGTCCTCGCGGGGGCGCCGCTGGATCGCACGGTGATGGTCGCATGCTGGGACGAGGAGGAGCTCGGCCTGGTCGGGTCCGCGGCCTTCGCGGCCCAGGCGGCGCAGGATGGGACCGACATCGTGATCAACTTCAACTTCGACATGATCGGCTTCTCCTCGAGCGAGCCCGGCTCGCAGGAGATCCCGGCCGGCCTCGACCTCGCCTTCCCCGACGCCTACGCGGAGATCGAGGCCAACGAGTTCCGCGGCGACTTCATCGCCATGATGGCGAACGCCGGGGCTGCCGCCGCCGCCGAGGACTTCCTGGCGCAGGCCGACCGGGTCGGTCTGCGGGGCGGGTTGCTGGCGCTCCCGGCCGGCACGGAGACCGCGGACCTCTTCGCAGACCTCCGCCGCTCGGACCACGCATCGTTCTGGGATCAGGGCTACGCGGCCCTCTTCCTCACCGACAGCGGCGAGTTCCGCAACCCGAACTATCACTGCATGGCGGGCCCGGACGAGATCGTGGATCTCGACGAGGCGTTCGCGGTGCAGGTCGCCCGCGCGACTGCGGGCGCGGCGGCGAGCGCCGCCGGGCTCTGACGGCCGCGGCGATGGGTCGCGGGGGCCCGTGTGCGATGCGGAGCCACGACCTGCCAAATCGCGCGCGATGTCGTGGGCCCGAGGGCGCGGCGCGACGCAACGCACAGGCGGCGGTGCGAGTCGGGCGCCGTCGGGCCGGCGTGCGCCCCGAACCCCGCGGATGCACCGGGCACTGTCGAACCGAGCGCAAGTCGGTTATCGTGCTGGGCGTGGACGGTCGGAGACGACCGCGGTGACCCATGCGCGATCGCTTCTTGATCCAAACCCTTCCGTTCTTCACCGGTGCCCTCGCCTTCCTGCCGGGCTGCGAGTCCAAGTCGCCCGTCGACCCGACGGTGACCGATTCGACGACCGAGCCCGCGACGTCGAGCGGCACCTCAACCGATCCGTCGACGACGACCGCGGACACCAGCGGAACCCAGGGGACCTCGACGTCGCCCACGGAGACCTCGCTGACGACCGCCGTCGACAGCAGCGAGACCGGCGACCCGGCCTGCGGTGGCAACACCTGCGGCGCCCCCGTCGAGGATGGGTGGTTCGGTCCCACCGTCATCGCGCGTCTGCCCACCGACGCGGAGCTCCCGAGCTGCACGCCGGAGTACCCGTCCGCCGGCCCGACGCTCCTCGATGGCTTCAAGGATCCAGGCCCGGCGATCTGCGACTGCACGTGCGAGCTGCAGATGGCGCCGAACTGCAACTTGAGCATGACGTCGTACCAGCAGCCGAACTGCTCGACGGCGCTCAACAACGTCGCCGTCAGCGCGACGTGCAGCAACATCGTGGTGCCCGGCTCGCTGCGCTTCAGCTCCTACGGCAACGGCGTCGGCAGCTGTGACAAGACCGAGATCGAGGAGATCCCGCCGGTGCCGTGGGACGCCACGATTCGCACCTGCCGCGTCCCCGAGAACGCGCTCGCCTGTGGCGACGGCGGCATCTGCCTGCCCGACCAACCCGCGGGCTTCGAGGACAAGTGGTGCATGTACAAGCAGGGCGACCACGAGTGCCCGGCCGGTCCGTACGCCAACAAGAGCCTCTACTGGAGCGGCGCCGACGACACCCGCGAGTGCAGCAATTGCACCTGCGGCACGGCGGGCACCAACTGCACCGACGCCGAGCTGATGGTCTTCGCCGGCAACGACTGCGAAGGTGATCCGATCGGCACCATCGGCACGAACCAGTGCTCGAACCTCGTCGGCAACTCCGTGGCCGGCACGATCGGCGCCGAGTCCCCGTGCCCGGTCACCTCGGTGCCCGAGCCGATGGGCGCCGTCGTCGCCCAGGGCGATTTCACCTTCTGCTGCACCGGCTGACGCTTCGCCGTACACTCTCGCCCCGATGGTTGGTTCATCGGGGCGTCTCCACCTCCTTCTTCGCGTCTATGTTCGAGGCGGTGTGCTCGGTGGGGCCTGTCTCGCCGCGACCGCCTGCGGGGACGACAGCACGTCGACGCCGCAAGACACCAGCAGCGGCAGCGCGGACACTTCGTCCGGCGAGACCGCGGTCGATCCGACCGCGGTCGATTCGTCTTCGAGCAGCTCGTCGGGCAGCGACACCGTTGCCGACACCTCGACCAGCGTCGAGCCGACGACCGAGTCGTCGTCCTCCTCGGAATCGAGCAGCGACGGGAGTTCGACGGCCGCCAATCCGGAATCGTCCAGCAGTGACGGCGGCAGCACGACCGCGTGCCCGGCGGGCGATCTCGGCGCGGTGCTCCCCACGACCGAGCTCGAGAACACCTTCGGCGAAGCCGACGACTTCCAGGGATCGTGCGGCGGCGACGGTGGTCCCGACCTCGAGTACACGTTCACCGCTCCGCAGGACGGCGTCTACACGTTCGACACCCACGGTTCCTCGCTCAACACCGTGTTGTACGTGCTGGACGGCGAGTGCGGCGGCGCCGAGCTGGCGTGCAACGACAACGGTGATGGCGCACAGTCGGCCCTCTCGATCGATCTCGTCGCCGGCCAGACGGTGACGATCGTGGTCGACAGCATCAGCGCCGGTGGGGCGCCGTTCGTGCTGCGTGCGCGCGAGGGCTCGTTCGTGTGCCCGCTGGCCGATCTCGGCAGCACGGTGCCGACGAGCATCGACGGCGACACCCAGGATGCCTATCGCAGCCACCAGTCGAGCTGCGGCGGAGGGGCCGGCCCCGACGCGGGATACCTCTTCACCGCGCCGCAGGCGGGCACCTACACGTTCGATACCTTCGGCTCGTCATTCGCGTCGATCCTCACCGTCCGCGACGCGGGGGACGCGACCTGTGGCGGCGCCGAGATCGCTTGCGGCTACGACGGCGTGCTCGCGGACCTCGACGCCGGCCAGCAGATCGCAATCGTGGTCGACAGCTCCTTCGCGTCGGGCACGTTCGGTCTCCACGTCGACACGCTGGGCGGCACCTGCCCCGACACCGACCTCGGCAACGTCGTGCCCCAGACCGTGCCGGGTGACACGACCGATGCCGACAACACCGCGTCGGGCTCGTGCGGTGGGGCGTTCTCGGCCGACGATCTCTACCTCTTCACGGCGCCGCAGGATGGCCTGTACTCCTTCGACACCTTCGGCTCCGAGCTCGACACCGTCGTCTACCTGCGGACGGGCGGCTGCGATGGCGCCGAGCTCGACTGCAACGACGACTTCGCCGACGGCGTGCCGCAGTCGCGCGTGGTCCAGGGGCTCGCCGACGGCGAGACCGTCCTCGTCGCCGTCGACGGCAACGGCAGCGGCAGCTATGCACTCAACGTCGATCAAGTCGCCTGCCCCGACGACTCCCTGCCGCAGCTCGTGCCGCAGGACCTCAGTGGCAACACCGCGCTGGCGATCGACAAGCTCCACGGCAGCTGCTCGCCGGCCGGGCCGTTGGATGAGTCGCCCGACCTCGCCTACTCGTTCACCGCGCCCGCCGACGGGGAGTACACCTTCGACACGTTCGGCAGCGGCTTCGACACGCTGCTCTATGTGCTCGAGGGCGCGGCCTGCAACGGCAGCGAGCTCGCGTGCAGCGACAACTACCCGGGCGACTCGGCCTCGGCGCTGTCGTTGCAGCTGACCGCAGGCCAGGAGGTGACGGTGGTCGTCGACGGCAACTTCGGCGGCACCGGACCCTTCGAGCTCCACGTCGGCCAGCTCGGCGGCGGGCTGTGCCCCGACTCCGACCTCGGCAACGTCTTGCCCAACGGCGCCAGCGGCGACACCAGCGACGGTGACAACACCGTCGCCGGCACCTGTGGCGGCTTCACCCAAGCCGACGACACCTACCTGTTCACCGCGTCGCAGGACGGTCTCTACACCTTCAGCACCCTCACGGCAGACTTCGACACCGTGGTGTTCGTCCGCGATGGCGGCTGCGGCGGCGTCGAGCTGGCTTGCAACGACGACTACTCGTTCACCCCCCAGTCGCAGGTCGCCGTCGGCCTCGTCGACGGTCAGACCGTCATGGTCGCGGTCGATGGTGGGACGCAGTCGGGCAGCTACGAGCTCGAGATCGACTTCGTCGACTGCCCCGACGAGGACCTCGACAGCAACCTCCCCGAGAGCATCGACGGCACCACCATCGGCGCGGTCGACAAGCTGTCGATGGTCGGCTGCGGTCAGGTCGACGACGCCGCGCCCGACTACGTCTTCGAGTGGACGGCGCCCGCCGCGGGCCCGTACACGATCGATCTCGGCGGGTCCGACTACGACACGGTGCTCTACGTCCAGGACGCGGCGTGCGGCGGGGACGAGATCGCCTGCAACGACGATTCGATCGGCCTGCAGTCGGCCGTCGACGTGAACCTCGCCGCGAACCAGACGGTGGTCTTCGTGGTCAGCGGCTACAGCGGCAACATCGGCAACTTCACCCTCAACATCAACTGAGCACGGTACACACGCGGTGCCGGCCGTGGGCCACCGTCGAGAGACGGCGGGCGAGGCGGTCCTGTCGCCCTGGCAGGGGCGGCCGCCCGGGCCCGGCGGAACCTTCCCCGCGGCGTCTGGCGCGACCCTGGCGCGAGCAGCCCGGGCGACCTGCCGGCCCCCTGCCGCGGGGACTTGCCTCGCGCGCCCCCGTGCGGCAAACATGCGCCAGCCCGTGAGCTTGGATTTCGTCATCCTCAGCCCGAAACCGCCGACCGAGTTCGGCGCCGTCGAGGCCGAGTGCCGGACGTTCCTCGACAACTGGCTGGTGACGCACGACGGCGTCGACGAGCCGTTCGCGGATTTCGATCTCGGCGGACTCATCCCCTCGACCGACGATGCAGCGCAGATGGTGTTCGAGGTCGATGGCGGTCGCGCCGGGGACGACTCCCCCGAGGTCGCCGAGGTGCTCTCGCGCCTGGCGACGATCCGCTCCGCGATCACCATCGAGCGGCCCGACGATCCGGCGGTCAACCCGTTGGTCGTGTCGGTGCTCCGGTTCCTGATCCGTGGCGCGGGCGAGGGCCTCGTACAGTTCGGCGACGCGATCCAGACCACCGAGCAAGCCATCGCGTGGCTCGCCGACAAGGCGGAGGCCGAGGGCTTCCTACCGACGCGAACCACGACGGTCCGCACGCCCCGCTCGGGCACGCGCGCCGTCACCGTCGACACCGCGCCGCGGGCGAACCTCGCCGCGATCGACGTGCCGCGACTGATCGTCGATCGCCTCGTCGCCGATGGCCTCATCGCCCTCGACCCGGGCCGCCGCCGCGACTCGCTGGAGAAGCAGCTCGACCGTGCGTTGGCCTCCGACGACGAGCTCTCGCCGGTCAAGGCGCTGATCGAGGTGTTGCTCGATCACGACGCGGTCGCCGAGGTCTTCGGCACCGACTCGCAGCTCGAGCAGAGCATGCGTCGGGCGCTGGAGTCGGTCGCTTCGCGCTAGGAGCGTGCCCCGAAGGGGTCGCGCTCCTCCGTGCCCGTGCCCCTGCCCGTGCCCCCGCCCGATCGCGCCAGCCCTCACCCCGCGACCAGCGCGCGGACCATCTTCAACGCGCGCTCGACATGGCTGCCCGTGCGCAGCTGCGACTCGAAGGCCATGCGCACGATTCCGGCGCGATCGATCACGAACGTGACCCGGTTGCGCAGCACGACCATCCAGTTGGGCACGCCATAGGCGGTGCGGAGCTGGCCGCCGGTGTCGCTGACCAGCGGGAACGGCAGCCGGCGGTGCTCCGCGAACGCGCGGTGCGTGGTGTTCGAGTCGTCGCTCACGCCGACGACCTGTGCGCCCGCGGCGGTGAAGTCCTCGTACACGTCGCGGAAGGCACACGCCTGTGCGACGCAGCCGGCCGTCTCGTCCTTGGGATAGAAGTACAGGACGGTGATGCGCTCGGCGCCGGGGCCGACGACGACCTTGGTGCCGTCGTGGGCCACGCGCTCGAACGCGGGGGCGGGCTGGCCGACGTCGATCATGGACGCGAGCTTCTACCACGCGAGAAGGGGCCGCGACGCCTCCCTCGCGGCCTATCCGCGCCAGCCGAGCGGCGCGAGGATCCACGCCATGGCGACCATCGCGGCGAGCAGCGCGACCACGCCCCAGGGGATCGCATCGTGCGGCGGATCGACGGCGCGGCTCGGTGCGCGTCGCCATAAGCGCGGCCACGGGATCGCGAAGAGTACGAGCAGCGCGGCCGGCTCGAGGTACGGCATCGTGCACAGCAGCACGATCGCCGCGTGCAGACCGACGAGCAGCGCCGCCCAGGTCAGGCGCAGTCGCGGCCCGAGCAGCAGGGCGAACGCCCCGCCCTCGATGACGAGCGTGGCGACGGCGCTGGCGGAGGCGAGGGCCGCCGAGGAGACGATGGCCTCGCGCCACGCGAGCAGCCACGGCCACGGGACGACCGGCTGCTGCTGTACGACGAGCGCGCGGATCTGGAGGCCGTCGGCCCAGCCCGCGCCGGCGGCGAGGAGCTTGCTCGCGCACGAGCCGACGTACGCCGCCGCGATGCAGCCGAGCGCGCCCGCCTCGGCGAACCGCTCGCGCACGGCTCGGGTCGGGCGCGGGCGCGCCGAGTCGGCCCACAGCGCCCCGAGCACCCAGCCGAGGATCGCAGCGCCCGGGAAGAACGCGTTGCGCGACGGCGAGCCGAACACCTGCGTCTGCCACTCGCTGAGCACCGCAGCGCAGCCGAGCGCCCACAGGCCGGCGGCGACGGGCCGGCGATCGCGGGCGAGCTGAACGAGGCCGAGGATGGCGAGCACGTAGAGGATCCATGCGGCGCCGGGGATTGCTGCCAGCACTTGCGCGAGTCGGTCGCCGGCGAGGTAGTGCGCGGGATCCTGCGATTGCGAGGCGACCTGCGCGGCCTCGACGAGCCACTCGACGCCCGCGACCACGCACACGCCGATCCGCAGTGCGCGGCGATCATGACCGTCCCACACCGAGGCCCACGCGATCACGGCGGGCCTCGCATCGCCGTGCACCGCGCCAGCTCGCAGTCCGCCGTCGTCGTCGCGGTCTCGGCGAAGGTCCACGCCCGGGAGACGAGCGCCATCGGCATCGGCTGCGCCTCGCCCACGAGCCGCGACTCGAGCAGCTGCTGCTGGTCCCGCACCACGTAGTCGAGCGGACGGTGTTCGGCGGAGCACGTCTGCAGCGCCGCGGAGAGCTGCGGAACCGGATCGCAGCGCAGCGCAGCGAAGGCATCGAGCTCGTGCTGCGTGCCCTGTGCATCGAGGACGACGACGCGCGCCGCGGTGGTGTTGCCGCGGGCCTGGTACATGTCGAACACCGAGAACGGGAACGAGTTGCGGATGCCGCGGGCGGCCAGGAGGTACGCGGCGAAGATCAGCCAGGCCGCCAGCATCGGCGTCGAGGGACGCAAGCGCGCCGTGGGCTGAACATCCCCGGGACTCGACACGACGCCCTCTCAACCGCCCGGCAGCACGATGTCCACGTCCACGCGCCGCGTGCCGACCGTCACCGTGCGCTCGATCTTCGATCGCCCCTCCGCCTGTACCACCAGCGTGTACGTCCCGGGCTTCGTCACCGCGCGATCGAACCTTCCGTCACGCGCCCGCGTGGTCCAGCGCTCGCCTTCGAACGTCTGGATCTCCGCGACCATCACGGTCGCCGCGACCGGCTTGCCGGCGGCGTCGCGGACATGCCCGCCGATCCAGGGTCCACGGTGCACCCGGTCGAGCAGCGCGCGCCAGCGCCACAGCGGGCGCGTCGCGGCCACTGCTTCGTTGCGGACCTCGGGGTCCGGGTTGTGGTGCGAACCCTCGACGACGAACGCGATGGTGCCGTGCTCGTGCAGGTACCAGTCCTGATCGCTGCCCGCGACCGGATACGGGCCCTTGCGCACCGCGTAGCTCCGGGCGTTGGGCTGCTCGGGCGCGGCCGCGGCGATGTGCTGGCCGATCGACTTGCTGACGTCGGGCTTGGTGTCGCGCTTGGTCGGCACGACGTACGAGCTGTAGACGTCGGTGCCGTAGGTGTGGAACGACAGCACCGCGGCGAAGCGCTCGGCCTCGGCCAACGCCATCATCGCGCGGGTCTCCGGCTCGGAGCCCGGCCCCGGGCCGCGGTACCACTTGTGCATCGGCAGCGCCGAGCTGCCCTCCTCGCCCCAGCCGAAGGGATAGTTGCGGTTCAAGTCGACGCCCTCGAACGGGTCGGCGACGCCGTCGCGATCGCCGTCGAACGCGTTCTTGCGGATCGCGAACCGCGACTCGTGGACGAACATGTGGTTGCCGTCGACGTTGACGAGCGGCACGCACCAGATCTCGAGGCCGTCGATCCACGCGGTGACCTGCGGATCGCGGTGGTATTCGGCCAATAGCGTGTCGATCGCGTCGAGCACGTACTCGATGCTCAGCAGCTCGCTGCCGTGGTGGGCGCCGTTGAACAGCACCGCGGGCTCGTCGGCGTCGGCGTCCGCGTCGGAGATCGCCAGGCCCCAGATCGTCCGCCCCTGGTGCGTGCGACCGACCTCGACCAACCGCGTGATCGCGGGATAACGCTCGTGGTACGCGCGCAGGAGCTGCTCGACGAGCGCCGGGTCCTTGTAGCTGTCGTCGAGCACGAAGCCGCGGCCGCGACGGGCCGGCGCCTCGGTCGCCCGCCGGCGGAACGGGGCGTCGAACGCCGACCACGGCACGTTGCTGTCGATGGCGAGCACGTCGACGGCGCTGCGGCGCAGCCGCTCGTAGCCCACCGTGTCGACGAACAGCACGGCGCGCTCGTCGGCGCCGACACCGGTCCGCGGGATCACGGCGCCGCGCAGATCCTTGGGCAGTCGCTTGGTCGCCGCCGCGGGGATCCATGCGTAGCGGGTGTTGCCGAAGGGCGTGCGATCGGACGGCGGCATCACCCCGTACAGCGGCCCCTTGCCGCGGCGGTGCGTCGTCGCGGCGTGCTTGGCCGCGTCCATCGCCGACAGCAACGTGACCGCCGCCTTGGGATCGTGCGCCGGCCCGACGCGCACGCCGAGGCATCCGAACGCATACGTCGTGTCGTGCACCGCGGCCGACGCGAGGTGCTCGAGGGTCTCGCCGTCGTAGACGTTCGCGAGCAGCTGCGGACCGACCATCACGACGACGACCTCGACGCTGCCGCGCGGCGCACGGCCGGGCTTCGCCGGCAGCTTGGCCTCCGGCCCCATCGGCAGGACCATCCCGCGATCCCAGCGGTGGAAGCGGACCACGTCGCCCTCGAGTGACAGGCCGTAGCCCGACAGCACGCTCGGCGGATCGCCCTGGTAGCGCTGCCGCAGCAGGATCGAGACGTCCGCGCCCGCGCCGAGTTCCACCCGTGCGCGCACGAGGCCGTCACCGAGGTGCGCGGGCGGCCCCTTCGGGAACCACAGCTGCTCGGCCGGCGGTGCGGCGAACAACGGCAGCAGTCGCCCTCCGTCCGCCGTCCATGTGCCGCGCGTCGTCGCAGTCGCGACCGCAGGCGCATCGCCGGGGCGCACCTTGCCGAACAGCGTCACCTCGCGCACGGGATCGTGGGCGGGGAAGCCCGACATCGTCGGCTTCGCGGGGACCGTCGGTGCCGTGGGCTTCGCTGGGGCTGCATGCACGCGTGCAGAGGCGAGCGCCAGCGCCAGCGCGACGACGAGGCGCGACCTCATCGCGGCAGTTTCCCCGCGGGCAGCCCCACGATCGTCAGATCGCCATGGTCCGTCGGGATGCGCTCGAAGATCAACTCCATCACCGCATCATAGCCGGGCCGCAGCAGCAGGGTCTGGAGGTGCCGGCCCCACTCGACGTTGTGGTGCCAGTGTCCGCTCTGGCGGAAGCCGCCCTTGCCCGTCGTCTGCAGCACGATCGAGTGGCGATCGAACGGCAGCGCCATCAGGTTCTCGCGGTACGCCGGCGTGATCTGCCCGCCCCACGAGCTCGGCGCGTTCGAGGTGTAGAACACGCGCAGTGGCACCCCCAGCGCCGTCGCGGTCGCGGCCACCGTGCGCATCGACTGCGTGCCCAGCAGGTCGCCCTTGATCGGCACGAGCCGGCCCTGCTGGAACAGCGTGCGGACGTACGCGTAGTGCTCGGCGTTGGTGAGCCAGCCGTAGCCGGCCGGGCGGCCGCGCTCGGGATCCCGCTGCTCGCGGTAGTACGCGTGCAACCGCTCGTGGGTCGCCCAGTAGCCGCGGCGCAGCTTCGGCAGTTCGGCGGCGTCGGTGTGATGGCGCTCGATCGCGTCGAGCGCCCGCTTGGCGTTCTTGGGCGACCACAGCGCGATGAACTCCTCGGGCGTCGCGGCCTCGATCACGAGCGCCCGCAGCCGTTTGTGGTGATCGACGACCCGCGGATCGTAGTCCATCACCCACGCCCACTGCGATCGCGCCAGCGCGATGAACGTGTAGTTCTGATCGCTGCCGACGCCGAGGTACGCGCCGCCGACGTTGGCCAGGTACGGCTGCCACAGCCATGCGCGCGGCTCGTTCGACTCGAGGTAGGGGAACGGATCGCGGCACGTCGTCTCGGATCGACCGCCGCGCGACTGCAGGGTGCCCCACGTCTCGCGCACGGTCTCCGAACAGATCGGCTTGTCCTCGATCGGATCCTGCACGACCTGGGCGAAGATCGCCGCCTGCTCGGTCGTCGGCGGCTCGGGATCCGCGGGTGCCGGCAGCGGCTGCGTGATCGCAGCCGGCGGGAAGCTGGTCAGGAACCCATCGCTGGCGGCGCAGCGCGCCGACAACCGGTGACTGCCCGTGCGCAGCTTCTCGAGCCGCCGATGCGCGCCGCGGATGCGCCCCGCCGGCCAGTACCACGAGCCGCCGCGCAGCACCCGGGTCGTGCCACACCCCGACGCGCCATCGCACGGCCCGAGCGGATCGCGGCCGTTGCACGCCGCGCCGCACGTCGCCAGATCGTCGACGCCGACGGTGCTCGTCCACTCGTAGCCGTTGCCCGCCATCTCGAACAGGCCGTAGTGACCGGCGGGATAGGTGCCGACCGCCTTGGTGTCGTGCTCGTTGCAGTCCCAGCGGTACTCCTTGCCGGGGTACGGCGTGCAGCCCCGCGGCGCGCACTCGCGGTACTGGGCCTTGTCGCAGGTCGGCGGCGCGTCGCCCCACGGATAGGTGTCGCCGTCGGGGCCGCGCGCGGCCTTCTCCCACTCCCACTCGGTCGGCAGGCGCTTGCCCGCCCACGCGCAGTAGCGGGTCGCCCGCTCCCAGTCGAGCGGCATCGCCGGGTGATCGGGCACGACGAACGGCCGCATGATCTTCTCCGTCGCGCCGGGCCGACGCGGGCAACCACCGGCAGCGTGACAGGCGTCGTACTCCGCGATCGTGATCTCGTGGGTGTCGACGTAGTAGGTCGACAGCTCGATCTCGCGGCGTGGTCGCTCGACGGGCTCGCCGTCGTCGCTGCCGACGATCGCGACGCCGCCGGGGATGCACGCCATGCCCGCGGGCGCGGCGACGCACGGCGCATGGTCGATCGCGAGGACGAGCTCGGTGGTGCCGGCCGCCGCGACGGCCTTCGCGATCGCGAGGAGCTCCGCCGCCGATCGTACATCGGGGAGCTCGACGGCGAGCGTGGAATCGGACGCACGGAGGATCGTCGGGAACTCGGCCAGCGTCGCGACCGATCCGACGACCGCGCCGGACTGCCGGAGCTCCACGCGATCGCGGGTGACGAGGATCCAGGGGAGGTCGCCCCGCACCGCGGCACGCACCCGCAGCGTCGGCGTGCCGTCGAGCCGCGGCCGCGCATCGGCGGGCAGCGACGCGAGCACACCCCGCAGGGCACCGACGCTCGCATCGGGTCGCGCCTCGACGACGACGGGCGGCGCCGCGGCGAACGACTCGCGCAACGCCTCGTAGGCGTAGCTCGCCTGCAGATCGGGGCCGAGCACCCCGGGCGCCGCGGCCGGGCGCGCCGCGGCCACCTCGCGATCACCGACGCGGATCGACGCTGCGCCGACGTGGACGACGACGGCGGCGCGCTCCTTGTCGACCGGGGCCGTCGCGGTCACGGGATCGACCGATCCCGGCGTGACGGCCGTCGTGGTGACGGCGGGATCGGTGCAGGCGGCGAGCCACCCGAGCAGGGCCGCGCCCCCCCACCGAGACACCCGTCGCACGCTCCGTTGATATCACCCCAAACACGCCGCCGCGAGGGGCGTTGCCGAAGGCCGCGCTCGGTGAAACGATTGCGCCCGCGCCTCGGTTGCGCCGCTCCCATGGCCGCGATCTTCCCGACGACCCGCTGGAGCGTGGTGCTCGACGCCGCCGACCGCGGTGCGCCCCCACGCGCGCTGGCCGAGCTGTGCGAGGCGTATTGGCGGCCGCTGTTCGTGTTCCTGCGCAGGGACGGCATGGCGATCGCCGACGCCGAAGATGCGGTGCAGGGCTTCTTGTCGTCGCTGCTCGGCGGCGCGGCGATCGGTGGGGCGCAGCCCGAGCGCGGTCGGTTCCGATCGTACCTGCTGGGTGCCCTGCGGCACTGGCTCGCGAACGAGCGCACGCGGGCGCAGGCGGCCAAGCGCGGCGGACCCGAGGGCACGCTGTCGCTCGACCTCGGCAGAGGCGAGCTCGACGTCCCCGACGATCGCACGCCCGAGGGCGCGTATGCGTTTGCGTGGGCGACCGAGATCCTCGGTCGTGCTCGCCATCGCCTCGGCCTCGCCTATGGATCCGAAGGCCAGTCCGCCCTGTTCGCCGCGCTCGAGCCGTTCCTGCTCTCGGGCGACACACCGGCGTACCGCCAGGTCGCCGAGGCGCTGTCGATGTCGGAGGCCAACGCCCGCGTCGCGGTGCACCGGCTGCGCGGCCGGTTCCGAGCGGCGCTGCGGGCCGAGGTCGCCGACACGGTGAGCTCGGCGGCCGACATCGACGACGAGCTGCGTGCGGTCATCGACGCGCTGCGTGGCCCGGCGGCCGCGTCGACCTAGCGCGGGACGTGCTCCCGTGTGGGGAACCCCCGCGCGTTGGACGCGGCGCTGGCGATGTTCGCGTCGACGAAAGGCCGGCCTGGTGATCGCAACCGGGCCTGATACGGTGGTTCGGCGTGTCGACGTCGTCGCAGTCGGGCTCCGCATCGCGTCGGCAGCCCGCCGGCGCGACGGTGTCGTTGCCCGACTCGTTCTCGGACCTCGTCGGCCTCGACGCCGAAATCGGCGCGCTGGCCCGCGATCTCGGCCGCGGCACCGACGAGGTGCGGCCGCTGGCGTCGTTCGATCCGAGCGAGGGCACGTGGTCGCCGTTCCGCATCGGTCGGTACACGGCGATCCGCCGGATCGGCGCCGGCGGCATGGGTGTGGTCTACGGCGCGTACGACGACGAACTCGATCGCAAGGTCGCGATCAAGATCGTCCGCCGCGTCGACGACGGGGACGCGGCCGCCGCCACCGCCCGCATGCGCCGCGAGGCCCAGGCCCTGGCCAAGCTCTCGCACCCCAACGTGCTCGCGGTGCACGAGGTCGGCTTCCACGACGGCGCGACGACGCCGGCCTCCAACGATGGCGACGCGCGCAGCCCGGTCGCCTCGGGCAGCTTCGTGTTCATCGTGATGGAGTTCGTCGTCGGACAGACGCTGCGCGAGTGGTGGTCGACGTCGCCGCGATCGTGGCGCGAGCAACTCGACGCGATCGTGCAGGTCGGTCGCGGGCTCGCGGCGGTCCATCGCGCCGGCCTGGTTCACCGCGACGTGAAGCCCGAGAACGTGATGATCGACGGGAGCGGTCGCGTGCGGCTGATGGACTTCGGCCTGGCGCGCGCGGCCTGGGATCCCGGCCTCGAGACGCTCGGCGGCGGCCACAGCGATCCGCTCGCGACGCCGGCGCTCAGCCGCTCGGGCGCGCTGGTCGGCACGCCGGCGTACATGGCCCCCGAGCAATTCGATGGCCCCGACGTGGGGCCCGCTGCGGATCAGTTCGCCCTGGGCGTGATGGCGTGGGAGGGCTTCTTCGGCGAGCGGCCCTACGCCGGCGACACCCTGGCCAAGCTGCGCGGCAACGTGATCCAGGGCGTGCGCCGCGAGCCGGCGCGACCGCGGGTGATCCCCGTGCACGTGCGCCGCGCCCTCGAGCGCGCCGTGGCGACGACACCCGGAGAACGGTGGCCGGACGTCGACGCGCTGCTGCGGGCGATCACCCCGCGCGCACGCGGACCCTGGTGGTTCGCCGCCGCCGCGGGCACGCTCGCGCTCGGCGTGGGGTTCCGCGCCGCGCTCGCGGTGACACCCGAGCCGTGCGCCGCGGCCGACGACGACGCGCTGCCGTGGGGCGCCGCCGCGCGCGAGGCGGTGCGCACCGGGATGGGCCCCGACACGGGCGACGCGGCCATCGCCGCACTCGATCGATGGGTCGAGTCGTACGGCGCCAAACGCCACGAGGTCTGCGAGGCGACCCGCGTCGAGGGCGTGCAGTCCGATGCGGCGATGGGCCTGCGCATGGCGTGCCTCGATCGCATCGCGGGCCGCTTCGCCGGACTCACCGACGAGCTCGCCGACGCCGGCAACACCGCTGCGGCGCCCCTGCGACCCGACGAGCTCGACGCGCAGCTGCCCGCGCTCGACGGCTGCGACGACGTCGAGACGCTGACCAAGCTGAGCAACCGCCACGCGGCGCGCTCGAGTCGATCGAGCGTCGAGCAGGATCGGGCCTGGGCGCTGGCGGTCGAGCAGGTCGAGCGCGCGTTGGTCCGTCGTCGCCTCGGCCGCGCCGACGCCCGCGAGCCAGCCGAGCGCGCGGTGGCCCTCGCGACCGAGCACGATCTGCCGGGGGTCCACGCCCGCGCGCTCTCGGTGCTCGCGGATCTCGAGCTGGACGCGGGCCGGGGCCCCGAGGCCGAGCGGTTGCGCCGCGAGGCGGTGCGCTTCGCGGTGGCCGACGGCAACGACGATGCGGTGGTCTACTTCGTACTCGACGGGGCTGACGCCGCGTTGCAGGCCGATCGGGTCGACGAGGCCGAGCTCCACCTCGGCTACTTCGACGCATTCGTCGATCGCATGACCGACGCGGGCGCGCGCGACGATGTCCTCGCGCGCGCCGAGATCGTCCGCGCCCGCCTGTCGCTGGTCCGCGGCGACGCCGACGACGCCCTTCGCCGGCTGTCGGCGCTGCCGATCGACGCGATGTCCGAGCTCGATCGCCGCGCCGCGTGGATGGCAATGGGCGTGGCGCTCCGCGCCGTGGGCCGCGACGCCGAGGCGAGCGCGACATGGACCCGACTGCTCGGCTTGGTGGAGGCGATGCGGGGCGCCGATCACCCCGACGTCGCCGCCGTGCTCAACAACCTCGCGCTCGTGCACCTCGACGCCGGCGATCCGGCGGCGGCACGCCCGTTGTTGCAGCGCGCCGAGGCGATCGTCACCGCCGGCCCCGACGCCGAGCGCGACCCCATGCGGGCGACGCTCGCGACCAACCTCGGCTGGACCGCGCGCCTCGAACACCGCCACGACGAGGCCCGCACGCAGCTCGAGCGCGCGCTCGCGATCGGCCGCGCGACCCGGGGCGATCGCCACCCCGCGCAGGCGTACGCGCTCGATCAGCTCGGCGCCCTCGAGCGCGAGCTCGGCCACTTCGATGCCGCCCTCGAGCGCTACGCCGCCGCGGGCGAGCTCCGCGACGCGACGCTCGGCGCCAACCACCCCGAGACCGCGACCACGCTGCTCGGCATGGCCCGGGTGTTCCTCGCGAAGGGCGACCGCGACCAGGCGAGCGCAGCGTCGGGTGCCGCGCGGGGCATCGTCGAGGCGCGGGGCGGATCGCCGAAGCTGCGACGCGAGCTCGACGCGCTGGCGGCCGAGATCACGGAGCCGTAGTCGACTCAGCCGCCGGCGGGCCAGCCACCTTGCGCGCCCGCTTCTCCTTCGGCGCGCGTGGCCGTCCGAACCGCTTGCGCCACCACAGCTCCAAGCCGCCCTTCGCTGCGTCGCCGATGAAGGTCTCGACGCTCCACGACGGGGCCTTGATCTCGTACTGCAGGTGGAGCTCGGCGTGGTTCTCGCCCATCGGCGCGTTGTGGTGGTAGCGGGTCTCGAGGTAGAGCTTGGGCGCGACGCGCTTGCCGACCGCGACGATCGGCTGCTCGACGGTGTCGCCGAAGGTGATCCCGACGCGGTCGATGCCGAGGCGATCCTGCAGCTGGCGCTGCAGCACCGGGTTCTGGAACGCGGCCAAGAGGTTCGCGGCCTTCGCCTCGACGTCGGCGCCACCACCGTCCTTGGCGCCCGAGCTCGAGCCCGTGACCAGCAGCGCGAACACGTCGGACTCGGCGAGCGGCGGATCGGAGGACAACCGCAGCTCGGGTCGGCTCACCCGGCCGTGGACATCGATCGTGACCGTGCCCTCGGGTGTCTGCGTGATCGCGGTCAGGGCGATGTACGGATCGAGCTCGCCCTGCTCGGGCAGGGTGAGGCTGCCGCTGTCGATCACGAAGTCCTTGCCGAGGAAGCTGATGCGGCCGCGGTCGACGACCAACGCCCCCTCGGCGCGGATGTCCGCGTCGCCGCGGCGGGTGACCTCGACCTTGCCGCGCCAGGTCATGTTGGCCTGGGGCCCGCGGACGTAGAGAGGATCGGCGAGCACGAGCCGCACGTTCATGTCGGGCGGCAACAGCGGCTCGCGGGGATCCTGCGGGTCCCCGGCCGTGGACGCCTTCGCGTCGGCGCGGCCGCGGGCGTCGAGGTAGACGACCCCGGTCGCGTCGGGCAACGCTTGCGGCGCGGTCATGCTCTCGGTGAACACGTCGAGCGTCGACTTGCGCACGACGACCTCGACGTCGGTGGTCGAACCGGTCGCATCGAGCGTCGCGGTGGCGCGGGTGGTGAGCTTCATGAGCGGCAGCCCGGGGCGCACGATCGCGAGGCCCTCGATGCGCAGATCGACGGTCGCCTCGGTGGCCCCCGGCTCGAGGTGCAGGCGCCCGGTGCCACGCGCCCGCCCGGCGCCGCTGCGCGCGGAGAAGCGGGTCAGGCGGACATCGCGACGATCGAGCTCGACCGTCACGCCGACCCGATCGAACCGCTGACGCAGGGGCACGACCGTCACCGCACCATCGGCCACCGCGAGGCCACCGTGGAGCCCCGGTGCGCCGAGGGTGCCGTCGAGCTTCAGGTGGGCATCGAGGCGCCCGGAGGGATCGTCGATCGCGTCGGGCAGCAACGGATCGATCGCGCTCAAGCGAAAGCCGTCGGTGTCGAGCGCGGCGACGATGGGGATGGTGCGCCAGTCCGTGCCGCCCCCGAGCAGCGCGACGACCGGCGCCTGCGTGGTCGCGGTGATCTCGATCGCCCGATCCGCGAACGGCCCGAGGACGATCTCCACGTCCTGCTGCGTGTCGCCGACGGCGAAGCGGGCGGCCACCGGCGTGCCCGTGGCCGCCCCCTCGCCCAGCATCGCGCGCAGCTGCCCCCACGCCGCGAAGTCGCCCGCGTGACCGTGCGCATGGACCTCGAGGTTGGCGTCGAACACGGCGTCGTCGGGGATGTCGACGAACGCCGTGATCAACTCGCGATCGATCGCGACCGCGTCGACGTCGAGTTTGTGCTCGGCGCTGCGATCCCATGCGACCGCCCCCGTCCCCGTGGCGATCGGCGCCGCGAGATCGATCGTCACCGGCAGGTCCGCGTCGAGATCGAGCCGCTGCCGCCCCTGGCGCTGCAGCGCCCGCACGCGCAGGTGGCCCGCGCGGTGCTCGACGTCGAGTTCGACGCGGCCGACCGCATGGCTGTCCTTGGCGATCCGGCGCGCCCGCAGCTCGGCGACGATCGTCGGTGTCCGCGGCGTACCGTCGAGGCTTGCGGTGCCGTCGATGCGCCCCGAGAACCCCGCGACGTTCGCCAGCCGGCCCAGCGCCGCGATGTCGGCGTCCGCCAGCGTGAGCGCCACGTGGTGCGGCTGGTCATCGAGCCACGCGATCTCGCCCCGCCGCACGTCGATGCGCAGCGGGACGGTCGCGTCGAGCTGCACGAGACGCGCCGCCGGCCCGCTCGCCAATAGGGTGCCGGTCAGCGCGCGCTCGTCGAGCGTCGCATCGAGCGACACCGTCGCGATGCGATCGCCGGCGCGCGCGAGGTCCCGCACCAGCACGTCTGCGCTGCCCGAGAGCGCGCCGTGGTCCAGCGCAGCCGCGACCTTGCCGTCGACGTGCCCGCGCAGGTCGAGATCGGGCGCGAACGTCTCGAGCCCCGAGAGGTCGAGGTGATCGACCGCCACCGTGACGTCGCCCCGCGCGGCGCGATCGATCGTCACGTACGGCGCCACCGCAGCGACGCGCACCGGCAGCGACGCGACGAGGTGCACGCTGTCGATCCACGGGGTGTGGGCGCCGACGTCGAGCGCGACACGACCGTCGTCGTGGCCGACGCGCGCCTGCACGGCGTCGATCACCAGGTCGTCGAAGCGGAGGTCACGGCCGTCGATGCTCGCCGTCACCGTCGGCGCGACCGCGGTGCCGGTGACCTCCACGTCCGCGTCCACCCGACCGTGGATCGTGTGATCCGCGAACCAGGGCTGCATCCGCGCGAGATCGAGGTTCTTCGCCGCCACCTCGAGCGCGACGGCACCGTGACGCGACGCCGCGATACCACCGAGCGCGTCGAGGGGACCCAACGTCGTGCGGGCGTGCACCGTGGGCTCCTCGCGGGGGCTCGGCGTCCACCCGACGCGGGCGTCGAGGCGGCCCGCGGCGAGATCCACCGCGACCCCGACGCGACCGAGCCGGTGCCCGTCGACCACCAGGCCTGACGCATCGGCGATGAGCGCGACGTCGGGGGACGTCACCCGGCCGTGCGCGCTGGCGCGGGCCTCGAGCCGCCCGGCCAAGCGCACCGGCAGGCCGAGCGGCTCGAGGTCCGCGAGCTCGAGCCGCTCGATCGCCACGTCGGCGTCGACGGACCGGCCGACCGTGCCGTCCACCGCGATCGCACCGCGGTTCACCGCGAGCCGCAGGTGATCGATGTCGACGTCGCCACCGCCGACGACCACGGTGCTCGGGTGCGCGAGCGTCAGCCGCAAGCTGCGACGGCGACCAGCCGCTCGGTGGAGCAGCTCCACGCGCTCGAGCCCGATCCGGGTGCGTGGGCCGGGCTCGAGCGTCGCGACCACCTGGCCGCGACTTCGATCCGCCACCGCGCGCACGTCGACGTCGAGTCGTCGGACATCCCCGGTGGCGACGACGTCGAGTCGATCCACGCGCTGCGCCCCGTAGCTCAGGTCGGAGGCGTGCAGGCGCGCGGTGCCGCGGGGCATGCCCGCCTCGATGGCGACCTCGGCGGCGAGCTCGGCGTGGCCCACCGCGAGTCCAACGTAGGCGACGGCGCGGGCCTCGAGCTGCGTCGTGCAGGCGAGCACCGTGTCGTCTCCGGCGCACGCGGCCGAGACCGCGACGGCGCCGGCGACGGGCGGCAGGGTGAGCCACGGCGCGAGCTCGGCCTCGACGCGGCGCAGCGAGGGGATCTCGACGCGGGCGTGGGCGCGTCGGACGATCGCGCCGTCGAGCGTCGCGTCCGCGACGACGGTGGCGTCGGCCGCGAACACCCGCGCGTCGATGTCCATCGTCCCGCCGGGGGCCTGCGCGACCACGCCGACGTGGACGCCGAGGGGATCGCGGCAACCGACGCAGCCGAGCTGCACCGCGGCGCGCAGCGGCTCGTCCGGCGCGCGCGCGACCTGGGCCGCGACCGATCCGTGGAACGCCCGCGTCGCGCCCGGTGGGATCACGGCGAAGCCCCCGAGCCCCGCGAGCTCGAGCCGCGGCGCGATCGATCCCACGAGCAGCAGATCGACGCTGGCCTCGGGCTCGGCGCGCACCGCCAGCTGCACCCACAGCTGCGCGGCCCCGCCGGAGGCACGCACGTGGGTCGCGACCGGCCCGACGATCGGCAGCGCAGCGCCGCCGGCCAGGGCCGCGACCTCGAGCGACGCGTCGACGTCCGCGTCGCCCGTCTGCAGCCACGCGTCGAACCCGAGCTCGCCGCGCTTCACGACGCCGAGGTTTGTCCACGCCACGAGATCGACGACCCGAACCTCCGGATCGTCCCACCGCAGCGTCGCGGTCGCGTCGGCCACCGCGAGCGCGGCCGACGGCAACACCGCGGTGACCCCGTCGATGCGGAGCTCGGCGCGGCGCCCCATCGAGGCGAGATGCGCCTGCAGGCGCGGCGCGTCGACGAGGACCTCGGGATCGCCCTGCACGAGGTTGCGGTGCACGACCACGTGCTCGGCGACGATCGGCCCCGAGAACCCGATCGGCAGATCGGGCCCGACCAGCCCGTCGGGCTTGGGCTGGGACGGTCCGGGCGGGCCGAGGTCGGCGAAGTTCGCCTGCTCGGCGCCGAACCACACCTCCACGCCGCGGACCTCGAGCGCCTCGAACGCGAGCGTGCGCGTGACGAGCGGACCGAGCTCGAGGGTGAGCGCGAGCTCGGCGATCGCGACCAGGGGCCGATCCTCGGCGTCGCGCAGCGCGACATCCTCGAGCACGAGCGTGCCGCCGAGCGTACCGCCGATCCGCTCGACCGTCGCGGCGCCGGGGATCGCCGCGTCGTAGCGCTCGAGCGCGAACCGCAGCGCGACGCCCGTCCCCCACGGCGTCCACAGCACCACACCGATCGCGACGACGACGAGGAGCACGATGGCGCCGAGCAGCCACGCGACGCCCTTCGCGACGCCCTTCGCGACGCGGACGGCGATCGTCCGTACACGCGAGCGCGGTGGCGTCACGCCGCTCAGAACGCCTCCCCGAGGCCGAAGTGCACCGCGCCGATGGGCTGGCCGCGGCCGTACTCGGTCTGGTTCAGGCGGAATCCGCCGTCGAGCCGGAACACGCCGATCTTGCTGTGGTAGCGGACCCCCGGGCCCATCGTGTAGCTCCACTGCCGCGGGGTGAACTCGCGCACGACCGCGCGCACGTCACCCATGTCGCTGAACACGACGATCCACAGGCCGCCCCACACGCGCACGCGCGCCTCGACGCTCGCGCTCAGCTGCGTCTGACCACCGACCGGAAGCGTTCGACACGTGGTGTCGGTGCAGCGCTCGATCTTCGGCGAGATCTGCCGGAACGCGTAACCGCGCACCGTGTTCGCGCCGCCGAGGTAGTACTTGAGGTCGAACGGCGCGCCGGGGTCCTTGCCGTACGGCAGGATGAAGCCGACGTCGGCCCGCGTCGCGAACTGCAGCCGGTTGCGCACCGGCGTCCAGTAGCCGCGCAGCTCCGGGGTCAGGCGGTTGTAGTCATAGTCGCCGCCGAGGATGCTGCCCGCGAGATCGTAGGTGAGCCCGAGCACCACGCCCTGCTGCGGATCGATCAGCCGATCGGTGAGGTGGATCCGGCCGGTGAGCTCGGCGTAGCTGAGGATGTACGGGTCGCGGAAGTCGAGCCCGAGGATCGAGCGGCTCGCGTCGAGCGTCGGGCTGATCGCGAAGAAGTCGACGTAGCGGAAGTTGTGGCTGAGATCGAGCTCGAAGAACCGGGTGAAGAAGCGCGACACGCCGAGCCGGGTCTTCGGCGCATAGAACTGGTAGCCCGCCTGGATCCCGAGCTCGATCGAGGGCGCGGCCGTCCACACCAGCTTGCGCTCGAGGAAGCCCTTGCGCCGCACGCTCGGCGCGAGTTCGGCGATCGGCCCGTGCTCGTCGGGCTGCCAGATCGCGGGCAGCTCGGCGTAGCCCGCCTGCAGCCGCAGGTCGAAGCGCGCGAGCTTGCGATCGATGTTGGTGTGGCTGTAGCGCATCGCGCCGTACTGCTGCCACCGGTTCGGATCGACGCCCAGGCCGATGCCCAGGCGCACCGACTGCGGCTGCGATTCCGTCACGGTCACTGTCACGTCGACGACCGGGCCGTCCGCGGTGTCGCGCGGGGCCTCGCTGGCGACCGCGGTCACCGTGCTGAAGACGTCGAGGCCATACACCGCCTGCTCGAGGTTCGTCAGGCGCGTCGGCGAGAAGGTCTTGCCGGCGAAGTCCTCGATCTCGGCCAGGACGAGCGTCTTCGGCACCGCGCGCAGCCCGTCGACCTCGAGCGCGCCGAACCGCACGTAGGGACCCGGGCGCAGCTCGTAGCGGACGTCGGCGACGCGGGCGGTGCGATCGACCTCGGCGTGCGCCGTGACCGTCGCGAACGCGTAGCCGCGCTCGAGCAGCGCGACGCGCATCGCCGACTCGGAGGCGCGCATCTCGGCGATGTCGAATGGCTTGCCCCGGTCGAGGCCGCACTGGGTCTGGATCTTGGCCGCCGTGGCCCGCCGATCCACCGGGCCGCCGGGTACGCCCTCCGGCCAGTCGAACTAGATCGATCGCACCGCCGTGGCGGCGTTCTCCTCGACCAGGACGTGCAGATCGACGACCTTGTCCCGCCTTCGGAACCGCGGCTCGATCGCCGCGACCCGCACGTCGTGGAATCCCCGCGACGCATAGAGCTCGGCGATGCGATCGCGATCGACGGGCAGCAGGCCCGGGAGGAACCATTGCCGCTTCGGCGGCAGCCACCGCGACTGTTGCAGGTTCATGTGCGCCTCGATCTCGCGATCGGACAGGGCCGCGTTGCCCTCGACGTCGACGCGACCGATCCGCGCGCTCGCCCCGGCGACGTTCTTCAACGTGGTGCGCCGGTGACCGCAGCCCATCGACACCACGACGAGCAGGACAAAGCCCAGCCCGCGAATCCCCGCGCTCCATCGCGGCGGCGTCGTGGACGCCCTTCGGACCCGTCCGGGGGCCCGGCGCGGGTCCCCGTTCGGGGTGCTCTGCATCGCCGCTCGAATCGCACGCACCCACTAAGCAAGGCCGGTGCCGCAGCGGAGTCTCGCGTTGACCGGACGGGGTCGTGGGCGCGCCGACACACCCGCACGGGCGCGAGCGCACGGGCGAGCGCTCGCGTCACGACGGGGCGATGCCGCGGTACGCTTCCATCGTGCCGCCCCTGGTCCCGCTGCGCATCCGCGGCAACGCCCACGCACCAGCCCCCGCGCCGCGTCCGGGCGAGCGGCTCGAGGTCGGCCTGGTGCTCACGCATGCGTGCAACCTCGCGTGCACGTACTGCTACACCGGCGAGAAGAAGCGCGTGCGGATGTCCGCGGCGATCGCCGAGGCGGCCCTCGACTTCGCCTTCTCCACCGCAACGCACAGCGGCGCGCACCTGCAGCTCGGCTTCTTCGGCGGCGAGCCCCTGCTGGAGCAGGCGCTGCTGCTCGCGATCGCCGAACAGGCCCGCGCCCGCGCGGCGTCGGCGGGGCCGTGGCCGCTGCAGCTGCAGGTCACGACCAACGGCACGCTGCTCGGGCCCGACCTCATCGAGGAGCTCGCGCGCCTGCGGGTCCACGTCGCGCTCAGCCTCGATGGCACGCGGACGCAGCACGAGGCCGGGCGCCCGCTGGCCGGCGGCGGCTCGAGCTATGACGCGACGGTGGCCGGGCTACGACTACTCGTCGCCGCGCGCGTGCCCTTCGACGTGATCGCGGTCGTCGATCCGTGCAACGTCGCCGAGCTCGCGCGCGGCGTCGAGGCGATGATCGACGACGGCGTCGAGTCGATCACGCTCAACATGAACTGGGGCGCGGCCTGGGACGACGCTGCGCTCGACGAACTGGATCGTCAGCTCGAGCGCGTCGCGGCGATCGTGCTGGCGTGGGTGCGACGGGGCCGGTGGATCCACGTGCAGCCGCTCGAGTCAGCCGTGCGATCGGTGCTCGAGCTCGGTCACGCCGTCAACTCGCACTGCGCCGCGGGCTCGCGCCGCCTCGCCGTCGCGCCGTCGGGCCGGCTATACGGCTGCGCGCGGGCGGTCGGCGAGGACGACGGCCGCGCGGCGATCGGCGACATCCACCGCGGCGTGATCGCTCCCTCGATCGCCGACGCGCACGGCTGCACCTGCGCCAACACCGAGGAGACCGGCGATCCGATGGTTGCTGGGCGGATCCGGATCCGCCATGATCTCGTCCTCGAGCAGCTCGCGCGTCGCCTCGCCGCCGCGCTCGGCGAGTCCTTCACGCAGATCGTCGTCACGGAGACAGGAGCCTAGGCCATGAGATTCCGCGTCCACCTCGTCCGCGCCGCCGTCGCCAGCATGCCGATCATCGCCTGCACGGACGGCAAGTCCGACGCCCCGGCGAAGACCGAGACCAAGTCCGAGACCAAGTCCGAGACCAAAGCGGCCGAGGAGCCCAAGCCGACGATCGTCGTGCACACGCCCGAGGACATCCCGGTCGCGCTCGGCGGCGCCGCGATGCCCTACACGCCGCCGCCCAAGCCCGCCGAGGGCAAGGGTGGAGCGGCCACGCCGACGCCGGCCCCCGCACCGGCGCCCCCCTCCGCGGTCGCACCGTCCGCGCCCGCCGCCGCGGCGCCCCAGCCGATCGGCGCGATCGGAGCCGTGGCCGAGGCCCCGGCGCTCGCGATCGGCCACAACCATGCGCCGGGCGAGCCGTGCACGCCCCTGGCGCGCGCGGAGGTCGAGAAGGCGCTCGCGGATCTGCGGCGCTGATCGACGCTGCCCGCGGTTTTTCTCGGTCCGTCCGTAACACTCGCCCGTGGATTCGTCATGGACCGCCATGACCACCCCGACCTCGCCCCTGGCGCTCGGCGCCGCCCTGCTGACCCTCGCCGCCACCGGCTGTGACAGCGACACGGCGTCCCCGGCCGACTACCGCGTCGTGGCGCACGCCGACGTCGCCGCCGTGCTCGCGTCGCCCTTGGTCGTCGACGCGATGAAGCAGGACAAGGTCGATCTGTCGGCGGAGCTCGGGCCGTGCGGCGACCTCGTCACCTCCGCGACGGCGGTCACCGTCGGCGCCAACGAGGACGCCTTCGAGCTCTACGTCGCGGGCAAGTTCGCCGTCAAGCAGTCGAAGGCCTGCATCGATCACATCGAGGCCGAGCTCGCGAAGGACAAGGGCGCGAGCGCCGACGAGCGCGTCGAAACGCTGCAGCTCGGCGACGGCCTGTTCGCGCTGTACCGGGGCCCGGCCAAGCCCTCGCGCAGCCGGCTCGCCGCGCTGCACGCCGCCGATCCATCGCCGGCCCGCACCAAGCCGCCGATGTGGTTCGTCGCCCATGACGACGCGAACAAGGGCGAGGTCGAGCATGTCGAGGGCTGGGCGAGCATGACCAAGGGCGTCGACGCGCACGTCGAGATCCACTTCGACTCGGCGACCGCCGCCGCAGAGGTCTACGGACAGGCGGCGCTCGGGCTCGCGGCGATGCGCATGTCCGACGAGATGGGCGAGCTCGCCAAGGCGGTGAAGGTGTCCAGCGGTGGCGATACGCTCACCGCCGAGTTCCACGCCTCCAACGACGTGCTGCGCAAGGTCCTGGCCGATCGTAAGGTCGCCGGCAAGATGGAGGTCGAGCGCAGCGGCCAGGGCAAGTCCGGCGCGACAGTGTCGATCGACCTCGGCGACGAGTGATACACCCGTGGACGCGATGCTCGAACCGTCCCCGTCGACGCCCCGGCCGAGCTCCCCCGAGGAGCTCCTCGCGCTGGCGCTGGGCAGCACCGAGGTGGGCGTCGACCTCGAGGCCGAGCTCGACCTCGGGGCATTCCTGTGCGCGTGCCCGGATCTGCAGCTGCACGGCTGCCTCGGGCGCGGCGGCATGGGCGTGGTCTATCGCGCGCGTCAGGTGCGGCTCGATCGCGACGTCGCGGTCAAGCTGATGAAGCCCGCGCTCGCGCAGGACCCCGAGTTCGCGCAGCGGTTCGAGCGCGAGGCCAAGGCGCTCGCGCGGCTCGATCACCCCGGCATCGTCGCGGTGCACGAGTTCGGGCAGGCCGCGGGCGTCTACTACCTCGTGATGGAGCTCGTCGAGGGCCCGAACCTGCGCGAGCTGATGCGCCTGGGCCTCGCGCCCGGCCAGGCGGCCGAGATCGTCGCGCAGCTGTGCGATGCCCTGGCCTACGCCCATGATCGCGGCGTCGTCCACCGCGACATCAAGCCCGAGAACGTCCTGATCGATCGGCGCGGTCGCGTGCGCGTCGCCGACTTCGGCTTGGCCAAGCTGCAGCGCGAGGACGCCAGCATGGCGATGCGGACGCGCCACGTGATGGGCACGCCCCAGTACATGGCGCCCGAGCAGGTCCGCGAGCCGGGCGACGTCGATCACCGCAGCGACATCTTCGCCATCGGCGTGGTGTTCTACGAGCTGCTCACCGGGCAGCTCCCGGTCGGCCGGTTCCCGCCGCCGTCGGAGCTGGGCCCAGGCAGTGCGGGGCTCGACGCGATCGTGATGCGTGCCCTCGAGTTCGATCGCGACCGCCGCTACCAGAGCGCCAGTGAGATCGGCGTCGCGCTGTCGACCGCGCGTCACGTCGAATTGCCGACGATCGAGACCGCGGAACGGCCCGTCGCGCGTCGGGCCATGCGCCCGCGCGCGGGGTGGTGGATCGCGAGCGCAGGGGTGCTCGCCGCGGGGGCGGCCCTCGCGGTCGGATCACGCCAGGGGGACCGGGAGCCCGAGGAGACCGCACCGACGCCTGCCGCGATCGCGGACGCGGAGCTCCCCGTCCTCGACGAGGCGGCGATGCAGCGGTGGCCTGCGCGCGCCCTCGCGAGCCTCGATCCGGAGGTCGCCGGGGTCATCGGCGTCGACTGGGGCGAGCTCCGCCAGGCGCCGCTGGTGTCGGTGTTCGGCGACACGGTGCTGGCCGACGCCACCGCGGTGATGCTGGCGTGCAAGCGCGACGTGCTCGACCGGACGCACAAGGTCCTCGTGGGGCTGCGGGCCGACGGCGGCGTGCACGAGATCAGCGTGCACGGCGAGTGGACGCCCGAGCAGGTCGAGACCTGCCTCGGCGCGATCGAGGACGAGGACGGGGCCGCGGGCGCGCTGCGCTGGACGGCGACGCGCGTGGGCGAACTCCTGCGCATCGAGACCCAGGGAGACAAGCCGCGCACCGTGACGCTCGGTCGACGCGGCACCACGATCGTCGCCAGCTTCGATCCGAACGTCACGGCCGCGCAGATGGACGCCAAGCTCTCGGGCACACCGCGCTCCGAGGCGCTGCGCGATCGCGTCGCGAGGGCCGTCGATCTCGGGGCCCCGATCTGGGGGTTCGCGGAGCCGGGCGCGGGCGTGCTGCCCCTCGAGATCGTCGCCGTCAGCGGCGTCGTCGAGCTCTGGGACGAGCTGGCCCTCGACGGCAACGTGCGCTTCGCGAACGACGCCGCCGCGGCCAAGGCCAAGACCCTGCTCGAGAGCTACGCGACGGTGATCGCCAGCATCCCCGAGGTCTCGCTCGCGCCGAAGCTGACCATCGAGCAGCAGGGTGACGCGCTGCACCTCGCGATGACGGTCGCGATCCCCCTCGAGGCAGTGCGCGCGGAGCTCGACGCGCGTCTGGAGGCCAAGCCGGATCCAGCCGGCAAGGGCACGGTGCGCGAGGCGACGATCTCGCTGCGCGCCGGCGACGACGCGCCGCAGTGAATGTCAGGACGACTCGACGTCGCCGTCGCGCGACAGGAAGTACGCGTTCCCCCAGTGGAACACCGCAGCGCCGTGGACATCGGTCACGCGCGCTTCTCCGCTCCAGGCGCGGGCGCCTTGGGGTTGCGCCGCTCTTCTCGGCTCGCGGTACTGCCCACGAACGGGAACGCCAGCTGCCTCAGAAAGCCGGAGGGGACGTAGTCTCCGATCACGCCATAGCGCTGGGGCCACTCGCGATCCGCCGTCACCGCGGTGCCGAAGAGGTAGTCGATGAAGGCGAAGTGCGCCGCGTAGTTGCGATCGATCGCCTCGGTGTCGCGCGAGTGGTGCCAGTGGTGGAAGTTGGGCGTCACGATCACATAGCGGAGCAACCCGAGGCGTGCACTCACGTTCGCGTGGTTGAACACCGCCTGAAAGCCGACGACGATGACGTAGGCGTCGACGACCCGCTGAGAGAAGCCGAGCACGAAGATCGGCGCCAACACCAGGATTCGGGTCAAGATCAGCTCGAGGATGTGCTGGCGCGATCCTGCCAGCCAGTCCATCGACTTGGTGCTGTGGTGCACCGAGTGGAAGCGCCACAAGAAGCCCACCTCGTGGTACGCGCGGTGCAGCCAGTACTGCGCGAGATCGGCGACCAGGACGCACGAGAACAGCTGCAGCGCGAAGGGTAGGTCTTGCACCGCCGCTTGGACCGTGTCGCTCTCGGCCCATGCGAACGCGCCGTGCACGATCCGGTTCACCACGAGTAGAACGAGTCCGACCGAGAGGTGGTTCACGACGAAGTGCTGGAGGTCGTTCTGCCACTCGGCCCGGAAGACTGGTTGCTCCTTGCGCAACGGGAACAGCTTCTCCACGAATACGAAGATCAACGTCGATCCGAGCAGGTCGAGGATGAAGAAGTCCAGCCCCAGGTACGGCGTCTCGTCGGCGAAGTCGCCGATGGGAACCGTCGCCCCGCCCAGGAGCTGGGCCATGCCGAGCAAGGCAAACCCGGCGGCCGCGAGCCAGCGCTCGCGCCCGAACACGATGTTGAAGACAGAGATCGAGCCGGCGATCAGCATCGCGGCAAACAGGATGTAGCGCAGCGTCGTGACGTCGTAGATCGCACGAAACTCGGGAGTGCTCATGTATGCGGGAAAGTGAAACGCGATCACGCCGAGCAACGAGAGCCCGGCAAGCACGAGCGCGACCACGCCGCTGACCATGCCCTTGCCCGGCTGCAACGGACCGTGCGACTCGGCAAGGCGCCGCAGCTTGCCCAGTGGCGAGGGCTCTTCTTCGGTCATCGTGGCATCCTGCCAGGAACGGCGGCGCGCGACGAGGCATCGCTCGGGGGCCGACGCGGGAACCACGGACTGGTGGTGCGCAACAGAGCAAGCCGTGGAGTCGCTCGGGCTGCTCCTCGCCGCGGTGCGGCGACGAGCCGCGGAACTTGGCGGAATCGGCCCGGTCCGCCGCCCGCAACTGCCGTGCCCTCGGCCCGTCTCCTGGGCACCATGCATCGGATTGCCATCGCCCTGACCTCCCTGCTCTGCTTCGCCCCCACTGCCTGCGACTCCGCGCCCTCGGGCGCGGACGCCAAGTCCGGCGACGCCGCGGACCACAGCGCCGTGATGCAGAAGCTCGTCGGCACATGGGTCGAGCAGGGGGAATCCGGCGAGATCTACGAGCTCACCGCGACCCGGTTCAAGTCGACGTACCCAAAGATCGAGGGCGCCAAGCCGATGGAGGGTCCGGTCAAGATCGTCAAGGTCGACGGCAACCAGGTCACGCTCTCGCAGAGCCTCGATCTCGGCGATGGCAAGACGCTCCCCGCCGACGATCAGATCGTCACGATCGTGGATGCCGACACGATCGAGCGACGCAACGCGAAGAAGAAGAGCGGCGGGACGTTCAAGCGCAAGCTGTGACCGCGTGGCCGCCCGCCCCTGTCCGAGCGATCGCAACATCCTCCTTTGCTCCCTCGAAACCTCGCACTGGCGAACGACCGGAGGCTCCGGCGGTCATGCCGGTGTACCTGCTGTCATCGACGAACGTGAACTAGCAGGCAGGATCGCTCGATCGACGCAGGAACTTCCGCAACGCGCTGTCGTCGGCGAAGCCGAGCCGTTTCGCCATCGCGAGGCGCTTCTCGGCGGGCGCGAGGGCAAGGAGTTCGGCGCGCACGTCGGCGAGCACGCGACGAAACGACAGCCCCGCGGCCCCGAGCCGTCGCTGGAGCGTGCGCGCCGACATGCCCAGGGCCTTGGCAGCATCGTCCACGCTGGACACGGCGACCGCATCAGCGTCGGGGCGGCGCAACAGCGCTCGTACACGCTCGACCACGGCGTCGTCGGGCAGGACCCGATCGCGCAGTCGGGCCAGAGTGGCGCGGGCGACCGAGAACGCCGTACCGCTCGCGCTCCACATCGGCAACGCGAGGACCCCGGCCTCGGCGACGAGCCGGTTGACCGGTGCGGACCACTGCACGGGCGCATTGAACCACCCTGCGACCGCCTCGGCGTGCGCGGGCGCGGGCGCGGGGTGCATGAACTCGACGCCCGAGAGCGCCAGCGGTCCGGCGATCATCGTCCGCACGACGTGGAGGTACGCGCCGAGGATCGATTCGGCGAGGTGTCGCGGCCAGCGGCCGTAGATCGCGGGCGGACGATCCGTGAGCACCACGCTGGCGTCGTCGACCTCGAGGGTGGTGAGATTGTGCGAGTCGAGCAGCCGATCGAAGGTCGTGTACACGGCGACGAGATCCCCGAGCGTCGGCGCGAACGAGGCGAGCTGCGTCATCGGACCGAGCAACGCCAGCGTCCACCGCTCGGCGAAGTGGAGGCCATACAGGGGATCATCGTGGCCCTCGGTCTGCATCGCCCATGCGGTGATCATGTCGGCGTGGGGGATGAACCATGCCCCACGGCGCAGCTCGTTGGGCGCCCGCAACCCGGGCAACGGGGGCACGGCCGCCGTCTGCCAGCCGGGCGCGGTCTCGTCGAGCATGCGGCGCGTCCAGACCGCGAGGACGCGCGATGCATCGGCGCGTTGGGTCGACGGGTCGCTGCCCGCTCGCCGACCGGCGTCGAGGCTCGATGTCATCTCCGCGGGTCCTCGCAACGCGATCGACTATGGCAGAGCCTGCACGAACACGGAGCGTGAGTCCGCGCGGACGATCGAAGTTCCACCGGCGTCCCGTCGTCCTGCCTGGGTGCTGCACGGAGGGGCGGGCCGTGATCGTCGGGGCGGGCCGCGGCACTACCCCGACGCATGCTCCACGCCCTGCACGTCGTCGCCTCGCTCGTCGGTCCCCCCGTGCTGCCGGAGCCCGCGACGCCCGAGCCGATCGTGCAGCGGCCGAGCACCGTCGAGCCGATCGCGGCGGGGGAGCCGGCAGCGGCGGCCGTGCAACCCGCCACGGCCGATCCGGCGGGGGAGCCCATCGCCCCCGACCCCATCGCCCCCGAGCCCATCGGCCCCGACCCCATCGCCCCCGAGCCCATCGGCCCCGCGATCGCCGACCCGTTCACCGCGCCCGACGAGCGACCCGATCGCACGGACTGGGTCCGCATCGAGGCACCGAGGTACCGCGGCACCGGTCTGCTCGTCGGGGCCGGCGGCGTGCTCTTCGCGACGGTGCTCTACCAACTCGGCGACCTCCGGCTCTGCGGTGGCTGCTCCCTCGGCCTCGTCGAGCACACGTTCCTCGTCGCCGGCGTCGGCATGGCGGCCGGCGGCGGAGCGCTGCGCGGCAGTCATGACGCCTTCCGCGACGCCGCGCTTCGTCGCACGCGAGACGCGAAGCGGTTCATCCTCGGCGGGATCGGACTGATCGCGACCGGCCTCATCTTCGGCGTCGCCAACGACACGATGGTCCTGCGCTGCCAGATGAGCGGCGTCGGCCCCTACGCCAACCGCGACAACTGCCACTTCGGCGCCTCGCGGGTGATCATGGACGTCTTGGCGGTCGCGATCGGCAGCGGCGCGGCTCTGATCGCCTGGGGCGTCCGCTACCGCCGCGACGCGCGGATGTACGAGCGCGCCGCATCGCGATGTCGCCGGGGATCCAGCGCGGCGGCGCAGGGCTGACGATCTCGGGGAGGTTCTGATGCGGCGGCAAGTCGCGGCGGTGTTCACCGTCGTGCTCGGGATCGTCGCGGCGTGCGGTCGACCGACCACTGCGCTGCCGGATCTCGTGGTGCCCGCCGACGCAGTGATCGACGGCGTCCCGATCGACGTCGCGATCGAGGTGCCGGGGGAGGATCTCGATCGCTCCCCCGGCGTTTCGATGGTGCTACCGACGCTGCAGGTGCCGGAGCCGGCTCCTCGCCCTCACTCCGAGACCGAGATGTCGACGACGATGGGATCGCCGTCCTCGTCCAGCGCGCGCATGCCAGCGCGGAGATCGGCGACGCTGTTCGACGCGGAGAGCTCAGCGGTACCCTCGGCCGTGTAGAAGCAGACCGGCGGACAATAGATGCACGGGCCCGGGCTGCATCCGCCGCCCGTCGTCACGGACACGGCGCTCGTGGAGAAGTTCGTGGCGCAGAGGCCTCCGAGTCCTCCGGCGCAGCTCTTCGTCCACAGCCTCGCGCTGACTTCGTCGATCGGCGACGAGCTGAACGCCGAGAAGTGCACCGTGCGGATGCGATCCGCTGGTGGATTCGCAGTGACTCGGAACATGTGCAGGTCGCAGCCGCCGTTCGAGGCATCTTCACTCTCGACGTCGTCGACTGCACCGATCACGCTGTCGGAGTCGTCGGTCGCAGGCGGCGTCGCGGAGTACAAGCACAAGTTGCGCTCCTCGACCTCGTCCGCGCCCTCACCGGTCTCCTCCTCCTGTGCCAGTTCACCGTCGTCGACGTCGGCCTCGTCGACACAACCGGTGAACATCCAACCAAGCGCGAGCAACTGCCCGCAGACTGCCATTCGGTTCATCTTCATGATGTCGGTCCTCCTGTTTCTCTCGCCAGTGACAACCGGCGCATCAACTCAGAGGAGGGCGCCCGAACCTGTGACGCGAGGTCGGTCGAGATTTCTTCCTCGACCCGGACGGAACCCGTGACGGCCGAACGGCCAGCCGCACTCACATCCGTGGTGATCTCGTGGCAGACGATCGAATTGCCGGAGGAGCTTCGATCGCTCCCCCGGCGTGGCAGTGATTCTGAGGTACGGAGAGACGAGCAGGCGCTACAGCGCCGCCTTCAACGCGCTCAACGCATCATGCGTGCGCCGCTGCTCCGGCACGAGCTCCGTCTGCACGAACGCGCGGGTCACCTCGGTGAGATCGTCGAGCTTCGCGTAGACCTTCTTGCCGTGGTCCTCGCCCTCCTCCAGGGCGGAGAGCGCGGCGCCCGTGCCGAACACGGCAGCGCCGCCCTCGAAGGCCTTCGCGAAGGTGCCCCACGCACCGGAGGTCATGTCCGCGGTGCCGCCGACCATGGCGACGCGCGCGGTGAGCTTGCCGACGCGGGCCGAGTGCGAGGAGCGCAGCTCGGCGAGCTGCTGCTTGAGGTCAGCGCTGTCGAGCTTGTCGATGCACAGCTTGTACGTCTCCACCGCGGCGCGCTCGCCTCGGAGCATGCCGTTGAGCTGTTCGATGTCGTGTTCCTTGGTCGCCTGAGTCATGGTGGCGACCGGTAGAGCAGGACGCGTGCCAGGCCCCGCCGACCGGCGACGCGCCGTTTTCGGCGGCGTCGACCCGGCAGAACCGCACGTCTGGGCGCCCGCGCGCGCGCTACACCAGCACGCCGGGGATCGACGCGGTGCCGTGATCGCCGAAGATCGCCCCATTCGTCCCGAATGCGCCCTCGATCCCGAAGGCCTCGAGCAGCGTCACGTGGAGGTTCGACAGTGGCATCGAGGCCTCGGGGGCGAAGGCGATCTGTCGACCATCGGCCGCGATGATGCCGCCGCCGCCGAAGATGAGCGGGCAGTTGCGGGCGTGGTCGTGCGAGCCGCCCTCGCCCATGCTGCCGATCGCCAGCACGATGGTCTCGTCGAGCAGGGTGCCGCCGGCGTCGCCGGGGGTGTCGCGCAGCAGCTGCAACATCCCGCCGAGCTGCAGGGCGTGCCAGGTCTCGACCCGCTCGAGGCGATCGCGACCCAACTGATCGCCGAAGTGCGACAGCGAGTGGTGACCGCCCGGCGCGTCGAGGAAGTCGTGCGAGCGGCCGCTCAGGCCGAACTCGATCATGAAGCTGAGCACGCGGGTCTGGTCGCACTGGAACGCGAGCCGGATCAGCTGGTGGAACGCCGCCACGCGCTCGGGATAGCCGAGCCCGCCGATCGGCGGCTCGAGCGTCGCCATGCAGGTGGCCGCCGGCGTGGTGAGGCTCTTCTCGAGCTCGCGCAGCGCGTCGAAGTAGCCCTCGAGCTTCATGCGATCGGCGCTGCCGAGCCGGGTCTGCAGCGCTCGGGCGTCCTCGTCGACGAAGTCGAGCACCGACTTGTTGGACTTGCGCCGCAGCTCCGCGGCCGCGCCGGTGAGGCCGTCGACGCCGCTGCCGAACACGCGCTCGAATGCGGAGGTGGGATCGATCGCGGCGACCAAGGGGCTCGCGGGGCCCGTCCACGAGATGCTCTGGGTGTACGCGCACGACGAGCCGCCGACGTCGCAGGGCCCTGGCTCGCCCGCGCTCCACTGCAGCGACGCGAAGCGGGTGTCGGGCGCGAGCTGCTGGACCACGAGCTGATCGAGCGACACGTTGTTGAACAGCACGCCGCCTGCAACATCCGGGATCGTGCTGCCGGTCATGATCGTGCCGGTGCCCATCGCATGCGCGGCGCCGGGGCTGCCGAGCGCAGCGAGGTTGCTGAGGTTCACGAACGACAGCACCTGGTCCGCGAACGGCTGCAGTGCGGCCGACTGCGTCGGGAACACCGGCACGCCGTCGACCATCGTCGGCGCCCACCACTCGGGCCGCCGGCCGTTGGGGAAGTAATAGACCAACAGCCGCGGCATCGTCGCGTGCGCGGCGGCGTGGCGCGGCATGAAGTACTCGAGGGCCGGCAACGCCAGCGCGGCCGATCCCGCCCCCACCAGCCACTGACGTCGCGTGTGCCGTCGTCTGAATTGCTCGAGCATGACGTCAGTTCCCTTCGGCGTCGCCGTCGAGCGGCGCGGGTGAGCGGAAGGCGGGGGTGTGGACGACGGCGTCGATGATCGTCGGCAGATCGTGCCCGCCCGCGGCGGCCTGCACCGCGATCGCGTCGAGGTACGGCTCGTCGAACGACCCCGGCGCGCGGCCGACCGCGTAGGTGAACAGCTTCTGCGTCAGGCAGCCGACGAATACCTCGCTGTCGGCGTACAGCGCCCCCAAGCCCGCGGCGCCCTCGAACTCGCGGCCATCCGGCAGCTCGCCCTTGTTGTCGATCGTCACGCCGAGGCGCGGCGCGGCGACGCCGTCGTACTCCTCGAAGCCGATGCCGAGCACGTCGAGCAGCGAGTGGCAGCTCGCGCAGCCCGGATCGGAACGGTGCTTCTCGAGCTGCTCCCGGACCGACGCCGAGTCGTCGAGCTCGAGCGGATCGATGACCAGGCCGGCCGGGGGCGGCGGCACCGGGGAGCACAGCAGGCGATCGGAGACCCAGCGTCCGCGCCGGATCGGCGACGAGTGCTCGGCGTCGGACTGCGCGGTGAGCCACGCCCCGAGTGCGAGCAGACCGCGGCGGTTCGCGGTCGCGGGCACGCGGATCATCCGGCTGCTCCCGACCGGCGGCAGGCCGTAGTGCGTGGCGAGCCGGTCGTTGAGGTAGCCGAAGTCGGGCTGGACGAGATCCGTCGCCGGCAGGGCGTTGAACAGGAAGTCGCCGAAGAGCAGCTTCGACTCCTCGGTCATCGCGGCGCGCACGGCCTCGTCGAAGTTCGGGTAGACCTCGGGGCTGGGGCTGGCGTTGGCGAGGTAGCGCGTCGACAGCCACTGCTCGGCGAAGCCGTCGAGCAGCGCCTGCGCCCGGTCGTCGGCGAGCATCCACGCCACCGCGTCGCTCAGGCCCTCGTCGGTCGCGAGCAGGCCGGCCTCGGCCGCGTCGAACAGCCGCGCGTCGGGCATCGAGCTCCACAGGAAGTACGACAGGCGGCTGGCGAGCACGTAGTCGTCGAGCCAACCGTCGCCATCGAGGTCCTCGGTGGTGCGCATGCGGTAGAGGAACTTCGGCGACAGCATCACCGCGCGCATGACCAGGCGCATCGCGTCGGCCTCGGTCTCGCCGCCGGCCTTCACCGTCGCGAACAGCTCGACCAGACCCGCGTCCTCCTCGGCGCTGAGCGGCCGCCGCCACGCGCGGGCGGCGAAGTTGCGCAGGATGGCCTCGTAGCAGGCCTGCGCCCCGGGCTCGACCGGCTCGCAGATGTAGACGAGCTCGTGGCCGGGGCCGACCGTTGTCGCGATGCTCTGCACCGTCAACGACGCGACGAACACGTTGTTTCTGATGTTCGACGCCGGCTCGTTGATGAAGTTGGTCTGGACCACGCGCACGCTGTGCGGGCCCGCCGTGAGCACGATCGGGAACACGTGATCGGCTGGGATCGCGCCGCTGCCCTGGACCGGGAACGTCGCGACCGCCACGCCGTCGACCTCGAGCGTGGCCTCGGGCGCCGGCGCCGTGCCGACGACGCTGATGCCGGCAGAGAGGATCAGCTGCGCATCGCCGGGCGTGGTCACGTCGAGGTTCACCGCGACCGCGGCGCCCGACAGCGCCCACAGATCGCCGATCGCGTAGCCGCCCGCGACGCCGAGCTCGAGTTGGCTGAAGCGCTGGCGATACACCGGGCGCAGGTCGATCGCGTCGCGGATGGTGTCCCGCGCCGCGCTCGCGTCGCCGTCGAGCAGCACCGACGACAGGCCGAGCTGATCGGCCATGTTGTCGAAGCCGTTGGCCTCGGGATCGGGGCCGAACGCGTCCGCCGGCCGCAGATCGGTGCCAAGCAGGTCGCGGACGGTGTTGTTGTACTCGAGCCGGTTGAGCCGGTGCAGCGGCTGCGCCGGCTGATCGTTCGCCGGCACGCCGCCGTCGCCGGACGAGTCCCCGCCATCGTCGACGGCGCCCGTGCTGTCGTCGGCGAGCCCACCCTCGCCGCGGCTGCCCTCGAGTCCCTGGTAGCAGCCGGGGATCCACCCCAGCGCCGTGATGAACATCGCCGCCCTCGTCGCGATCGTCATGCGCAGGGGCCCCACCCCAGCGCCATGGTGTCGGTCGGCGGCGGGGCCGTCCATCGCAAACTCGCCCCTGCACGGCGCGCGATCGGCTCTTCTACGTAGTTCGACGCGCCGGGTGCCGAGACCGTGGGGTACGCTGCTCGAATGCACCGATCCCGCGCCGTCGAATCCAGCCGCGTGCTCGCCCTATCGATCGTCGCGGTGCTCGGCACGACGCCGGGATGCGGAGACGACCCCGCGGCGGACGACGGCGGATCGACCACCGGCGGCACGGCCCCCGACGGATCCACCTCGGGCGGCCCCTCGAGCACGACCGCGGCCACCGCGACCACCGCGACCACTGCCGACCCCAGCGTGGGGTCGGACGACACCACCGCGGCGGTCGACTCCACCGGCACCTCCACCGGCGGCGAGCCCGACGGACCCGATGTCGACGTCAGCGATCCGCAGCTGTACGAGTTCGAGCTCGATCCGGTCGCGCTCGATCCGACGGTCGCCGACAACATCGAGCTGCAGTACGCCCACCTCGACACCCGCGCGGCGCCCCTGGGCAAGCTCGTGTTCTTCCTGTCGGGGTACACCAACACGCCGGGGTCGTGGCGCGAGCACGGCCGACAGATCGCGAGCTGGGGATTCCACGTCGTCGAGCCCCACTACAACAACCGCTGGGACTGCGGCGACATGGGCGGGACCTGCAACGAGGACACGCGGTGGGAGGCGCTCACGGGTGAGGACATCTCGTCGGTCATCGTCGCGAGCCGGGCCGACAGCGCCGAGGGCCGCGTCGTCACGATGCTGCGCCACCTCGCCGAGGTCCACCCCGGCGGCGACTGGGGCTGGTACCTCGACGCCGACGACAACCTCCGCTACGAGCACGTGATCATCGCGGGCATCTCCCACGGCGCCTCGAGCTCGGGGTTGTTCGCGACGCGCCGCCCCTTCGAGCGCGCCGTGATGCACTCGGGCGGGTGGTGGAGCGTCGGCGCCGACTCGGCCACGCCCATCGACAGGTTCTACGGCCTCGCCCACAGCGGCGACGAGCAGTACGACGGCATCCTCTCGGCGTGGGAGGCCGCCGGCATGCTCGGCGTGCCGACCAGCATCGACGACGCGCTGCCCCCCTACGGCGACGCTCGCCAGCTCGTCACGTCGGTGCCCAACGGGTATCCGCACTGTTCGGTGTGCGTGTCCCCCGATTCGCCGATGGACGAGGGCGGCTACGTGTTCGACCCCGCGTGGCGGACGATGTACGGGGCGCCGCAGCTCCAATGAGCGCGTCGACGGGGCGCTCGCGGCTCACGACACCGCGGCCGCGCCCACCGGCAGGTGACCCGCGTACCGCAGCCATCGCGAGCGGTACACCTCCGCCGGGTTCGCGAACGATGGCGATCGATCGACCAGCGGCACACCGGCCAGCTCGTACGCGCGGCACACCAGCTCGGAGCAGAACAGCCGGCGGTCGCGCTGCTCGGGCGTCGCGTTGACCTCGAAGGCGACGCACGCCAGCGGTACGGTCAGGCACACGCCGACGGCGATCGCGGGCGACGAGTGGACGCCGGCTGCGTTCACGCCGACGAAGTCGTACGGCCGGCCGACGAAGCCGAGGGCGTGGTCGCGGATCGCCGTGCGCTGGGCCTCGCCGAGATCGGGCCGACGCATCGCGATCGCGACCGTCGTGCCGTTCAGGGCCATCGCCAGGGGCCGCTTCTCGACGCCGTCGCCGGTGGCCTCGACGACGTTGCCGTCACCGAGGGACAGGAATGCGTGGCTGACCTCCGCGCCGGTCACCGTCCGGATGAACTGGCCCAAGGCGGTATCGGCGGTCACGAAGATCACGTCGGCGAGCTGGAGCTCGTGGGGGCCGATGCGCCTCGGGTCATCCATGGGTGGTGCTTCTACTCCGGGGGCGCCGCTCGGATTCAAACCGGCGTCGATCTCGCCGCCGCAACCGAAGCCACGGGAGCCCGTCCATGGAATTGGTCCTTCTGGAACGGTCGATCACGCATGGCCTTCATCCACGAGGAGCAGCGGGAGATCCACGCGAAGATCGTCTACGCCGGACCCGGGGGTGCCCGGGCTTGCACCCGTTTCATCCATGGCCGCCTCGATCCAGCGCTGCTCGGGGCCGTCGTCCACGAGCGCCGCGGCGCCGACGAGCTCGAGGGCTTCGAGTTCGCCCCCGCGGCTCGGCTCGGCGCCGTGGGCTATCGAACCCACCTGCATGTCTTCTCCGCCGACAACGACGCGCCCGGCCCCGAGGCCCAGCGCCTGCTGATGCGGCGCGCGGACGCCCTGGTCTTCGTCGCCGACGGCCGCCGGCCCCGCCTCGCCGTGAACGCCGAGCGCTTCGCGGTCCTCGGCGACGTGGCCGCGAGCTTCGGCGACGAGCTGACCGCGATCCCCCTCGTGGTCGCGGTGGATCACCGCAGCGCCGACGCGATCGACGACCGCACGCTGCGCGACGCGCTGGGCGTGGGCGACGAGGTCCCGGTGATCCCCGTGACGGTGAGCAGCGGCGCCGCCGTGCTCGAGACGATCAAGCAGGCGACGCGGCTGGTCCTCGATCGACTGCGCGGCGTCACTCCACCGGGACCACGCGCCACACCCGACCGTTGAACGTGCTGCCGCCGGTGAAGTAGACGTCGCCCCAGTTGTTCCAGCCGTTGCCGACAGGCCCACTGCCCGGGGGCTCGAACACAACGCCGAGGTCCTCGACGTTGGCGCCGTCCCACCGGAACCCGCGGACGTCGCTGTTGCACAGGTCGGAGTAGAGGTACACGCCGTCCCACTCGGGAACTTCGCAGCTGCGGTACACGGCGCCCCCGATGACCGAGCAGTTGTTTCCCGGGTTGTGCGGGTAGTCGACGACAGGCATGGTCAGGCCGTCGCCGTTCGTCTGATTCGGCCCGACCGGATCGCAGCCCCCGTTGTAGCACTGGAAGCCCTCCATGGAGTTCCACCCGTAGTCGCGGCCGGCCTCGATGAGATCGACCTCCTCCCGTTCGCCCTGGCCGACATCACCGGCCCAGATGTCGCCGGTCGCGACATCGACCGACCACCGCCACGGATTGCGGAACCCGAGGGCGAAGATCTCTGGAGCGTAGTCGGGATCGCCGACGAACGGGTTGTCGGCCGGGATCGTGTAGTCGAAGGGCCCGAACTGCGGGCAGCCCTCGCACGCCTCCGGGTTGTCCTCGATGCCGTCCGGATCGACGCCGATGCGCAGGAACTTCGCCAGCAGGATTCCCGTCACACGGGCGGTACTCTGCGTGCCGCCGTCGCCCATGCCGATGATCAGGTTGCCCGTCGTGTCGAACGCGATGCCGCCGCCGTTGTGATTGAACTCGGGCTGCCAGATGTCGAGGATGAGCCGCTCGGAGTCGGGATCGCCGACGTAGTTGTTCATCGGGTCGAGGGTGTACTCGTTGATCCGCGTGCGGCCGTCGGGCAGCGCGGTGTAGTTCACGTAGATGCGCGGGTCGTCCGGGAAGTTGGGGTGGAACGCGAGGCCGAACAGCCCGCTCTCGCCGCCGTTCTCGACGCCCTCGATCTCGAGGATGCTCGGCACGACGGGCGTCGTCGTGCCGGGCTCGATCATCTCGATCGTGCCGGCCCGCTCGAGCACGAACAGGCGATCGGGCTCCTCGGGGTGGCCCAGGGCGAACATCGGCTCCTCGACCTCCTCGGCGACGATCTCGAGCGCCCAGCCGCTCGGGTCGGCGACCGGCTCGTAGGGGCACGGCGGCACGACGGGACCGGTGTCCCCGCCGCTGCTGCTGCTCTCGTCGGCGCCGGTGCTGCTGCTCCCGGTGCTGCCCGTGCTGCCCGTCGCCGTGTCGGTCGCCGTCGAGGTGTCGGCGCTCGTCGTCATGGTCGTGCTCGGACCCGACGCGGAGTCGGTCGTCGTGCCGCTCTGCGTGACCGAGGTCGACGGGTTGCTCGCCGTGCCGGTGTCGGTCCCCGTGGTCGCGGCGTCGGTGGCCGTCCCATCACCGGAGCCCGAGCCGCCGCACGCGGTGAGCACGAGTCCGAGTCCAACGCCCAAGGTTCGCGAGGCGACGATCACCGAGGTGAGCTTCATGGCCGGCAGGCTAGCGCGGGCTCGGGCGCGCGTGAAGGTGCGATCCAGGCCCCGGACCCCGCGGCCGCCGTCCCCCAGTGCTCCGAGGATGATCGGCGCTACGCGATCGGCACGGCGATCGCGATCAGGCGCGCTTCCGCTTGGTCGCCGCCTTCTTCTTCGCAGGCGCCGCCGCCTTCTTCCTCGCAGGTGCCGCCGCCTTCTTCTTCGCAGGCGCCGCCGCCTTCTTCTTCGCCGGTGCCGCGACCTTCGTCTTCGCCGGTGCCGCGACCTTCTTCTTCGCGGTCGCCGCCGCCTTCTTCTTCGCAGGCGCCGCGACCTTCTTCTTCGCCACCGCCGCCTTCTTCTTCTTCATCGGCGCCTTCTTCTTCGCCACCGTCGCCCCCGCCCCACGGCGCGCCGCGTTCGCGGCCTCGAACCACCGCAGCATCGGCCCGAAGTAGAAGTCCTCCCAGCCGCCCGCGTACGCGCCCGCCTGGCCGGCGGGGATGTTGGTGTGCGTGATCGTGACGCGCGTACCGCCGCGGACGGCCACCAGCGCCAGCTCGACCTGCGAGTCGGGCGAGTCGGAGGGGAACTCGGTGGTGCGCCAGCTCTGCACGATGCTGTCGGGCTCGTCCAACAACGTGCGCGCCGTGATGTAGCCGTCCCACGCGATGAAGCTGCCATCGTCGCGGATCGACGCCGGCGCGCCGGTCATCGCCGCGTGGGCCTTGGGGTCGAGCCACGCATCGTGGATCTCGGCCACGGACGCGGGGAACTGCGCGGACAAGACGAGGCTCTCTTTCGCCATGATGGGCCCACCTTCCGCCTTCTCGGCGAGAATTTCCACGGCGCCGTGGTAACGTCGCCGCGAGGGGCGACGGCGCACGTGGACGATCTCTGGAGGATGGCGCAACAGAACGCATCGTGGCTCGCCGCGTTCGTGATCGTCCTGCTCGCGGCGACCGCCGGCCAACTCTTCCGCACCTTCGCCCTCGAGCGCCTGGCCGTGATGCTCGAGCGGCGCACCGCCTCGACCCTCGACGAGGACATCATCCGATCGCTTCGCCGCCCCGTGGTCCTGTGGGCGACCCTCGGCGGGTTCTACCTGGCGCTGTTGGTCGTCCACGTCGATCCCGACGTCGCCGAGCTCGGCACCGACGTGCTGTCCTCGGTGCTCATCATCTCGATCACGCTGTGGTTCGCCGAGGTCGTCGTGCGCCTGCTGGTCGCGATCGTGCCCGCGCGCCCCGGCCAGGCCTCGCCCGTCACCGGCGTGGTCCAGAACGTCGTCCGCATCTTCATCATGCTGGTCGGCCTGGTGCTGCTGCTGGGCAACTTCGGCATCTCGGTCGCGCCGATGCTCACCACCCTCGGCATCGGCGGCCTCGCGGTCGCCCTCGGCCTGCAGGAGACCCTCGCGAACGTGTTCGCCGGGATGCAGCTGACGATCGCCCGCAACATCCGCGTCGGCGACATCCTGCGGCTCGGCGACGGCGAGGAGGCGGTGCTCGAGGACATCGGCTGGCGCGCGACACGACTGCGGCGCCTGCTCACCAGCGCGACGGTCATCGTGCCGAACGCCAAGCTCGGAAACGAAGTCATCACCAACTTCGATCTGCCGACCCCAGAGGTCGGCGTGCTCGTCGATGTGCAGGTCCACTACCGCAGCGACCTCGAGCAGGTCGAGGCCGCTGCGTGCGACGTCGGCCGCGAGATCATGGCCAGCGTCGAGGGCGGCGTGCCGACCCACGCGCCCTTCGTCCGCTACCGTCGCTTCGCCGACTCGGGCATCGAGCTGACCCTGCATCTGCGCGCCGTCGGGTTCCGCGAGAGCCTGGTCGTCCGCCACGAGTGCATCAAGCGACTCGCGGCCCGCTTCGCCCGCGAGGGCATCGTCATCCCCTACCCCATCTACGCCATCAACTTCGATCAGGAGCGCACAAGCGCACCCGCGACCCATGCCGACGGCTCTGCGCACCACGGGATGATCCACCCGTGAGCATCCGCGTCCGTCACCTCGACTGCGGCCGCATGACGCCGCTGGGCGGCGGCCTCATCTACGGCCGCGGCGCGCTGCACCACCACCTGGTGTGCCACTGCCTCCTGCTGGAGCTGCCCGATCGCCTGGTGCTGGTCGACAGCGGCTTCGGCCTCGCCGACGTCGCCGACCCCCGTGGGCGCCTCGGTGGGTTCTTCGTGTCGACGGTGCGTCCGCGGCTCGAGCCAGCCCACACCGCCGCCGGGCAGATCGAGGCGCTCGGCTTCCGCGTCGAGGACGTCCGCGACATCGTGCTCACGCACATGGATCTCGATCACACGGGTGGCCTCTCGGATTTCCCCCACGCGCGGGTCCACGTCGCGCAGGCCGAGTTCACCCGCGCGACCGAACGACCGGGCTTCCACGATCGCATGCGCTATCGCCCCGTGCAGTGGGCCCACCGGCCCAAGTGGTGCCGCTACGGCAGCGACGGCGAGGCGTGGTTCGGGTTCCCGGCCGTGCGCAGCCTCGACACGTTGCCCCCCGAGATCCTCATGCTCCCCCTGTGCGGCCACTCGATGGGCCACAGCGGGATCGCGATCGACACCGGCGAGCCGGACGGCAACGATGCCGCCGCGCGGCGCTGGCTTCTGCATGCCGGCGACGCGTACTTCCACCGCGGCGAGGTCCATGCCGATCAGCCGCGGTGCCCGTGGGTGCTGCGCGGCTACCAGCGCTTCCTCGCCGCAGACAACCGCGCGCGGCTCGACAACCAGGCGCGCCTCGCCGAGGTCGCTCGCAGCCACGGCGAGCACGTGCAGATCTTCTGCGCCCACGACACCGAGGAGTTCGAGCGCTCGAGCTGAGCGGGGGCGACTAGAATCGCCCGGACACGCCGAGCATCGCGCCGCGCCCCGACGCGCCCGCCGTCATCGCGACGCGCTGCGACTTGCCGGATCGGCGCAGTCGCACGGCACCGACGACCGTGAGCACGAGCCCCGCGACCTGGGCCGATCCGCTGAGCAGCTCGAGCCACCGCGAGGTCGCGGTGCGGGTGTAGTGCATCGCGAGGAACGGACCGACGACCGGCACCAGCAGCGAGCGGCCCAGACCGACGCCGCGGTGATCGATCGCGCTCTCGTTGCCCGCCCAGTCCGTCGTGGTCTTGCGCGCCTTGTCGATCGTCACGACGCCGTAGACCGTCGTCACCAAGTACGTCGTTAGCAACGTGCTGGCCCCCGCGACGACGAGCTTGCGTGCAGACGCGCGGCGCGCTGCGCTCGCCTCGACCGCCGGCGGTGGCGGCTGCGTCGTGATCGTGCCGACGACCTCCACCTTGGTGGCCGGCGGGGGCGCGGCGGCTGGGGGCGCGGCGGCTGGGGGCGCGGCGATTGGCGGCGAGACGGGCTCGGCGGCGAGGGCGAGGGCGAGGGCGCAGTGCAAGGTCAGGCTCATGCCGCTGGCAGTGCCGATGGGCACACCGACGATCGTCGCCGCGCTGGGGCAATCGTCACCCCTCGGGGTCGAAGATCTCGCAGGCCGAGTCGATCACCGCCACCGCGTCGTCGAAGAACGGCGCGTAGTCGGGGCTGCAGATCGACCCCCACGACCCGAAGCCGAAGGACTCGGCGAAGGTCCTCAGCCGCGGCGACGGCTCGGCGAGGCCCAGGGGACCACAGCCGCCACCGGGCACGTCGGAGTCGCCGACGAGGCCGAGCACGACGATCGCCGCCTCGTTGCCGCCCTTGGCCTGGACGAGCGCATCCTTCCACGCCGCCGGATCGCCGAGGGAATCACCGTCGTCCTCCTCGTCGGTGATGAACGTGACCACGAGGATCGCGTCGTCGCGGAGGAAGCCGGCGTTGCACGAGCCCGCTTGGGCCTGGGCACCGACGGCCGCGGCCATCGCCTCCATCGGCCGCTCGATGTCCTGCCCGCCGATGCCGACCTTCGCCATGCAGGCGAACGTGTCCGCGAGATCGGTCTGCTCCTCGGTCAGGTAGCGCGCGTCCCCGGTGACGTCGCACGGCACGCCCTTGGCGTCCTTGATCACGCCACCGCCGAGCGTCATGTCGCACGCGGTGGGCTCGGGGATGGTGTTGCACGCGGTGCCGAAGCAGGTCGGGAAGGTGCCGCACAGCTCCGTGCACAGGCCGACGCTCGCGGCATCGGTGTCGATCACCATCAGCTGGTAGTTCTGCGCGTTGACGGTCGCGCCGATCGCCGCGATGAAACCCGGGAAGCTGTTGACGAGGGCCGCCTGCTCGTTGGCCATCGAGCCCGAGTTGTCGATGACGAACAGGAAGTCGATCTTCTGGCACTCGTCGTCGTTGACGACCGGGCCACCCGTGTCGGCGCCGCTGCTCTGACCGGCGACGTCGAACACGCCGCTGGGCCCGTCGTCGGCGGCGTCGCCCGAGTCCGCGGCGCCGTCGCTGCCCGGCGCCGATCCATCGTCGCCGACATCGGCAGCGCCGTCGTCCCCGAATCCACCGGCCTCGGCCTGCGTGATGCCGGCGCCGCCCGCCGAGCCGCGGGCATCGCGATCGTCCGCGGCGCAGGACAGCACGAGCGTAGCGCAGAGCAGTGCGGCCGGACGGCGGGCGTGTGCGCGGGGACGACGGGATCGAACGCGGGGCTGCGACATCGGCGGGGCTCCCCCGCAGGTTCGCCCGAGCGGTCCCACGGGTTCCCGTCGCGGTGGCCATGGCTTGCCCTGGGGCCGCGAGGCGCCCAGACTCGCCAGAGGAGCTCGACGATGGATGTTCGTGCGTGGGCGTTTGCAGCGCCCCTGTTGGTGTCGTGCGCGTCGGAGGCCGGCCAGGCCGCGTCGAGCACGGGCGCAGGATCGAGTGACGCGGTCGAGTCGAGCACGGGCACGGCATCGAGCTCGGAGTCGAGCGCGGGGCCCGAGCCCAGCACCTCGAGCGGACACGCGACGCACGCCACCACCGCCGACAGCAGCGGTCCGGGCGAGTCCTCCGGTCCGCCACCGGTGACCTTCGACGTCGGCACGCCCGAGCTCGATCTCCCCGACGCACCCCCGCCGCTGTGCCCGTGCGCCGAGAACACCGAGCGCATCCACGTGGTGACGACGACCGGCGAGCTGTGGGCGTTCGATCCGCCCACCCTCGAGTTCGAGTTGGTCGTCGACCTGCTCGCGCTGCCCGGCTGCGCGACGCCGCAGTTCTTCTCGATGTCGCTGGACCGCGACGGCATCGCGTGGCTCGAGTTCACCGACGGCACGCTGCACACCCTCGACATCAACGCCCCGGTCGGCTGCGACAACCCCGGCTTCGTGCCGCCGCCCGAGCTGGCGATCACCAACTTCGGCATGGGCTTCGTGTCGGAGTCGATCGACAACCCGTGCGACTCGCTGTTCGGGCACCGCATCGGGTTCGGCCTCGACGGCCCGGGCGTCGGCCTGCTCTTCGAGGTCGACACCGACGCCGTCGACGTGATCGGCTCGTACCCGACCGACTTCAACCGCGCGGAGCTGACCGGCACGGGCGACGCGCGGCTGTTCGCGTTCGTCGACTCGATCCCGGCCAAGCTCGTCGAGCTCGACAAGGGCTCCGGGGCCATGCTCAGCCAGATCGATCTGGTGGGGATCGACGCGTCGACAGCCTTCGCCTTCGCGGCCTACGGCGGCGACTTCTACTTCTTCACCGGCAGCGACTCGAACTTCAATCGCAGCGAAGTCAACCACATCGACTACGACGACAGCGACAACAACGGCGAGCAGGACATCACCGAGATCATCCCCGAGGTGCCCTTCGACGGACCGATCAGCGGCGCGGGTGTGTCGACCTGCGCCCCGAGCGAGCCGCCACCGGCGTAGCGGCGCGACGGCGTGCCCGCGCGGAGCCGCCCACCGCGGCCGCGGGGTTTCGGCTACGCTGATGGAGCGATGCACGGACTGCACCCCACGCGCGCGGTCGGGTCCGCAGCGATTGCGATCCTCGGCGCGTGCAGCCCCGATGGATTCGTGTGCCGCGACGATTCGGCGTGCGGCGGCGATGGCCAATGCGAGGCGCCGGGCTTCTGCTCGTTCCCCGACGATGGTTGTCCCTCCGGGCGCCGCTACGGCGAGCATGCCGGCGCCACCTACGCCAACGCATGCGTCGAGCCCGGCGCCGATCCGGGATCGTCGAGCACGCTCGCCGAGTCCACCACCGTGCCGGGCGAAAGCAGCACCTCCTCGAGCTCGGGCGACGCATCGAGCTCGAGCGGCGCCGGCCCGACGACGACCCCGGTGACCGTGACCGCGTCCACGGACACCGATCCCGACGGTAGCGAGGTGAGCAGCGGTGGCCCGAACGCGATCAGGCTGGGGCCGATCGTGATCGCCGACGATCTCGACGACGGTGGCATGTGGCCGGCGAGCAACGGACGCATGGGCGCCTGGCACCCGTCGGGTGAGGTCCAGAACGGGCAGTGCTTCATGGGCGAGTACCCGACGGGCTCGGCGTACTACGGCTACTTCCGCTTCGCGCTCCCCGAGGCCCTGCCCGCGGGCACGCAGGTCACGAGCGCGCGCCTCGAGGTGACGGGCTTCGGCACGTTCCAGTGGAGCTCCGATCTCGACGCGCTCGTGATCCGCGCCCAGCTGTCGCCCGACGCCCCGCAGGTCACCGGGCTCGGCGACTACCCCGAGCTCGGCGTCGCCACGTCGCTCACGCAGACCGCGGTGCGCTGGCCCGCCGTCGGCGGGCTGGCGTGGAACGCCGATGGCAGCAACGTCGCGCCGGAGCTGCTGGAAGTCGTCCAAGAGGTCATCGACGGCAGCGGAGGCCTCGCCGCCGGCACCCACGTGCAGCTGTGGATCGGCGCCGCCGAGCTCGGCCAGAGCAACCGCGAGGTCGGCTGGCGCGACGCGTCCGCGGGCCAAGGCGAGTTCGCCCGGCTCACGCTGGACGTCCTCGTTCCTTGACCACGCGCTCGCGCCGCGCGGCGATCACATGCAGGTCTGGAGGATCAGATCGCAGGTCTGGCCCTTGGGGCAGTCGTCGGGCGAGTCGCACGGCGTATGGCCCTCGACCGAGAGCCCCGTCTGCTCGTGCGTGCGCACCAGGAACTCGACGCAGCCGGGCTCGATCTCGACGGAGTCCGACGTTTGTCGATAGTAGTGCGCGACCGGGTAGCCCGAGATGCCGAACTCGAGGAAGGCCGAGATGAGCTCGGCGGGGATCTCGAGCGAGCCGGTGTCCGGCACCTCGCAGAACAGGGTCACCGGCGTCAGGCCGTGCTGGTCGACGTTGAGCGAGACGAACACCCGCGCGTCGCCGTCGCCCGCGGTCCACTCGACCGGCAGCGCCGTGCCCGGCGCGATGGCGAGCATCTCGGCGGTGGGCTCGATCATCGTGACGCCGAGGCCGTGCAGCTCGAACGGCTCGTAGTCACCACCCGCCGCGGTCAGCACGATCGGCGACGACGGATCCCACGCGGGGTGCGGGAGCTGGGTGTCGAAGTAGTTGAAGTTGGGCGGCGTGGGATCGATGCTGACCGGCTTCAGCAGGCCCGTGACCTCGACGACGCCGACGTCGTGGTTGGCCGGGTACGGAATGCAGGTGCCGTCGAAGTCACACGTCGTGCCCGGCGTGCACAGCGGATCGCAGAACGGGTTGTTGCGGCGCAGCAGCGTGCACCCTGCCCCTTCGCCCACGAGCTCGAGCACCGTGACCGGGACGACGCCATCGGCCACGGTGCCGCTGAACGCGGTGTAGTCGGCCTCGGCCAGCAGCGTGAAGCTCCCGACGCGGGTCTCGAGCGGGCACGAACCATCGAGGACGATCGGCGTGTCGCCGGTCGAGTCGGCGCCCGTCGATGTCTCGACCGCCTCGGTGGTCGTGGACGGGCCGGTCTCGTCGATGCTCGTGGTGCCGGGATTGGTGGTCGAGCCCGAGGGATCGGTGTCCGTCGGTGCGCTGGTCGAGCCGCTCGAGGTCGAGCCGGTCTCGTCCTGGCTCGGGTCTTTGCTGCCACACGCGAAGGAGACGACGACGGCGCCGAGGATGGAGGATCGAAGCGGGCTCATGGATAACTCCTGGGCTTGTCGGGGACGCCGACCTGGACCTCGAAGAGGCGGTCGGCGCTGAAGTCGACGACGTAGAGGGTCTCACGATCCCAGCCGCCGATCCCAGATCCCCACTGCAGGTTGGGGATCCAGCCGGTGTCGGCGCCGAGCTCGACCAAGGGCGCGATGCTGGCGCCATCCGGGCTGATGCGCCATACCGTCGCCGGCCCGAACTCACAGACGTAGACGTTCCCGCACGCATCCACCGCCATGCCGTCGAGGGCGCCTCCGCCGATGTCACCGCGGAAGAGCTCGACGCTGTCGGTCGTCATGTCGGGGTTGAGGTGGACCGCGGTGATGGTCCCACCACCGAAGCTCCCGACGTAGAGCGTCTGGTAGTCGGGGCTGAAGGACACGCCATTCGCGTTCACGAGACCTTCGGCCACGATCGTGAACTCCCCGGTCATCGGATCGACCCGACGCACCCGGCTCGCGCTCTGCTCCGCGACATAGACGAAGCCGTCGAGATCGACGTCCATGCCGTTGGGGTACTCGAGGCCGCCGAGGATCGGCTCCTTCACGCCGCCGTCGATGCGAAAGAGCGTCGCCGACGAGACGTCGGCATAGACGATCATCCCGGTCGACGTCGCACGGAGCCCCGCGATGAACCCACCCGCGCCGGGCACCCAGAGCGAGGGATCGTCGTCGAACGGGCTGAGGAAGAGGTTGCCCTCCTGCGCGCCGACGATGTTCCCGAGGTCGTCGAAGGCGAGGTCCTCGCTCGTGCGTGGGCCGTCCTTGATCGTGTACGGCAGCGGACCCTGCGGCAGCGCATCGCAGTCGAGGGGCTCACCGGTCGTGCCCGCGCTGGTGTCGCCCGTGCTCGACGTGTCGACCTCGCCGCTCGTGCTCGACGTGCCGGACCCCGAGCCCTCGGAGCCCGAGCTCGTCGCGACCGCGGTGGTCGTCTCGTCGGCCGACGCGGTGGTCCCCGACGTCGTCGCCACGGGATCGCCCGAGCTGGAGCCGGCGGTCGACGCTGGCCCGCTCGAGCTCGTCTCCGCGGCCGGGGCAGCGTCACCGCCACCGCACGCCGTTGCCACCCCGAGGATCGCAACACCCGCCACCGCACGCCGCCATCGCCAAGCCATCGTCACCGCCGCAGTCCCATGGATGGCCGCCGGTCACGGCGCCTTCACGCCCACGCCACGGTCGCGTCTCGACCCGGTCAGTCCTCGACGAGCCCCGCCCGCGTGCGCTCGATGGCAGTGACGTTCCCCGCGGCGTCGCGCACGGTGATCCGCAGTGTCGCGTCCTGCGGCACGCCGGCGAGCCCGACCTCGACGGTGCCGACCGTCGCGCTCGGCACCGTCAGATCCATCCACGCGCCGCCGTCCTGCGACCAACGCACGACGAGCGAATCGGCGTCGATCCCGGCGCCCACGTCGGTCGTGCCCACGACCAACGTGCCGGGCGCGGCCGCGTCGATCCGCGCGACGACGATCGGCTTGGCCGTGTCGCCGCGCGCCTCGGCGCCGAAGGACGCGCCGAGATCGATCCACCGCGCCAGCGTGCGCAGCTCCGACGGGGTGATCGCGCTCGGGTGGTCCGCGCCGAAGTCGACGTCCTCGCCGTCGGCGAAATCGGCGTCGGTACGGCCGTCCAGCCGCGCGTTCGCGGCCTTCCAGTAGAGCAGGCTGCCGCGCGCGGCGAGGAAGCGGACGTACCGCGACAGCTGGGGCTTGCGCAGCACGCCCGGCACGGTCTGCTGCTCGACGGGCACGTACTCCTGGGGATAGTCGGCCGCCAGGCGCCACCACGTCGAACCCGGCTCACGCCCGGGGAGATCGAGCGGCAGGCCGGCCGCGGGCGCATCGCCGCCGTGGCACTCGACGCAGCGACTCTGCAGGATCGGCCACACGTCGCGCTCGAACTCCCACGTCGCGCCGAAGCCCGCGACGACCTCGGTCTCGACCGCATCGCCTCCGCCGCCGGCGAGGAGCTGCACGGTGCCCTCGCCCGCGAGCAGCGGAGGTTGCCCCGCGGCCGCGGTCTCGTCGAAGCGCAGCGGCAGGCCCGAGCGCACGTGGCAACCACCGCACGTCCGATCCTCGCCGGGGCGCAGGGAGAACGGCACCTGCGACGACGAGAGGCTGCGGCCCTCGCAGTCGAGGCCACCGACGAGCAGCGGCGTGTCAGCGGGCACGCGCAGGCGGAACGACGTGTCGGGATCGCCGAGCGGATCGAGCACCGGCACGCCCGCGTCGAACTTCCGCACCGGCAGCTCGGCCAGCACCACCGCGCGGTGGCCGAGGGCGTTGAACAGCGCCTGCGCGTCGCCGGTGCCCTCGTCCGTGCGGTTGGCCATGAGCGCGGTGATGCGGACGCCACACACCTCGTCGTCGACCCAGTCCGAGGTCTGCGCGCCCTGCAGCGCCCAGTGCACCTCGCTGCCGAACAGGTTGCCCTCGAAGCTGCGGGTCTCCTGCTGCAGCAGCGACGATCCACCGAGCAGCGCGAACGGGGTCGCGAACGGAAGCGCGTCGCTGGGGACGGCGCGACGATGCGAGGGCGCGATCGGATCCGGCGTCGCCTGCCCGTGGAGCACCGCGAATGGCCGCACCGGCGTCGCCATGAACTCGTGGAACTCCGGCGTGTCGACCACGACGTCGAGCACCGACGGGTGCTCGATGCCCGAGGTCGGCCCGCGGTAGATGCCCGCGTCGCACCCGGGGTTGTCGCGGCCGAGCCACTCGAGGGCGTTGAGCGGCACGAGGCCGTACGCACCGCTGGTCGCCGGCGGCGGCGGATCGCCGTAGAGCGCGACGTCCCCGTTGCTCGCGCTCGCACTGCACGCGCCCTTGACCCACGTCACCAGCATCGCGTCGTCGGGCTCGCCGACCGGATCGCGCAGGAAACCCGCGTGCGCCAGGGGGTCGGCGTAGCCGGGCACGCGCATCTCGGGCGCCGGCATGCTCGCGGAGAAGCCGAAGCCCTGGCCGGCCCACGGCGCCAGATCGAGCATGTCGCTCGGGCGGAACACGTCGGCGGGATCCACGGTGTGCGGCGCCGGGCCCTCGCGGCCCTCGGGATCCGGCACGAACGTCCGCAACGCGCCGGCACCGGCGACGCCACCGCCCTCGACGAACACGAGGCGGCCGTCGCCGAGCTGGGCCATGCCCACCGCCGCGCTGTGCTCGAACGCGCCGACGACCAGGTGCGTATGCTGGCCGAACAGCGCGGTCAGGCGCGCACCATCGGGATCCTGCGCATACAGGTGATGGATGTTGGTGAGGGCGCCCGCCCAGCCGGGCGAGCCGTTGGTGTAGCGGTACGGCAACATGCCGACCCGCTGGGTCGCGACCACCACGACGCGTCCATCCTTCAGCTGCAACGGCGCTTGGCTCGAGGTCGTCGTGTGCGCGCCGAGTCGGACGACGTCGTGACCATCGACGGACATCGCCCAGACGTCCGTGACCTCGAGGTCGCCCGACGACTGGCCGCCGCCGGCGCGCACGACCGTCGCGAGCTCGCCGACGACATTCGACGTGAACATCACCCGGCCGTCGTGGAGGAAGCTCGGCGCGCGCCGGATCTCGCCCTCGGCGCCCGCGGCGATCACCGCCTCGCCGGTGACGAGATCGACGATGTGGATGTCGCCGCGGACGGGCGCCAGCGCCGGGTTGGGCACCGTCGCGTACTCGCTGGCGTTGCCCGCGTCGGCGTCGGGATCGAGGGCCTGGGCGGAGACGTTCTCGGAGTAGTGGCCGATCGAGCCGTGGACCACCGCGAACGCGACCTTGGTGCCGTCGTGCGACACCGCGGGGTCGATCGCGACGCAGGTCTCGGCCTCGGTCGAGCCGGCGCTGCAGTCGAAGACGACCGACTCCGCGCCGTCGTCGGCCCGCAGCACGAGGTCGCACGGCGCGAGCATCTCCGCGACGCGCAGCGCGCTCGGCAGCACGTCGTAGACGTCGGTGTGGCGGAACGTCTTGGTCACGGAGACGACCTCGCCGTTCTTCGTCACGTCGGCGGTGACCTCGAGCGGCGCGCGGGTCCGGGGGCAGCGGACGTACAGCAGACCGCGGGGTCCGTCGACGCCGTCGGTGTCGACGGCGGCACCCGAGCTCGCCGACGTGTCGCCCGAGGCCGACGCGCCGCCCGACGCCGAGGCGCTCCCGTCGGCGAACGGGTGCAGCTCGCCGCAACCGCCGAGCAGCAGCGCCGCGACGCCTCGCGCGAGATCCCGCATCGGGATCGAGCATACACCAGGGTGGGCTCAGCCCGGCGGCGGCGCGCAGAGATCCGCGGGCCGCAACCAGTCGAGGGCGTTGACCCAGAGCTGCGTGATCTCGGGCATCGACGACCACTCGGAGTCGTACTCGATCCACTCGTCGCCCCAGACGAAGACCTTGCCGTCTCCGAACGCGCGCGCGCGCGCGACCGGGCCCTGGGGGAGCTGGCCGACGACGTCGCTCACGCCGGCGTTGGTCTCGGTGACCGCGAAGCCACCGGCGAACGTCACCGACGTCAGACCCGCGCCGATCGGGTGCGGCGGGAAGTCGGTGACCGGGCCATTCAGCAGGGGCCCCGCGTAGGCGAGCTCGAAGGCCGCGAGCAGCCCGTTGGGCCACGTCTGCGCCGAGGTCGGGTCGGCGGTGTGGCCGGTCATCGACATCAGTCCGCCGCCGGCGTCGACCCAGTCGGACAGCGCCGCGGCCTCGGCGGGCGCATACGCCCGCGACAGCTGGTCGATGATGATGACGTCGTACGCAGCCAGGGTCTGCGCGTCGACCACGGCCGGATCGATCCGCTCGGTGCTGGTGCCCTGCAGGTTGAGCCACATGACGAACTGCGACGACGCGAGCGAGCCCGGCTGCCCGAACAGCGCGATCCGCAGGCAGTCGCAGATGCCGTCGCCGGCCACATCGATGTCGTCGACGAAGCCGTTGCAATCGTCGTCGACGCCGTCGCACGTCTGCTCGTCGGCGGCGACCGGCGTGCAGTCGACGCCGGTCGCGCTGGCGTCGCCGAGGTCGAAGAGCGGGCCGTCCCCGCTGCCGTCGGAGGACGGGTCGGTGGTGTCCGCGACGCTCGAGGTCGAGTCGTCTGCCGACGTCGTCGGGGCGGTGGTGCTGCCGCCCTGCGTGTCACCGATGGACCCGATGCCGGTCATCGCGGGCGTGTCGCCGCTCGACGGGCTCGTGCAGCCGACGACCAGGATCAATGCGATCGGGGCACGACTCTTCATCACCCGCGACTCTACCAGCCCGAGCCACCGCCCGCCGCCGTGCGTCATGGTGTTCGCCATGTCAGGCCTTCGAATCGCGCGAAGTCGGTGTCATTGGTGACCCAGGTGCAGCCGAGCTCGATCGCCAACGCCGCATGATAGGCGTCCGCGACGAGCCCACCCGCAAGCGCGTGCTTCCGGCATAGGTCGGCGAAGATGCCGAAGTGACGTGGACCCGGTCGAACCAGTCGACACGTCGGACGCGCGGTAATCTGGTCGACGAACTCGAGTGCGATCTCCATCGTCGATGGCAGCTTGAAGATGCGACGGTTCGTGACCACCCGCAGGAAACCCGAGATCACCAGCTCTGAGATCGCGAACGGCTGCGTACCGGTCGCCCTCTCCGTCAGCCATCGGGCGTTCTCTTCGTGGCGCTCGGCATCGACACGATGCGCATAGACCAGCACGTTGACGTCGGGCAGGAACATCAGCGACCGGCCCGGAGCAGCGACGCTGCGTCTTCCTCCTCTAGCACGCGCGCAGCTCGATCGAGATCGATGCCGTCGCGCAGGCCCCCACCGTCGAACGTCACCAGGTGAAACGCTGGCGCCTCCGGCGGGTGTGTCTGCGCGTGCAGTGCCGAGCGCACGAGCCCTTCGATGAATGCGGACACGCTCACGCCCTGCGCCGCCGCCCGACGCCGAACGTCCCGCGCCAAGCCGTCGCTGAGCGAGATCGTGGTTCGCATGACATCACTGAATACCACCGGCGCATCAGTGATGCAAACCCGCGATGAGGCTCCTCCCGGTGTTGGGCCTGCGAGATTCGACGCGGGCGCTCTTCGACGCTGGTCCGCCGCTCACGGCGCACACGCCGAGACCACGGGGTCCGGCAGCTCACCGACGATCCGCGTGAACGCGAACGTCGACCCTGTCAGATCCAGCATCAGCGGTTCGGTCACCATGCCCGTGGCGACGCCGCACCACAGCTCCGGCTCGGCGACCGACCCGTCGAGCACCACGGTGGCAGCGATGTCGCTGCCCGTGATCGGGTTGGCCGTCCCAGGGGTCCGCACGACGCCGAGGTCGATGACGAAGCTGCCGTCGGCGGCGAGGGCGGTGCTCGCCGCGAGCGCGTCGCCGACCGGCTCGCGCGGCGTCGTCGTGCTCCCAGGGTCGAGCGACAGCGGCTGCAGCTCCATCGCGATGGCACCCGTCGCCGTGTCGTGCACGACCTTCGCCCGCCACTGCAATGGCGTCGCGGGGGCGATGACGGCCGCCATCGCGAGCAGGTAGTCGCCGCTGAAATCGAGCCCGGGCTCGGGGATCGGCGTGCTGGTCGCGACGTCGGCGACGTCGTCGGTGGTCGGCTGCGGCACGCCGGTGTCCGACGACGCGTCGCCGCGCGAATCAGACGCCGAGTCGGATCCCGAGTTCGTGCCCTCGGGATCGACGACCGGACCGCAGCCCACGACGCACGCGAGTACCAGCCAACGACCAAACTTCATGCCGTCATGCTAACGCGCGGCGTCGGGGTTGGCCAGGCCCACGGGATCGACGTGGTGCTCGAACAGCCACGCCATCGCGCCGTCGTGGGCCTGCCTGGCGATCCGACGCAGGATCGTCGGGAGCACCAGGTCGCGGAGCGTCCGCCCGATCGGACCGGCGGTCTTGCTGCTGTTCATCCTCGCGCCGTGGGCGACGACCCGCTCGACGCGTGCCCGCCGACGGGCCTCGAACGCCGCGAACGCCATGTCGATGTCGGACGCGTCGCGCAGGCAGTGGGCGAGCACCGCGGCGTCCTCGGCGGCCATCGGCACGCCCTGCCCCGACGAGGGCGAGGCGGCGTGCGCTGCGTCGCCGAGGATCGTCATCCGACCGCGGTGCCACGTCGGCACGGTGGGGAGCTCGTACTGATTGCTGACGACGATCGGGCCCGCGGTCGCGCGGAGGATCGCCACCATCGGTCCGACGTCGTCACGGAGCGCGTCGACGAGCAGGTCCGTCCACGCGGCGTCGGTGGTCGCGGCGAGCTCCGACCGCTCGAGGGGACGACGCCGCGGCAGGTTCACGAACCACCAGATCTCGCCGTCGTCGGCGACCGTGTAGCCGAAGAACGCCCGGCGACCGAACACCATCCGGTACACGCCGGGGGCGAGATCGAGGCCTGCCTGCGGCGGGGTGAAGCCGCCGAAGTTGAGCAGGCCGCTGAACCTCGGCTGCGGCGCCGCGTCGTCGAGCACGCCGCGCACGCGCGAATGGACCCCATCGGCGCCGACGAGCAGATCGCCGTGCGCAACGGTGCCGTCGTCGAACCGCGCGTGCACACCGGCACCGTCCTGCGTCGCGCCCACCAGCCGACGGCCGTGGACGAACTCGACGCCACGCGCGGCGGCGAGGTCGGCGATCGTGCCGTACAGCGCCGCGCGTCGGAGCGTGCGGGTCGAGGCACCGCCGAGCCGCACCGCGCCGATCGGCACCGCGCCCAGCAGCTTGCCGGTGCCGCTGACCAGCTCGATCTCCTGTGACCCGAACCCCTGGGCGCGCACCGGCCCGTCGACCCCGAGCGCCGCCATCGCGTCGAAGCCGTTGACCGCGACCGTGAGCCACGCGCCCACGATCGCGCCGCCCTCCGGCCCGTGGGCCTCGTAGACCGTGGCGTCGTGGCCGTTCGCCCGCAACCCGATCGCCGCAAGCGGCCCCGCGATCCCTCCCCCGATGATGACGCCGTGCATTTATTTCGTTCGTACGAACGAAATAATGACCGACGATGGGGACCCGTCAAGGGCTCGTTTCGTCCGCCCGAAGGAATCGGCTATCGTCACGCCTGGCGATGGCTGCGTCTCGGCGACCGGGGTCGGGGTCCACCCGCGGGCGTGCCCGCAGCCGCGCCGCGGTCACGGCCGACGTGTTGATGGCGGGGCGCAAGCTGAGCACCGCCGCGGTGATGTTCCATACCGCGCTGGCCCATCGCCAGGGCCTCACCGCCACCGACGCGAAGGCCCTCGATCTCATCGGGCGCTTCGGCCCGCTCACCGCGGGCGACCTCGGCGCGCGCGCCGGCCTCGCGCCCGCCTCGATCACGGGCCTCGTCGATCGCCTCGAGAAGCGCGGGCTGGTGCGTCGGGTCAAGGACCCCACCGACGGACGACGGGTGCTCGTCGAGCTCGACCACGCCCGCCTGGCCGCGTTCGCACCGCTGTTCGACGACCTCGTCCGCGAGATGAACGAGCTCTCGGCCGAGTTCTCCGTCGAGCAGCTCGAGACCATCCTGCGATTCCTCGAGGAGGCCGCGCGGCGACAGCAGGCGGCGACCGCGAGGCTCACCGACGCTGGCCACGCCGACGGCTGATCACCGACGCGATCGCGGTGCTACGATCCCCGCGCATGCTCGCCTCGGTGAACGACGACGCCGACACGGCCGTACTCGGCCTGCCGGTCGCCGAGGCGCAGATGCGGGATCGGCTGCGCGCGAGCCTCTTCGGCACCCCGTGCGAGCCGGTGCGACGCGGTCGCTATGTCGTGCTCGGCGTGCTCGGGCGCGGGGGACTCGGGGTCGTCCACGCCGCCTACGATCCGGAACTCGATCGCAAGGTCGCGCTCAAGCTGGTCGACGCGGGCTCGCCCGGCGCGGAGCACCTGCGCGAGCGGCTGCGCCGCGAGGCCCAGGCCCTCGCCCGACTGTCCCATCCCAACGTCGTCGCGGTGCACGACGTCGGGCTCGACGGCGACGACGTCTATGTCGCGATGGCGCTGGTCGAGGGCAAGACCCTCGGCGCCTGGCTGGCCGAGCGCAGCCGATCGTGGTCGGAGATCCGTGATGTGCTCGTCGGGATCGCCCGCGGACTCGAGGCCGCGCACCGCGTCGGCCTCGTACACCGCGACGTGAAGCCCGCCAACGTGATGGTCGACGGGGACGGGCGGGCGCACGTCCTCGACTTCGGTCTGGCGCGAACGGTGGACGACGCGCGCGAGCCCGCGGCGCACGTCGACGCGCGCAGCGGTCTCACGGAGGCGGGCGCGCTGCTCGGCACGCCGCCGTACATGGCGCCCGAGCAGCTCGACGGCGGCACGATCGACGCGCGCACGGATCAGTGGGGTCTGTGCGTCACCGCGTACCAGTGCCTGTACGGTGTGCGGCCGTTCGTCGCCGACTCCATCGCGGGGCTCCGCGTGCGCGTACGCCAGCCCTTGCCCGCCGTGCCTGCGGGTGCGGTGCCGCGCTGGCTGCACCGCGCGATCGAGCGGGGCCTCCAGCCGGATCCGGCGGCGCGGTACGATGGCATGGCCGCGCTCGTGCGCGCGTTCGAGGCCGATCGGCACTCGCGGCGTCGACAATGGTTCGCCCTCGGCGGCGCGCTCGTGCTCGCGGCGACGAGCGCCGCGATCGCGGCGGTGATCGCCGCGAACACGCCCGACCCCGACCTGCTCGCGCGCATCGAGCACCTCGAGCACGAGGCGCGCGAGGCCGCGGCCGCCCGGCACTTCGTCCACCCCGCGCCGACGGCCACCGACCAGGACACCGCGCTGCAGGCCGTCGTCGCCCTCGAGCGGCTCGACGACGACGACGCGCGCGCCCGGGCCCTCGCGCTGCGCGAGGAGTTCGCGGCGGAGCTCGCCGCCCTCGGCGACGCGTACTGGGGTCTGCCCGAGGGCCGCGGGTACGCGGCGGACTTCTACGCGGCGTCGCTGCTGTTCGTGCCCGACGACGCCGAGGCCAAGGCGCGGGCGCTGCAGACCGACGGGCAGCTCGCGGTGCTGCGCGACCGGGCCACGCGCGGCGAGTTCACGGCACCGGAGCTCGAGGGCGCCGCAGTGCTCGCAACGCTCGCCGATCCGGCCGAGGCCGCCGCGCCAGTGCAGGCCCTCGAGCGCGCGCGACGGTCGTTGGCCGGACGCGATCGACTGCCGTTCCTGGCGCGGGATCCGATCGCGGCCCCACCGGTCGCGACGTCGCCGGTCGCGACGTCGCCCGCGGCCGACGCCGGACCCACGAACCCGCCGCCCGTCGTCGCCGCGATCGATCCCACGCCGATCGATCGCGACGCAGGGCCCCGCGCCCGCACGCTCGCCGCCGAGGGCTGGTCCGCGCTGCGCCGCGGTGACGAGCGGGCCGCCGAGGCCGCGTTCCACCGGGCGCTCGACGCCGACCGTCGCGAGCCTGCCACGCTGCGCGGACTCGCCGAGCTCCACTTCGATCGCGGCGAGTACCAGCGCGCCCTCGACTTCGCGACCAAGGCCGCCGCGGCCGCGCCGAAGGACGCGCGCGCGCACCTGCAGCTCGGCGACGCGGCGTTCAAGGTCCTGCGCTACGCCGAAGCCCGCCGCGCGTATCGCCGCGCCGCGGAGCTCGGGAGCGCCGACGCGACGCGGGCGCTCGCGCGGCTCGACGCGCTGCAGTCGGAGTAACAGCCGCACGACTGGCCGATCGGTCGTCACGATTTCGCGGCCATCGTTGGGATCGAAATTCCGTGCGTCCGCACTTCGCTCGGCAAGCGGCTCATGTGAGCCCGACTTTCGAACAGGACGTCACCATGACAACACGTACCCATCGCCCCTCGCCCACCTCCGCCCTCCTCGCCGTGGGCATCCTCTGTGCGCCGCTCGGCTGCGACGCGCCGTCCGACGACCTCGACCTGGACGCGGTCGACGGCCTCGAGGTCCGCTCGTACGAGTCCGACGCCATCGCGGGCACCTTCACCGTCGACGGCGCGACCATCGAGTTCAGCCTCGAGCGCGACGCCGGAACGCGCACGGCCCTCATCACGGACGACGAGGGCGAGCCCCTGCTCGAGTCGATCGCCGAGCCGGGCCACGAGGTCGTGACGCTGTTCGGGGGTCGCGCGGTCCTCTCGGGCAACCCCGGCGAGGCGCCGCAGGTCGACGGCGACGACGCCGCCCACGACGATCTCGTCGGTCGCCCGGAGGGCCGCGCCATCGCGGAGCTGCACGCGGCGCTCGAGCAGGCGGGCGTCGATCCGTCGCTGCTCGGCGTGCCCGACGCGGACGCCGACACCCAGCGCATGTTCTATGACGGCAGCTATTGGAACCTGTCGCCCAACGAATCGTACGTCGTCGGCACCTGGGGATGGTTGACGTACACGCACATCGGCATGCGCATCGGCAACCCCGTCTGGGGGCCGCCGCTCCTGTGGGGTTGCGTGAGATTCCAGGCGGGCTTCGGGCCGTGGGACTACGTCTGCGGCCCCTCCGGCAAGGAAAACCTCCAGGCCCGGCAGTTCTGGGGCGCGATCCTCACCATCCACAACTATCAGACGTCGCACGTCATGCGCGTGCGGACGTACTGACCGCGATTCGCCCGCCGCCGGTCGTGACCATGGAATCACGATCGGCAGCCGGGGCGATACCGTGCTGTCGGCGAGGCCGCGGCGTCACACCCCGACGGACGTGTAGAGGTGCCCGATATCGACGAACTCGCCCGCACCCGCAGGGCCGCCGTACGTCGGATCCATCCAAAGGTTCGTCCACTGCGCGGCCGCATCGGCGGCGAAGAAGGCGAATGCCTCGTGCTCCATGCGCAGCTCGCCGTCGACCCAGACCCGACCGACCCCGTCACTCCCACCCGCCGAGCCGGTCTCGATGTAGAACTCCACGAAATTCCACGAACGCAGCTCCGGGAACCCAGCGGCGACCCGCTCGAAATTGTAGCCTTGGTTCTGGATCACCATCTCATACTCGTCGCCGGACCCGTTCGCGAGGATGAAGCAATGGTTGTTCGGTGGTTCCTGCGAGAAGAAGAACAGCTTCGACCCCGTGTCGTACTGCTCGCTATACCGCACCCAGAACGAGCAATAGAGCCGACGCACGGGACCGCCGACCTCCGGGAAGTTCCCCGCCAGATTCCAGCGGGCGGGCGCATCGCCTCCGCCGAACCCCTCGGGAAAGTGCACGCGATAGTAGGTCCCCTCGGGGAAAGGCGCGGTCGGATCCACGATCACCTCGAGGTTTCCGCCGAGTTGGTCGTCGAAGTACTGCTGCCCCCACGGATCGGCTTCCGGAACCTGCGGCGGGAGTGTGTCCATCGGATTGACGCCCGGCCCCACGGGCACCATCCCGTCCGGCTCGTGACTGGCTCCGGCCCCGCCCGTCTCGCTGGCGCCTCCACTCGAGTCGAGCGATGCATGCCCCGATGACGCGTCGTCCCCGGGTGATCCAGAGGGATCGCCACTCGCGTCGGCCGAGGTCGCGGAGGTCGCTGACGAGGCCGAGGAGGGATCGGTCGACGGGTCCGGGCCCGTCGATTCGCTCCCGCTCGCCGATGCGGCGCTGGTGACCTCCGCCGCAGGCGACTCGTGGTCTCCGGCGCAGCCGAGGGCGCTGCACGCGATGGCGATGCGGATGGGGATCGAGGGTTTTCTACGCATGACACTCACGGAAGCGATTGGCGGCGATCGGGCGCATGGCCGTCAGTCGGCCGCGAGGCAGCCGACCGGCTGGGTCGAGATCACCACATTGTCGTAGCGCACCAGGTTGGGCGTCTCCGCCGGCACCGGGCCATCGTTGAAATGGTTGTAGCTGTCGAGCGAGAAGGTGTTGATGTGCAGCTCCGGCACGGTGCGCCAGATGAAGCCGTCGAAGTGGCCGTGGTGCACGCCCTCGAACCAGAAGTCCGCGAGGCCGTCGTCGCTCGCCGGGTCGTTCAGCGTCATGCCGTACTCGACGCACTGCCACTGCCCGGGAACGATCTCCGGCGGCGGCTGCATCGTCGAGTCGAAGTAGTTGCCCCAGAAATCTCCCGCGCCGTCGGCGAGCATGTTCACGAAGTACGCGTAGAAGTGGTGCGTGGCGCCGTCGCCGACGGTGCCGTTGGGCTCGAAGTTGAGGACGAAGAAGTCGTCGCCCGACGGCTTGATGCCCGCGGTGCCGAACGCGCCCCACGGCGGCGACATCGAGCCCGAGAGCACGGGGCCGTGGCTGCCACCGGTGTTGTCGTAGCTCGGGTCGTACTGCACGTCGAAGCGGATGTAGATCTCGTCGATGTCGGGGAAGACGTAGATGAGCTTCGAGCTCTGCTGATCGCCATACGTGGCCAGCTCGACGACGGTCTCGCCGACGCCGGGCACCGCGGCGCCGGCGGGGAAGCGCACGTCGCCGCCGTCCTCGAGCCACGCGGGATCGGCCCCGCCCTCGAAGTCATCGCAGAAGATGACGCCCGGCGAGGCGCACAGCGCCTCGAAGCTCGGCGCGTCGCCGGGCCCGGTGCTGTCGGCCGCGGTGGGATCGTCCGTCGTCGCGGCGTCGGTGGGATCGTCCGTCGTCGGCGCGCTGGGGTCGACGCCGCCATCGCTCGACGATCCCCCGCCGCTGTCCTCCGTGACGTCGACCGACGCGACGCTGGGATCGGAGCCGGCGTCGCCGAGGGTCGGGTCGGACGGCTCGTCGCTGCCGCACGCGGGGACGAGGGCGCAGAGGAACCAGACGGAGGATCGGCGCAGGCCCATGGCGGATCAGACCCGCGCGCGGCGGAGCGGTTCACGGGCCGAGACGAATTTCCCCGTCAGAACCGCAGGACGGGCCCCGCGGGCCCGTGGGCCACACGCCGGCCGAGCCGGCGGTGACGCGCGAGGACCAGCCCCACCGTGACCAGCACCGCGCCGGCGACCGTGACCGCGATGCCGGGCGCACGGGTGGCGAGCACGAACGCGCAGTCGCCGTCGGCGTCGATCTCATCGCCGCTGCACCGGGTCCGATCGCCGCGACCGTGGACGCCGATGAGCGTGGGACCGACGACGAACGCGGCGGCCCCGATGCCGACCATCGACCAACCGGCGGCGCGCAGCCGCGCTGCGCGGCGCGAGGCCGGCGCGACCGCCAGCGCGAGGGCGGCGTGCGTGCGCAGGCCCGCGCCGCCCTCGACGACGCGCTCGGCCGTCACGTGCCCCGGCAGCGTCACGCGCACGCGGTGGGTCCCCGGCGCGACCTGCAGCTCGAGGGGCGTGGTGCCGACCTCGACGTCGTCGACGAAAGCGCGGGCCCCCGGCGGATCGGTGGTGACGACGAGGATCGGCGCGTCGAGGGCGAGCGCGTCGAGTCGACCGCGGAGCGCCGCGGCCTGGGCAGCGACCAGCGCCTGCACCTCACCGAAGCCGCACACCGCACAGCTCTCGCGGGCCGAGAGGATCAACCGCGCCTCGGCGTCGTAGACCTCGAGCGTCACCACCCAGTCGCGGCGCTCGACGCTGGTCCGCAGCACGACGACGCGCTCGGCCCCGGCATCGGTCGCCTGCGCGCGGAGGCACGCCGCATCGGCGCACGCCCGCGCCACGCGGAGCGGCGCGAAGCCGGACTCGGTCAGCGCGTCGGTGAGCGCGAGCACGAGGACCTCGCGGCGGCGCGCGTCGAGCTCGCCGGTGACGCTGGGATCGGGCACGACCACCCGCGTCGGTGCGGCATGCAGCGGCGCCGCGAGCAGCGCGAGCGCCGAGGCCAGCGCGAGCGCCGAGGCCAGCGCGATGCGGCTAGTAGCGGACATGGATCTCGTCGATGCGGATGATGGCGCCCGGATCCCACGCGGCCCCGATCGCGAAGCCGAAGAGGCCCCCGTCCGATTCCGCCGCGGGGATCGGCGCATCGCCGCGCAGGAAGGCGCGCAGCGGCCACTGCAGCACGCGGTAGTCGGCCGAAGGGCGCACGGTCCACGCCTCGTAGTAGCCCGAACACCCCGGGCACTGCTCGGCGCCGCACGGCGCGTCCAGGCAATCGGCGACGCAGGCCTCGCAAACGGTGCCGAAGCGCAGCCACGCATTCGCCCAGTACGGGGTGTTCGCGGTGTCGGCCGCCAAGGCGAACTCGACGTACGCGGTCTTCCCGTAGGCGTTCCCGAGGTCGAGCGGGATCGCCATCCCCTGCAGCCGGAGGTTCTGCCAGCACACCGGCGTCACGCCGTCGCACTCGGGATCCTCCTGCGGTCGGTACTCGAGGTAGGCCGAACCGGCGTGCGCGCGGCTGGGATCGTCGACGAGCGCGAGGCGATCGGGTAGCACGTAGCCGGGCACCGCGTCGGCGAACACGACGATGTCGCCGACGGGCGGCGGCGGGGTGCGCTCGGTCGCGACGGCGGTCGCGTGGACGCAGCCGAAGTCGTCGATCGCGAGCAGCCGCGCGGCGTAGTCGGTGTCGGGCGCCAGCGCGTCGACCACGGTCGCGCGGACCGGGTCGTCGCCAGTGGTGCCGGGCAACTCGAGGAACCCGAGCTCGGGGTTGTCGTCGCGCGTGATGACCCGGACCTCCGCGCCGCCGGCCTCGAGCGCGGCCGCGCTGCCGGCGTGCTCGAGGCGGAACTCCTGCAGCGTGTCGGTGGTGCCGAGCTCGACGCTCCACTCCCAGCGGATGTGATTCGGAGTGCTCCACGCCGCGTGCAGATCGGCGACGCGCACGCGCGGCGTGCAGTCGCCGGTGGCGCCGCCCTCGAGCGTGCCGAGGGCACCTTCGGTCGCCGGCCCGTCGAACGCGGGGTTGGGCACGCACGCCGCTGCGACCATCGACGCCGAGATCACCCCCACGGCGAGCGGGCGCGCGCGCGTCGGATCTCGGGCAGGCACCGCGCTCGACCGTAGCACGTCACGCGACGACGAGGGCGCGCAGCGAGCGGGCCCACGCATCGAGCCGCTCGTCGTCGTCGGGCACGCCCGACGCGAGCGCCGCGGCCAACGCCTCGCGCAGCCGCTCGCGCGCGCGCATGAGCCGGGTCTTCACGGTGCCCTGGGGCAACTCGAGCAGCTCCGCGAGCTCGGCGGTGCTCATGCCCTCCCAATAGTGGAGCTCGATCGCCAGCTGCAGCTCGAGCGGCAGGCACCGCAGGGCCTCGAGCAACGCGCGATCGTGCTGCCGCTTTGCGATCACCACGCTCGGCGATGGTTGCAGGTCCGCGATCGACACCGACATCGCGTCGAGCTCGACCTGCGGCCGCACCGACGCGTAGTGCTTGTACAGCTTGCTCCGGGCGACCCGCAGCAGGTACGTGCGGAACGCCGCCCCGTCGCGCACGCGGTCGCGGGACTCGACGCAAGCGAGGAACGTGCGCTGGATCAGCTCCTCGGTCTCGTCGCCGGCCTTGTTGCGGAAGAACCGGCTGAGCAGCCCGATGTGGCGCTCGAACAGCGCGCGGCCGGCCGCAGCATCGCCGGCGCGCCAGGCCTCGAGCAGTTCGGCGTCGCTGGTCACGCCCGCGCAGAGTACCGCAGTTCGCCGCGCGGCCGCGCCTCGTCACCAGCGGATGCGGACGTCGTCGATCCGCACCACTGCGCCCGCGGGCCACCAGCCGCCGAGCCCGAACTCGTGCAGGCGGGTCATCGAGGTGTCGACGACCGCGCCGCCGCGCCCGGCGAACACCCGCAGCGGCACCTGCAGCACCCGGTAGCGACCGTCGCGGCGCAGGGCGAAGGGCGCGAAGTGGACGACGTCGTCGATCGGCACGTCGCCGTACCACAGCCGCAGCTGGCTCCACCAGCTGGTGCTGCCGCCGTCGACGGCGACCGCGAGCTCGAGGTACGCGGTGGTCGCCACGCTGCCGGGGCCGAGTCGATCGAGCGCGACATCGAGGCCCTGCCACCGCAGGTTCGCGTAGCAATCCTCGGTCGCGCACCGCGAGGTGAACTGCAGGTGCCGCGCGCCGTTGAACGGCGCGTCCTCGGCGAGCTCGAGCTCGGCGGGCAGCGGGAAGCCACGCGGTCGCTCCTCGTCGAACACCGTGATCGCATCGACCGGCGCGACCGCGGTGAGGACCCCGGCGGGGTCGGTGCACGAGCGCAGGCCCGCGGTATCGATCGCGCACAGCCGCGCGAACACCTCGCGCTCGGGCGGGTGTCCATCGGTCGTCGTCGCGACCACCGGCTCGACGCCGCCGGTGCGCGGCAACAGGAAGTGTCCGAGCTCGGGGTTGTCACGGTGGGTGAAGACGCGGCAGCCCGGCCCGGTTCCGTCGATCACGTCGCGCTCGCGCGGGCAGGTGGTCAGCTCGAACGCCCGCAGCGCGTCGGGTGATCCCTCGGCGCGCCACTGCCAACGCACGTGCTCGGGCGTCGCCCAAGCCGCACGCAGCTCGCCCACCGCGATGGCTCCGACGGGGGAGGACGCCGACGCTGCGACGGTGCCCGCGACCACGGCCGCAGCGATCGCGCCGACGGCCACGAGCGGTCCCCGCGGGAAACGGTTCGCGGTGACCAGCGCGTCGACGAACGCGTCCATGTCGGGGTGACGGCGGGCGGGATCGATCGCCAGCGCACGACGCAACACGGCCATCACGCGACTCGGGATCCCGCGCGCCGTCGCGAGACGACCCGCGAGCACCGCGTCGCGCAGCGCGGTCACATCGTCGCCGGCGAACGCCCGGCCGCCGGCGAGCAGCTCGAAGCAGGTCACCGCGAGGCCCCACTGATCCGTGCGCCCGTCGACGGCCGCGCCGAGGAACTGCTCGGGGGCCATGTACGCGGGCGTGCCGAGCAGCGCCCCGGTCGCCGTGAGCCCGACGGGCGCGATCGAGCCCGACCCGGGCGCGGCGGACGACGCCTGGGCCCACGCCAGGCCGAAGTCGACCACGCGCGCGACGCCGGTGACGTCGACGAGGATGTTGCTCGGCTTGACGTCGCGGTGGGCGATGCCGGCCGCGTGGGCCGCAGCGAGGCCGCGACCGGCGTCGGCGATCACCGCGACGATCTCGCTACGGCGACGGGTCTCGGTCCGCGCCCGCTGCGAGAGCGTCGGGCCGTCGATGTACTCCATCACCAGGAACATCGGATCGGCGTCGACATCGACGTCGTGCACGGCAACGACGTTGGGGTGCCGCAGCCGCGCGAGCGCTTGGGCCTCCCGCCGCATCCGCGCGCGGTCGTGGGCGTGCATCGCCGCGCCGAGCGTGCGCGCGATCGACTTCACCGCGACGGGTCGATCGAGCTCGGGATCGTGGGCCAGGTAGACCACGCCGACGCCACCACGACCGAGCTGGCGGATGACGCGGTGCCGCCCGAAGCTCGGCATCGCCTCGGCGCCGAACAACGCCAGGGCCACGCGCGACAGCTCCTCGCGCTCGCCGGGCGTGGGCGCGGCGGCCTCGACCACACGCTGCTCCAGCTCCGACACCACGTCGATGCTAGCATCGGCGCGGTGTCGGGATCGGCCGCCAGTGATGGGGACCTGCTGCTCGCGTGGCGCAGCGGCGACGCCGTCGCGGGCCGAGCGCTCTTTGCGCGACACAGCGCGACGGTGCAGCGATTCTTCCGCGGGGTCCTCGGTGCCGAGCGCGAGGATCTGATCCAGCAGACCTTCCTCGCGTGTCTCGAGTCGATCGATCGACTGCGCACCGCGGCCAGCTTTCGCACGTTCCTGCTGTCGATCGCGCGGCACAAGCTCTACGACCACCTCTCGCGTCGCGCCGGCGTCGGCGCGCGGTTCGATCCGTTGACCTCGACGGCGATGGAGCTCGGCGCGGCGTCACCGAGCCAGGTGGTCGGCGATCGCCTCCGTCACGATCGCGTCCTCGCGCAGCTCCGACAGCTGCCCATCGAGCTGCAGCTCGTGATCGAGCTGCACTACTGGGAGGAGCTCGACACCGCGGCGATCGCCGAGATCCTCGACATCCCGCGGGGCACCGTGAAGACCCGACTGATGCGCGCCCGCGATCAGCTGCGCCTGCGCCTCGGGCCCGAGCTCGTCGACGACGCGGCGCGCGACGGATCGCTGCGGGACCTCGGGGCGCGCCTCGGCGAGCCCGACGATCACTGATACGGCCCCAGGCTCCACGCCTCGGGGTCGCGGGGGATTCCGTCGAAATCGAGGGTCGCGAAGGGCGACGGCGTACCCGCGCCCTTCACCGGGCTCGACGCGCCGGGATGGAAGTCGTGCGCCGCCGGATCGACGAGCAAGGGGTCGTCGGCAATCGCATCGACCTCGCCGTCGGGCGGCGCCCCGGCGCCGAACCACAAGTTGTCCTGACCCGCCACAGCGGTCCCGCTGGCGAGGTACGGCACGCCACCCCGCGTCGACACGAGGACGTTGTTGCGCAGATCGAGGGTGGTCGAGGCGTCCTGCGTCACGCTCATCAGGCCCATCGCGTAGTCGGGTCCCTCGAGGTAGCTCTCGCCGTAGACGAGGTTGTTGTGCACGTACACCTGCGTCGGCGTCGGCGAGTACGCGCTGCCCGGCTGGATCTGGAACGGCCAGAACGCGCCGCCGTCGGGGAACTCGGGTCCGAGGCCGGTGGCGACGAAGATGTTGTTGTAGATCCAGTTGTCACCGACGATCTCGCTCCCGAGGAGCAGCCCGATCCCCCGCTGGTTCTCGACCCAGTTGTCGTGGATGTCGTGCTCGGTCAGCAGCGCCCGTGGGGCGCCCTGCCCGTTGTAGCTCTCGTTGTAGAGGTTGATGGCGCGATTGTTCGCGCAGTCGTGGATGTAGTTCCACGCGATCGTCCGGCCGCGCTCGAGGCCCTCCTCCTGGCGGTCGCCCGAGAGGTAGAAGCCGTGGCACTGCTTGCTTCCGGTCGCGGCGTTCTCCGTCTGCGCGTACGCGAGCTCGTTGCCCAGCACGAAGAGATCGTCGCCGCACCTGCCGAGCCCGCCGCACTGCACCGAGCCGCTCTGGCAGCCGTCGTTGGTCCGCGGGTTCGAGAGATAGTTGCCGACCAGGCGAAAACCGTCGCCGAGGCCGACCACGTTGTCCTGCGGGCAATCGGGCGGGCTCTCGATGCGCAGCTTGGAGATCACCCAGTGACTGCTCCCCGCGTTGGCCGCGTACGAGTAGTTGTTGAGCAACGCGTGGCCGCTCGGCTCGCACACGCCACCGACGAGGACGGTCGCGCCGGGGTAGGCGACCAACGCCTTGGGCAGCGCCGCGGTCCCCGACGTGTCGAGCCCCACGAGCGCCGCGTCGGCGCCCTGGCCGGTGTCGTCGACCCACCCGTCGGTGACGTAGACGATGTCGCCGTCGTCCACGACGGCGGCCGCGGCCTCGAACGTGAGCCACGGCTGCGACCACGAGCCGTCGCCGTCGTCGCTGCCGCCGGGCGACAGGTAATAGATGTTGCCGACATCGCGCGGCGCGAACGGCAGCGCGTTCGACGGCACGCCGTCGACATGCACGATGATCGGTGCGTCGTCGAGGGGCGCGTCCCCGGGGATCTGGAACTCGACGCGCTCGATGCCCATGCGCGTGTAGAGATCCGCGCCCTGGGTCGCGGGCCCGTGGCCGTACACCCGCGCCTCGACCCCGCCGACCTCGACGACCGGCGCGGCCTCGCCCGACGCGAGGTGCTTGCCCCACACCGTCACGATCGCCCCGTCGACGCCGGCGTCCTGCCCCTCGGAGGTATCGCTGTTGCCGCGGCGCGGGCCGATGACGAGATCGGTGAAGAACAGCACCGGACCCCCGGGCGTGACCACCGGCCCTGGATCGTCGCCGGTCTCCGACGCGCTGGTCTCGAGACCGGAGCTCCCGGGCGCCGCGGTCGTGGCGTCGGCCATGCCACCCTGCGAACTCTCGCCCTCGGTGAACGTCGCCGCGCTGGGATCCGAGCCCACGGTCGAGCCGAGCGTGGGATCGCCGCCCCCGCCTGGATCTCCGCAACTGCACAGGGCGATGGCCAGGACGAAGATCGGTCCGGCCGACAACGGGGCGGTGCGCGCTCGCATGCTTCCCCTTGTCGGACGAGCCGCGCGAGCGGTTCACGGGCGCGCGTCGATTTCTCGACCGCGCCGCCGATCACCAGGGCGCGACGATCCGGCCCAGCGCGTCCTCGTCCCCGTCCTGGGTGTGGCAGACGTTGCAGTCGCCGTGCGGCGCGGGCATCGACATCGCCCGCTCGCCGACGTCCGAGACCACCTTGATCCGGTACGGCGGCCCGAAGCCCGCCGGCGCGCCGCTGGCCGAGAGCATGAAGTTGCCCGCGGAGTTGGCCGTGAGCTCGACGACCTGGTCGTTGGCATCGGTCACCTGCACGACGATCGACGGCTCACCGAAGCAATCGTTGGGCTCGTGGCCGGTCGCATAGACCGTACCTGCGACCTTGAAGATCGGCCCCTCGCCCTCCTGCTGGTGACACGCGTTGCAGGCGTGGCCGGGGCGCATCTTGGGGCTCTCCTCGTTGCCCCCGGTCCAGTTCTTCTTGCTCGTGCACACGGGCGCGGCGTCGAACGGGTTCGGTCCGACCATGCAGTCGCCGGCCGGCATGCCCGCGGCGACCCAGTCGGCGACCGTCGCGATCTCGGCGGCGCTCGGCCGGGCTGCGGGCGCAGGCGGCATGGGGGCGACGCTCGCGTTCATGCGCTCGACCGACCGCTCGCCCAGGCTCTTGGTCGGATCGCTGGGGGCGTCCGCGAGCAGATCCTCGAGGGCGAGCAGCGAGACCGTCGTGCCCACCGGCGGATCGCCGTGGCAGCTGCGGCAGTAGGTGGCGAGGACCGCATCGACGTCGCACGGCAGTCCGTTCGCGACCGTGCCGGTGTCGGTCCCAGCGCCCGTGTCGGTACCCGCGCCGCAGTCCGCGTAGGCACCGCCGGCGATCCATCCGAGGATCGTGTTCATGTCGGCGACCTGATCCGCGTTGGTCGCCTGGAATCCGACCGGCATGCGCTCGCCCGTGATCGGGGTCGCGGGGTTCGACACCATCTTCTGCGCGAGGTAGCTGCCCTGGGTGTCGCCGATCGTGATGAGCGGCAGCGCGCTGCCGACCGACGCGCGATCGATCGCAGCCGCCTCGCCGTTGCCGAGCGCGAGGCCCCCGGCCTTGCCGCCGTCGGTGTGGCACGAGCCGCCGCCGCAGCTGCGGTCGAACGCGGCCTGGACCTCGGCGGGCACACAGGCGCTGGTGTCCCCGCCGATCGGGGTGAGTTGCTCGCAGGCGGGCAGCAGGGCGAGGATTCCGAGGAGGGCGCGGTCGATGGCTCGCTGCACCCCGCGAACATGGGGCCGACCACGACGCGGCGCCCGTGATCCCAGCACGCTAGAAATGCCGCCCCTCCGTCCATGGCTTCGCTCGGAATTTTCCTGGACGGGGACTATAACGGTGTTATACCCCAGACGTCCCCCATGTCCCGAACCCCTCGAGCCCCGGTCGATCTGCGCCGCGCGTTGATCGACGCCGCCGCGCAGATCCTCGCCGACGAGGGACCCGCCGCGCTGTCGGTGCGGCGGGTCGCGCAGGAGGTCGGCGCGTCGACGATGGTCGTGTACACCCACCTCGGCGACAAGGACGGGATGATCGATGCCGTCCTCGAGCACGCGTTCAGCGGCTTCGCGGCGGCGCTGGGCGCCGTGACCCACCGCGACCCGTGGGCCCACCTGCGCGCCCTCGGCCACGCGTACCGCGGGTTCGCGAAGGCCAATCCGGCGGCGTATCGGCTCATGTTCGGCCGTGCGAGCCCCACCGCGACGATGCCGCCCTCGGGCGCGCGCGCGTTCGAGTCCCTCACCTCCGCGATCGCGCGGATCATGGCCGCGCTCGATCGACCCGCGCGGAGCATCGAGCCCGCCGCGATGAGCGTGTGGGCCGCGACCCACGGCATCGTCTCCCTCGAGCTCGCGGGTGGCTGTCCGCCCGCCGATGTCGACGGGCTGTTCGAGCACGTCCTCGACTTCATCGAAGCCGGCCTGCGCGGGTGATTCGCCCCACGCCCGCCGCCCGCCCCGCTCTCGCCCCACTGATAACACCGTTATACCAAGGATCATCCCATGCCGACTTTCGCCCGCTTCGCCCGCACCCTGCGTGACCTCGATCGCGATCGACGGACCCTGCTGTGGGTCGCCCTCGCGTACGCCATCAGCGGCGGCCTGCACACCCTCGTCTGGCTCGTCGACGGCGGCGCGTGGGCCGGGGACGTGTCGTGGCGCAAGCCCATCGTCTTCGGGTTCTCGGGTGCGGTGACCACGGCGTCGCTGGCCTGGGCGCTCGGTGCGGTCCGGGCCGAGCCGGCGCGGCGCCGGTGGGTGGACGTCTACGTCGTCGCGATGACCCTCGAGATCGCGCTCATCACGATGCAGCGCTGGCGCGGCGTCTCGTCCCACTTCAACACCGACACGCTGTTCGACGCAGTGGTCTTCCAGGCGATGGGCGCGCTCGTCCTCACGGCATCGGTCCCGATCGTGCGCTGGGCGATCGCCGTGAGCCGCGACGGGACCCTGCACCTCGAGCAGCGCGTCGCGGTCGGCGGCGGGCTGTGGCTGCTCGTCCTCGGCCTCGCGATCGGCATCGTGATCGCGCCGCTCGGCTCCACTGCCCGCGCCCTCGGGAACACCGACCTGGTCGCCGCCGCGCGGGGGCTGGTGCCCGCCCACGCGATCGGCCTGCACGGGATCCAGCTCATGGCGTTCCTGTCGGTCGTGCTGCCGCGTCGGATCGCCGACCCCGCGCTGCGCGTGCTGTGGCTCGGCCGCGCCATCGTGGCGACGCTGGCCGTGACGATCCTCGCCGCGGCTGTGGGGGTGATGTCATGAGCACCGTGGCCCTGATGCTCTCCGTCGCGGCCGTGGGGGTGATGTCATGAGCACCGTGTTCTCCGCGATGGCGCTGCTGGTGATGCCGCTGTGGTTCGGGATGATCGTCATGCCCCGCGCGCGATGGACCGCGGCGGCGCTGCGATCCCCGGTCGTCCTCGCCCCGATCGCGCTGGTCTACGTCGCGCTGGTCGTGCCCGACCTCGCGACGGTCCTCCCCGCGGTGCTCCGCCCCGAGCTGCCGCAGATCGCCGAGCTGCTCGGGACCGAGAAGGGCGCCACGATCGCGTGGGCGCACTTCCTCGCCTTCGACGCCTTCGTCGGCCGGTGGGTCTGGCAGGACGCGGGGCAGCGCGGCATCTCGCCGTGGGTGACCGGGCCGATCCTGTTCGCGGTGCTGATGCTGGGCCCGCTCGGCCTGTCGGTGTACCTGGTCGTCCGCGCGCTGCGACCGACGACCGCCGCGACGTCAGGGTGACGCCCCGTGCTGGCGTAGCCACGCGCCGAGATCGTCGGACATCACGCGATCGGCGGGGCGATACAGCGCGATCGCCCCGCGGACGAGGGCCACCGCCCGCTCGCGATCGCCACCGCCCTCCCACAGCGCCTGGCCGAGGTACGCGGCGAGATCCGCCCGCACCCGCGGATCGCCGTGGGCGTCGACGTGACCCCACGCCGCCTCGAGCACCGCGATCGCCTCGGGCCAGCGGCCGAGCTCGCCGAGCGTCGCGCCGGTGACCATGTCGAGGGCGATCCGGTCGGGGTGCGCGGGCCCAAAGTGCCGGGCATAGATCGCGCGCGCCCGCTCGAGCAGGACGATGGCCTCCGGCTGGCGATCCTGCATGCGGATCGCGTCCCCGAGCGAGTAGAGGAACGTCGCGGTGTCGAGGTGTTCGCTGCCGTACGCGGACTCGGCGAGCTCGACCGCGCGTCGACTCGCGGCCTCGGCCGCAGGCCAGCGATCGAGCGCCCCGAGCACGCCACCGTAGTTGACCAGCAGGCGCGCGCGCTCGGGGTGCCCCGCGGTACCGGCCTGCTCGTTGATCGCCAATGCGCGCTCGAACGCGGTCGCGGCGGCGAGATTGGCCCCGAGGGTCGAGTACGCGCTGCCGAGCAGGGCCCACGACGTCGCTGGCGTCTGGCCGTCGGCCGTGCCGACCACCGACAGCGCGCGCTGCAGCCACGGCAGCGCCGTGGCGCCGTCGCCCTGAACCACCGCAAGCCGGCCGATGTGCGTGAGCGGGACCAGCAGCTCGGGGTGCATCGGGCCCAGGCGCGCCTCGTAGATCCGCAGCGCCTCGCGGGCGTGCTCGGCCGCCGGCCCGTAGTCGCCGCGATCGCTCTGTACGCTCACCAGCGCCCCGAGCGACGCGGCCCGCTCGAGCGCGTCGTCACCGGCGAGCTCGACCGCAGCGGTCGCCTCGACCACCGCGCGATCGAGCTCTCCGACGGCGGCGTAGAGCAGCGCGGTGCGCTGACGCAGCTGCGACGCGAGCAGCGGATCGTCGCCGGCCCGCTCGATCGCGGCCTCGGCGTGTCGCGCCGCCTCGAACCCGCGGGCGTGCTCGCCCTGCGCATAGCCCAGCACGTGACACGCCTGCGTCCACGCCTGCGCAGCGACGCGATCGTGACCGGCGGCCTCGGCCGCCCACGCCGCCTCGAGCATGAGTTCGCCGGCACCGCTCGGATCGACGAGCTCGTCACGCGTGCGCGCGAGCATCAGCAGCGCCTCGGCCCGCAGCGGCGCGTAGCCCAGCGCCTCGGCCTCATGCAGCGCCGCGCGGGCGAGGGTCTCGGCCGCCGCCCGGTGATCGAGGGTCAGGCGCGCGCCGGCCTCGGCGAGTCGCTCGCGCAGGGCGGCCACGTCGGCGCGCTGCGCCAGCATCGGGGGTGTCGGCCCGTCGACGACGTCGGCGCGATCGCAGGGCGCCACGGGCGAGAGGTGGGCGACCAACAGCGCCGCCGGTCCGGTGGGCGCGGTGCCGTCGTCGTCGAGCGCCGCGAGCACGGCGTCGAACTCCCGCGCGCGATCCTCCAGGCACTCGAGCGCGGCCGCGCGGACCCTCGGCGCATCGGTCACCGCGCACCACCGCGCCGCCGACTCGCCCCAGGTAGCGGCGAAGCCCTCGAGCGCGTCCCGCATGCGCAACGCTGCGTCCATCGTCGGGGTGTCGCCGCCGACGAGCGCCGAACCGACGCGGGCGAGCGCCGTCACGTCGATCGCCCGCGCTGGGCACGGCGGTTCGGCGGAGCTCGCCGCGCTGGCCGCGAGGGCGAGCGCAGCGATTCCACCGGCCGCCACCGCGACCATCGTCCCACGGCGTCGCTCGCTGCGGCTCGCCTCGAGCACTGCGATCACGGCGTCGAGGTCAGGCCAACGCCCCGCCGGATCCCGAGCGAGGGCGCGCATCACCAACGACCGCACGCGACGCGGGGCACAGCCACGCGGCATCGGCCGCACGGCACCGGCGCTCACGTTGCGCGACAGGGACGGTAGCGTGTCGCCGTCGAACGGCCGTGCGCCGACCAGCGCCTCGTACAGCGCGACACCCCAGGCGAACTGATCGCTGCGCGCATCCGCGACGCCGCCCTCGAACAGCTCCGGGGCCATGTACGCCGGCGTCCCGACGAGCGCGCCGGTGCCGGTCAGCGAGCGATCGTTCTCGACGAGGTCGTCGTCGACCTCGGCGTCGTCCGTGTCCGCGCCCTCGTGCCCGATGCGCGCCAGCCCGAAGTCGCTGACGCGCACGCGGCCGTCACGACCGACCAGCACGTTCTCGGGCTTGAAGTCGCGGTGCACGAGCCCGGCGCGGTGGGCCGCCCGCAGGCCCCGCGCCGCCTGCTCGAACACATCGAGGATCTCGGCCAGCCGCCGCGGTCGCGCCGCCAGCCACGCCCGCAGCGTCGCGCCGTCGACGAACTCCATTGCGACGAACACGTCGTCGCCGTCCTGCCCCACGTCGAACACCGCCGTGACGTGGGGATCGGCCAGGGTCGCGAGGGCCCGCGACTCGCGACGCAACCGCGCGACCACACGACCCGATCGATCGGCGCAGCGCAGCAACTTGAGCGCGAGCTCCCGACGCAGGCGCGGATCTTCGGCCAGGAGCACGACGCCCATCGCCCCGCGACCGACGCTGCGGACCACGCGGTAGCGACCCACGCTCGAGCCGGGCGCCCGCGACGGCGACGGCCGTGGACCCGCGCCGCGGAGCATCGCGGCCACCGCCGTCGCGCAGTCGATGCACCCGTCGAGGTGGCGCCGCAGCGCCTCCGCCTGCACCGCACGCCCGCCGACGAGCTCCGCGAGCGCGCTGGCGTCGGGGCAACCATCGCGCGTGGTGATCGCGGGTTCGATGGGACCCGACGTTAGTCACCGCGGGCCTGCGGGGGCAAATGGTTTTACAGGGCCGCGCCAGGGCGGGCGGGCGGTAGGCGGATCGCGATGACGTTGCGCCCCGCGATCCGGCCCGCGCTGAGGCAGTGCCGCTCGCCGCAGCGCTGGACGGAGTTGCGGAGGTCGTCGAGCGGGGAATCGTAGTGCGCCAGCACGTGGTCACGCAGGCGCTCGAGCTCGGTCGCCGGGACCTCCCACTCGGTCAACATCTGCTCGAGCGCGGCGACGCGCTCGGCCGCGGCGCGGGGGAGCGCATCCCACCGAAAGTGGTAGCCCACCGCGATCCCGGCGTCGAACATGCCGCGTCGCAGGACCCGACCATCGGCGCCGTAGACCGAGCAGCGACCGTGCTCGAGGCCGTCGCGGTACTCGCACTCGGCGATCTTGTGCCGCGTGTCGGGGTGATACGTGACCGCCCAGCCGTGCCGCACGGGGAGGCCGTTCCGCTCGCGCATGCACGCGTAGCCGTTCCCGTGGGGCGGCGCGTGTCCGACCCACTCGCCACCATCCGGGCACGCGCTGCGCTGCGGATCCGGGGGCACCGGCGCCGGCACCGACAGCCACGCGGCGAGCCAGATCGCGATCACGCGCCACCGCCTCGCCCGAGCGCGACTCGGCTGATCGAACGCCGCGGCCCGTCCCGTCGATGGCGCCGCGTCGCGAGGAAGTACAGCACGCCCGCGGCAGTCGCGAGGACCACGACGGTGATCGACGTGCCGATCACGATGTCGCGGTGATGGAGCGCCTCGCGTGCGAGGTCCTCGGGGAACGGACCGTTGGGATCGTCCTTGCGCTGCGCGTCGAACCGGTCGCGCGCGCGGTCGAACTTCACCGCAGAGTCGACCATGAACCCGAACGGGACCATGGACACGGCGTCGAGACCGAGGGCCACGTAGACGAGCTTGCGCTCGCGGGGCGTGAGCCACCGGAGCTTGGGGTCGCGGTGCGTCGTGACCACGGGCGTGGCCGGATCGAACGGTCGCGTCGTCGTCACGGTGGGGGACAACGACGAGGTCGAGGACAAGCGCGGCACCGCAGAGGCAATCGTCGTCGGCGGCGGTGGCGGTGGCGGTGGCGGTGGCGGTGGCGGTGCGATCCAATCCGCCGCGTTCACGTCGGGCATGTCACCGATGGCGAAGCCCGGCGTCGACTCCGGCGCGGGTCCGGCCACCGGTGTCGCCGGTGCCGCCATCGCGAGCCCGCAGACCGCTGCGGTGATCGACCCCCCGAACGCCATACATCCTCGCGACTACAGTGACGCGAGCCGGCGGATCGATCCATCGGAATTCGCGTCAGCCCGCCTCGAGTCGCCGGCGCTCCTCCAGGGGGAGCACGTGCGGGGTCACCCTCGGGGCCCCGGTCTGCGGATCGAAGAACGGCGAGGGCCGGCCCTTGCCGCGGATCCACCAACCGAACATCAGCCGCGAGATCCGGAGCAGCAGCCCCACCGGCGCACCCGCGTGGGCGCCCTCGGGCACGCCGCCCACCCGCGAGCGCGCGTTGACGCCGACCGACGGTCCGAGCACGGCGGCGCTCGCGTCGGGCAGGCACACCCGCGGGATGCCGACGAACGGCACCTTCGCCGAGACCATGTTGCCCAACGGCGTGCGACAGCAGTCGGTGTACCAGCGCAGCAGGCCCTTGGGCGACAGGCGTAGGCTGCGGAGCCGATCGAAGCCCGCGGTGATCTCCACCTGCGACGGCGCGAACTGGACGATCGGCGTGCCGCCGTGGGCGTCGACGATGCCGTCGTCACCGAGGTACCGCGCGAATGTCAGGCAGTCGCGGCAGTAGCAGACGACGTTGCAGCAGGTGGAGGCCGAGACCTCGCGGACGGTGCCCTGCACGGCGCCGCAGCGGCAGCGCAGCGGGATGGTGGTCGACATCGACGGAGGCTCTACCACGATCGCCCGCTCGCGATCGGCGGGACGATCAGCGCGCCCCCAGGTCCGCGAGTTCCTCGGTCCACTGGGCGAGCTCGGTCTGGAACAGCGTCACCGCCGGCCGACAACCGGCGGTCGTCCCCGAGGCCGACGCCGTCACCAGCGCGTCGTAGAGCGCCTGCGGCTCGAGCAGGAGCGCACCGAGCGAGGGGCACTGGCCGGCACCGTCGGCGAGCGACACGGCGACCGCATCGCGGGCGAGGTTCTTCTCGAGCCAGCGATCGCTGCGGGCGAAGCCATCGTAGCGGAACATCGAGCCGTTGACCGGCCGGCGCCCACCCGAGTAGTCGGACGGCCCGGCGTTGTTGAACGAGTAGTAGCGGCCGTCGGCGATCGTGTACGCGGACCCCGGCGCGATCTCCATGCGGCCGAACCACGCTCCGAGCGTGAGCGGATCGTCGACGTCGGCGAGCACGGGATCGATGACGAGCAGGCTGCTCTCGCCCTGCACGATCGCGGCGACGTGGTAGTCCCAGCGGGTCACGTCGTCGCCCCAGCGATCGGCGTCGACCGGGCTCTCGATCGCACCGGACAGCGCGACGGTCAGCAACGTCGGCGAGAACACCCACACCTTCGCGACGCGATCCGTTCCGAGGAGCGCCGCGAGGCGGAGGTACGTCAGGTGGGCGCGATCGTGGCAACCCGAGAACGGATACGGCGCGAGCTCGACGGCCTGCGCGAGCTCGCCGAGCGCGTCGTCGAGCTCGGCGTCCGAGGTCTCGGCGAGGTTCGGGATCGGCGTCGGCGAGGGCTCGGGTCCCCATGGGCCGCGGCTGTTGTTCACCAGCTGCACCCGCGGCGGCACGGCGCCCTCGCAGGTCGCAGCGTCGCCGTCGATCGAGTCGCCCTTGCCCCCGGGCGCGTCGGGACCGGCCGCAGCGTCAGAGCCCCCGTTGGAATCGCAGCCGGCGCAGAGCCAGGCGCCGAGCAGGGGGGCGACGAGGCGCGGGTGCAGGCGGGGCATGCCGGGCCGTAAGCAAACCCGGCGCCTGGCGGATCCCCGACGAGGCGCGCAGGATCGCGGTGGATTTCCGCGGGCTCACCCGTCGTCCGGGCGGGGCGGCCACGACTGTGGCCACCTCCTCGGCCGGTCACGGGCCGACGACGGTGTTGCCGTCGAGGACGACAGCGGTCTGCGCGAACAGCCGGCCGTCCACCGACGCGCCGGTCCCGAGGCGCGCCGAGGTCTGGGTCATCACGGTGCCGGCCAAGTGCGCAGTGGTGCCGAGGTCGAACAGTCCGCCGACCTGCCAGAACACGTGCTCCGGCAGCGCTCCGCCGGCGAGCACGACGTCGGTCCCGTTGCTCACGGTGAGATCCTCGGCGACCTGGAAGATCCACACGTCGGTCGCGCTGCCGTCGAGCGTGATGTCGGTGGGCACGAGCAGGCCGGTGCCCCAGCGATACACGCCGGGCTCGAGCGTCATCCCGCCGATGTCTCCGGCACCGAGCTCGGTCACGTCGGCCGCACGGCCGGCGGCGTCGGTGAACGCGAGCTCCATGTCGAGGACCGCCGCGGTCATCTCCGCCGGCGTCGGCGGGGCATAGTCGGCCGCGTACACGAGGCCGTTCACCTGCGTCGAGGTCGCGAACGCCTCGGTCGCGTCGGCCACCAGCGAGAAGCCGGTGAGGTAGCTGGCCGCGGCCGGACTCACGCCGATGTCGCCGTCGATCGACGTCGGTGGCACGTTGGAGATCCCGGTCTTCGCGAGGATCGTGAAGCTCCCCGCGGCGCCGAGCGGCACGATGCCCATGTCGCCGCCGGTGCTCGCGTCGCTGCCCGAGTCCGTGGCAGAGGTGCTCGACGTGTCGCCGACGGAGTCGGAGACCGTCGCGAGGGAGTCGGTTGCGGTCGCGTCGGAATCGGTCGCGGTCGTGTCGCCGAGGGGATCGGAGTCGCCGGTGCCGAGGCTCGTCGAGCTCGGATCAGAGCTGGTGCTCGCGTCGGAGTCACCGCACGCGAGCGTCATCGAAGCCAAGAACAGGGCCATGGACAAGGGGAGGCGCATGGGGGCGGCGTGTGCACCGCACGTGCCGCGGGATTCACCGAGCAACGGCGGGGCGCGGCGCGAGCTCCACCGCGATCGCTCGATCCTCGCCGCCCACTGTGGCGGTTCTGCGTTTCGCCGTGGAGCCTCGCCGTCACTTCGTCGCGCCGGTGACGAGCATCACCAGCAACGACCACCGGCCCGCCTCCTCCGCGGCGATTGCCTCGAGTCGCGCATCCATGCTCGCGATCCGTGGATCCCATAGGATCGCTCGACCCACAAGATGGCCCGATCGGCCATGGACGAGCGTTGCATGGTCGTTGGGGGCGAGCGGCCGCGCAACCCCCTACAACCGCCGCGCGAACACGTTCTGATCGGTCTGGTTCACCAGCACGAACACATCGTCGGCGATCGCGTAGCGGAAGCGCCCGAACGTCCCATTGGTCACCGGCTCGGGGGGAACCACGGTGCTCTCGGGCGCAGCGGGGTGCTCGACCCAGGTCATGCCGTCGAGATCGAGCGACCACAGGCTGGTGCCGCCGCCCCACCACACCAACCGATCCAGGCTCGCATCGTAGTCGAGACCCGGATTGGACCGGTCGAAGCCGGGCGGCGCACCGGCGAGCACGGGCGTGCTCTCCACGACGCCGCCCGGGATGTCGAGATCCCAGGTGTAGATCGCCGAGGCGCCGACGCCGACGAACTTGCGCGCGCTCGGGTGCACGCGCCCGGTGAGCCCATACCCGAGCCCGCCATTGGTGAAGTTGTCGCCGTGCACCGTCCACACGTCCGTCGCGACGTCGTAGTCGGTGAGGTAGCGGATGCCCGGACCCGCGACGTAGGCCACGCGACCCGCGACCGGATCGTAGTCGGCGATGCCACCGATGGAGCCGTCGGGCGCCGGCGCGCGGCTCGACCACTGCAGCGTGTCGAAGTCGAAGCAATCGAAGTTGGAGACGTTGATCTGCCCGCTCATCCACAGGCCCGCGCCGCCGGCCGAGCACATCGCCCCGAGCTCCGGCACGTAGACCACGTAGTCGTAGGTGTGGCGGGATCGCGGCAGTCCGTCGGGGTAGTAGCCCGACGCCTCGTCGCCGCCGACGTCGAGCGACGGCTCGTTCAGGCGCGACCACGCGAGCGCATCGAGATCGAAGGCGTAGACCTCGTTGCCCGAGTAGTCGGCGTGGCCGCCACCCCACACGACCATGCGGTTTCGATCGCGATCGTAGACGCCGCCGCTCCACGCCAGGACGATCGCGGGGCGACTGCCGGGCACGGTGTCCTGCGGCGGGAACACGTCCTGCATCGCGGTGCCCTCGAGCTCGACCCAGTGGCCCGCCGGCAGCTCGCCGAGGCACTGCGCCACGCCGGGATCACAGCGACAGGTCCCGGTCGCGACATCGCAGTGCGTACCCCTCGGGCACGCGTCGTCGTCCGTGCACATCGGCGTCGGCGCGCCGGTGCTCCCGGCGTCGGTGGTGCTCGAGTCGCCGCTCGAGTCGGCCGACGTCGTGCCGGGCGACGAGGTCGCAGTCGTGCCGGGCGCGGTGCCGACGGTGGCGCCTGCGGTGGCCTCGCTCGAGGTCGCCGTGGTGGAGCCCGAGCCCCCGTCGCCGTCGGACGCCGGGTCGGCGCCGCATCCCAGGGCGAGCGCGAGCAGGATCGTCGTGGGGCGTGTGTCGGAGCTCATCGGCGTCGGCGCTGCAACTCGCATGCGCGCGGGAATCCCATGGCGTCGACGCCCCGCGCAACACCGGGCGCACACGTTGGCGGGCCGGGCCCCGCCAGGGCTGGGGGTCGCGAGCACCGGACTACCGCGCGCGGCGGGCCACCGCCTTCGCGTACGCGGCCTGCAACTCCGCGAACACCGAGCGCGCCGGCCGTGGCGCGCCCACGTGGAGGTGTCGCAGCTCGTCCATGAAGGCGGCCCACAGCGGCGCGCCACCCCGCTCGAGCAGCTCGGCGCGGACCGACAACTCCTTGCTCGGCCGAGTGTGCCGTCGACCCCACGCGCCCATGTGGGCGAGCAGGGGCACCAGGTCGATCGCCGACTCGGTGAGGCTGTAGATCCGACGCTGCGCATGGTCCGGATCGGCCCGTCGCGTCAGCAGGCCGGAGGCGGTCAGGCGTTCGAGCCGATCGGCGAGGATGTTGGACGCGATCCCCTCCTCGCTGTGCTCGAGCAGCTCGCCGTACGTCCGCCGGTTCCCGAACATCACGTCGCGGATGACGATGAGGCTCCAGCGATCGCCGAGCTGTTCGAGGGTGAGGTTGATGGGGCAGCCCGAGCGCCTCGTCCGCGGCACGGCAGCGTCTCCTCTCGAGACCCCTTGCAGTGTGCAAGTCGAGCGGGTACGGTTCAACCACTTGCGTATTGCAAGTGGTCCACGTCGGAGGCTCCACGATGCCCCTCGCGCTCTACGGTCACCCCTTCTCCTCGTACACTCAGAAGGTCCTCGTCGCCCTCTACGAGAACGGCACGCCCTTCGAGTTCCGCTGCTTGGGGCCCGACACGCCGGAGCACACCGCGGAGTGGCTGCGGCGCTGGCCCCTGCGCAGGTTCCCGCTGCTCGTCGACGGTGACCGCGACGTCGTCGAGGGCACCATCATCCTCGAGTACCTGCAGCTCGAGCACCCGGGCCCGGTGCGGCTGCTGCCCGACGATCCGCGGGCGGCGCTCGACGTGCGATTCCTCGATCGCTTCTTCGACCTGCACGTGATGGACGCGATGCAGGTCGCGGTCGACAGCGCGCTGCACCGATCGCCGCTTGGGGCCCAGGACGGACTGGCCCTCGCGGCCGAGCGACTCGAGCGCGCGTACGGCTGGCTCGAGACTCGGCTGGCCGGCCGGACGTGGGCGTGCGGCGAGCACTTCACGATGGCCGACTGCGCGGCGGCGCCCTCGCTCTTCTACGCCGACTGGACGCACCGCATCTCGGACGCCTACCCGGTCCTGCGCGGGTATCGATCGCGGCTGCTCGCGCGCCCATCCTTCGCCCGCGCGGTGCAGGAGGCCCGGCCGTACCGACCGCTGTTCCCGTTGGGCGCGCCGGACCGCGACTGATCGGCGGCTGTGCCGTTTTCCCCGCGGTTCGTCCCGAGCCGCGTCCATCGCTCGGGCGGCCGCCGTGCGATGGTCGTGGAATGACGGACGTGCCCTTCTCCCCGAACCGCGCCCGCGTCCCCGACCACCTCGCGCGGGCGCTCTGCGTCGGGCTCCTGTCCGCGTGCGGTGACGCGGCCGGCGATGACGACGGCACCGGCGGGGCCGATCTCGGCGCGACCGCGACCGAGTCGTCCGGCCCCGGACCCGCGTCGACCGTCCCGTCGACGTCCTCGCCGACGTCGGCGGACGGCAGCGACGTCGACGGCACCGATGATGCCGACGACAGCACCGGCGACGTCCTGCCCCCGACCACGCCGTTGGCCGGCGGCATCGGCGTGGTCACCGTCGAGGTCAACCAGGGCGTGGGCATCCGCGTCGTCGCCGATGGGGCGCCGCGCCCCGCCGACACCCTCGTCGCACCGGTCATCGCCGGGCGGCCCGCGCTCGTGCGCGTCGAGCATGCGCTCGCGCCCGACTTCACACCGCGCGAGATCGACGCCTACCTCGAGATCGAGCACGCCGACGGGAGCGTCTCGAATCACATCACCTCGCGATCGATCGACGGACCCGCCGACTTCGCCTCGCTCGACGGCGGGTTCACGTGGCGGCTCGACGCCGGAGCCACCGCCGGTGCCACGGGCATGCGCGTGTCGCTGCGTGAACCAGGGGACGAGCCGGTGGGCACGGCGATGCCCAACGCGAGCGTCCCCGCCGACGGATTCCTCGAGCTCGGCGCGTGGCAGGACCCGATGGTGCTCGAGGTCATGGTCGTGCCGCTGTCGTGCGATGGCATCCCCGCGGTCGAGGTGTCCGACGCCGACCTCGCCGACCTCGAGGCGTACCTCTTCAACACGTACCCTGTCACCACGCTGACCGTGCACGTGCACGATCCGGTGCCCTCCCCCAGCTGCAACGAGTTCGACGCCGCGGAGTCCGAGCTACCGGCCTTGCGTGAGGCCGACGACGCCGCACCGTGGGTCTACTACGGCGGCCTGCTCCCCACCGACGCCGGCGGCTACTCGATCTCGATCGAGGGCGGCGATCAGATGGACTACCGGCGGACCTTCGCCAACGGCACCTGGCGCGACTACGGCCTCACGTTCGACCTGTTCGCGCACGAACTCGGGCACAACCACGGTCGCCCGCACACCTTCGAGGACGACGGCTACCCAGGCGAGAACACCGGCAACTGCGGCACCATCGACACGTGGGGCTGGGGCATCGTGCCCGGCCTCATGCCCCAGAGCGGATACTCCAACGATCAGGACATCGGAATCCCGTGGGTCGATGCCAACGCGATGCTGATCCCGCCCACGGGCTCGCCCTGCGATGGCCTGCCGTCGGCGAACCAAGGCAGCTTCAGCGACATGATGAGCTACGCGTATCCCTACTGGGTCAGCGCGTACACATACCGCGCGCTCGCGGAGCGCGTCCGCGTGGTCGGGGCGTGGTCGGCGTCGACGTTGCACACGAGCGAAGCGCAGGACTTCGACATCGTGCGCGCGACCTTCGATCCCGAGGGGCGCATCCGGACCACGCGGTCCACGGGGCGACTGCACGGGACGTCCGCGGTGGCGCGATGCACCGGCGCGGATGGACCGGTCGATCTCCCGGCGCGCCGCTCGACGGCGGTCCACGACCTGCGCATGCCCGACGGCAGCCTCCGCGCGTGGCGCTACGACACCGTGGAGGTCGAGGTGCCGCGGGCGCGCGACGTCGTGCGATGCGAGGTCACCGATGGCGACGGCACGCTGGGGTTCGCGGTGACGGCCGGTCGGTGACGCCAGCGCGGTACTGCGACGGCGTGATGCCGACGGCGGCCTTGAACTGCCGCGAGAACGCGCTGTGATCGGAGTAGCCGCACGCCACCGCGATCGCAGCGACGCCCTCGTCGGTGTCGCGCAGCATCGCCGTCGCGTGCTCGATGCGCCGCCGGACCAACAGATCCCGTGGCGACAGCCCGAACACCTCCTTGGCCAGGCGTTCGAAGGCATCCACCGACAGCCCGCGGCGCCGCGCGACCGCGGCGATCCGGACCTCCTCACCGAACGCCGCCTCGAGATCCCCGATCGCCGCCGCGAGGCGGGCGAACTCGGGGTGGCGATCGTCGGGCCGACCGAGATCACGCGACACGCCGACGACCCCACGCCCGTCCGATGTCGGGAACTTCGAGGTCGAGCACCAGCCCGGCTTCCTGCCGATGTACTGGTGCAGCTCCAGCCGTTCGAGCACCGGCCGACCGGTCCGGAGCACCTGCAGATCCTGCTCCGTGTATCGCAGCCCCGCAGGCGTGGGGAACACCTCGTCCGCACGACGTCCACGCAGCGCATCCTTCGATCCGACGCCCGCACGCTCGACCAAGGTGCGGTTCACCGCCACATAGCGCGCCTCCGCGTCCTTCACGAAGAACACCACGTCGGGGACCGCATCGAACACGGCCTCGAGCAGGACGAGCTCGACGGTCGGCCGGCCGCGGAGCGAGGACGCGTCGATCACCGCCAGAGTCTGCCCGAAGCGCGCGCCGGTCCCCAGCGGGTCGCGACCGCGATTGACGGGTGGGCTGCACCCCCGCGATGATCGGCGTCGGCCGTGTGCGACTTCCTTCACCCGGGGTGGATCGATCCGCTCTACAAGCCGCACTTCGTGTGCTTCGACTGCCGCAAGCACTTCAAGCTCCGTGACGAGCGCGTGGAGGCCTACTGGCGCGGCCGCACGGGCGCCACGACGACCGCTGCACCCACCCGGGACGACGTCGGCGCGCGCTGTCCGGACTGCTCGGGTTTGCTGCAGCCGGTGTGCGCCTGTTTCGAAGCCCCGCGCCGGACGCAGCTGCGGCGATGGAAGCAGCTCCGCGATCGCTACGTCGGGTGACGCGCGAGCTCGTCGATCAGCCGCTACGGCGGCGCACGCTCACTTGAGCCGGTGCTTCTTCAGCTTCGCCTGCAGCGTCGTCGGCTTGAGCCGCAGCAGCGCCGCCGCGCCGTCGTCCCCGTAGATCTTGCCCTTGGTGGCCTCGAGCGCCCGCTTCAGCAGCTGACGCTCGGCGTCGGCGAAGGGCAGCACCGCCCCGTCGGCCGCAGCGACGCGCTCGCACGCGTCCGGCGTGGACTCGAACACAGCCGATCGCAGCGCCGCCCGATCGATCGCCCCCTTGGGCACGACGATCGTCGGGCGCTCGATCGCGTGCAGTAGCTCCCGGACGTTGCCCGGCCACGGCCTCGCGCTCAGCTCGTCGATCGCGTCGGCGGTGAGCTCCCACGGGCCGCGACCCGACCCGACCGCGAGCTCGCGCAGTCTCTCCCCCGCGATATCCTCGATGTCCTCGCTGCGCTCGCGCAGCGGGGGGAGCAACAGCGGCACCGCGGCGAGTCGATAGTAGAGATCCTCGCGGAACCGTCGCTCGCGGATCGCCGCCTCGAGGTCGACATGCGAGGCTGCGATCACGCGGACGTCGACGCGCACCGTCTCGTCCGATCCCACCGCCTCGAAGCTGCCCTCCTGCAGCGCGCGCAGCAGCTTGGCCTGGGCGACCAGCGGCATGTCGCCGATCTCGTCGAGGAACAGCGTCCCGCCGTTGGCCGCGACGAAGCGCCCCGCACGATCCCGCACCGCGCCACTGAACGCGCCCTTTCTGTGGCCGAACAGCTCGCTCTCCACCAGGCTCTCGGGGATCGCGGCGCAGTTCACCGACACGAACGGGCGACGCGCCCGGTCGGACCACTCGTGCAGCGCCCGCGCGGCGACCTCCTTGCCCGATCCGGTCTCGCCGCGGATGAGCACCGGCAACGCCGTCGGCGCGACCTGCCGGGCGAACTCCACGAAGCGGTGCATCCGCGGGCTCCGCGAGCGCGCGAGCCGTTCGCCCGACTCGGACGCCCCGAGCCCCGCGAGGCCGAGGGACTGGTTCTGCACCTCGAGCGCGCGGCGGTAGCGATCGAGCAGCTCGGCCTGCTCCGCGAACGCGAGCGCGGTCGAGGCGAGCTGGGCGTAGACATCCGCGAGCGAGACCTCGGCGGGCGAGTACGACGTGCACACCCGGCGATCGAGCGTGATGAGACCGACCGGCGTGTCGCCCGAGCGCAGCGGGATCACCATGCACGCGTGGCCGTGCGGCAGGTCCAGCACGCCATCATAGGGATCGCCCTCGTCGCTGGCGTGGTGCTCCTCGGACAGCGCCATCGGTCGACCGTGGTCGAGCACGCGCGTCAGCAGCGGGAAGTCGGCGAGCCGCAGCCGATGCCGGCGGATCGCCTCCGAGTCGAGGGCACCGTCGGCCGCCGCGGGCACGAGCACGTCCCCGTCGAGGCGGTAGAGCACCGCGAGGTCGTAGGCGATCACCTGCCCGAGGGAGTGCAGCGCGCTGCCGAGGGTGCGGCCGAGGTTGTGCGGCTGCGTCGTCAGCGAGGCGATGGCCTTCAGATCGGCGGCGTAGTCGAGGACGGGCGTCACGGGCAGGTCCTAGCACCCAGGAGGCGTTGTTCAACCAAATGTCGTTGGCGGCGGCGACCATATTTGGGTGTCCCGATCCAGGGATCGGGGCTTTCCCCTGCGATCTCGAATCTTTGGTCCTGGGCTCGACGTTTGCTACTCCAGGTCCCGGCGGAGGGTCGCCGCGGCCCGCGTCGCGTTTCCCGCCCCCTCCCGCAATCTCCACGCGCAGGCCAAGACCATGAACGCAACCGACCGATCCGGATCTCCATCGCGCCGCCTCGCGGTGTCGCTGCTCGCCCTCGCCTCCCTCGTCGCCTGCGGGCCCAAGGCCCAGGGCACCACGACGACCCCGCCCACGGCGTCGGGCGCCGTGACCACGTCACCCGGCGACGCCCCGGCCGCGCCGGCCTCCTACCGCAACGAAGACTGGTGGCCGCAGCAGCTCGACCTGCGGCCGCTCGCGGCCCACGGCCCCAAGAACGACCCGACCGATCCGACGTTCGACTACGCGGTCGCGTTCGAGGCCCTCGACCTCGAGGCGGTCAAGGCCGACATCGCCAAGGTGCTGACCACGTCGCAGGACTGGTGGCCGGCGGACTACGGCCACTACGGCGGCCTCATGATCCGCCTGGCGTGGCACAGCGCGGGCACCTACCGCGTCACCGACGGCCACGGCGGCGCCGGCGAGGGTGCGATCCGCTTCGCGCCGCTCGGCAGCTGGCCCGACAACGCCAACCTCGACAAGGCGCGCCGACTGCTGTGGCCGATCAAGCGCAAGTACGGTCGCAGTCTGTCGTGGGCCGACCTGATGGTGCTCACCGGCAACGTCGCGCTCGAGTCGATGGGCTTCAAGACCCTCGGCTTCGGTGGCGGTCGCGAGGACGCGTTCGAGCCCGAGGACGTCGATTGGGGCCCCGAGACCAAGTGGCTCGCGAGCCAGCGCTATAACAAGGACGGCAAGACCCTCAAGAAGCCCCTGGGCGCGACGCAGATGGGCCTCATCTACGTGAACCCCGAGGGCCCCGGCGGCGTGCCCGATCCGCTCGCGGCCGCCGAGCACATCCGCACCACGTTCGGTCGCATGGCGATGAACGACGAGGAGACCGTCGCGCTCATCGCCGGCGGGCACACCCTCGGCAAGGCCCACGGCGCACACAAGCCCAGCGAGTGTGTGGGCGTCGAGCCCGAGGGTGCGCCGGTCGAGGACCAGGGCCTCGGCTGGAAGAACCGCTGCGGCACCGGCAAGGGCGCCGATACGGTGACGAGCGGCCTCGAGGGCGCGTGGACCAAGACCCCGGCGCAGTGGTCCCACGACTACTTCAAGCACCTCTTCGAGGCCGAGTGGGAGCTGACCACGGGCCCCGGTGGCGCCAAGCAGTGGACCCCGAAGAACGGCGAGGCCACCGTGCCGGACGCCCACGTCGCGGGCAAGCGGCACAAGCCGATGATGTTCACGACCGACCTGGCGCTGAAGACCGACCCGGCGTACCGCGAGATCTCCGAGCGCTTCCTCAAGGACCCCAAGGCGTTCGAGGCCGCGTTCGCGAGCGCATGGTTCAAGCTCACCCACCGCGACCTCGGCCCGCACGTACGCCTGCTCGGCAAGCAGGTCCCGCCGCCGCAGGCGTGGCAGGACCCGGTGCCGCCGGTCGATCACAAGCTGGTCGGGCCCCGGGAGATCGCGGCGCTCGAGAAGGAGGTGCTCGCCTCGGGCCTCACGATCCCGCAGCTGGTCCAGACCGCGTGGGCCTCGGCGTCGACCTACCGCGACACGGATCGTCGCGGCGGCGCCAACGGGGCGCGGCTGCGCCTCGCGCCGCAGAAGGACTGGGCGGTCAACCAACCCGCCGAGCTCGCGAAGGTGCTCCCGGTGCTCGAGGAGATCGCGCGGAAGTTCAACGCGAAGGCCCCGGGTGGGAAGAAGATCTCGGTGGCTGATCTCATCGTGCTCGCCGGCAACGCGGCGGTCGAGGAGGCCGCGCGTCGCGGCGGCGTCACGATCGACGTGCCGTTCACGCCGGGCCGCACCGACGCGACGCAGGACAGCACCGACGTCGAGTCGTTCGGCTACCTCGAGCCTGCGGCCGACGGCTTCCGCAACTACGTCGGTGGCACCACCGAGCGCTCGGCCCCCGAGCTGCTCGTCGCCAAGGCCGACGCGCTCACGCTCAGCGCCCCCGAGATGACGGTGCTGCTCGCCGGCCTCCGGGTCCTCGACACCAACTTCGACGACTCGAAGCACGGCGTGCTCACCTCCCGCCCCGGCGTCCTCAGCAACGACTTCTTCGTCAACCTGCTCGACATGGACGTCGAGTGGAAGAAGTCGGCGAACAACGCCGCGGTGTTCGAGGGCCACAGCCGCGAGGGCGGCAAGGTGGCGTGGACGGCCACCGCGGTCGACCTCGTCTTCGGCGCGAACTCGCAGCTGCGCGCCATCGCCGAGGTCTACGCGGCCGACGAGGGCAACGCGAAATTCGTCGCCGACTTCGCCGCCGCGTGGGCCAAGGTGATGGAGTTGGATCGGTTCGATGTGGACGCGCGCAAGGCCAAGCGCGCGACCAAGCGGACATAGGGGTGTGATGCGGCGATGGGCGGTGGGCCCATCGCCGCGGACCCGCCCGCGCCGCCGCAGCATCAGCCGGCCGCCCTCAAGGCACGCGCTGGAAGGTCGCGCTCTTGGACGCCTCGGCCACTTGCCCCCGAAGGTCGGCGTTCAGGCCGTTCTCGAGCTCGGCGGGGGATCGTAGGTCGGTCAGCTCGAGTTTTCCTTGGGTGATGGACTCACCCTCCGCCTGGGTGAGGCCGAACTCGACGCTGGCGTGGTTCGTCACCTCGATCGACGCCACGCACGCGACGCGGTCTGCCTCGATGTCGAAGACGACGAGCTGGCCTGACTCATGGCCCGGCGTGAACCCTCCGCCGGTGAGGCGTGGTGGGTCGACCTTCAGCGGGACATAGAGAACGACGGGAGTCTGCGACGCGCCGAGCTCCTTGCGCGCCGCATCCAGGCGTTGCGGCGTCGACAACAGTTCCACGGGCGTGGCGATGAGGCGGTCGAGATCGCCGAGCCGACTCCGCAACACGCTCTCGACGTTCGTCGCCGTGGCCCGCGTCGCCTCGTCGACGGCGATGGGGCATGCTTCAGCGGCGGGACTCGAGCCGGTCCAAGCCCGCTTGTTCGCGTCGCCCGAGATCAGCGACTCGACGACGGCTCGCGTCCTCTTGGCCTCGTCGACCACGCTCGCTGCGGCGGCGGTGTCGACCGCGCAAGCGGCCAGCCAGACAATCACCGCGAGATGTGCACAGCGCATTCGTGGACCTCACCACCGCAGCGTCAGCCGGCCGGGTTGGGATTGATGACCCCCGTGCCCGATCCGCCGAGGTACGCATAGCTGTCCCACTCGTCGTAGCCCACTACGACGACCGAGAATCCGCCGGCCGACTCGAGGGTATGCACACCGTCGGCGACGACGACGCGCGCGACCTCGAAGTCGCCGTCGTCGACGTCGATGAATGCCGCATCGTCGATCTCGACCCCGTCGAGTTCGACCACGGCCCCGGCCGGGCGGGTGATGACGAACACGTCGGTCTCCCACTGATCGGGGACGAGCACCACATAGCGCGGGAGGAACTGCTCCGCGGGGCTCAGCTGGACCATCGCGGGATCGCCGACGCCGCCGCCTTCGGTGGAGCCGGACATGAGGTTGATCACCGCGATCGGTTTGTCGGACGTGATGATGAAGTCTCCGGGATGAGCAGCGCTGCCGGCCGCGTAGAACTCGAGGACACCTCCCGCGTCGAGCATGGTCGGCGAGTTGGGCAGACCGGTGACGGCAGCATTGGCCGAGAGCGTGACCTCGGTGTCGTCCTCGCTGGCGACGATCTGCCACAGCGAACTCTCGGGTTGATCGGGGAGACGCACGGGCATCCGAGAGGCGACGAAATTCTTGCCCCACAGCCGAACGCCGCTGATCTGTTCCTCGAGGTGGTCGCACGCGCCACCATTGTTGTCCGGCAGGACGAGGGCGCATTGGTGGCCGCTGAACACCACGATCGGCCGATCGCTCTCGACGCGGGTGCCTCCCAGGCTGGAGTAGTTGACCGACGCGTGGACATTGGCGACGTCACCCTCGTCGAGCATGATTTCGAATGGTTCACCGGGGGTCCCCGCGGGCACGCCCGGGCCGGCGGCGGTCTGTACGGTGGGGGTCACCGTGATCGCGGTGCCATCTTCGACCGCGGCGAAGGAGATGTAGGCGTTGCCGTTGCCTTCTCCCCAGTTCGGCACATAGCTCAGGGTATCGAGCGATGGCACCGGGTACAGCATCGAGGCATCCGAGGTGAACGAGCCCCCGAACAGCGGGTTGAACTGGTAGGCGACGATCGGGCGATCGGCGGTGATGCGGTACGTGCCGCCCTCTCGGATGCCGCTGCCCTCCTGGTGGTTCTCCGGCAGGGGGTAGATCGCGAGCGCCAAGGGATCCACGGGACCGGGTCCGGCGATCACCTGCCAGGCACCGGCGACCTGCTGCTCGATCACGATCTCGACGGCGCCGTCGAGCTGCACGTTCGAGATGGCGACGGCGAATTGCGTACTGTCACTCGCCTGGTCGAGATCGACGGCGTAGAAGAGACAACCCACGGTACTGTCACCGCTCTCGGCTTGGGCACACGTCTCGGGAATGATGGGGTCTCCCGGGGAGCCGAGGTCCGGACCTCCGCCGACGTCGAACACGGCGGACGGCGAGGTCGTGCCCGCGGTGCTCTCCACCTCGCCCGTGACCGCCGACGACGTCGCGGCGCCGTTGGACGTGCCGAGCGTGCCGGAGGTGCCGGAGGTCGACTCCGCGCCGCCCGCGGAGTTCCCGAACTCGCCGATGCTGCCCGGATCCGTGCTGCAAGCAGGACCGAGGACCAGGACCAACGCGGCGGTGGCATGGAACCCAGTTCGCATACCCGCGCCATGCCCGACGGGCTGGGCATCCGCTACGTTTTCTGGCGAGGGCACCATCGCCCCCAAGTCTGTTTCACGACGGTCCTGTGGTAGCGTGGGCCCGCCGTGTGGAGCGCCCTGTTCGCCCTCGGGCTCGCCTTCGCTCCTGCGGAGGCCGGCGTTGACCTGCGGTGGGGCGCGGACAGGGCTTGCCCGACGGGGGTGCAGGTGCTCGAGCGCGCGGGACGACTGCTCGGGCGGCAGGTTGATTCGGGACATGGGCAGGTCGGTGTCCGGGCCTCCATCGTGAGACGCGGCGGCAGTTTCGAGCTGGAACTCGAGCTGCGCACGGAGGGAGGCACCAGCACACAGACGGTCTCGTCGCAGGAGTGCGACGTGCTCGCGGATGTGGCGGCCATGAAGATCGCGCTGGCCATCGATCCGCTGGCGGTCCTGCAGAACGAGGCGGCACCGGTGCCCGCCGTGGAGCCCGCGGAACCAGCGGAAGTCGCCCCTGCGCCCGCGGAAGCTCCGCCCGCGCCCGTCGACGCCGGACACGACCGCCGCCCCCGCCTCGGGCTGCGCGCCCAGTCGGCGGTGACCTGGGGCGTGCTGCCCGGGGTCGGTGCGGGCCTCGGCGGCGCGGCGGCGATCGTGGGCCGACGGTGGCGGGCCGAGGCACGCGGGCTGTTCCACTTCGGCCGTACGGCAACGGTCCCCGGCACGGAGGCGGCCGGCGAGTTTCGAATGACGGCCGCCGCCTTGCACGGATGTGGTGTGCCGACGGTGGCGTCCGTCGAGTTCCCCCTGTGCGCCGGACTCGAGGTCGGATCGATGCGCGGAGAGGGGACGACCCTCAGCATCTCGCGTGTGTCGCGGCGGCTCTGGGTTGCAGTGTCTCTCGCGCCGGCGCTCGCGTGGGCGCCCAGCCGCCGCCTCGCGCTCTGGGTGCAGCCGGAGGTGCTGATCCCTGTCGTCCGCAGCGCGTTCGAGGTGGATGACCTGGGGATGATTCACCGTGCCGGCGCCGTTGCCGTCCGCGGGTTCCTCGGCGTCGAGATCCGCCTGCCCTGATCACCGCGGGCCCGGAGCTCGCGAGAGCGCGGCGAAGCGACCGCGAAGACCTGCTTGGCGCGGTCGCCGGCGCCCGCTGTCATCGCGCGTTATCGACGGCCGTCCGCCCCGCGGGATAACTTGGGCGTGATGAGGCTCGAACCCAACGGAGCGAAAGAGCCAGAGAAGAAAAGAATGACACGCTCCGTTGGCGCGATTGTCCTCGGTCTGGTGCCGCTGGCGATGGCAGCCTGCTCCGAAGGCACCATGCCCTCGTCGGAGACCAACTCGAATGCGGACTCTCTCCGCATCATTCGCGGCGAACCGGTGGAGGAGGGGAAGTACCCCTGGATGATCTATGCGAACGGGTGCAGCGCGTCACTCATCAGCTCCAGCTACGTGTTGATGGCGGCGCACTGCTTCGGGGATCAGCGAAACGACGACGGGACCCTGGAGGGCGTCGTCGTCACCTCCGCGCCCGTCGGCTTCGGTCACCCCGACCTGGAGAGCCCGCAGATGACGACTCACGAGGTGGCCGCGGTGCACCTGCACCCCGGGTACCTTCCCCTGACCGAAGACGAGACCTGGGGACTCGAGCCGTATGACGTCGCGCTGCTCGAGCTCACGGACCCGATCCTGCTGCCGCAGTACATTCACCTGCCGACCCGGGACCCCGTCCCCGACGAGGCCCTGATCGCGGCCGGCTGGGGCCTCACCGCGCGCGGACCGACGACCATCCTGCAGGAAACCGAGCTCGTGGTGGCGGACGACGGCGACTGCTACCACGCCGACGACGATCTGCGCTTCTGCACGTTGGGCAACGAGACCAATAGCAACATCGGCTCAGGCGACAGCGGGGGCCCCGTCTTCGTCCTGGATGGCGACGGCTTCATGGTGTGTCGACGCCGGCCTGGAGGCGCGGGAATCTGCGCGCGAGTCGGGAACTCGGCGTGAGGCCCGTCGCGCGCCCTCGAGGGGCGGGTGGTCGCGTGCTCGCGGAGAAGTTGGCGGAGC
>JBIJCC010000213.1:0-5118 GCA_044344875.1 Nannocystaceae bacterium
CAAGACCGCCGACGAGATCCTCGACAAGCTCCGCGAGTTCGGCGACCGCACCCTCGCGGTGCACGGGGACGCGTGATCTTTTTGGTAGAAAACCATGATCCGGGTGACTAGATCTCGCACTCCCCTTCCCCGTCGATGTGCCCCACCGTCTGGCTCATCACCGCCATGAAGTCCCAGAGGTTCGAGACGTCGCGGCTGCCCACTTGGTAGCGGGCCTCGGCCGAGATGTCGCGGGCGAGCAGCTCCTCCGGCGTCACGGTGCCGTCCAGGTCGGCGTCGGACGCCGCGATGAGATCGAACGCCACGTTCGGCTCCGGGGAGTCGAGATCGTCGTAGAAGAGGTGATCGGCATGGACCGTGATGAGGGTGGTCGCGGCGCCGTCGGTCGGGACGTCCTCGACCACCTCGCAGTTGCGATACGTCGTCGCCGTGTCGAAGCCCCACGCGAAGGCGACGGTCGTATCGCCCTTGGTGGCGGTGCCGTCGACGAACACCGAGTAGCCCATCGACGACATCATCATGGCGTCGGCAGCGGCCGCGTTGCCGCCGGTCGCGGCCGAGCCGGGCGCGATCTGGTAGGTCAGGGTCTGCTCGCCCGACGGCACCGCGAGCGACGTGACGCCCTGGCCCTCGCCGCCCGAGCCCGCCGTGAGATCGAAGACGTAGCGGCCGGCGTCCTCGGGTGCGTCGGTGCCGACCCCGTCGATCGCGACCAGGAACCGCGTGAACGACAGCGACCAGCCGTCGACGAAGACGTCCGCCGGGATGCCCTCCTCGATGAACTCCTCGCCCCAGATGCGGACGTCGAGCGTGCCGTCGCCCTCGGCGGAGCAACCGCTCGCGACGGCGGCCAGCAGCGCCATGGTGATGGTGGTGGTGATGGAGGTCTTCATCGGACGCTCACTCGGTATTGATCGTGGACTTGGAGCTGACGCAGCAGCAGGTTGTACATGGGGTCGCCGACCGCGAACTCGATCGCGCCATCGGCGTCGGCATCGGCGACCGCGAAATCGATGTTGTCGAAGGCGGTGTCGGGCTCGAACGGGTCGACCATCAGCAGCTGCAGGCCGAAGGTCACGCCGGTGGATCCATCGACCTCGAACTCCGTGATCCCGTCGGCGATGTCCTCGTTGATCGGCAGCCCGATCACGCGCTTGCCCTCCTCCTCGTCGATGAAGCCGTGGAAGGTCCAAGTCTCGCCGCCCTTGGTCGCCTCGCCGGCGATCTCCATGGTGTGGCCGAGGATCGGGTCGTCGGTCTCGAGGCCATCGTTCGCGGTCGCGCGCGTGAACACGAAGTTGGCCCCGGAGTAGGTCGCCGCGAGGAGGTCGGCGTCGCCGAGCGGCGCGCCGTCGTCGAGCCAGTCGACGACGAAGCGCCCGTTCATCTCGCCGGCCACCTCGCCCCCGGCGTAGTGCCCGGGGTGCGCGTACGCGGTGGGCACGAGCAGCTCGCCGAGGCCGCGACCGAAGCGGCGCAGCAGCGACGCGTGCATCTCGCCGCCGCTGGTGAACTCGACGTTGTCGAAGGCGACGCGCATCTGGGTGATGCGCACGCGGTATCCGGTGTTGGTGTCGAACTCGACGATGCCGCTGCCGTCGACGACGACCGGCAGCGTGACGCGGGGGGCCTGCTCGCTGTCGCAGGCTGCCGCGAGGCACAGCATGGGGATGAGGGCGCGCGCGTGCGCACCCATGGAACGGGGTGTCATGGGAGAGAATCCGTTTCGATGTGGGGTGGACCGCGTCACCGTGCCGATCGGCACGACCACGCAGCGTCAGGAGGGGACGACCGCACCGAGGACGCGTCGACACGACGGGCACCCGGTGCAGGGCCGTAGACCGCACGTCCTGACCGACCGAGCCCCTCCCAGGAGAAGACGCGGTCCGTTCGGTGCCAGGACGATCAGGCCGTGCAGTCCACGGCGCGGCACGACCCGGGCGACGGCGGTCCGCGGGCACGCGGGCGCCCGAGGGCGCGCGTGTACGGACGGTCCGATCGCGGGTACAGCCGCGCGAGGACGACGACGGGGGCCTGCGCGACGGACAACGCGGCCAACGGTGGACAGGCGATCGCGATCCCGCGGTGGAGGAGATCGTGATCGCCGTGATCGGGATCGAAGCGCGAGGCGATGGCACGCGCGGGCGCGACGACTCTGGCATCATGCGCGGCCGCGGCATGCTCGAGGTTCCCTGCAGCGACGCGCACACCGGCGAATTCCGGCCAGTGCGGCCCCGAATCCGCGAGTTCCGCGTGGTCGTGCCCGACGCCGTGGTCGTGCCCGTACTCTACGCCGTGGTCGTGTCCGTGTTCATGTACGGGCTCGACGGCGTGGTCATGGTCCGCGGCGTCGTCGTGCTCGTGCGCGTCGAGGTCGAGCTCGAGCTCGAACCAGTGCTCGTGGTCGTGCTCCGCCTCGCCGTGCGCCGCGACGCCGTGGGTGTGCGGCGCGAGGACGTCGTGCAGGCCGAGGTGCAGGTTCGGCGCGACCTCGACCCCGAGGACCCACAGCAGCACCGCGAGGCATCCCCAGACCCGGGCGCGAGCCGGGCGATCGCGGGCAGAGGTGCGGGGGCGGCTCATCGGCGAGGGCGCGGCCAGGATAGCCGAGGCGCGTCGACACCACCTACGCGCCGAACCGCGATCGGGATCGCCCGCCGCCCCACGCAGCGCCGCCGATCCGGGCGCCCCACCCCGGGCGTATGGGAGCCGGCCGCCCGGTGACTCCGCTCCTCCCTCCGCGTCGGCCCCGGGCCTGTCGATCCCTCCGGGCCGCCCTCGCCGCGACGATCGGCCTCGGTACCGCCGCCGCCGCCGATGTCGCCGTCGCGTCACCGTTCGCCGTGGTCCACCCCGTCGAGCCCCCGAGCGACGACGTCGAGGCCGTGCGCACCGTGAAGGTCCGCACCCGCAGCGATGGGCTCACCGCCTCGGGCCGACGGATCGGGTCGGATCAGATCAGCACTGCCCCCAAGCGCAGCGCCGAGGATCTGCTGCGGCTCGTCCCTGGCCTGCTCATCGTGCAGCACGGCAACCAGGGCAAGGGCTACCAGTTCTACGTGCGGGGCTTCGACGCCGTGCACGGCTCCGACATCGAGTTCGAGGTCGGCGACGTGCCGATCAACGAGCCGTCGAACGTGCACGCCCACGGCTACCTCGATCTCGCGTGGATCATCCCCGAGGCGGTGAAGCAGATCGACGCGCACAAGGGCGCCTTCCGCCTCGATCAAGGCAACTTCGCCACCGCCGCGAGCATCCGCTACGAGCTCGGGGTGCCGACCAAGCTCCGCGGCACGCGGGTGTCGTACGAGATCGGCACGACCAATCGCCACCGCGTCGCGGTGGTCCACGCGCCGAAGTCCCGCGGCGAGGAGACCTTCATCGCCGCCGAGGTCCTGACCGACGCGGGCTACGGCGAGAACCGCCGGGCGCGGCGCCTGTCGACGATGGGCCAGGTGCGGGTGTGGGAGAAGGACGGCTGGGGCCTCGATGCGCTCGCGACCCTGTACACCGCCGACTTCGGGATGCCCGGCACGATCCGCCTCGACGACGTGAACTCGGGGCGCGTCGGGTTCTACGACGCGTACGACCAGGACACCGGCGGCAAATCGCAGCGCTCGATCGCGGCGCTGCGCTTCGGCGGCACCGACGGCACCAACCGGGTGTCGACGACGCTGTGGGCCCAGGGCCGGCGCCTGCGCCTCGACGAGAACTACACCGGCGCGCTCCTCGATCCCGTCCACGGCGATCGCCACCAGCAGCGCCAGGACGCCGCGGCGCTCGGCGTGTCGGTGGACTACGAGCGGCAGCTCAGCGAGATCGCGGCGCTTCGGCTGGTGGCCTCGTGGCGCGGCGACGCGATCGACCAGGGCCAGGACGAGGTGCTCGACTCCGGCGCGATCTGGTCGACCTCCCGCGAGCTCGACATCCTGCAGCAGAGCTTCGGCCTGGCGCCGGGCCTGCGCCTGACACCGCGCAAGTGGCTGCTCGTCGACGGCGGCGTGCGCTTCGACGCCTACGACGGGCACGTGCGCGATCGCCTCCAGCCCGCCGGCCAACAGTCGTACTCGGGCACGCTCGTGCAGGTGTCGCCGCGGCTGAGCACGCGCTTCACGATCCGCGAGCGCTGGCAGCTGTTCGGCGCCTACGGTCGCGGGTTCCGGACCCCCGAGGCCCGCGCGTTCACCCTGCCCGACGCCCCGCAGGAGAACGTGGACCTCGACACGTACAAGGGCGGCAAGCCGTTCATGACCACGACCGAGAACGTCGAGGTCGGCGCGCGGGTGCAGCCCAGCGAGCTGTTCGACGTCGGGATGGCGATGTTCGGGATCTGGATCGGCCGGGAGAGCCTGTTCGACCACGTCTCGGGCTTCAACGTCGAGCTCGGCGGCACGCGGCGCCTCGGGGTCGAGGGCGACGTGCAGATCCACCCCACGCGCTGGCTGGATCTCGGCGTCGACGTGACCGCGGTGCGGGGCCGCTTCACCGATTCCAAGGGCCCGATCCCCGGGGCGCCGAACCTGTTCGTGCAGATCCAGGCCGCGCTCAACCACCCCAAGGGCTACCGGGCGGGCGTGCGGTGGTTCGTCCTCGGCCCGCGGGCGCTGACCTACGGCGCGAAGGCCGGCGCGGCCACCGTGATGGACGCGTCGATCGGCTATCGCATGAAGTGGCTGCAGCTCGATCTGGCCGTCGACAACGTGTTCGGCAGCAAGTGGCGCGAGGGCGAGTACAACTTCGCGTCGTTCTGGGATCGCAGCGAGCGGCCGAGCCAGATCCCCGCGATCCACTTCGTCGCCGGGCCGCCGACGATGGCGCGGCTCTCGGCGACGTTCTTCTGGTGAGACCACGGGTGCGAAGACCCGGTCGACGATGGTCGAGGGCCCGCTAGTCGAGTCCCTGATTGCAGTAGAGGCACTGACCGCCCTGGTAGCAGTCGCCGGGCGCCGGACCCTGCTCCGCCGGTGACTCCGCGTAGTCGCCTCCCCGGGGCTGTTGACGCCGGCGAGGAAGCGCGTGAATTCGCCGGCGAGAGTCGGACGAGGGGCCGCGGGGGTCACCGAGGCTTGGGTGAGCGGCGTTGGTCGCGGCGGAGCTTGGCGCGGAGTTCGGCCTCCT
>JBIJCC010000069.1:0-50606 GCA_044344875.1 Nannocystaceae bacterium
TGCGGCGTCCGCCGAAGGAGGTCTGGATCAACAAGCCCACCAACGAACCGAACGCCCATCCTCAACCCACGCCAGTCATCCACTGAACTCCGAACCAACTGGCTTCAAACTTGTTGACACGTTCCGGGCGCGACGGTGTCGCCGCCCCCGCCGAGCGCCGGAGGCTAGACTCCAACAATGGTCACGCGGAGCGTGGTGGTGGGGTTCGTGCTCGTCGGTTGTGGGCTCGACCGGCGGATCGAGGACCAGGCGGAGGACGCCGATGCATCGGCGGCGCTCGACGACGAGGGGTCGGGCAGCGGCGACACGGGCTCCTCGCCCCAACCCGGCGCCTCTACCGGAGTCCGGCCAGGCCCGGACTCCCCGTACCCGTACTGCGAGTGGAACGGCGGCGACTTCAAGCCCTACTGCCCTCCGAGTGAAGGCGCGTGGGGCTACATCACCTGGTTCGTCGATGGTGACGCGGCTAGCTACTGTGGCGGAGCGGACTGCAACACCTGCATCTGCTGGGCGACGTGCGGCTCGGCCGAGGCCCCCGATGCTTCGCTGTGTCCGACGCCCACCTCGGGCACCGCGGTGCCCGAGTGCCTGAGCCCGCAGGCGACGTGCTTCCTGACCTGCGACGCCGGCCAGCGCTGCCCCGACGGCATGCAGTGCGCGCTCGAGCCCGAGATCGGTCGCCGGGTCTGCGCGTGGGTGGCCCCGTAGCGCCGATCAGAAGCAGCTCGGCCGCGGCTGCGGATCCGCAGCCGCGTCCGTCGGCAGGATCATCCGCAGGTACGCATACTCCTCGTCGCAGAACACCGACGGTCCCTCGCCGTCGAGCTCCGCGCGCTCGGCGAACGGTCGGTCCGAATCCATCAGGCGGTTGTCCGCGTCGCCGCTGTTGTGGAACTCCGGACCGTACGGATCGGCGAGGCCGAGCGAGTGGCCGACCTCGTGGCTCACCGTCGAGCCGACCATGCTGCCCAGGGCCCACACGGCGCAGGCGATCTGCAGCGGGCGATTGTCGTCGCCCGCGGGGCACTCGTCGCTTGCGCCGAGGGTCGGGACGTCCCGAGAGAGATCGGCGGCGGTCACCGGCGTGCCGCCGGCGTCGGGGCGGAAGGGATCGAAGAGCGCGTCGAAGCGTGGGTCGGGCGTGAGCGGCTCGGCCAGCGCGCCGGGGTGCTCGGAGTAGCCGAACAGCGACTCGATGAAGACGCCGCCGAAGCCGGGATAGCCGTCCTGCTGCGTGACCGCGTTGACGCCACCGATGCGGTCGTACAAGCGCTGGTTCTCGGTGTCCTTGCCGGGGGTGTTGTCGTAGCCGAGCAGGCCGAGGTCGTTGGGATCCGGGCCGCCGATGTCGACCTCGGCGTAGGCGGCGAAGTCGAGCGGCGCCTCGTCGCGGACGTCGACGCCGATGGTCGCGTAGTCGCGGCGCAGCACCTCGAGCACGCGCGCGCGCACGCGGGCGTCGACCGCCCGCAGCCCGAACGCGCGCAGGCTCTCGACGTACGCGGACGTGAAGACCACGTGCACGACCTGGCGCACCGGCACGAGGTGGAAGGCGAAGCTCGCGGGGTCTCCCACGACCTCGCTATCCCCCCACGCGATGCGCGGGGTCACGGTGCCCTCGAAGCGCCCCGCGTCGTAGCGCACGTCGAGGAGCTGGCCGAGGGCGTCGTTCTCGCTGAGCACGTAGCGGACGCGGTGGCCGTCGACGAACTCGGGCAGCAACAGCTCGTCGACGTCGATGGGCACCCCCGAGGTATCCGACGTGAACGTGCCGACGAAGTCGAGCAGCGTGCTGCCCTCGCCGCCGACGAAGCCGCCGCCGTCGATGGTGACGTACTGGCCGAGGCTCGCCTCGTCGGTGGAGGCGCCGTAGACGATCGGCCGCTCGAGGTCGTAGGCGACCGTCACCGCGGGACTGTCCAGCACGTCACCTGCGACGTGGCGGTTGCGCAGGCGCACCTCGCCGTCGAAGCGGCCCGGCGCGATGCCGGCGATCTCCGGCGCGAACGCGAAGACGCCGCGCTCGCGGTCGAACGGGTCGGCGGGCACGATCGGCACCTCGGTCTCGGCGATCGGGACGCAGTCGGCTTCGCCCTGTGGCGTGAAGCAGCCCTCGAGGACCGCGAGGCTCTCGCCTTCACCGCGCAGCAGCAGGCCGCTGCCGAAGACGGCGAGCGGCTCGTTGGGGAAGATGACACCGGCGGTCGGCAACGTGTCTGCGCGCGGGGCCAGGCTCGCGCGCAGGGCCCAGGTCACCGGCAGAGTGGTCGTGCGGTAGAGCTGCTCGTCCACCGCGCTGCGGACCTCGACGCGGAGCGTGCCGTCGAACTCGGAGCCGTCGCCGCCGAGCCGCGCGAAGGCGTCGTCGTCGACGGCGAACTCGAGGTTGCGCGCGTCGACGTAGGTCAGCGGGAGCGACAGATCGAGCGGGCCCTCGACGTCGCCGCCGGTCACCGTGCCGACGAGGTGCAGCGCCGAGCTGCCCCATGGCGCGTCGACGAAGCTCTCGCCGTCGATGACCACGATGGTGCCCGGCAGCAGGAGATCCGGCGCTGCGGCGCGCAGGCCCAGCCCCGTGAGGCCCGGATCCGGCGGTCGACCACGTGCGTCCTGCGTGCACGCGAGGGGCACGATCGAGGCGGCGAGCAGGAGGGCGCGGAACGACACGAACGGGGCTCTGCCGGCGATGATGCCAGCAAAGCCCCGCGGGTCGGGAGGCCGTCGTCGCACCTCGCGCTGGGAGGCGCTACTTGAACGTGTCGACGCGGAGCGAACCCTTGGTCGTGTACGACGATCCCTGGGCGCGGGCCTCGGCGAGGCCGCTGGTGCGCAGGACCCACATCCGCTTGATCGCCACGACCTCGTCATTCTGCCGGGCGTGGATCTCGACCAGGTTGTTGCCGGGTGTCAGGGGGATGTCCGCCGAGAACGTCAGCTTGCCCGACGCGGCGTCGGGGCTCGCGACGTAGTAGACCTTCTCGACCTCGCCGAACAGATCGCGCGAGGGGTTGTACACCGTGACGAAGACGTCGCGGACGGCCTCGTCGTCGGTGATGTTGCCGCCCAGCTTCACCGACTCGCTGTCGGTCTGCGTCGGCGAGCTGTCGAGGGTGACCAGCGGCGGCGAGACCCCGAACACGACCGTCGTCTTGTCGGGCTTCGAGGGGGCCGATCCGCCGGTGTCGACGTCGCCGGCGCGGGCGAAGGCGAAGGCGCCGTCGGCGAGCTCGAGCCGGACCCAGCCGTCGGTCGCGCCGCTGGCCGCGAACTTCGCCCCGGCCGCGGCGCGGGCGATGACCCGCGGGGTGCCGATCGGGCTGGCGTACAGATCGACCTCGCTGCGCGCGATGATCGCCCCGGACTGCTTCTCGAGCTTCGGCGACGGCGCGCGTACGTCGAAGCGGAGGTTGTCGGTCAGCACCTCGGCCATCTTGTTGTCCGAGACCGTGACCTGTAGCAGATCCTCGGACTCGGGCTCGCTCATGATCTCGACGTCGAGATCGACCGAGCGGATGTCGCCGGGTGCGAGCTTCTGCAGGCGCTCGCGGCCGGTGTGGAGGAACACCGCCTCGCCGGCGAGGTTGCGCAGCGTGACCCAGGTGTCGAGCGCCGCGCTCTCGCCGGTGTTCTTCGCCCACACCCGCACGCGGACCCGCTCGCCGACCTGCGGCACCCCATCGCCGTTGCCGTGCACGCCCTTGGCCGCCCCGTCCTCGTCGATGATCTGGTAGGCGAAGGCGAACTGCGGCCGCGCGAGGCCCTGCGCGGCGATGTCGATCGAGGTCTTCGAGCCGGCGACGAGCTTGGCGCCGTGCTGGTCGAACAGGTGCACGTCGATGCGATCGGTGCGCGAGAGCTCCTGCTCGGAGACCGACAGCTTCATCGGGTAGCTCTTGCTCGCGCCCGGCTCGATCTTGCCGAACATCAGCTCGCGCTCGTCGAAGTACCGGTAGTCGCTGTCGGTGATCGCCCGGACCTGGTAGGCCGGCGCGTCGCCGCGGTTGGTGACCGTGACGGTGACCGTGCCGCGCTCGCCGCCCTTGATCACGTTGCCGGCCTTGTCCGAGGCGATCTGCACCTCGAGCTTGGGCGTGCTGACGGCCTTCTCGGGGCCGCGGGTCCAGTCCACGCCGCGCTTGGCCAGGCTGGCCGCGATGCGGGCCTCCTCGATCGCCGCCTCGTCGCGGACGAAGCCGTCGAGGCCGGCGAGGATCTCGGTGCGGTCGCTCGACTTCGCGGCGAGCACGAGGTCGCGGGCCATGCGGATCTCGGCGTCCTCGAGCAGCAGCTCGGTGCGCGAGTCCTTGCCCCCCTTGGTCTTGTTGCGGCCGGCCACCGGCTTGTCCTTCGCGGTCTCGGCCGGGACGTCGTCCTCCTGGCCCTCCTCGCCGACCGAGCCGCGATCGAGGAAGTACAGCGGCCCGAAGGCCGTGCGCTCGTTCTGCGTCGCGTTCGATACGAGGTGCTGCGACAGGGATTCCTCGCGCAACAGGTCGAAGCGATCGCGGCCGAAGTAGGCGATGTGCTCGCTGCCGACCCACACCGGGACGGTCTCGATGTCGGGCGCGACGCCGACCGACTGGATCGAGACGTCGCCGGGCGTCAGGTACTGCGCGATCGTCAGCTTGAGCGCGAGCTCCTTGTCGCCGGCCTTGCGCTCGTGCAGCACCTGAACCGAGCCCTTGCCGAAGGTGCGTCGGCCGACGACGACCGCGCGGCCGAGGTTGCGCAGCGCGCCGGCGACGATCTCGGACGCACTCGCCGAGCCCTGGTCGACGAGGACCACGAGCGGCAGGTCGGGGAAGTCGTAGCGGTTGTCGGCGTTGCTCTCCTCGCGCGGGGACGACACGCCGACCGTCGACACGATCGTGCCGGTGGACAGAAACGCGTCGGCGACCTCGACCGCGGCGGTGAGCAGGCCGCCGGGGTTGTCGCGCAGATCGAGCACCACGCCGCTGACGCCGGCCTGCTGGAACTCGTCGAGCTTGGCCCGCAGCTCGGCGCCCGTGGTCTCGGCGAAGTTGCGGGGGATGGCGACCAGGCCGACCTTGCGCTCCTTGCCGGCGGCGTCGGTGTCGACGAGCACGTCGCCGATGACGCTGTCGAGCTGGATGCGCGCGCGGGTGATCTTGAGCGGCTTGGGCTTGTCGAGGCCCTCGCGCATCACGTACACGGTGACTGCCGTGCCCGGGGCGCCGCGCATGCGCTCGATGGCGTCGTTGATGTTCATCGTGACCGTCGACTCGTTGTCGATCTGCACGACGCGATCGCCCGGCTGCATGTCGACCTTCGAGGCGGGGTTGCCCTCGATGACGCGGATGACGGTGATCGATCCGTCGCGCATGCCGACCTCGATGCCGAGGCCGCCGAAGCTGCCCTTCGTGCTCGCCTTCATGTCGGCGAAGTCCGCGGGGCGCAGGAGGTTGGTGTGCGGATCGAGCGTCGCGAGGACGCCGGCGACGATGGCGTACTCGGCCGCCTGCTGCTCGTCGTCCGAGAGCTCGACGTTGCGGGTCACGAAGCGGAAGACCTCGCGGACGTGGGGCCCGACGGCCCACAGCGCCTCGACCTCGCCGAGGTCGAACTCCTGCTCGGCGGTGCCGACCCGCACGCGGACGCGCGAGGTGCCGACCGGCTCGACCAAGACCTCGGCGATGTCGTTCTCGAGCGCCTGCAGGCCGGCGAGGGCCATCTTCTGCGGGTCGATGCGGTCGGGCTCGACGTAGTACTTGGAGATGTTCCACAGCGTCCAGTCGAGCACCCGGAGCTCGGCGGCGTCGGCGGTGGGGGAGAGTCGCGCGTGGGCCTTGGGGTTGTGCCGCTGCGACTGGGCGTGGGTGTCGCTCCACGCCGTGAGGCCGAGCGCCGTCAGCAGCGATCCCACGACCATGAGGGGGGCCGCGCGGGAGGCGAAGCGGGCGGGGGTGCGGGGCGCGGGCGCGGAGGTCATCGTTTTCCATGGTAGCCGGCGCTCGGCACCCGGGCCACCTTCGTGGGGCGGTCGATGCCAACGGCGCCCGCGGTGTGTTGTTCCTGGGAACGCGTCGTCCCACCGCAGGACACCCGCGTAGGGGCTCGAGCGGTGAAACCTCGCGGGCGCGCTCGCCGTTCACCTCGAAGATGCAGGCTCGGCGTACACTCCCGCCGTCCATGGCGCGCAAGTCCGGCGGTTCGAAGCAGTCCCCGAGTGCGCCGGTGCCGGTCGAGCTCGTCGCGTCCCCGGCGGTGTCCGAGCTCGCCGAGCCGGACGCGGCCGCCGCGGCGGAGCCCGTCGAGGCCGACACCGACGACGACGAGGCCGAGGAGGGCGACGAGGCCCTGGCCGAGCTCGATCCGGTCACCGACGACGAGCTCGACGCGATCGCGGCCCAGCTCCGCGCCGCGCCGGCGCCGGCGGGCTCGACGGCCCTGGCCCGGCGCGATCCGCTGGCGGCGTACATGGGCGAGGTCCGCCGGCACCCGCTGCTGACCCGCGACGAGGAGCACGAGCTCGCGGTGCGGTGGGTCGAGCAGGGCGATCGCGAGGCCGGCCGCACGCTGGTCACCTCGAACCTGCGCCTCGTGGTGAAGATCGCCCACGAGTACCGACGCGCCTACCAGAACCTCCTCGACCTGGTGCAGGAGGGCAACGTCGGCCTCGTGCGCGCGGTGCAGAAGTTCGACCCGTACCGCGGCGTGAAGCTGTCGACGTACTCGGGCTGGTGGATCCGCGCGTACATCCTCAAGTACATCCTCAACAACTGGCGGCTGGTGAAGATCGGCACCACCCAGAACCAGCGCAAGTTGTTCTTCAACCTCCGCAAGCAGCGCGAGGCGCTGCTGGCCGCGGGCGTCGATCCCACGCCGGAGCGCATCGCCAAGGAGCTCGACGTCTCGCCGCGCGAGGTGATGGAGATGGAGCGGCGCATGGCGGCGCCCGACGTCTCGCTCGATGCGCCGCTCGGCACCGAGGACGGCAGCGACGGCCGCACGCGGCTCGACTTGATCGAGGACCACCATGCCGATCCGGAGAACCGGGTCGACGCGGCCGAGTTCAAGGACCTGCTGCAGGAGAAGCTGCGGAAGTTCGGCGTCGACCTCACGGGTCGCGAGCTCGAGATCTTCGACGAGCGGGTGATGGCCGAGGATCCGATCACGCTGCAGGACCTGGGCGATCGCTGGGGCGTCAGCCGCGAGCGGGCCCGGCAGATCGAGAAGCGGCTGCTGACGCGGCTGCGCGAGTACCTGCAGTCCGAGCTCGGCGACGCGGTGCAGATCGCCCTCGGGCACGACTGACATGGCCGGCGTGCTGGTCATCGTCGGGACCCCGCTGGGCAACCGCGAGGATCTGTCGCCGCGGGCGAGAGCCGCGATCCTGTCGGCCGATCTGCTGCTGTGCGAGGACACGCGCTCGCCGATCCGGCTGTTCGGCGACGCGACCGGCCTGCCCCCGCGGCGCTCGTGCTTCGTGGGCAACGAGCACGTCCGCGTCGACGAGCTGCTCGCGGCGCTCGCCGAGGGCAAGCGCGTGGCCTACGTGAGCGACGCCGGCATGCCGTGCTGGAGCGACCCCGGCGAGCGGCTGGTCCACGCGGCGCTCGAGGCCGGCTACGCGGTCGATGTGGTGCCCGGGCCGACGGCGGTCGCGACGGCGGTCGCGTTGAGCGGCCTGCCGAGCAGCGAGGTCCGCTTCGTCGGGTTCCCACCGCGCGGGGGCAAGCCGCGGCACGAGCTGCTCGCGTCGCTGCGCCACGAGTCGGCGACGGTGGTGTGCTACGAGGCCGGCAATCGCACGCGCGAGCTGGTGGTGGACCTCGCCGGCGCGCTCGAGGACGCGGGCACGCGGCGCATCGCGATCGCCCGCGAGATGACCAAGCTGCATCAAGAGGTGCTGCGCGGCACGGTCGCCGAGCTCGCCGCGGATCTGCCGACATCACTGCTCGGCGAGGTGACGGTCGTGCTCGGGCCGAGCGCGACGCGGGGTCAGGACGTCGAGCAGGCGGCCGCGCGTGCGGTGCTCGAGGTGATGCTCGACGCGAGCTTGAAGCCACGGGAGCGCGCCCGTCGACTGGGCGTGCTGACGGGCGAGCCGGCGCGGGAGATCTACGCACGGCTCGGGGCCGCGGCCGACGGCGAGGACTAGGCCCCGCGCTGGGGCCAGCCGTGGAGCCAGTGCTGCTGAAAGGGCGTTTGCGCGCCGAATTCGGCCTTCCCCAGGGGGTCGTGCGTCGATATCCTACCTCGAACTACCCGAGGAGATCGCCCGATGCGCCGCCTGATCCTGCTGACTTCGCTGTGCTCGCTCGCCTGTGGAACCGAAGGCTCGGACGGCCCCGACGCCGACTGCCAGGGCGCAAAGTGTGACGACGTCGACGACGGCCAGGACGGTGAGGCCCGCATGTGCGTCGGCGTCCGCGGCAACGGTCAGCTGATCTTCGCCCACTTCGCGTCGCTCGCCCGCATCGTCGAGCACTACGGTCCGGTGTGGGGCGCGGCCGGTGGCAGCTCGGGCAGCATCACGATGTTCGTGCTCGAGAGCATGCAGATGAACCCGTCGCTCGCGACGTGTGGAGCGGCCGAGTGCACGCGGCAGGAGCAGGGCGTGCGGCTCGGGCTGTTGCTCAAGTCGATGACGGGCTACGCGGCGGTGCTCGGCGAGACGCCGGAGGCGGCCGCGATCGGACAGGTCGCACCGCTGGCGAAGCGCTTCGCGGAGTCGGGGGTCGAGGCGCTGGCCGAGACCGATCCCGAGGCGGCCCAGGCCGCGCTGCTCGAGCTGCTGCAGTCCGAGGATCTCGCCGATCTGATCAACCCCGAGCTGGTCGACATGATCACGAACTCGCCGGATCCATCGTTCCATGTCCGCGACATCTCGACGGCGCTGGCGAGCCTCGGCTCGTTCGACGTCGGCTGCACGCCGGAGCAGGCGGCGGCGGGCTGCAACCCCAAGGCGATCTTCATCCGTCCGGGGCTGCTCGACTTCCCGTCGTTGATCGAGAAGATCGGGCGCATCGGGGATTTCTACGCCGGGCTCGGGCCGCAGGACGCGACGCGCTGGCAGGCGTGGCTCGACGGGTGCGCGCCGGTGGCGATGGGCGCCGCGTGGCCGCAGATCGCCGCGGCGCCGCTCGGCGACTCGACGTGCGGCGCCGAGTACACCGCGATGCTCGAGGACTACCGCGCGGCGGTGGTCGCCGGTGGCGCGCGGCCGGCCCGGCTGGATCAGGCGATCGGTGGCCAGCTCGCAGCGCTGGTGTCGACGTCGGTGCTGACGGGCGCCGCGGTCGATGCGTTCGCGCAGGCGCGGGCGGACTACGGCGCGGCCGAGCCGTACACGATGGACGTCGCGTTCACCGACGTGCAGTTCGGCTACTGGGGTGCGGCGTCTGATCTCGAGCGGGTGGCTGGGAATCCGCTGGGCTTCGACGACGCGAAGACGGGGAAATTCCTGTCGCTGGGCACGGCGACGTGGGGCGAGGCGCCGTCGTTCTCACCGGCGGAGCCGGGGCTCGCGCGCGCGCTCGAGATCGATGACACACATGTGTCGGCCGGCGGCTGGTCGGACCTGCATCCGACGCTCGTGCTGGGGAATCTCGGCTGCGAGGAGATCGTGTACGTGACGCGGCGCGGCGACGAGTCGTCGTTCGCGACGGGCGTGGCGGAGCAGCTCGGGATGGACGCGGCGGGGAAGAGCGCGCTGTATGATCTGGATGCGGACAGCGCGTTCACGCGGTCGTTGGAGCAGGCGGACGCGGTGTGGTGCACGGACTGGAACGCCCAGAGCGCGACGGATCTGGCGGGCGTGTTCGTGGATGGGTACGGGGCGCCGATGCAGTCGGAGGATCCGTTCTTCGCGGACGGGGAGGGGGCGTACGCGGGGGTGCAGGCGGAGCTCGGGCTGCGCGGGTGCTCTCCGGGGGCGTGAACGGGGGCCTCAATCATTCGCGCACGCGGCGGTCTCCGGATCCTCGCGAAGAAACGCGTTCGGCGGGCACGGATCGAGGGGATACGCCTGGAATGCACACTTCGTACGAATGACGTGACCAGGTGGACGCGCGGCCTCGAGGTCGCCGACGACCACGAAGCCCGCATTGACGCCGACCTGCTCGCACGCGTCCGGGAGCGCGCGGACGCCGGCCCCGCCGCGGACCGTGATGCCGATGCAGGCCGGCTCGCCCGCCGGGATCACCCACGCGTCGTCGACGAGGTCGCACCGGGCGACGAGGAACGCAACGGCGCCATCCATCGACTCCGAGACGTAGGAGCACCCGGGGTCGAGGACGCTCGTCTCGGGGACGAGATCGGTGAGGCACTGCGTCGAGCATGATTCGGTCGCGTCGAGCGGGGACGGGATGATCGACTCACAGACTCCATTGTCGGGCTGGAACCAATGGGAGCCCTTGCATTCGTAGTAGCCGCATGCATCCAGGGCGTTGACGTAGACGCCCTCGGGGGCGTCGCAGCGTTCGCCGGCGTTCACGGGGGTCCACGGGCCGTCGTAGAGGCAGGGGGGCGAACTGTCGGATTCTTCGCAAGCGACGGCGACGAGGGCGTGGGCAAGCGCCACGTATCGTGACCACCCCAGCCGACCCCGACCTCGCCTGATGTCACCCATGGACTACCGCCGGTAGAGACACGACTGCCACCAAAGGCAGTCCAGCAGGCGAATGCCCTCGTCTTCGAAGGCATCGGCGTCCGCATCCGCATCGTCCGTCTCGGAACTCGTCCCAGAATCCCCCGCGGGATCCTGACGACGCGGTGCCCGGAGCACGCAGCCCAAGAGAAGCGGATCTTCGGCGTCCTCTGGCGGCGGGCCACATTGCTCGGGACAGGCGGAGTCGTCCTCGGACGCGAAGCCGTAGTCGTCGGGCCGGATGGAGGCAGCGTCGAGCTCCACGACCGTGGCGAGGAGGATCTCGCAAGGCGGTCCGATCGAGACGGTGGTGGATTCCTCGAGTTGGCACGCACAGGCGACGAACAGTGCAGTCACCCCGCAGTATCCACGAACGATCATGTGCAGACCCCGTCGATGCACGCGAGGTCGTCCTTGCACCACGCATTGGGAATGCAATTGCATCCAAGGGTGCCCGTCGGGCACTCGGTGTTGGTGCAGAAGCCTTGGGTGCACGTCAGGCCCTCCTCGCAGATTCCGAATGGGCACTCGCATCCTTCCTCGCCGCTTGCGAAGCACAGGTCGGGGACACACGCATCGAGGATTGGATTGCACGTGCGCCCGCCTTCGCAGTCCCCCTCCAATCCGCATGGGCATCCTTCCCCCGGATTGATGGCGGGGCAGTCCGAGGTCGAACTCTCGGTCGACGTCGAAGTGGCCGACGTCGATCCTGACGTCGCCGACGACGACCCGGATGTCGTGTCCGGCGTGCCTGGATCCGAAGTGGCCGCGGCCCCGTCGCTCGAGTCGACCGTCGCTGAAGTGTCGGCACCTGGGTCGGCGACGCGTGAGGCGCATGCGCCGACCGAGAGGGGCGCCAGCACCAGCGCGATGAAGCCCTCGAGCGGAACGAGGCCGCGCGCGGTGAGGCCAGCCGTGCGAGTGGGTCGATGCACACGCCCCCGTGCAGTCAGCACACCATACACCGCATCGACTCGCCACCCCATCGAGAGCGCGGCCCGCTGCGCCCACGGCCGCCGCGCTGGTGCAGGGCCTGGGGGAGGTGCGCGCCGTCCCTGCGCCGCGCCAGCGGTGTGAACCGCCAACCGCGAGTCACTCACACAACGCGCCATCGAGAAACTCCCCCGCATGCGGGCACGGCTCTCGCGGATACAGCTCGAACGGGCAGCTGACCCAGAACTCGAAGCCCGCGAGCGTCTCGACGTCGCCGAGGATCTCGAAGCCCGCGTTCACGCCGCGCGCAAGGCACCCGTCGTCGATCTCCTTCGCGCCCGCGGCGTCGACCGTCGTAATCGCGAAGCAATACGCCTCGCCCTGCGGTAGTGCCCAGCCGTCGGCGGTCTCTGCACAGGCCGGAAGCGTGACCGTGGCGCCCTGCGGCTGTTCTGCGCTGATCGAGCACCGCCCGACGAGCCCCGGCGTGGTCGCGTCGAGATCGGCGAGGCACCGCGGCGCGCAGTAGGTCCCGCCTCCCGAGTCGGGCAGCGGCTCGATCAGGATCTTGTCGCAACCGCTGTCCTCCTGCGGGTCCTGCCAGCGACCATCGATGCAGTAGTAGTAGCCGCAGCCCCGGTCCTTCGCGCTCGCGAGGCCACCCTGCGAGAAATCACAGGCGTCGAACTCGTCGACCGCGAGACCGAACGCAGGGGGAGCAGACGCGCAAAGTTCGCGTCCGCGTGACCCCGGCGCCACGCCGCGGTGCGATTCGTCGGCGAAGGTGCCGACCATGCTCGCGGCGTGGGTCGGTGTGATCCTGTTCGGTGCTCCGATCGACGCGCCGGCGATCGAGGACCCCAGCGGCGTCGCGCTCGACGGCTTCCTCGCGGCGCTGGAGCGCACGGAGCGTGGCGACCCCGGTGCGATCACCCGCGTGCTGCACCTCGGCGACTCATCGATCGGGATGGACGGTCTGCCCCACGCGATGCGTCGACGCATGCAGGAGCGCTTCGGCGACGCCGGTGTGGGCTTCGTGTTCGCCGGCCGCAAGTCGAACGACTACCAGAACCGTGCGGCGTCGTTGCGTGCGCACGGATGGACGGTCTGCTACATCGCGTTCGGTTGCGATCGCACCGGGCACTACGGCTTGGGTGGTCATGTGTTTCGCGGTGACGCCGGTGCGCGCACGCGGATCTCCACGCGGACGCACGGGCGCACCGTTTCGCGATTCGAGCTGTGGTACGCCGAAGATCCGCGCGGTGGCTCGCTTGCGGTGCGCATCGACGGCGGCGACGCGGAGAACATCGACACCCGCGGGCGTGCGCTCGTCGATCGCTGGCATGCGATCGACGTCGAGCCCGGTGCACACGAGATCGAGCTGCGCGCCACTGGCCGCGGCACGCCGCGGGTGTATGGCGTGGTGCTCGAGAACGATGGGCCCGGCGTGGTCTGGGACACGGTGAGCATGATCGGCGCGTTCACGACGCGGCTCTTGAAGTGGCAGTACGAGCACATCGCGGGGCAGATCGCCCATCGTGCACCCGACTTGCTCGTGCTCGGCTTCGGCGGCAACGATCTACGCCGGCTCTCCGACCAGAGCGCGGTCGCGGTCGAGCTCACCGACGAGCTGCGCACGGTGCTACGCCACGTGCGTGCCGGACGACCTGGGCTGGCCTGTCTCGTGGTGAGCGTCGTCGACCACGCCCGGGCCGGTCCGCATCGCGTGCACGCGGAGCACGTGCTCGCCATGGTCGCGGCGCAGCGCGAGGCTGCGTTCGCGGAGGGTTGTGCGTTCTTCGACGCGCTCGCTGCGATGGGCGGACCCGGCTCGATGCGCCGCGGTCGCAAGCTCGAGCCACCGCTGTCCGCCCCCGATCTGCAGCACCTTTCGGAGGCCGGCCGCGATCGCCTCGGCGGCCAGATCTTCGACGCGCTGATGGTGCGCTACGCGGCGTACGTGGGGGACTAGTCAGGCGTCACGGGAGTCCTTGGAAAAATCCTGCGTCTGTGATCTAACGGACGCAGGCCTGACTCTACACCGTGTGCGATCGCGCTTCCGGCCGTCGTCGCGAATACACGGCCACCCGATCGCGCGCGCGCACTCGGCGGTAGCCGAACAGGTGCATGAGGTTCGTCGTGAGCCGCCCCGGCAGCGGGCGAGCGACGACCAGCTGATCCGGGTGCGTGGTGTCGCGATCGACACCAGGCAGCCACGGTAACAGCCGATCCGCGCGGGCCCATCGCAGCGAGGCCGACAGCCGCAGCCACGCGCGACGGACCTCCCGGGCCAGGAAGAAGCCGTCCTCGCCCTGCGGCTGATACCGCGGCATGAGCAGCAGCGCGTTCTCGGTGCTGTGGATGCCGCCGCTGCGGTCCTGCGCCAGCAACTGCCCGCGCTGCACGGCGGTGAAGCTGGCGAAGCCCGGTGCCATCCTGAACTCGTCGTCGGGGGCGACCACGTGGCGGTGACGGATCTCGAGCACCCGCGGCAGACCGGCGGCGGCGCGCTCGAGGCGGGCCAGGGCCGGGAGTCGCTGCTCGTCGGGGACACGCAGGCAGCCGCTCTCGTGCAGTGCGATCCACAGCGCAGCCTCGTGGATCGCCACGGCTTCGGCGGCGGAATGCTCGCCGCCCTCGATCGCGATCCCCGAGTGGCCGCGATCGACGACCCAGCCCAGCATGCTGCCGTCGATGACCTCCTCGAGTCCGAGCACGACCGGCAGGCCGAGCGCGAAGGCCAGTGGTCGGTTCCGCAGGGTGTCGGCCATGCACACGAACGGCTGTGACGCGGCCGAGGTCGTGTGTAGATCGACCACGATCAGGGGACCGCGGGCGCGCGACTCCTCGTCCAGGATCGCCTCGGCGATCGCGTGCTGTTCGAGGTCCTCCGCGGCTGCGGCGGGGCCGTCGCGGAGCAGCGCGTCGATGGGGCCGGGCTCCCAGCCGCGGTTGAGATCGCGATCGAGGTAGCGAATGCCCCGCGCCAGCGCCTGCTGGTTGCCGACCACGGCGACCAGGCGGCCGCGCAGGCGTAGGTGCGAGGCAGCGAGCTGGTCGTGGATCCTCGATAGCGCGATCAGCCCCGCCGGCTCGTTGCCGTGGATACCGGCGGTGACCACCAGCGTCGGGCCCGGCGACGCATGGTCGATCACCAGCCGACGGCGGCGGTGCGCGGGCGCGGCCGACCACGCCTGGGCATCATCGGGGGGATCCATCCTCTGGCCGTCCATGGTAGCGCAGCATGCCCCGGCAGGTTGGCGCGGGCGGGCCGGATCGTTCGCGGGGCTTGCTTTTTCAGGGGAAGCGGCCCGCTTCCCCACGCCGTGGCACCATCGACGCGGCGGGTGCAGCATTTCGATGTCGGTTGCCGATGAGTCCACCCTCGACGGCGCGCGAGGCCCTTCCCCGCGCCCACAGAGCCCGCCCGACATGCGCAAGGGTCCGTTTCGGTTCGGACGGTACACCGTGCTCGAGCAGGTCGGTCGCGGGGCGATGGGCGTCGTGTTCGCCGCCTATGATGACGCGCTCGGACGCAAGATCGCGCTGAAGCTGGTTCGAACCAGCGAACACGATGCGCGCCACGGGCAGCGACTGTTGCGCGAGGCCCAGGCCCTCGCCCGACTCTCGCATCCCAACGTGGTCGGCGTGCACGAAGTCGGCGAGGTCGACGGCGCGCTCTTCATCGCGATGGAGTTCGTCCACGGCACCACGCTGCGCGCGTGGTCGAAGACAAGCCGGCCGTGGACCGAGGTGCTGCGGGTGTTTCGCCAGGCCGGCGAGGGGCTCGCGGCCGCGCACGCGCAGGGCCTGGTGCACCGCGACTTCAAGCCGGACAACGTGATGATCGGCGATGACGGGCGCGTGCGCGTGATGGACTTCGGACTGGCGCGAAGCGACACGGCGATCGATCCCGACGATCGCCTGCTCGGCACCGGTCCGTCGCGGCTGGAGAGCGTGTCGCTCACGGCGACCGGCGCGGTGCTGGGCACGCCGGCGTATATGGCCCCGGAGCAGCTGCGCGGCGACGTGCTCGACGCGCGCGCCGATCAGTTCGCGTACTGCATCGCCCTGTTCGAGGCCCTCGGTGGCTCGCGCCCGTTCGCAGCGGACACGTGGCCCGAGCTGCTCGGCGCGATCGACCGCGGCCCGACCGAGCTCGGCGATGCGATCCCACGGTGGCTGCAGCGGGCCGTGCGACGGGGCCTGCAGGTCGATCCCGATCAGCGCTTCCCCGACATGCAGGCGTTGCTCGCCGCGCTCGCGCGGGATCCCGCGGCGCGTTCTCGACGAGGCCTCGTGCTCGCCAGCGTCGGCGTGCTGGCGATTGGCACCGCGGGCGTCGCAGTGAAGTGGTCCCTCGATCGCACCGCGCAGTGCGCGGGCGGGGCCGATCGCGTCGCCGAGGTGTGGAACGATGCAACGGCCGATCGCGTGCGCGCAGCGTTCGAGGCCACCGCCCTCGCGTTCGCGCCGGCGGCAGCGACCGAAGCGACCGCCGGTCTCGATGCGTACGCCGAGGACTGGGCCCGGGCACACGGCGAGCTCTGTCGCGCGACGCGGATCAGCGCAGAGCGATCGGACCTCGCCCTCGATCGCTCGATGTCGTGCCTCGAACGCGGACGGGTGCAGCTCGCTGCCCTCGTCGAGCTGCTCGAGCACCCCGACACCGGCGTCGTCGAGCGTAGCGCGCTCGCGGTCGCGTCGCTGCCCCGCATCGCGCGTTGCGGCGACCTGGACGCTTTGCTCGCCGAGGTACCGCCGCCCGAGGATCCGCAGACCGCCGCCGCCGTCGTCGAGCTCGAGCGGGACCTCGGGGCGGCGCTGGTGCAGCGCGACCTGGGCCAGTTCCCGCAGGCGATCCCGGTCGTCGAGGCCCTGCGCGTGCGGGCGCGGGCGATCGGACACGGTCCTGCGTTGGCGCGCGTCGAGCTGTTGCTCGCGGAGCTGTTCGATCGCACGGGTGCCTATCCGTCGTCGGCCGCGACCGCCGAGGACGCGCTCGTCACCGCGACCGCGAGCCACGACGACGAGCTCGCGGCGCGGGCATTGACGGTGTTGGTGTGGGCAACCGGCGAGCGGCTCGCCGACCTCGCCACCGGCCGACGCTGGGCCAGGCAGAGCGGGGCGTACCTCCAGCGACTCGGTGGGCCCGATGAGATCGTCGCGGCGCACCATCGAAGCCTCGGTGGGCTCGAGCTCGCCGCCGGCAATCCCGACTTGGCGCTCGATCACTTCGAGCGCGCGCTCGCAGCGAGGGAGCGCCTCGCGGGCCCCGACTCCGCGCTCCTGGTGATCCCGAAGATGCTGGTCGGCAATGCGCAGAACGGCCTCGGGCGCTTCGCCGAGGCGCGGGCTGCCTATGAGGGCGCGCTCGCGCTGTCGATGCGCAGGTACGGCCCTGCGCATCCGACGACGTCGATCCTGCAGAACAACCTCGGCGCCGTCCTCGACCGGCTCGGCGAGCGCGCGGCCGCGCGGCAGCAGTACAGCGCCGCGATCGCCGGCATGGAGGCTTCGTTCGGCCCCAATCACCCGGATCTCGCCGCACCACTGGACGCGCAGGGTGGCCTCGCGCACGAAGACGGCGACGACGCGGGCGCGCTGGCACTGCACCAACGCTCGCTGCGGATCACCGAGGCCAACGGTGGGCCCGACAGCCCCGAGCTGGTCTACGCGCTCAACAACCTCGGGCTGGTCCAGCGCGCACTGGGTCGGCTCGACGACGCCGCCGCCAGTTACACGCGTGCACTCGCGATCGTCGAGAAGGCGTTTGGGCCCGATCACCCGCACCTCATCTCACCCACCGGAAACCTCGCGTTGGTGCGCATGGCCCAGGGTCGTGATTCCGAGGCCGAGACGTTGCTGCGCCGCCAGGTCGCGATGATCGAGCACGACCCTGCGCAGCCCACATCGCTCGCCACGCCGCTGGTCAACCTCGCGACACTCGCGCGACGGCGCGGGGCCGACGACGAGGCCGAGGCGTCGTTCCTTCGCGCCTACGACGTGGTCACGCGCACGGCTCCCGCGAATCACCCCGATCTGTGCGAGCCGGCGCTCGGGCTCGCCGAGGTCGCGGATGCGCGGGAGAAGCCCGACGACGCCGAGCGCTGGGCTCGTCGCGCGCTGGCGGTGTGCCCGGTCCGGCCCGACGGTGACGGGTCGCATCAGGCCGCGCAGCACCTGCTCGAACGCCAGCTCGCGCGCGGCGATGAGAACGACGGTGCACCGCGTTAGTCACCGCGGCGCACCATGAAGATTCGGGGGTTGGCACCGAATCTTCACGCTCCTGGGCCAGCCGTGCGAGGCGGTGCCGTAGTGTCGGATCGTCAGCTTCGACGTCCCGATCGCCGCCCCGCTGGGAAACCCGCACGAGTCGCATCGGGAGTTCCGCGATCCACCCCCCCTCGCCGTCCGAGGCGCTCGTCCTCGGCTGCGGCGCCGAGGCCAGCGACGTCGACGCAGGCGAGGAGACGCTCCCCGAGCACCCGCGAGCGCGCCGCCAGAGCGATGGTCGCGAGAGCGGTCCGGCGCACCTCTCCAGGATAGCCCTGCGGCCGCCGTTGCGCGGAGCGCCGGCTGCGACCGGCGGCGTCGCTCGCCTGTCGCGGCGCCGCGGGCTGAGCCAGAGGGCCAAGGCGCGTGGAGAAGGCGTGGAACCAGTGGCGCTTCCCTGGGCGGCCTCCTACGGCCAGGACCTGCGCGCCCCCGCGGCCCGCGGTATGGTCCCCCTGCCATGTCCGTCGGACCCACCGCGCGTCGCGGCTTCGATCACGACAGCCATGTCGGCGTCGAGGGCAACGAGCGGCGCACGCAGATCGTCATCGCAATCACCGTCGTCGTGATGTTCGCGGAGATCATCGTCGGGCGGCTCAGCGGGTCGCTGGCGCTCACCGCCGATGGGTGGCACATGGCGACGCATGCGGGCGCCTTGGGGATGTCGGCGGCGGCGTATTGGTTCGCGCGGACCCGGGCGAAGCTCGGGGGGTTCGTGTTCGGGACGGGGAAGATCTTCGCGCTGGCGGGATTTGCCAGCGCGATCCTCCTCGGGGTCGCGGCGCTGTGGATGGCGGTCGAAGCGGTGAGCCGGTTGTTGTCGCCCGTGCCGGTGGATTTCGGGGAGGCGCTGCCGGTCGCCGTGCTCGGGTTGGTGGTGAACATCATCAGCGTGGGGGTGCTCCACCGCGGGGAGCACTCGCACGGGGGGCACGGCCACGGCCACGGCCACGGCCACGGCCACGGCCACGGCCACGTTCACGGCCACGGCCACGGCCACGATCACGGCCACGGCCACGGCCACGATCACGTTCACGATCACGTTCACGTTCACGATCACGTTCACGATCACGTTCACGCGCCCGCTACCACGCCGCATGGGGCGGATCACAACCTGCGGGCGGTCTATCTCCACGTCCTCGCGGACGCGCTGACGTCGGTCCTCGCCATCGCGGCGATCGTCTGTGGCCAGAGGTTCGGTTGGGTCGCCCTCGATCCGATCATGGCGATCGTCGGCGGTGCGCTCATCCTGCGCTGGTCGGTCGGACTCGGGCGGACCGCGGCGGAGGTGCTCCTCGACGCGTCGGCGGAGCCGGAGCTCGACGACCGCGTTCGCGCGGCGATCAAGGCCGTCGGCGAGCACGAGATCGTCGATTTGCACACGTGGCGCACGGGCCCGCGGCACCGCACCTGCGTCGTCACGGTCCGCAGCGCGGCGCCGACGTCCTCGGCGACGCTGCGATCGGCGATCCTCGCGACCGGGGCGATCGACCACCTCACGGTCGAGGTGCACGTCGATCCGCCGACGGCGGGCTAGTCCGTCACAACCCCAGCTCCGCGCGGTACTGCCGACACCGGTTGTCCCCCGCCGTCACGCGCCGACACCCCGCCGGCCGCAGCGCGTAGATCGAGCACCGCACGCGGCGACCGAGCGCCCCGTGCAGCGCGATGCACCGCCCGTCGTCCACCAGCCGCAGGTGCACGGCGCCGTCCGTCCCCACCTTCAGCAGGACGGCGTGCTGCGTCTTCTTCAACAGCGGCTCGCCCGCGGCGACCTCGACCCAGTCGAACACGCCCTCGGCCCGGTTCTCGTCGGGGTTGCGGCAGCACGCGCCGCACGTCTGGCAGTCGAAGGTCTCGGCCGAAACCGGCCGCGTCGTGCCCCGGGCCACGGCGTCAGAAGGTCAGCATGAAGCGCGCGTAGCCGTAGAGGTCGACCACGTCGTCGATGACGAAGCGGCGGCCGACGTTGTCGACGACGTCGCGGCGCAGCGGGTTGACCTCGGAGGTGCCGGCCTCGACGCGATCGTCGTCGGCGCCGCCCTCCGCGCGACCGCGGTTGGTGAAGGTCAGGAAGTGCCGCGTGTCGGTCTGGACGTTCACGCCCAACGCGAGCCGGGCGTAGGGCCCGAGCGTCAGGTTGAGGCCGCCGTTGAACCCGAACGTCCCGTAGTCCTGCAGGTCGGTGATGCCGTTGAACGCCGCGCACGACGTGCCGCCGGCCTGCACGTAGCTCGGGTCACCGGGGTTGGTCCGCGACTCGGCGATCGCCGCGGCCGCGTTGCACTGGCTGGCCTGGGTCGGGTCGTTCGCGCCGACCATCGCCGGGCTGTCGGCGAGCAGCTCCCAGATCTCGCTGTAGCCGCGGCCGCCGTAGTGCAGCACCGCGCTGCCCTCGAGGAGGATCGCGACCTTCAGCTGCTTGGCCTTGCGCTCCCATGGCACGACCTCGGTGCCGAAGGTCATGCCCGCGGTCGACTGCGGCTGCCTCTCGCTCTGCGCGCCGAAGCGGGAGAAGTCCTGGAACTGGCTGTTGCCGCCGCGGATCGACTGCCGCCAGAACGCGGTGAAGTACGGATCGAGGAACCGGTGGCGGCGGCTCAGCGCCGTCCACAGGCCGATCTCGTGGATGCGACGGCCCACGCGGTGGTTGCCCGCCGGGTCGTTCTGTTGGATGTCGCGCGTGAAGGTCATCGGCCGGCCGACGCCGAAGCGGCCCTCGGCCCCGATGATCCAGTTGGGCATGTGCGCCCGCTTGTTCTGGTTCAGGATCCCGTACTTGAGGCCGACCCAGAACTGGTCGATGCCGCGGCGCGTCGGGCCTTGGAAGATGAGCTCGGTGCCGGGGCCGGTGAACTGGTCGAACGGCGCACCGTTGGTCGTCGCGTCGAAGCCGTCCCGCGGGATGATGCCGTCGCGGACCGCGGTGCTGTTGTTCTTGTTGACGCAGGTCGCCTCGGGCTCGGGCGGGACCTGGTCGCCGTAGACGCAGTCGTCGGCGCGCTGGTCGAACTCGTAGCTGCGCTGATCCGAGAGGATCACCGGCAGCGCCATGTACACCGACAGGTCGTGCCACAGGCCGATCTCGATCGACGGCGTCAGCAGGTGCCGCCTCTGCCGGTAGATGAGGTCCTTGACCAGGCGGTTCTCGTCGTCGCCGGCCGCGCCGCTGTTCCACTCGCGCAGGATGGCCGCGCTCTTGTAGTTGAACGAGTAGGCCAGGCCGAGGTGGATGTCGAAGCGGTTCTCCTCCTCGAAGGAGCTCGCGACGCGGGTCACCTCGGCGGCCGAGGCCGGGGTGGCGCCGCTGACCGCAGCGACGGGAGCACCCACGAGAACGAGTAGACGACCGAGTGCGCGCATGGGTCTGGAGGGCACGATACCCGCGCCGGTGGCGAAGCGTCAAATCGCCGAGACGGCGGTCCGCGGGCCCGACCGCGGGTCGGGCCTTCAACGGGTCGGGCCGTCGTCGGCGACCATGCGCAAGCCGAGCTCCTTCATCTTCGATTGCAGGCTGCGGCGGCTGATTCCGAGCAATCGGGCGGAGCGGGTGACGTTGTACTGCGTCTGCTGCAACGCCTCGCGGATGAGCGCCTCTTCGACCATCCGCGAGCCCGCGCGCACGGCCTCCTTGAGGTCGAAGCCGAGGCTCGCCAGCGGCAGGCGCAGCAGCTTGTCGTCCCCCGCTGCGGTCGCGTCGGCGTGGTTCGCCGCGTCGGTGTGCGCGACGGCCTGGCCGGCGGTCTCGGCCGTGTCGGTGGCATGATCGTGGAAGCTGTCGGGCAGCGCCTCGCTCTCGATCATCGGCCCCGAGGCGAACAGCACCATGCGCTCGACGAGGTTCTCGAGCTCGCGGATGTTGCCCGGCCAGGGGTACCGGGCCAGGGCCGCCAGCGCGTCGTCGGAGAAGCCCTTGACCTGCTTGCCCAGCCGCTCGTTGCAACGCCGCACGAAGTGGGTGATGAGCGCGGGCAGGTCGTCGAGGCGATCGCGCAGCGGCGGCAAATGGATCGGCACGACGTTGAGCCGATAGAACAGATCCTCGCGGAACGTGCGGGCCTTGACCTCGGACTCGATGTCGCGGTTCGACGCTGCGATGATGCGGACGTCGACGTGCAGGGTCTTGATGCCGCCGACGCGCTCGAACTCCGACTCCTGGATCGCGCGCAGTAGCTTCACCTGGATCTCCTGCGGGATCTCGGTGACCTCGTCGAGGAACAGCGTGCCGCCGTCGGCGAGCTCGAAGCGCCCCGCGCGACCACTGACGGCGCCGGTGAACGCCCCGCGCTCGTGGCCGAACAGCTCGCTCTCGGTGAGGCCCGCGGGGATCGCCGCGCAGTTGACCCGGATGAACGGGCCGGCGCGCCGCGGCGATCCGAGGTGCAGCGCGCGGGCGACCAGCTCCTTGCCGGTGCCGCTCTCGCCGGTGATGAGCACCGTCGACGGGCTCGCGGCGGCGGTGCGGATGATCTCCTGCACCGTGTGCAGCGCGGCCGAGTCGCCGACCATGCCGCCGGTCGCGGGCTCGACCTCGACGCGGCGCTCGTCGTCGCGGCGCTCGGCGGCGCCGGGGCCCACCGACGATCCGGCGCGGGCGCGGGTCGCCACGGCCCGCTGCAGCACGGTGCGGATCTGGTCGCGATCGAAGGGCTTCTCGAGGTAGTCGAACGCGCCGAGCTTCACCGCCTCGACGGCAGAGTCGACCGTGCCGTGGGCGGTGAGCAGCACGACGGGCAGCTCGGGATCCTCGCGGACGAGCGCGCGCAGCAGGCCGATGCCGTCGAGCTCGGGCATGCGGAGATCGGAGATCACCGCGTCGAACGTGCCCGACGGCGAGGCGCGCACGCGGGCCAGCGCGGCGGCGCCGTCGGCCTCGGCGTGGACCTCGAAGCCCTCCTGTTGCAGCAGGGCGCCGAGCACCTTGCGGAGGTTCGGTTCGTCGTCGACGAGGAGGATGCGGGCACGGTGCGCGGTCACGTGGGGCGAGCCTCGGGTGCGGGCAGGGCGGGCAGGGCGGCAGGGGCGGCTAGGGCGGCTGGCGCCGCCGGGGTCTCACCGGAGACCGCGGCGGCGTCGGGCAGGGCCGCGGGCGCGTCACCGGCGACCGGCGACTGCACCGGCAACAATACGGTGAAACGCGCCCCGCCGTCGGCGTTGTTGGCCACCTCGATCACGCCCTGGTGGTTCTCGACGATGCGCTGGCTGATCGGCAGACCGAGGCCGGTGCCGCCGCTCTTGGTGGTGTGGAAAGGCACGAAGAGGTTGGTCATCGTGCGGGCCGACAGGCCAGGGCCGTTGTCGCGGACGTCGATCGCGACGGCGTCGGCCCGCAGCAGCCCGCGGCGCCGGACCGACAGCACGATCTCCACGCTCGGGAGGGGATCGGTCATGCCCGCGGTCGCGTCGAGGGCGTTGAGCACGAGGTTGTGCAGGACCTGGCGCAGCGCGTCCTCGTCCCCGCGGATCCGCGGCACGACCCCGCGCTCGCGTACGGTCACGCGCTCGCGGACGGCCTCGGGCACCAGGCGCACCGTCGCCGCGACCACGTCGCGTGGGTCGACGAGCGCGTGCTCGCCCTTGAAGGGCCGCGAGTAGGTGAGGAACTGGCTGACGACCCGGTTGAGCCGATCGACCTCCTCGACGATCACGTCGAGGAACTCGCGGGCCTGCGGCCCCGGCTTGTCGTCCATCGACTCCATCACCTGCACCGCGCCCTTGATGGCGCCGAGCGGGTTGCGGATCTCGTGGGCCAGGCCCGCGGCCATCTCGCCCAGGGCCGCGAGGCGGTCGCGCTCCTTGCGGAACTCGTACACCGCCGAGTTCGCGATGGTCGTCGCGGCCTGGGCGACGACGCCGTCGAACAGCTCGATCTCCTCGCGGGAGAACGGCTCGAGCAGGCGCTCGTCGTCGACGAACAGCGCGCCGAGCAGCTCGGGGTCGCCGCGATCCTCGTCGCGTCCGAGGCGGCCGACGATCGGCAGCGCGAGGCTGGCCTTGAGCGCGCCCAGGGTCTCGAGCATCTCGTCGAGCTCGACCTCGGCCTCTGGGCGGGCCCGCTGGCGCTCGCGCTGCAGCACGTCGCGCAGCTGCGTGCCGTGGCGGAGCATGCGATCCAGCAGCGGGCGCCGGGTCGCCAGATCCAGCCGCGCCAGCGGGATCGGCCCCAGGTGCCGCGCCAGGGCCAGCGCCGCGCCCTGGCGATCGATGAGGTAGAGGCTCGCCTGGGTCACGCGCCCCGACGCCTGCAGCTCCTCGACCACCAGCTTGGCCATCTCGTCGGGGTCGATGACGTTGAGCAGCTTGAGCCGCAGCTGCACGAGGATGCTGCGTAGCACGCTGCGATCGCGGAACAACCACCCCTCGAGGCGCGACTCGATCTCGGTGCGCACCGGCTCGAGCAGCACGAGCACGGCGAACGAGGCGACCGCGGCGTTGAACACGAACAGCGAGCGGTTGCCGGCGTCGCGCGCGGGGATCCACAGCAGCAGGAGCGCGTAGAGGCTGGTGACGACGATGACCAGCACGCTGAGGCTGATGATCCGCAGCGCGACCTCCGGGAGATCGAGCAGACGCTCGCGGACGAGCGTCTGGGCGACGAAGTACAGGTAGACCGCGGTGACGATCGGGCCGACCGCCGGCACCCACGGCGAGCTGAGCACCAGCGTCGCGAGGCTGGCGTAGAACAGGTAGCGCAGCCGCGGCGCCGCCGACGTGCCCTCGGCCGCCCGCGCGGCCCGCCACACGCGGGTGGTCGCGAGCAGCAGGCCGACGATCACGTAGGCGCCGAGCAGCGCCTGCACGACGCTCCACTGCGGCAGCTCGCTCAAGCTCGGCAGGAACAGCACGACGGTCTGTGCGGCGACCAGCACGGTGCCGAGGCGCCGCTGCCAGCCGCCGTAGCGGTTGACGCCGACCGCAGGCACGAAGCTCGACAGGCTGCGCTCCGCCGTCCACGGGAGCAGCAGGCTGATCGTCTGGGCGAACCACCCGAACTGCGACAGCCCCGAGAACCCGTAGAAGAACCGGCCGAGGTGGAAGAGGCCCAGGTTGAAGCAGAAGACCGTGAACAGCACGAAGTTGTCGCGCTTGCGGTCGCGCAGCAGCACCGAGGTGCCGATCGCGAACGCCACCGTCGCCGCAAGCAGCGAGCTCAGGCTCTCGCTCAACGACGTCGTCGGCACGGCCGGCAGTGTAGCGCCGCGCCGCCCGCGGGGCTCGTTGCGGGCCGCCGCGGGGCCCGAGGCCGGGCGCCGCCCTCATCGCCCCCTCGTTCGGGCCGCCGCTGGCGCCCGGCGGCGGGACTGTGGCATGCTGTCGCCGCAATGGCCGGGCAGCAACTCATCGACAACGAGAAGCGCGCGCAGCAGAAGGCGCGTGCGATTGCGTCGGACATCTACCTCTACAACAAGCAGCGCATCGAAGAGGCCTTGCTCGCGGACACCTTCTTCGACGATCCGGAGCTGTCGGATCTGATCACCGAGGGGCGCGACCTGTTCCGCGCCGCGGTGACGCCGGAGCTGTTCAAGCGGAACTTCTACGATCGGGCGATCGTCGACCGCGTGGTCAAGCCGATGGCCGCGCTCAAGTCGCCGATCTGGTAGTGGCCGCGTCGCCCTACGGGGCCTGGTCCGTGGTGCTCGACCCCGACGGCGGCCGGGCCGACCTCGCGGTGTTGGCCGCTCTGCAGCGCGCCGGCGTGGCGGTCACGCGCTCGGCCCTCGCGAAGGCCTTCGCCGCCGGCCAGGTGCGCACCGGTGGCGCGCCCCTGCGGCCCGCGGCGCTGGTGCAGCGGCCGCTGGTCGTCGACGTCGCGCTGGTGCCGGTCGCCCCGCTGCGCGCCGAGGCCGAGCGCATCGCCCTGGTCATCGTGCACGAGGACGACGACCTGCTCGTCGTCGACAAGCCCGCGGGCATGCCGGTGCACGCGGGCCCGGGGCACGATCGCGGCACGCTGGTGAACGCGGTGCTCGGCCACCTCGGCGTCGGCGCCGAGGCGCTGCCCGTGCTCGCGGGCAACGACGCCACGCGGCCCGGCATCGTGCACCGGCTCGACAAGGACACCAGCGGGCTGCTGGTCGTGGCCAAGCACGCCGCGGCGCAGGAGCACCTCGCGGCCCAGTTCCGCACCCACACGATCGAGCGGGCGTACCTCGGCATCGTGCACGGGGTGCCGAGCTGGGAGACGCTGCACGTCGAGACCGGGCACGGCCGCGATCCCGCGGATCGCCGGCGCTTCTCGGGCGACGTCGGTGGGCGCCGGGCCATCACCGACGCGACGGTGCAGACGCGGCTCTACGGCGCCGCGGTGGTCCGGTTCACGCTGCACACCGGACGCACCCACCAGATCCGCATGCACGCGCGCCGGCTCGGACACCCGATCCTCGGCGACACGTTGTACGGACACGTGCCGGCCGATCCGCGGGTCCGCGCGGCTGTAGCCGAGCTGCCCCGGCACGCGCTGCACGCCGCGTTGCTCGGCTTCGTGCACCCCGACGGACGCCGCTGCGCGTGGACGAGCGCGCTGCCCGGGGAACTCGCGGCGATCGTCGATGCGCTCGCCCCATGAGCCCGCCGCCGCTCCGCTACACTGACGCGTGATGCTGCTGCGGGACCCGAACCTGTCTGCGATCGAGGGGCTCGTGCACGGCTTCACCGATCGCGACGGCGGCGTGAGCGTCGGCCGCTACGCGACGCTCAACATGGCGAGCAAGTGGGGCGACGACCTCGAGGCGGTCGCCGAGAACCGCCGACGCGTCGCGGCGGCCGCGGGCTTCGACCCCGCGGCGTTGCGCACCGCGAGGCAGGTCCACGGCGTCGACGTCGTCCACGTCGATGCGCTGCACGCCGAGACCACCGCGGACGCGCTGTGGTGCCGCCGCGAGGACGGTGTCGTGGTCGGGGTCCTGACGGCGGACTGCGTGCCGGTGCTGCTCGCCGATCGGCGCGGTCGTGTCGCCGCGGCGATCCACAGCGGCTGGCGTGGCACCGCGGCGGACATCGTCGGACGCACCGTCGCGGCGCTCGGCGAGGCCGGCGTCGAACCGCGGGCGCTCGTGGCGTCGATCGGACCGTGCATCGAGCAGGACGCGTTCGAGGTCGGCCCCGAGGTCGCCGCGGCGTTCGACCCGGCGTTCGTGCGCGAGCAGTCGCCGCGGCCCCACGTCGATCTCGTCGCCGCCGTGCGCCACCAACTGGTCGCCGCGGGAATCGACGCCGACGCCATCGGGCGGGTCGGCGGATGCACGCACGCGCAACCGGCTCGGTTCTTCTCGTTTCGCCGCGACGGCGCGGGCATCGGTCAGATGCTCGCGCTCGTGGGCTTCGGCGCCGATTGACGGCGCCGGGATCGCGAGGGGCCTACTTCGCGGCCGGTGCGGCCGTCGGGGAAGCGCCGCCCTGGCCGAAGCCCTTCTCGATGTGGTTCGCCTCGGGCTTCGGCGTGATCGCGCCGATGATCGACATGACGGTCAGGTAGCCGAACAGGCCTGCGAACCCCGAGATCATCAGGAGCTGCATCAGCCCGCCGATGGTGGCGACGGGGGGCTTGGAGGCCTGGACTTCCCACTTGTTGTCGGCGATCTCTGCGGTGGACATCGGGATTCTCCTGGTTCGCGCGGATGCGGCGGTGGGGACAGCCGCGGGGCCGGCGAGGTTCCCAAGCTAGCACGGCCGTCGCTGGGGCCACAAGCCGGGGCCGCCGGGTCGCGGCCGGGTCCGCGGGGGAGCCTTCACGGCGTGTCGATGCCGTATGCGGGCAGGATCTCGCCGGTCAGGGCCTGCAGCTGCGCGAGCGCCTTGAGGTAGCTGATCTGCGCCGCGAGCGCTTGGGACTGGGCCTTGTCGAGCTCGTCGAGGCGCAGGAGCACGTCGTAGTTCGTCGAGCGGCCCACGTCGAAGCGGGCCTGCTCGGCGGCGAGGTTCTCCTTCGCGAGCTCCACGGAGATCTCCGAGACGTCCATCACCTTGCCGGCGGTGCGCAGCCCGTTGGCCGAGCGGATGACGCCGGCGGCGACGGTCTGCTTGGTCTTCTCGAGCTGGGTCTCGGTCTTGCGGATCGCGAGCTTGGTCGCCTCGTGGCGCCCGCGGGCGGTGCGGTTGCGGACGTCCCATGTCAGCGAGAGCGAGCCGGTCAGGCTCCAGTCCGCGAGCAGGCCGTTGCTGGCGACGTCGGTGTTGAAGAAGTTCTTGAACGCCTGACCCCAGTTGCCCTCGGCGCCGGGATCGCCCGTGGACCCGTTCGACGTGGTGTCGGTGCTGCGGCCGGTGGGCTGGAAGGTGCCGCTGAAGTCGAGCTGCGGCAGCCGAGCGTTCGCCGCGACGAGCTCGTCGATGCGGCCGCTGGCGATCGACAGCTCGAGCTGCCGGACCTGCGGGTTCTGGGCGAGGGCGCGATCGATCTCGTCGGAGACGTTCACCGCCCGCGGGCGCACGATCGGGTCGGTCGCCGGCACCACCCCGAGCGTGTCCTTGCCGTCGAAGTGCTCGCCCATCAGCGTGCGGAGGGTGACGCTCTTGTCGAGCAGCGTGTTCTCGGCGTTGATGACGTCGCTCTCGCGGGCGGCGAGGGCCTGCTCGACCGCCTTGGCGTCGACCGGCGACGAGCGTCCGGCGGCGACCAACGCCTTGGTCCGCTCGAGCTGCTTGCCCGCCAGCCCCACGCTGTTGCGCTTGTTCTGCAGATCGCGATGGGCGGCGAGCACGTCCCAGTAGGCCGACACGAGGTCGCGGATGAGGTTCTGCGCGGTGACGACCCGCGTGGCCTCGGCCTGGCTGACGGCGATCTTGGCCTTGTTGATCTCGGCGCGACCGACCTTCAGGCCCGCGCCCTTGAGCAGCGGGTGGGTGAGGGTCAACGTCGGCGAGATGCGGTAGGTCGACAGGGTGGTCGAGCCCGCGTTCGCGTTGAGGAAGTTGGCCGCCTGGTCCTGCTGGCCGCGGGAGATGTCGAGGCGCAGCGAGATGTTGCCGCCGGTCTCGAGCCGCCGCGAGAACCCGGCGTTGGCCCCGAGTGAGCGCGCGCCGGTGGCGATGGTGAACTGCGAACCGCGTTGCGGTGTCTTCGACGCGCTGCCCGTGACGCCGGCGGTGAGCAACAGATCGTAGGCGCCCTGGGCGGCGAGGACGTTGGCCTCGCTGATGTCGGTGTCGATGGCGTTGGTCCGCAGATCGATGTTGTCGCGCACGGCGTACTCGAGGACCTGCGACAGCTCGAGGGTGTCGCTCGGGAAGGGCGGCTCATAGTCCGCGGGCAGGCGCGCGTCGATCCCCGCGCCGACGTCCGCCGGGGCGACCGTGGCCTCGGGCGGGACCGGGGCCGGGGCCGGGGCCGGTTCGGGTTCAGGGGCGAGCGCGAGCGCGAGGGTCGTGAGAAGCAGCACGGGAAGCCTGGGGGTGCGGCGTGGTGCGGACCGCCTGGAAGGCGAGTACCGCTCAAGGCGCCGACGGGTCAAGCCGGGGCGCACCCCTAGACGGTGTTTGGGCCGCGGAGGTTTCGTGCGGGGCCGATCGGGCCACCCCTCGACCGGGCGGCCGAAGGGCCTGTGTTCGATGTAAGGTCGCCCCCGGGCCCGCGTTTTGCCGCGCGAGGAGACCCCCTGCGGTGCAAGCCGCGACGCCGTCGGCCCAGGTGCCGGCCATCTCTAGGAAAGCCGACCCGGGACACCCGTCCCCCGGCTCCTCCACGGGGTGCAACCGGCGCCAGAGCAGCGGCACGGACCCAACGGCCCACGCGACGCAGGTGACCATCCAACCCGATGCCGATGAGTCCGTCGAACGAGCCCTGGTCGATCGCGCCCAGGCCGGCGATGCCGCCGCGATGCGGGAGCTGTACGAGCGTTACGCCACGGCAGTCCACCGCTTCGCGATCGTCCCGCTCGTGCACGATCGCACCCTGGCCGAGGACCTCCTCGCCGACACGTTCGTGCGCGCGATGGAGCACATCGGCCGGTTCCGCTGGCAGGGCAAGGGCGTGCTGCCCTGGCTCATCCGCATCGCCAAGAACCTCGCCCTCGATCATCTGCGAAAATCGGGGCGGTTCACCGGGTGGCCCGATGGCTTCGAGCAGTTCATCGCCGACGACGACGGGACGACCGGGGAGAGCGCGACGGCCCAGCGCCAGGTCACCTCACTCTTGCGCACGCGCATCGACGCGTGTCTCGAGGAAATCAACCCGCGTTACGGGAAGGTCCTGCGCCTGCGGCTGGTCGAGGGCGTGTCCCGCGACGTCGCGGCGAACGAGATGGACGTGTCGGTCGGCACGCTCGACGTGCTGCTCTTCCGCGCCTGCAAGGCGTTTCGCAAGCTCTACACCGATCGCTATGGCGAGAGCCCTCGCCTCGAATTCGGAGATCCATGACGACTGAACACACCGGGACTCCACGCCCGTCGGACGCCGAGCTCGCGCGCATCGCCGCGGAGCTGCGTGCGCTCGGCGAGCCGGAGTTCGATGCGGACCTCGAGGCCTCGCCGATGGCCTCCCTCGTGCGCGAGCCCGCGGTGCCGACCGCGTTCGCGCTGGCCTTCGGGCCCACCGACGTGGGCGCCACGGACGACGCGCTCGACCTCCTCGACGTCGCGCCGCTGACCCAGCTCGATCGGGCCCGCGTGTGGCGAAAGGTCGTCGCTCGCCGCGGTGGTGGTGCGGCTCACCACGGTCCCCGTGCGCCCTCGTGGCGTGCGACGTGGGTCGCCGTCGCGACGGCCGCGGGCCTCGCGTTGGTGCCGATGCTGTCGACGCCCGAGCGCGCGGCGACGCCGGCCGGACGAGCCGCCGCCGAGGCGCTGAGCACCCAAGCCCACGCCGCGCTCGAGGGCGTGCCGGGCGAGCAGGACGGTGGCCGTGCGGCCGAGCTCGCGGCCCAGTACTCGGCCCGACTCTCCGCGTCGGGCTCGGAGGCAGCGCGATGAGCACGCGCTTCAAGTTCGGGTGGGTGACCGGGTTGGCGACGGTCATGGCGACGTTCGTCACCGTGCTCGGCGCCTGCGATCCCGAGAGCGAGCGCGATCTCGGCGCGTCGCCCGATGCACGGATCTCGATCCACGCGGTCCAGTCCGGTGCGCCGACCCGCGAGGGCCTGGCGTACATCGAGGCGGTCGCGCGCGTGCACGCCGAGGCCGACGGCACGACCGACGCCGATGCGCAGGGCGCCGCGCTGCGACGCGGCCTCGCGCTGCCGGTCCCGGCGGGCCTCGCCGAGGCCGAGGTGTTGCGGCTGGAGTTGGCGACCCGCTTGGGTGAGACTCTCGCCTCACGCCCCGAAGGCGTCGCCGTGGCCCTCGATCTCCTCGAACCGATGTTGGCTCCCGATCGCTCCCTGCCGCTGGACCGCGCGAGCGCCCGGGCCCTCGTCACGCTCGGTGATCTGGCGGTCGAGGCCGGTGACGACGCGCTGGCGGTAGGCAGCTACTCCCGCGCGATCCGAGTGATGTCCTCTCTGCGCAAGGAGCTCGAGCGATGAGCACGACGCGACCAACGACGGGCACGAGGCTCGCGCGCGCGCTCGTCTGCGCGATGCTCGGGGCGGGATGCGGGCCACAGACCGGCGGCGGGACGGTGACCCCGGGCACGAGCGGCTCCGGCGGCTCCGACCCCGATCCCCAAGGCGTCACCGAGGGCGAGGGCATGGGCGAGCTCCGCAAGCGCCTGGGCGATCTGGTCGATCGCGAACGGGGCCTCCGACCGGTCGCGACCTCCGACGCCGGCAAGTGCGAGGAGCTGTGCGAGCTGGCGACGAGCATCTGCAGTGTGCAGGAGAAGCTCTGCGAGCTGGCCGACGATCACCCCGACGACGACAGCTACCAGGGCCTGTGTCGAGAGGCGCGCAACGAGTGCCGCGAGGCCCAGGAGTCGTGCGTGCGCTGCGTCGAGACCAACCAGAACCAGAGCCTGCCGCCGCAATAGCGTCGCGGCGTCAGTGCCCCGACAGCACCGCCGCGGGCTCCATCCGGGCCGCGCGGCGGGCCGGCAGGAACGCGCCGAAGATGCAGAAGCTGACGGCGAAGCCGAGCGCAGCGGCGACGAGCCACCACGGGAAGATGAAGTAGGTCTCCGGCTTGTACGGGAAGTCGGGGACGTACGTCGCCGAGATCCAGTCGAAGCCGAAGCTGGCGACGAACGCCAGGCCGACGCCCAGCAACCCGCCGAACATGCCGAGGGTCGCCGCCTCGCCCATGATGATGCGCGTGACGTCGCCGCGCGTGGCCCCGATGGCGCGCATGATGCCGAGCTCGTGCTGGCGCTCGTACACCAGCATGAAGAACACGTGCATGATGTTGACCGCCGCGATGCCGACGATGACCGCGCTGACCAGCGCGAAGATCAGCGTGAAGATCGCGATGAGCAGCGCGGCCTGCTCGGCGCCGGTGTCGGCCACCTCGAGGTTGAGGTCGGTGACGCCCTTGGCGACCGCGGCGACGTCGTCCTTCTCGGGGACCATGACGATCACCGAGTGGTAGCGCTGCGCGTCCTCGGGCTGGCCGAAGTCGACGTTGAGCCGGCGCACGTAGCCGACCGGGATCGTGAGGCCCAGGGCGATCGCCTTGCGCGAGAAGCCGACCAGCATCGCGCGCTCGCGCACGAGGTGGTCCTTGTTGGAGGCGCCGACCATCGACGAGCCGATGACGAGCTCGAAGGTGAAGCCGACCACGGACTCGGGCACGAGCTTGGGGAAGCCGTGGGCGCGGCGCAGCGCGCCGTTGTACAGCTCCACGACGTGCTCGGAGGCGAGCACCGGCACGTAGTGGCGGCAAACGGTCGGCGTGCCCTTGGGCGGCTTGCCGTAGTCGTCGTCGCGGTTCTTCCGCACCATTCGGGTGCCGGCCGGCACGCCGCAGTACATGTTCTTGCCGCACTCGGCGTCCTCGGTGCACGCGGTCGTCGGGCCCGGCTCGGCGTCGAAATCACGGAACTCGAAGCCAGGGGCGACGTCGTCGGGGACCAGCGCGGGGTCGAGGCCGTCGGCGACGATCTCCGAGCGGAGGTCGGCGCCGATCAGCGCCTCGCCGCCCATCGCGATCGACGGCACCGTCAGGCGCATCTTCGGGTAGACGGTCTGCACCCCAGGGATGGCCTCGATCTTGCGGACGCGGGCGTCGTCGATGACGTCGGCGCCCAGGGTGCTGGTGCCGAGCGCCAGCGGGCCGATGGCGATGTCGAGGCTCTTGGGCACGACCTCGAGCTGGTCGAGCGGGAAGATCCGCCCGAGCACCACCGCGCGCACGCCCTGGGCCAGGGCGATGAAGAACGTGAACGTCGCGATGCCGACGACGATGCCGATCGACGCCAGCAAGAAGTGGTTGCGGCTGCGGCGGATGTTCGCCGCGACCACGCGCCGCAGGCCTGCCCCGGTCATGGCTGGGCCTCCGGCGCGGGGGACTCGGGCGCCGGCATCGCCGTGGGCCGGTGCGTCCCCTCGTCGAACAGGTTGCCGTCCTCGACCCGCAGCGTGCGCGTGGTCGCGGCGGAGATCCTCGGGTCGTGGGTCACGATCATCACGGTGATCTTGGAGTCGGCGTTGAGGCGGCGGAACAGCTCGATGATCTGCGCGCCCATCTTGCTGTCGAGGTTGCCGGTGGGCTCGTCACATAGCAGGAGGGTCGGGCGATGGAACAGCGCCCGGGCGATCGCGACCCGCTGGCGCTGGCCACCCGAGAGCATGGTCGGGGTGCTGTCCGTGCGCGCCCCGAGCTCGACCTGCTCGAGCACGTCGCGGGCGCGCGCCGAGGCGGCCGCGTGATCGAGGCGCTCGCCGGTGCGGGCGAACACCGCCGGCAACGCGACGTTCTCGAGGATGCTGAGGTGCGGCAGCAGGTAGAACGACTGGAACACGAAGCCGACGCTGCGGTTGCGGTAGTCCGACAGCGCGGTGTCCGACAGGCTGTGGAGATCCCGGCCGTCGACCTCGATGGTGCCGGTGTAGTCGCGATCCAGGCCGCCGATCGCGTGCAGCAGCGTGCTCTTGCCGGAGCCCGAGGGGCCGATGATCGACACGAACTCGCCGGCGTCGATGTCGAAGTCGACGCCGCGCAGGACCTCGTTGACCACCTTGCCGGTCCGGTAGGCCTTTCGCATCCCGCGGACGCGGATCATCGGGCCGGACGCTAGCCCGCGGCCGCGCCCGGTGTCAATCGAGGGCCGACCGCCGCCGCTTCACCACGACAGCCGCAGGCCCAGCGACGGCAGGATCGGCACCGACGCGACGGGCGCAACCTTCGTGTAGTCGTAGCTGTCCTGCAGGAACTCCGGGTTCGAGCGGTTGTAGGCGTTCTGCACGTCGACGTAGGCGTTCAGCTCGATCCGCGGCCACACGAAGCGCTTGTCGAGCCGCAGATCGAGCTGGTGGAACGCGCCGACCCGCGCCGAGTTGGTGCGCCCGTCGATCGGGATGTACGCGCCGCTCGTCGCGTCGAACGCCGCGCCCTCGTGGGGCGTGTACGGGTTGCCCGAGACCACGCGGAAGCGGGCGCCGAGCTGCCAGCGCTTTGGGAATCGGTACACGCCGATGAGCGTGAGGATGTGGGTCTGATCGAAGTCGAAGGGCACGTAGCCCTGCTGGGGATCGAAGCGCCGCTCGCTACGAGAGACCGTGTAGCTGACCCAGCCGAACAGCTTGCGCGTGAGCTCCTTGCGGACGAAGACCTCGCCGCCGACGATGCGTCCGAGGCCACCGTTGCTGAAGACCTCGGGGCCGATCTCGCCGGTCTCGCGGCGCACGACCGACGTGCTCGGGGCGGCGAGGTCCCAGCCGTGCTTGTAGAAGCCGGCGATCTCGGCGCTCCACCCCTGGCCGAGCTCGCGGCGGACCGCGAGACTCGTGTGCACGGCGTGCTCGGGGCCGAGCCGGGAGTTGCCGAAGCGCGGGTTCCACTGGGGCAGGTCCGGCGTCTGGCTGTAGATGCCCACGCCGCCGCGGATCGACATGTGGTCGCCGACGCGGGCGACGAACCGCAGCCGCGGATCGGCGGTGCCGCGCTGGAACTGCACGCCGTAGAAGGTGAACCGCGCGCTGGGGATGAGCGTCAGCCACGGCGCGACGTCGAGGTACACGGTGGCGTAGAGCGCCGGCGAGGCGAAGCGGTTGCGCGAGTCGACGGTGAACCGCGTGGACTGGTCGCCCGTGCCGGCCTGGGGGATCGCGACCGACTCGGCGTCGATGCTGTAGCGGCCGGTCGAGACCTGCGTGCCGACCTCGAGCCTGCCGATGCGACCGAGCCGGCGGCCGATCTCGGCGCGGCCCGAGAACGTGTGCACACCGAGGGTGAAGCGGAACACGTCGCCGGCGCCGGCCTTGATGAGGTCGTAGCGGTACGACGGCGTGACGAGGAAGTCCCAGCCGTCGCGGTGGTGCTCGTAGGCCAGGTCGGCGCGGTGGAACAGGAGCGTGGTCTCGAAACGATCGCGCGCGTCGGTCGACACCTCGTTGGGATCGGCGGCGACGAGCTTGGTGCGATCGTCGGAGCCGAAGGCCCGTGCGGTGAGGCGCCCACGCGACAGCGGGTACTCGAACAGCGCCTGGTAGTCCCAGTAGCGCGGGGCCACGGTGAGCTGCACGCCTGCGTCGTCGGGGAGCACGGCGGGCAGCACCGCGTCGATGTAGCTGCGACGGGCCGCCACGATGACGGAGCCCTTGCCGACCGGGCCCTCGACCAGCGCGCCGGCGTCGAAGAGATCGGCGTCGACGTGGCCGTGGAAGCCGTCGCGTCGGCCGCCGCGGGTCGAGACGTCGATGATGCCGCCGGTGGCGTCGCCGAAGCGGGCGTCGAAGTTGCCGGGCAGGTAGTCGATGTTGGTGATCACCTCGGCCGGCAGCACGCTCGTGAGCCCGCCGAAGTGGAACAGCTGAGGGATCTCGTGCTCGCCGACGTAGACCGCCGAGTCGCTGGGATCGGCGCCGCGGATCACGAGCAGACCGACGCCGAAGGGCGCCCGCGCGACGCCGGGGAAGTTCTGGATCGACTTGAGCGCGTCGCCCTGGGTGCCGGGGAGGTTGACGATCTCCTGAGCGGTGATCGAGCGGCGTGTGACCTCCTCGCGGGCGCCGCGTTCGCTGCGGATGACCGTGCGGTAGGGGTTGTCGTCGGCGCGCACGAGGTAGAGATCGACGGTGACCGTGTCGTCGGCGAGCAGGACGATGGTCTCGTAGCGCTCGTAGCCGGGCGCGGTCGCGACGACGCGGACCATGCCGCGGCGCGGGGTTGCCAGCGTCCAGGCGCCCTCGGGATCGGTGCGGCGCTCGAGTTGCCACGGTGGGGGCGCGTCATCGGTGTACTCGCGGCGGCGGACCACGCCTGGGGTCGCGTCGGGGGGCGCGGGGACGATCCACAGCGTGGCGGCGGCGATCGGCGTGCGCGTGCCGGCCTCGAGCACGCGACCCTGCGCGGGTACGGGGCCCGTCGGCGTCGTTGCGGGCGCTGTCGCGGTGGGTGGCGCTGTCCGTGGTTCGTCGAGCAGCACGGGCGCGCGGCGTCGGGGCGGCGGGGCGAACGTCACCGACTCCGTGAGCTCGACCTCGACCCGCTCGCCGCGGTACGTCGCCGGCTCGAAGCGCAGGCGCGCGACGGCGTCGAGGGCCGCCGCGTCGAGCTCGGGGGCGACCGTCGCGTCGATCGACAGCGAGTGCGGCACACCGTCGACGCCGACCACGAACCGCACGACGACGGTGCCCGCGGGCGGCTCGGGCGCATCCGCGAGCGCGGCGGGATAGGTGATCTCGACCGCGTTGGTGCGGACCGGTGGCTGCAGGTCCGCGGGCGCGGGCTCGACCGACGCGAGCCAGGCCCACGCGAGGACAGCCCGCGCGAGCGAGGCCGAGGCAGCGGAGGCGATCACGCGGAGCGGGAGTCTATCGGGAGGCGGGGACGCTCGGGTGCGCTACGGCGGTGGCGCGGAGAAGCGCGCCCAGGCCAGGCCGGGGCGCGCTCTTCGGGGGATCCGGTCGGGGGCCGGCCCATGCCTCACGTGCAGGTCGTGCTCGAGACGTTGAGCGAGTAGTTGCCGACCGTGTCGTTGTTGTAGCTGGCCACGACGACCTGCACCACGCCTTCGACGAGACCGGTCGCCTCGACCGAGGACGCCGGGGCGCATGCATCGTCGTTGCTCGTGATGATGTTGCCGCACGGGTCGGCGGCGTCGAAGGGGTTCGCGCTGCCGTCGCCCGGCCGCCGCGCGCGGCGCCGATCGGTGAGCACATGCACCGAGCCCTCGCGCTCGGTGGGTCGCCGCCGGCGCCGCCGGCGTCACTTCCCCGTTCGCACCAACGGCGCCGTCACCACCCGACCGTCGTTCCAGTACGCTCGGCCGTCCGCCACGAGGATCCCCTTCGCAGAGCGGATGTCGGGGTATTCGACGAGACTCCAGGTCTTTCCGGTGTCCACCTCGAGGGCGCGGACGGATGCGAGGTCATCGGGTATGAACGCGACGACGCGGCCCTCAGACGCGAACGACTCCACGCCTCCGCTCACGAGGCGCTCGCGCTGGCCCCCATGCACGTCGATCCGCCGCAGACCTTCGTCGTCCGAGACGAGGACGATGCCCTGATCGCCGTCGAGGATCCCGATCTGCATCGGCACAGGCCCATTCGACAGCGAGAGCGTGTCGAGGCGTCCATCCAGTCGGTTCTCGAGGTTCACCTCGGATGCTTCGGTGATCCACGCGAGCCACTCCCCGCGAGCAGCGAACGCGATGGTCCGCGCCTCGTCGACGGTCGCGATGTCGTCGAGCGCGGACTCCGGCGCCGCCCACAGGAAGCGGTCGGTGGCGCCGATCCAGTAGACCTCTCCGCCCGCCACCGCGAGGTCGAGGGCGCCATCCTCGGTGATTACCCCGACGTCCTCACCCGCGAGCGTCGAGTGGATTACCTGCTCGCTCGAGGAAGCATAAATACGCTGACCCACGGCCAGCGCCGCGAGATCCATCTCCGGCTCCAGGAGCGTCAATCGGGCGCCTCCTGCTCTCTCCACGGAGTAGAGCGCTGGGGCGGGGCAGTGGCAGATGAGAGTGTTCGTGCCCGCGGTCCAAAACACGCGATCCGGAGAGAGCGCGAGGCGAGTCGCTCGCCCGCCACAGGCGAGCACCTCCGCGTCCACGTCCGGCTCGGCACACTCGGACGGCGTCGTGCCGAACCACGGATCGGACTCCACCTCGGGCTCGTCCTCGGGGGCGCCATCGTCGCCGCAGCCGAGTGAGGAGATCACTGCAAGAGTGACGAAACGGGAGAGCATGTCCCTACTCAGCCCTCGCATAGCCGATACCGTAGCCAACTGGATAGGCGCCGGTGGGGTGCTCGACGGGTTCCTCGTCGACGAATCCATTGTCGCAGTCCGATCGCCAGAGTCGACTTTCGTCAAGATGTGGCGTAAACCAAAGGATATCATCGCACAGGTCCCCGTTGAAGTCCCCAACGACGGGAGAAGAGTCATCGGATAGAAGAGGGACCGTATAGTTGATGTCCGCCCCGTCCGGGAGATCGAGGGCCCAGACCTGATGTAGACCGCTCTGTCCTTGCGCGTAGAACAATATCTCGGTGGACAATACGTTGCTGTCAAAATTGCCAGCAATAATCTTTGCGTCTCCGGGGACTCCGCTGATGAACGAGTAACGGTTAGAGGATTGAGCCGGCAAAGTGTCCCAGATGACCAGGCGCTCCCCGACATCTTCCGCGAGTGGGGCGTACCATGCGATGTCATCCATCCCGGTCTCAGCGGTCCCGCTTAGAAAATTCCCCACGACCGGGACATATGTAAGTCCACTCCCAAGATCGGAGTGCTCAGTGCTAGAAGTGGTCCGAACGTGTTTGTCGCTCCACGTCCATACCGTGCTGGACGTGCTCGTCGAGTTATACCAAATCGTCTGCCACTTCTCTTCGACGAATCGGCCAGACACCGGAAACGCGTACGAGTGCGCCGAGATCGCCGAACTACTGAAGTTGGACGGCGTGCTTGGATGCCAAATTTTGTCAGATTTTTCGCCTGGCTGGTACAACAGAATGTCATCGGTCTCCGCGGTGTGAGCCGGGAGAACCGTCGGGACGTATCGCGATTCTGCCACGCTCTTGCTGTGAACCTCGAAAACGCCGGCTCCGAGCGATTTGAGAAGTCTATCTGGGAACTCGGAATACGGTCCGTACATGAAAACGTCGGCGAGCGAGTCGCCCCCTGTGCTGAGCTCAAAAGGCTTCAGCTTGCCCTCGAGCGGTGCGCAGTCTATTGTGGAGAAACACAATGTGTTCTCATGGAAATCGATGTCCTCTCCAGGGGCTGGGATTCCAAGCCAGACCGAGTAGGTGCCCCCGCCAGGGGTGTACCAGAAGATGTCGTCTGTGATGTCGAACGGCGGACCTGGTGCGAGCCCGTAGTCGCCGGTCGTGGATTCTCGTGGTAGATTGTAGAGGAAGGCAACGCCAAGCCGATCGCGAAGTGAGAGTTCATCGTTCTCACCCGTCGTGCCGTCGCAGAAGTCGTACGACATGACTGATTCACTGTCATACTCCGTTAGTGATGCCTGCGGAGCGCCACCGCAGTCTGGGTGAGTCTGATTCGCGTAGCGCGAGTGCTCGTGATCTAGTCCCAGTACGTGCCCTAGCTCGTGTCTGATCGTGGACCGTAGGTCATCCTCGTTCCCAAGCACCCTCAAACCAAGGACGAGTTCACGCTGGAGGCCGCCTGAGGGCGGACGCGAACCCGAGAAATTGACGAAGGCATTGCAGAGATTGGGATTGCAGTCAAACTGGTCGGCAACGCGAATGCGAAAATACAACGAAGTATTACCGTCGCATCCTTCACCATTGGTGCCCGTTGACGGTGGACAGCAGGTGCCGTGGTTGCCCCAAGCACCTTCAACGTCGTCGAACTCGGGACGATGGACGAAATTGACGTCCGCCGCGTACTCCCACTCACGGCTGGCCTCGGCCACGATTTCTTCGATCGCTGCGTAGCCAAGACCGTTGTAGCTCGAATCGACGGCGAGGGATCCGAAACAGTAGGAGAGGTTTATCTTGCGATGGACGTCGAGGGTCACGTCAAACCCTGATTCGACGGCTACACCGGCGTAAAGCGGGCCCCCCGGCGCTGGGCCTCCGGTAAGCCTCAAGTCTGAATTCGACCCAATCCCCGCTGCATTACCGGAGTTGGACCACCTTTTGGAGTCGACTATGTGTGAGTCGAGTGGATAGCGCAACCTGAACGCATCGTATGCCGCGCGCAACTCGGCTTCGCCAGTCACCATGAGATCGCCTTCCACCATCCACCGATCACGTCCAAGCGCTCGGGTATGAAGGCGTAGGTACCTTGTGTAATCGTCCTCCTCGTCCCGTCGTCTGGGCAGGTCATCAACCTGTGGTTGAATCCCGCCAGAGGCATGGGTCTCGCCATCCTGATAGCCGTCTGGTCCGTCTGACCCAGCATCGCTGCCTGGATCGAATGCGGCACCCGAGCAGCCGGGGACGCCTAGCATGGCTGTGAGTGCGATTGATGCGCGGCATAAGCTACCGTCAATTCCTGGCGATTTCTGCGCGGTCATCGAGATTTCCTCCGCTCCATGAGATCGTTACGGCCCCTGCCAGCGGAAGCTTAGCACGTCATGGCGTGCGCGGCAAACAGTGTTCACCGGGGATCGTCGCCCCGGCGCTTGGCCCGGAGCCACCGGATTCACCGCGGTCCGGTCCAGTCCAAGTCCGGTTCAGTCCCGACTATTGCCGTCGATCGTAAGATCGCGAGCCATGTCGATCCCGCAGCTCGAGATCAATCCCGCAGCTCGAACACGTACTCGTACCGCAGCTCGTAGTCCGCGGTCTTCCCATCCGTGCCCACCGCCGGGGCGAACTTCGCACCCATCAGCGCCTTGCGGGCGATCTCGTCGCAGCCGAAGCCCATCTTCTTCGTCGGCTTGGCGCTGCGGACCTTGCCGTCGCGCTGCACCTGCACGAGCAGTACGACGGTGCCCGAGACCTGGCGCTCGGTGACCGCGGGGCACTCGACCTCGGGCACCCGCACCACGCGGGGCTGCTGCGCGATGAAGAGGTCGCCCTTGGGCGCCCACGCGGGGCCGCCGGGCTTGGGATCGGTGCCGGTCGTGCCCTTGCCGGAGCCGGGCTTCGTTCCGGTGCCATCGTCGCGGCCGTTGCCGCTGCCCGACGTGCCGCCGCCCGTGCCCGGGTTGACCGAGACGCCGCCGCCGGCCCCCGGCACCAGCGCCGACGGCGGCAGCGTGAACCGCTTGGGCGCCGGCGCAGGATCGGGGTTCGGGTTCGGGTTCGTCGGCTCCGGCTCGGGCTTCGCCGGCTTCGGTGGCTTCTTCGTCGGCGGCTTGGGCGGCGTGTCCGGCGGCTCGGGCACCTCGGGCTCGACCGGCTTCACCTCGGGCTCGGGCTCGGGGGTCTTCGGCTCCGGCGGCGGCGGCTCGGGCTTCGGCTCGGGCTCGGGCAGCGTCGCGACCTCGAATTCGACGATCTCGAGCGGCGGCGGCTCCGGCGGATCGATCCAGCCGATCGCGAAGTACGCCGCGACGTGCACGAGGATCGCGACCGTGATCCCCGTCGCGGGGTCGAGGCCGTTCTCGGCGCGTGGTGCAGCCGGCATGGTCGGGGGCTCGCGCTCGCTAGCCGCCCGCGGCGGCGGCGGCGGGTTTCTTCGTGGCGATCGCGTACTTCTTCACGCCCGCGTCGCGCATGAGATCGATGAGGTGGACCATCTGTCCGACCTCGGCTGATTCGTCGCACTGCACGATGCCCTGGAGGTTGCGATCCTCGACGAGCTTGTCGGTGAGCTTGTCGACGATCGCCGCGTCGCTCTCCATCGTGACCCCGTCGACCTGGATCGTGCCGTCGGCGGTGCACACGAGCAGTACGCTGCTGTCCTGGAGCTTCTCGCCGGTGGCGGCCTCGGGCTTGGCGACCTGCAGGCCCTCGGCGTTGCTGATGATGCTCGTGGTGACCATGAAGATGATCAGCAACACCAGCGTGATGTCCACCAGCGGCGTCACGTTGATGCCGGTGATCTCGTCGTCGTCGTCGACTGTGCCGCCCGCCACGGGATCAGTCCTTCGCCTTCGGGCTGGCGGTCGCGAGCTCGGCCTTGCGGCCGACCATGAGACCGAGTGCGTTCTGGGCGAGGGACTCGGCCTCGCCCATCGTCCGCTTCACGCGGCGCTGGAACATGTTGTAGGCGACGACCGCCGGGATCGCGACGAGCAGGCCGACGGCCGTGGCGACGAGCGCCTCGGAGATGCCCGCCATGACCGACGCCGAGCTCTCGCCGCCGGCCTTGAGGCCCGAGTCGGCGAGGTCCTTGAACGCGCGGATGATGCCGAGCACCGTGCCGAACAGGCCGATGAACGGCGCGTTCGAGCCGAGCGTGCCGAGGAAGGCGAGGTTCTTCTCGAGCCGGAGCTTCTCTTCGCTGCGCATGCCGTTCAGCGCCGCCTCGACCGCCTCGGGGCCGCGGGCCTCGTTGTCGAGCATCTCGGCGACCATGCGCGCCCCCGAGCCCGGCGAGCCCGACACGAGCTTGCGGGCCTTGGCGAAGTCCTTGTCGACCAGCGCGGCCAGGAGGTTCCGGCGCAGCCCCGCGTCTGCGCCGACGATCGTGCGGAAGAACAGGAACCGCTCGAACATCACGTAGACGCTGATCACGCTGAGGATGACCAGAAGCCACAGCACCCACTCGGCGCCGACCAGGGCGAACTGCAAGAACTTCTGTGTGAGATCCATGTTCGGAACGCGCCCGGGAACTTAGCCCAAAGGGTGGGGGGCAACCAGTCCCAGCGTGACGGTTGCCACAATGGCACGCATCACGACACCTGCCCGGGCGTTCCGGCCACATCGTGGCCGCCTGGCCCGGACTGGAACTCGCGACACAGTGCCGTCGCAAAGCAGCCCGCCGGGAGGGAGAAGGTGACGCGCAGGGCCGCCGCGCTCGACGCATCGAGCGCGGGCGCGGGCTGCAGCGCCGCCTCGCCAACGGCGACCTGCAGCGGCCGGCGCGTGCCGAGGGCAGCGCGGCCGAGGGACCGCAGCGCGCCATCGTCGACGTCGGCGAGGGCGAGGACCTCCTGCTCGAGCGTGTGCGCGGGTGAGTCGACGGGCGGTGACATCATGCGGCTGCCGTAGATCGGGCCGGTCACCACGAGGGTCCCGGCGGCGAGGCGCTCATCGTCCGCGCCCGCATCGCTACAGACGAACAACCCGCCGGTGTCGGTCTTCTTCAAGATGTCGCCGACGAGCGCGCGCCGTAGCACGCCGCGCTCGGCCCGCAGCGCCAGATAGAGGTTGAAGAGCGCGGCCTGGCCCGCGGCCACGGTCATGTTGCCGCGCGCGCCGCCGCGGCCGCCCTGCATCGCCGCGAGCCCGCGCTCGACGCCGTTGCCACCGTCGCCGAAGCGCTGGGGCCCGAAGGCGTTGGGCAGCCCGCCCTGCTCGGCGAGGCGGTCGAGCTTGGCACGGCACCGGTCGATCGCGGTGTCGACGTCGCACCCCAGCTCGCGGATCACGATCTCGAAGCGGTTGCCGTGGAGGTGTCCGGTGCGGAGCTTGTGCGAGTGCAGGTGCGGCGGGCCGAGCTCGATGCCGTCGAGCGAGAGGCCCGCGAGGCGATCGCGGTGCAGCACCGGCACGCTGATCCACTGCCGCGAGATCGCGTCGCGGTCCTTGCGGCCGGCGTAGCCGATGTCGCCGATGCCGATGCCGAGCGCCTTGGCGAGCGTACGCACCGCGTCCTCGGTCGACATGCCGCGCTTGCGCAGCTGGAGCAGGACCCAGCCGCCGAGCTTGCCGTCGGGCGGGTACGCGGGGATCTCGTCGACGAGGAAGTCCTCGTCGCGCACGCGCATGCGTCCGCCGATGCCGGGCAGATCCGCCGTCAGCCTCGGGGGGTGCAGCGCCGCGTCCCGCAGGCGGTCGGCGGGCTCGACCATCAGCTCGGCGAGTCGCCGGTCATGCCGAGGTACACCCGGCAGCTGCGGTTCTTCCGGTCGTGGTCGACCACGTACTGCCACTCGATGCGGGCCTCGGCGACCCGCTTGGCCCGCCACAGCGTGATGCCGAGCTGGACCCGCGCCTGCAGGTAGTCGGGCGCCAGCTCGCGGATCGCGATGAGCTCGTCGAGGGCGTCGGCGATGCGGCCGGCGTCGCGCAGCACGGTCGCGAGCTTGGTGCGGATGTCGACGAACGTCGGGCACAGCTGCAGCGCCTTGCGGTACTCCTTCACCGCGTGGTCGAGCAGGCCGACGCCGACGTAGGCGTCGCCGATGTCCCGGTGCATGTTGGCGATCTTGCCCCGCGCGTAGGCGTCGAGCTGATCGAGGTCACCGCTGTCGGACGAGCCGTAGACCTGGGTGTAGACCCGCTTGGCGTCGTCGTAGCGGCCGAGCTCGTTGTAGCAGACCGACAGGTTGAGCGCGGCCTCGGTGTAGCGCGGGTTCAAGGCGAGCGCGCGCTCGAAGGCGGCGCAGGCCTCCGCGGGCTTGCCGGCCTCGTAGAGGATCACGCCCATCATGTTGTGCACGTCGGCGTAGTCGTCGTGCACGCGCAGCACGGCCTCGAGGTGCTCGCGCGCCTTGGCGTACTCGCCGGTGAGGTAGTACTCGCGGCCGACGACCAGGTGATGCTTGATGAGCGGATCCATCGGGGAGTCCTCGGGGTGGTACCGCGATCAGGGCGGGGTCCCGCCGGCGCCTCCGGGGGGCGTCGTCGGGGCCTGGTTGGGTGTCGCCGACTCCGGGGGCGGTGTCGAGGCCTCGGGCGCGGGCGTCGCCGGAGGGCTCGGCGGGGGCGTCGTCGGCGTCGGTCGCGGGGCGGCGGGCGGCGTCGTGGTGCCCTCGGGCCGCGTCGGGGCCGCCCGCTCCGGGTGGGCGGCGGCGTCGAGGTTCTTCGGCTTGGGCGGCGACTTGGGCCGGGGCGGCGAGCGATCGGGGCGCTTGCGCGTCGCGTCGGCGGGCCCGAACTCGTCGCGGATGTAGCGGAGGTAGACCAGCGCCTGCTTGCCGTGGTGGTGCGTGGGGTGCTGGGTCTGCAGCTCGGTGAAGGTCGAGCGCGCCAGCTCGATCTCGTCCATCCGCAAGTAGGTGATCCCGAGCTGGAACAGCACCTCGGCGTCGAGGCCGATGCCGGGGTACTTGGCGTGGGCGGCCTCGAGCCGACCGATCGCGGCCTCGGGCTTCTCGCGCGACAGATAGAAGTTCGCGACGTAGAGCTCGTGCTTCAGCAGGCGCCGGCGGACCTCGTCACGCAGCTTGATCGCGAACTTCTCGGTGACCGTGCCCTGGTAGTGATCGAAGTAGTACTCGAGCTCGACCAGGGCGTCCTGCAGCTGCGACTGATCGCGCATGTAGTCGGGCGGCAGCAGGAAGAACTTCTGCGGTGCGTTCATGAACGCGGCGGCGGCGGCCATGAACGTCGCCCAGCCGTTGCGCACGTGCTCGTGGGTCGGGTGCAGCTTGGCGAACGTCTTGAAGGCGTCCACCGCCGTCGTGTAGTTGCTCTGCTCGAACTCGGCGCGGGCGATGAGCAGCTCCGCCTCGACCGCATAGCGGCTGAACGGGAAGCGGATGCGGACGAAGTCGGCGTACTGGATCGCCTCCTCGTAGTCCTTGTCGAGGAACTCGCCCTGGGCCAGGGTGTAGTTCTCGATCGCGGTCTGGGCGTAGTCGGCCGACAGATCCGGGCCGGTCTTGCACGCCGACAGCGTGGTGGCGGCGAGGCCGGCGGGGATCGCCGCCGCCAGCAACCAGGCCTGGATCCGCGCACGCATCCGGATGGCGCGCCGTGGGCCGGGGCCACCGCGTGCCGCTCGGTCGGGGCGTGCGATCGTGCGCGGGACCATGCTGCGGGCGCACGGTACGGTGGGCCGCGGCGCAGTGTCAACGCGGCTGGGGGCGGGACGATCCGGCCGGTGCTCGCGCGTCGGGGTCGCGAGGCGCGGCGCGGCACCCTCGGGTTCTCGTCGATTTCGGGGGCCGCGCCGGGGTTTCACGCTACCTTTGCCGCCGGTTTTTCCCATGGCCCCGTCGAACGCACGCCTCGGTCCGCTCGCCGCGATGTCGCTGGTGGCGGGCTCGATGCTGGGCATCGGCATCTTCATCGCGCCGCCCGCGGTCGCGGCGCAGGTCGAGGGGCCGGGTGCCTTCTTGCTGGTGTGGTTGCTCGGCGGGCTGTCGGCGCTGTGCGGTGCGCTGTCGGTCGCGGAGCTCGGCGCGATGATGCCGAGGGCGGGCGGCGACTACCCGTACCTGAAGACGGCGTACGGCCCCGGGCTCGCGTTCGCGGCGGGGTGGCTGCAGCTGCTCGCGGTGTTCCCGGGATCTTTGGCCGCGATGGCGGTGGGGACCTCGGCGTTCCAGCTGCCGATCATCCTCGGTGACGCGTACACGTGGCCGGCGACCCTCGGCCTCGAGCCGTCGACCGCGTGGGCGGCCGCGATCATCCTCGGGCTCACGGTCGTGAACCACGTCGGCGTGATGATCTCGGGGCGGCTACAGATCGTCGTGACGATCGCACCCGTGTTGATGCTGCTCATCGGCACCGCGGGCGTGATGATCCACCAGGGGACGCACGCGGGGGCGCTGGCGACCGCGGGCACGTCGATGAAGATCCCCGGCGTCGCCGCGGTGGCGGCCGCGTTCCTGCCGGTGTACTTCGCGTTCTCCGGGTGGAACGCCGCGATCTTCGTCGGCGGCGAGATCGACAAGCCCGGGCGGAACGTGCCGCGGGCGCTGGTCGGCGGCACGCTCTCGGTGACGGTGCTGTACCTGGCGCTGTGCCTCGGCTTCCTGTCGGTGTTCACGATGGGGGCGCTGGCGAACACCGGCGAGGCGGGCACCGCGGCGGCGCGGCTGCTGTTCGGTGGGTGGGGCGAGGCGGCGGTGACGGTGTCGATCCTGCTGGCGATGCTCGGGTCGCTGAACGGCACGATCATGACCGGCTCGCGCATCGCCTTCGCGATGGCGAAGGACGGCCACTGCATCGCGCCGGCCGCGATCTCGAGCGCCCGCTTCGGGACCCCGGCGGTCGCCCTGTGGATGCAGGCCGGGTGGGCGCTGCTGCTCGTGTTCACCCACGGCTTCGAGGCGCTGATGAACTACGCGTCGGCGGCGATGCTGATCACGGGCACGCTGACGGTGGTCGCGGTGTTCGTGCTGCGGCGCAAGCTGCCCAAGCTCCCGCGGCCGTATCGCACGTGGGGCTACCCGATCACGCCGGCGCTGTACGTCGTCTCGAGCGTCGCGGTGCTGGCCGTGCTCGCGCACAAGGGCGACGCCTCGGTGTTCGCGGGCGCGGGGTGGTTCGTGCTGGCGCTGGCGTTCCACCGCTTCGTGATGCGGCGTCGCGAACCCGCGGTCGTGGGCGGACACGCGGTCGCGGGCGGGCGCGCGGTCGTGAACGCGGAGCCCGGCCGCGAGTTGGTGTAGGTCTGGCCGGCACACCTTGGATCCCGATCGCGGACGGTGATCGTGGCGGCGGCGGTGATCGGGATTGCGCCGTGGGCGGTCACTTCGGCTAGGATCGCCGGTGATGCGGAGCTTCTCTTGGACGTGGCTGGTGGGCGCGAGCTTGGGGATCGTGACGGCGCAGGCGTGTGGCGACACCGCGAGCGACGACGGCGACTGCACGGTGGGGAGCCGCGGGTGCGCGTGCACGACGGGGGGCGGGTGTGACCCGGGGCTGACGTGCATCGACAGCTTGTGCATCTTGTTTGGTGACGATGCGAGCGCGTCGAACAGCGATCCCGGTACCGACTCGGCGTCCAACTCCGGCACCGACTCGGCGTCGGCGACCGATCCGAGCGCGACGACGGCGAGCAGCGCGACCAACCCGACCGGCGTCGACTCGACCGACGCGACCAGCGACGCCACCGACGACGGCCCGCTGCTCGACGTCGGCGGCGCCGACACCGGCCCGCCGAAGAGCGGCTGCACGGCGATCGACGTGTTGTTCGTCCTCGACAGCTCGGCCTCGATGCTCGAGGAGCGCCAGGCGCTGGCCGCGACGAACGCCTTCACGCAGATCATCACCACGCTCGAGGGCATCAACGGCGGCGGCGTCGACTACCGCATCGGCGTCACCGACGACAACGACCACGGGTTCTTCACGCCGGCCGGCTGGCTGGAGCCCGAGCCGTGGTTCCAGTCCTCGGAGCTCGACGTCATGGAGATCGCGGAGGCGTTCAACGGGGCGGTCGGGCAGATCAACGCCGTGCCGGCGACGCCCGCGGGCTGCGAGCACGTGCTGACCAGCGCGACGGATCTGCTCGTGGGGGACGGCACCGGGTTCGTGCGGCCCGACTCGCTGCTGGTGTTGGTGTTGGTGACCGACGTCGACGACTACGGGGCCTACGATCAGGTCGGCGGCCACAGCTGCGCCGACTTCTTCCCCGGCTGCGCGACGCCGCCGAGCAACACGCCCGAGGAGATCGCGGACATCCTGCTGAACACCGTGAAGGGCGGCCTCGCCGGGTCGGTCGCGGCGATCGTGGTCGCGGGCGATCCGAACGTGGACGACGGGGTGAACTTCTGCAGTCAGCCGGGGAGCTGCGGCTGCAACGGGATCGACTGTGGGGTCTTCCACGCCGATCGCCTGTGGGCCTTCGGGGCCGCGCTCGGGGCGAATGGTGTGGTTGCGGATCTGTGCAATGTGACGGTGCCCGCGGCGGTGCAGGGGGCGATGGACGACGACATCGATCTGGCGTGCATGACCCTCGAGCCGGAGGGGTGAGGGGCGGTCGGCGACGGAGCGGCTTGCGTCGACGCCGCGAGCGGGTCGAGTCGGGAGCTCAGGCGGAACTCGGGGATCACCCGGCTCCCACCGCGACGAGCCGCGGCGGAACCTCCAGCTCGCTGAGGGTGGCCTCGTAGATCACCTCCGGCGGGCCTTCGACGGGCAAGCGAATGACCACCGTGTCGAGGCCGGGGCCGGAGCCGTTGTCGAAGACTCCGCCGAGGCTGTAGAGCGTTCCGTCCGCGGCGAGCGCATGCGTCGAGATCCCCTCGACTCCGGCGTCCTCGACGTCGTGCGTGTACGCGCCGACGAGCGTGACGCCCTCGGGGGTCACGCTCGCTCGCTCGAGTGTGACCTCGTCGCCGCGGAACACATAGATGGCCGCGAGCAGTCCACTCTCGTCCGGTCGCACCGCGAGGTGTTGGATCGCGTCGACGCCGGCCGGCAGCGGGACGGGGTACACCTCATCATCCCCATCGGCGTGCGTTGCGTACCCAAAAGGACCCCAGATCCGTCGACCGTCCACGACCCCGACCAGTGGATATACGCTGCCGCCGACGACCTCGAGCTCGGGGGCGTTGAGAGTGGCCCCGCCGCAGTTCGCGTAGAGGGTCGTCGTATCGGACACCAGCTCGCGCACCGCGTGATCCTTGCAGGACACGCCGTCGCCGTAGGAGACCTCCGCGATGGTGATGTCGTTGTCCTCCGCGGTGTCCGGCCGCCAAGGCTCCTCGGGTCGGGCGTTCGGTATCAGCGGATCACGAACGTGCTTCTTCAAGTACACCCGACTCATGCCGGTCAGCGCCACGAGGCTGCCGTCGACCGGATCGAGGCGCCCGTTGGCGACGTCGGCGTAGGCGCAGTGGATCGAGGGATCCTCGACATCGGTGAGCGACTGGTAGGTCACGAGACTGGTGGGGGTCTCGAGGAGGTAGACCCGCGCGGGATCCATGGCGCACAGGGCGTCCGGTGCGTCGGGATTGGTGGGGGGGGCGCCCGCGTCCGTGCCGGATTCGCCGCTGCCGCCGTCTTCGTTGCCGATCTCGGGGGCGGGGTTGTCGCTGCAGGCGGTGGGCAGAACGATGACGAGTAGGGTGCGGTAGATCTGATGCCTGATGAGCATGGGTGGACCTCTACGGACTCCGAGCTGGGTGCGTGGATGGAGTGCCCTTCGGATGGACCGGGTGGGTAGGTGGATGGGCATAGCGTGGAGACCGGCTGACGGGTGAGATGGGCAGAAATCTCGCAGCGCGGCGAGGCGCGCGGCGTTAGCCCGCTGTCGTTGGTTCTCCGGCTGGCTACGGCGACGACTTGTGACGTGCTCGCTCTGCATGGAGCCGCAGAACTCACGTGCTCATGGCGCGCGCATTCCGCAGCTCAATGGGCTATCGTGTTCGTTGAAGGACGGCAAGAGCTGGCTCAAGCCGATAGTGGCGACGCGATGCCCGGTAGACGACGCGCAGTGGCGCACGGGCTGGGAAGCTCGGCGGTCAACCTCGGACCCACGTCGGCCATAGCACGAGACGATATCGGTCCGGGCCGTCCGCTGCGTGTTCATCCATGATCTGGTCTGTGTCACGCGAAAACGCCTCTCCGGAGTAGAGACCATTCGTCACCTCAATTCGGGTCACATCTTTCATGTCCGAGGCCTCAGGTCCCCAGAGGATGACTTCGCCGGAAGAGATGTCGAGCTCGAAGAGCCCGAGGCTCTTCCACGGGGGGGGCTGAACCTCCGGCGGTCCGGCAAGAATGTCGACTTCGATGCGCACGTGTCCACCGAATCGCGCGGTAGGCAGCGCGAAAAGTTCTCGTACGCCGCTGATCGAAGGAATCGCGGCACCGGAGTCCCAGAGCCGTGATGTGTCGACCAACGGACCTTTCTCGCGATCACCTACGAGAACCTGAAAGTGATCCGAACTCACTACGACTTCCTTGGGCATCTTTACTCTCCTCGGGCCGGGTCTGGATCTCTGCCTGAGCTGAAGTTTGAAGTGAATTCGGGACAGAGCCTGACCGTCAAGTTGCTGTCTACACACCCCTTCGGAGGATGTCCCGTGGCAGCGATCATGATCGAGGTTCCTGAG
>JBIJCC010000162.1:0-17487 GCA_044344875.1 Nannocystaceae bacterium
GGCTTCGGCTCCGCCAACTTCTCCGCGAGCACGCGACCTCCCGCCCCCTCGAGGGCGCGCGACGGGCCTCACGCCGAGTCCCCGACTCGCGCGCAGATTCCCGCGCCTCCAGGCCGGCGTTGACACCGCTCTCTCGCGACCCCCTTTTTCCTTCCTATGCGCTGGGCCGGACGCTCGAGAGTGATCGCTGTGACAGCCAAGAACGCGATTCGCGTCGGCTGGGGACGAACTTGCGTGGACGAGCGAACCGAAGAGCGTGGGCGGACACTCATGCGGCATGCGTTCCCCGATCTGGCTCCACAGCTTGGCCGCCGTCCTGGGCGCTGGCAGCGTTGCGTGCGGAGAGCCTGCGCACGGTGGTGAGAGCGATACTACCGATGACAGCGGCGAACTCTCGATCGCCGCTCAGGCGCTCGAGCTCGAGTACGACGCGATGACGCCCACCCTCGGGGGCGATCGCTACTGGGTCGCAGTGCTGGTCGACCTCCGTAACGATGCCGGCACTCCGACGCCGCTCTCCTTCACGAGCTTCTCGTTGACCGGGCAGAGCGGGCTCGCCTACGCCGCGTCGGTCGCCACCGAGATCGAACCGTCGGCCTGCACTTCCGACGTGATGGTGTTGCCGGACAACGCGGCGACTTGCCGTGTGCTCTTCTCGATCCGCGACGATGACCTGCCGGTGCGCCTCCGCTACGAGAGCGACGTCGGCGTCGCGGAGACGGACCTCGAGATCTGCCCGACCGAGGCGGCGCCCGATCTCTGCGGCCATGCGTGCGTCGATCTCCGCACCAGCGCGAGCCACTGTGGCACGTGCGATGTCCCGGTGACGGCGCCCAAAGTGTGCGTCGATGGAGAATCGGCCTGCCCCGAAGACACGCGCGTGTGCGGAGACACCTGCGTGTCAACGAGCGGTAGCCGCATGGAGTGCGACGGAGTCTGCGTCGACCTCGCGACCGACCCCGACAACTGCGGCGCGTGCGGCAACGTGGTCCCGGATCGGCAGGCATGCGGCGTGGGCGAGCCGGTCTGCGAAGACCGCACACTCACGCTGTGCGACGGCGCTTGCATCGACCTCGGTGCGGACCTCGACAACTGCGGCGGATGTGGCAACGCGTGCCCGGTTCCGGAGATGCTCGACGGCAACGCGTTTTGCACCGACGGGCCGAACTCCAAGCCCTGCGTGATCGAGTTCATCAACCCCGGCGGCCGCTGCAACCAGATCTGCGGCCAGCTGGGGTGGACCTGCTCCGCGTGGTGGACGGGCTGCGGATGCACCGAGGAAGTGCCGGCCGGGCAGTGTGCGTGCGCGTGCGACACTTACCCGTGAGATGCGGAGGCCGAACGATCCTCGCCTATCCGCGACAACCAGGTGGTACGGATGCTGCGGCGCCGCGGCAAGGTCGAGCACGATGAGGCCGTGGCGGTCGATGATGATGGTTCGGTGCTGCCGTGCATGGCGGCGTCGGTGCAGCGCGTCGGCGTGCTGGGTGAAGGTGAGGGACGAGCGCTGCGGCGATGCGGATTCCGGACGATCCTGGTGCCGGGCGTGCGCGCCGTGTTGATCGTGGTGTTCGCCCTGCTGCTGACCATCTCGGGGGTCCTCGCGATCGCCGTGAAGCGCACGCTGTGCTCGAGCAGCGCGCTCGAGCTCGACCCGCACGCCGACGGCGACGCGTCGAGCGGCTCGAGCTGCTGGCCGATGGCCGCGTCCGCTACAACTTCAAGCGGACGTGGGGGACGGATCGGTGGCGCTGGAGTTCGACCCCATCGACTTCGTGGGCAAGCTCGCGGCGGTGGTTCCGCGACCACGCTCGGACTTGGTCCGCTACCACGGATGCCTCGCGCCCCACGCGAGCCTGCGCGCCGACGTGGTCAAGGACGGGCGCCGTCCGCCACCGACCGCGGCGGATGGTAGCGTCCGCCTGGTGATGCCGCGCTTTGCCATCGTCTTGCCACTGGTGCTCGCGAGCTGCACGCACGACCCGACGCAGCGGATCGCATCAGGCCGTGAGGCCCCGCCGCCTGCCACGCCGAGCGCTTCTGCCTCCGTGTCCGTGCCGTCTCTCGGAGAGCCCATCACCGCGACGGGACTCACCGTCACGATGGTTGCCCCTCCCGCCACCGGCACGCCGGTGGATCGCCTCGGTGATCCGCTTCCGGCCGGCGCCATCGCCCGCTTCGGTACGACGAGGCTCCATCACGGCGGCGTCGTGGACGGGCTTGCGAGGTTCGGCGAACACATCGTCAGTATCGGCGCCGGGATCGGCCGCCACGGGCCTCCGATCAACTTCTGGGACGCCAAGTCGGGTCGGCTCGCCGCCACCGCGGAGGCCGACATGCCTCGCATGATCGCGGCCGACGTCAAAGGCGAGCTGATGGTGATCGCCACCATGTCCGATGCCTACGTGCTCTCGCGGCCTGACGCGAAGATCCAAAGCGTCGCGTTGCCGAAGCGAGCAGGCTTGATTCGGGACGTTGCGATCACGCGGGACGGAGAGACGCTGGCCGTATTGCGCGACGATGGCTGTGAGGTGGATCTGTATGGCGTGGCACCGCTGCGCCATGTGAAGAGCATCGCCTGCGCCGCGCCATTGCCGGGAAATCTCGCGATCTCCGACGACGGCACCCTGCTCGCGGTCGCAGACGAGGAAGGCGGCCTCTTCTTCATCGATGTAAAGACGAGCAAAGTCATGCCGGGCCCCGCCCTCCCCAAGGCGCTGCGCGACCCGCCCGCGCTCGCGTTCGTTCCGCGAAGCAGCGAGCTGATGGAAGCGCGCGCCGACGGAACGCTCGCGCGATGGATCGCTCGGGCGCCTCGTAGGTTGTTCGAGGTCAGCGACGCCTTCGAAGGCGAGGCCCGGGCGATCAGCATTTCGGACGACGGTCGCACCGTCGCTGTCGGATCGATCGCCGGGCACGCCGACACCACGCTGCTCGACGCTTCCAATGGCGCGAAGCGCTGGGAAAGAGAGAACGACGGCTGGGCGAACTACTCGTACTCGGTGGCGTTCGACAGCGGTCGGCTCGCAGTCGGAACCAGCAAAGGATCGATCGAATACCTCGATCCGAAAGATGGCTCGACTGTCCACCTCCACCAGGGCGGAGAGGGAGACGTGAACGCAGTCGCGTTCCTCGACGAGGATCGGGTGCTCTCCTTCGGCTCGCAGATCGAACAGTGGTCGATCACGTCACCGCACGCACCTCCCATCCGGCCGCTAGCGGACGAAGACTTCAACGACTTCATCGTCGACGCCCAAGGGGATACGCTCATCGCGCGCGGCAACGAGGGTCTCACGAAGGTGAGCACGCGCGACTGGTCGCGCGCCGGAAGCTTGGCCGACCTGGGCGGCGGTTTTCTCGGCGCTTCATCCGACGGTCGACAGGTGTTCTTGGGCGACTTTGGAACGTTCTTGCGCATCGATACCGTCGCCATGCGAAAGCTCCCGCCGCTTTCGGGCGTGTCGGAGAACCGAACCGCCGATTGTGTTGCTGTGTCGGCGGATGGTGCGCGTGTCGCCGCAGTCCTCGAGGAGCCGAAAGGGCGTCCGCGTCTCTATCACTGGGAGAACCCAGGCCGGGCGCCCCGGATCCAGGAATTCCTCGGCGATGCCGAGGACACGCTCACGTGTGCGTTCGCCTCTACGGGTGCTCTCGCGATCGGGACCCAGCGCGGGATCCACCTCGTCCAGAAGGACGGCAAGTCGAAGCAGGTGATCGAAGGACGTTATCTGTGGCGGATCGTCGCCGATCCGAGGCGGCCACGGGTCGCCTTCGCCGATGCCGACGACAAGATCGCCCTGCTGGATCTCGCGACCGGCACCGTCCGTGAGGTCGGCCAACATCTCGACAACGTCGAGGAGCTGGCGTTCTCGCCGAGCGGTGATCGGCTGGCCTCCGCGAGCTCCGACGATTCCGTGATCATCTGGGACGGGCGCTGATCGGCGCGTTGCCCAGAGGATGCTCGAAACGTCGGAGTTCCGAGCGACGCACCCGAGCCGTGGCCGGCACGCGGCCCAGCACCGTCGGTGGGGTCGCTGGGGTCGGTGGGGTCGCTGGGGTCGGTGGGGTCGCTGGGGTCGCTGGGGTCGCTGGGGTCGCTGGGGTCGCTGCGAGCGTCCCGCTGGCTCGACCACGAGCCGCCGGCGGACGAACCACCCCTTGTCCTTCCTATGCGCACGGCGCGCGGCCCTTACGAGGTCCGCCTCCATGCCGCGAACGCAACTCGATGAAAAACGACTGATCCGTTTGGTCGGGTGCCGACTCTACCCCGGTGAGACACCCATGACACACCCAACGAGCAACCGCCACTCCCGCGCCAGCCACTCCCGACTTCGTACCACGCTCGCGAGCGCGTGCGTGGCGGTGGCGCTGACCGCCGCCTCGGCAACCCCGCAGACCGCCAAGGCGGACCATCCTATCGCCGTCGCCGCCATCGCGGCAGGTGCAACCGTGGAGGCTGCGCAGATCGCCGCCGGCGCCAGCGTTGCCGTCGCGATTATCTCTGCCGCCGCATACGTGGCGGGAGCAGCCCTTGAAAACAGCAACGGAGGTGGCGACGGTGGCGACGGTGGCGACGGTGGCGACGGTGGCGACGGTGGCGACGGTGGCGACGGTGGCAACAGTGGAGGCGGTGACGCGGAGTCGAGCCGTCTCGACCGTGGGCTTCCCGCCGCTGGCTTCGCGCTGCCGCACGGTTGCAGCGCTTCGTTCCAAGAAGGACATCTGGCCGGCCCCGGAAACATCTCCATCACGGCCGTGCCAAAAAAGGTGGCGAGCTTCATGAAACGCGCGCTCGCATTCGAGAACACGAAGCCCGGCCCAACAGGAATGCAGTCCACCGCGGACTACAGCTTCGATGGTGACGTGATGAAGTCGCCCGCCGGTTGCGACTTCATCCACAACTCGGACACGATCACCTGGAATCTGACGCTCAAGAAGAACCCGGCCGCCAAGAGCGCCTACTTCTTGTTCAACATCAACAAGCTCGATCTCACGACAACCGCGGTCCCCAAGACCGAGGGGCACTCCGAGATGGTGTTCACGGCCTACCAAAACGGCAAGACGATCTGGAGCTGGAAAGGGGTCGCGCACCAGGGCAAGAAGTCGGTTCACGATCCGGTTCCCAGTGGTGCCGTGCTCAGCAAGAGCCAAGGCGAACTCCACGTCTCCAACTTCTGGACCACGATCCCCTTCGAGTTTGCGCCGGGAAAATCGACAGCCAACGTCAAGATCGTAGTGAAGTACTTCGGCAAGGGAGAACGGAAGTAGCGCGCTGAGTAAGCCTCGACGATCACTACCCGGCGCCCGGCTGAGCCCGGGCGCTCGATCGCCGCGCATGGAAACGACGGGCCGTCCGAGGTGCTCTTCCCCCGTGGCTCGTCGTACAGCCCATTCGCGGGGCGAGCGGTCATCCCTCGGGGGTGGCCGCTCGCGCCGCATGCGGCCGGAACATCGCGGTCGCCCGCGCGCCGTCGAGCTCGACCGTCGCCGTGACCACGAATCCGAGGCGCCGGTACAGCGGCACGTTGTCCGGGTTCTCGGTGTCGAGCGCGACGTCGTGCGAGTCGGGGACCCGAGCGGCCCGCGCGATGATGTCGTGCAGGAGCTGCTGGCCGCGGCCGCGTCGCTGCTGGTCCGGCGCCACGCCGATCATCGCGAGGTAGTGGTGCGGCGGCTTCGGGGCCACCGCACGCGTCCGCCGCAGGTATGTGTTGAGTCGCGCGGTCCGACGGGCGCCCAGGCGCAGCGCCACGGGCAGGAAGCGCACGAACGAGGCGAGCAGGCCGATACCGCCGCGCCAGCGCGACGCCGGGGGCTCGAGCAGCGCGCACGCCACCAAGCGCTCGCTGTCGAACAGGCCGAGCGGGTGCCCGCCCTGCAGGCGGTTGTGATCGAACATGAACGACACGAATGCGGCCCGTCGAGTGCAAGCGCGGGGATCGGTCGCGGGCCCGACCGCCGCCTCGATCCACGGATCGCGGGCGAAGGCGGCCGACATCAGGGTGATGAAGGCCGATCGATCCGTCCCCGCGAGCTCGCGGATCGGCGCGCGCGCGTCGGCCCGGTCGTGATCGACTGCACGCGCGCCCGCCCGATGATCGACCGCGAACGCGTAGACCACCTTGAGGACGAAGAGGCAGTGCACGACCACGAGCGGCGACGCGACGTCCTCGAGCTGGGGAATCCACACGAGGGCCGCGGCGAGCAGCACACCGGCGACGAACCGCTGTGCGGCCGCCCCGGCCAGCGCGTTGACGACGCTCGCGGCGACCACGGTGTACGCCCACACCGCGAGCGCGGGTGCCAGTTCGACCCCGAGCGCCACGGCGACGAGCAACACGTGACCGTGCACGGCGATGAACACCCAGCGATTGCGCGGCCGCGTCGCGTAGAAGTCGTTGGTCGACCGCGTGAAGTTGGCGACGCACCCCGCCGCGATGTCGGTGATCACGAGCGCGGCGACGAGGAGCCGCCACCACGGCAGCCCGGAGGACTCGGCGCGCAGGCCGAGGGTCAGCCACACCGCGGCACCGATCCCGAAGGCGAGCACCGCCGCGATCTCGCGCCCCGAGGGCGACTCGCCGAACACGTCGTGGAGCGCGGGAGGTGCGTGCATGGTCTCAGGCCTTCTTCGTGGTGCGGGTCGTCGGCGTCGCGCCCCACAGGGCGCGCAGCAATCGCCAGCCCGGGCTCGGATCGCCGGGCTCCCCGCGCAGCAACGCGGCGAGCACGTGCTCGTCGGCGACGCGGAACACCGCGATCGTCGCGGCCACGAGGAGCGGCCGCGGGACGTCGGTGCGGATGATCCCGAGACCGACCCCGTCCTCGACGAGGTCCGCGAACCACTTCTCGAGCATCGCCGACTCGGGCACGGCGACCGACTGCCCGAGCAGCGCGAGGTCTTCGGCGTGCTCGACGAGGTGGCGACGCAGCGCGTCGCTCGTCGCCTCGAGCCGTCGCCAGAACGCGCGGGCCGATCCCGCCTCCCGCCACGGGCCCATCACCTCGGCGACCCGCACCAACAGGTCGCGCCACACCTCGTCGACCAGATCCTGCTTGCCGTCGAAGTACAGGTACGCCGTCGTCTTCGAGATCCCCGCGTCGGCGATGATCTGGTTGTACGACGCCGCCTCGACCCCCGCTGCGAGGTGCCGCCGCGCGACCGCGAGGATGTGCTCACGCCGCTCGGGCGCGAGCCGGGCATAGCGGGGGGACGGCATGGTGTACTAGTGGTACACCATGGTGGTTCACCCGGCAAGGACGGGGGTGCGCTTTCCGAGATGCACCCGCGACTCGACGGCCGGGCGTCCGGGATGGTCCACTGGCGACCTCGGATCCACGCATGACCTCGACGACGCGATCCAGCCGTCTCCTCCTCATCGCCGGCCTGTCATTCGGGTGCAGCCGCGAGTCGCCCTCGAGCGGCGCCGTCGGGCAGGCCAGCACCGCCGCGCCGGCGAGCGCGAGCGCTGCGCCGCCCGCCGCGGCGACGAAGAGTACGGGCAGCTTGAGCGACGCGCGTCGGGGATTCGCGACGACGCTCGCGCGCCGCGAGGCCGGCGGCGAGCCGGCCCCGAATCCGCCGCCGAACGTGCTGCGCCAGATCCGATACCCCGCACCTCCGGGCGAGCTCGTCGCCTACCTGACGCCTGCGCCCACCGATGGCAAGCGGCATCCCGCGATCGTGTGGATCAGCGGCGGCGACGGCAACACCATCGGCGACGTGTGGTCGCCCGCGACCCGCGAGAACGATCAGACCGCGGGCCAGTTCCGCGACGCGGGCTTCGTCGTGATGTATCCGTCGTTGCGCGGCGGCAACGACAATCCCGGCGCGAAGGAGGGCTTGTTCGGCGAGGTGGACGACGTCATCGCGGCGGGCGAGTACCTCCGCAAGCAGGCCGGCGTCGATCCGGAGCGGATCTACCTCGGTGGTCACAGCACGGGTGGGACCCTCGTGTTGTTGGTGGCCGAGTGCAGCGATCGTTTCCGTGCGGTGTTCTCCTTCGGCCCGGTCAGCGACGTCACCGACTACCCGCCTGATCTTCTCCCGTTCGATCGGTCGGATCCCCGCGAGCTCGAGCTGCGCTCCCCCGGGCGGTGGCTGCACTCACTGCGGGTGCCGGTGTTCGTGTTCGAGGGCATGGAGGGCGGCAACGCGGCCGCGCTCGCCGACATGGCGCGCACCTCCACCAATCCCCTCGCCCACTTCCTGGCGATCCCGAACGTCGATCACTTCAGCGTCCTGGCGCCGATGAACGAGCTCATCGCGGAGACGCTGCTCAGCGGGAATGGGGATTTGAGCAAGCTCGCGCTCACCCAGGACGAGGTGAATCTGATCTTCGGACGGTGAGCGGGGGCGATCACGGTGCGTCGAAGAGCAAAGATGCGGCGAGGGCAGAGGTGTCGCGTGCGTTCGATCGAAATACCCGCGCACGCGATCGAAGCGATGGGCTTGGACCGAGGATCTGGGGGCGCTCGCGGAGCGAGGTCGAGCTGCGAGGACGGCTGTGTGACGCGGGCCTACTGCCGCGCGAGGTCGGCGAGCCCTTCCAAGGGCTGCGCAAGGCGGGCAACGTCGCAGCGCAGGACGTGGGCGGCAGTCACCACGACGCGCTGGACCAGCTGCGGATGGCGGCGAAGCTGGGCGCGTGGCTCCACCCCGTTCCAGGACCGCACATTCAAGCCGGGGCCGTTCATCCCGCCCGATTCACCCAACATGCGCAGCTTCGTACGGCCGGAGCCGCCCATCCTCCATCTCGTACAGCACATCGAACACGTCGAGAGCTCGGTGATCGTGGGTCACGACCAAGACCGCCGCGCCGCGTTCGTGGGCGACCGTCCGAAACAGCTCCATCACGGTCCGGCTCCGCACGCTGTCGAGCGCGGCGGTCGGTTCGTCGGCGAGAATCAGCGACGGCTCGTTCGCCAGGGCGCGTGCAATCGCGACCCGCTGCTGCTCGCCACCGCTCAACGTTTCGGGATACGAAGCCTCGCGGCCCCCCACGTCGAGGTACTGCAGCAGTTCGCGCGCTCGCCGTCGGCCATCCACCTTGCCCCCGAACTCGCAGGCGATCTCCACGTTCTCCCGCGCGGTGAGAAAGGAAGTCAGGTTGGCCTTCTGGAACACGAAGCCGAGGTGACGCCGCCGCAGGCGCGCGAGATCCTCGAGCGGGCGCCCGTCCTTCACCACCGAGCGCCCCTCGAAGAACACCTCTCCGGTGTCGGCCGGGGACACGAAGCCGAGCGCCTTGATCAGCGTCGACTTGCCCGAGCCGCTCGGGCCAAGCAGCGCGGCCACGGTCCCATGCGCGAGGGTGAGGCTCACATCGTCGAGAGCCTTCACCTGGGCCGCGCCAGCGCCGTATGTCTTGCTCAAGTTCACCGCTCGGACCGCCTCGGTCATGGTCAGCCCTCCAACGCGCGAGCAGGGTCGATGCGCATCACGTGCCCCAGACCAAGTAGGCTCGCCAGCGTCACGACGATCATCGTCGCGAGCGGCGCCAGCATCGATATGCTCGGCGTGATGAGTACACGCCGCGGAAATGCGGGAAACGCCAGTTCCCCGATGACGAGGGCCACCGCGTAACCCGCCACGCCCAGCAGCCACGCCTGCTGCAGCACCAATCCCAGCATGCGCAGGCGCGGAGCCCCCATGAGCTTGAGCACTGCCAAGTCGTGCGTCTTCTCGAGGGTGAGATTGTAGATGATCATCGTGACGATCACCGCCGCCGTGACCGTGAGGATGATGGTGAACAGCCCGATCTGCAGCCGCGCTCGCTGGACGACGCCGCCCAAGAGCAGCTCCTCCTCTTCGTCCTGGGTGTACGAGGTGACGTCGCCCCAGCCGGCGAGGGTCTCGCGGACCTGCTCGATGCGGTGCGGGTCGACCTCGAGCAACACGGCGGCCACCGGGGGTGCTGCGAGCGCCGGTGCGCGCCACCGCGGGTCGGTCGTGAGGTCTTCGAGCGCCGGCTGACTCCGGCCGATCTCGGTCCGGCGCAGCCGTTCGAGCACCCGCTGGCGCTCGAGCACCGTCGCCTCTGCCGGCTGGTCGAGCAGCACCAGTTGCGTATCGGCTGCGGTCATGAACGCCACCGAATCGCCGCCGGAGGTGAGCGCGTTCTTGGTCAGCCCGACCACGCGATAATTCTCGCCGGCGAGCGTGACGTCTTCGCCGATCGCGAGGCCCATCGAAGTGTCAGCGATCATCTCGCCATGCGGCTGCGCCAGGCGCCGCCCCGCGACGAGCGGCAGCGCGCGGCCAGGGTCGTCGGGCCAGCCCAACCCCACCAAGGCGATGCGCAGCACGTTCTCGCCGTGATCTCGCTGAATGAGCTGATAGGTGTAGGGGCGCGCGCTCCGAACCCCGGCGACGGCGGCCGCGCGCGCCTCGACGCTCGGGTCGACCCGCGAACTCTCGGCGAATGGCCCACGGGTGTCGCGCTGTACGACCCAGATGTCCGCGTGCATCGCCCGCGTCAGACTCGTCGCGTCATCGACCATGCCGGCGTAGATTCCCTGCATCGCGATCACGACGCTCAGCAGCAGCCCGACGCCGACGGCGGTACCCAGGAACCGCGCGCCATGGCGACGAATGTCGCGAATTGCGAGGTTCATTGGATCCGCCACCGCCGACCGAGTTCGAGCGATCCTCCGGGCCCCACGCCGGCGAGCACCACGTCCGCCGCGGACAGGCCCTCGAGCACCTCGACATCGGACTCTCCGGTCAAACCGAAGCGTGGGCGGACCAAGGCGACCCTCCCCTCGGCGTCGACATAGACGAACGCACCGGCCTCGTCGCGTTGGACCATGGCGAGCGGGATCCGCAGGACGTCTTCATGGCGCGCGATCTCGATGCGAACATCGGCCCGCTGTCCGATGGCCACCCGCCGATCGAGTCGCTCGGGCGCGACCTCGACGATGAGTTCGTGGTTCTGCCGGTCGGCCTCCCAAGCGATACGCGACACCGTTGCCGGGATCGGCTCGTCGGCCCCCGGGAACCAGATGCTGCTGCGCTGGTCGATCGCGAGCTGGTCGAGGACGGTCTCGTCGATCGCGGCGCTGACGAACACCTGGCTGGTGTCTGCGAGGCGGAGCACTGTCGAACCGATCGCCACCGTGTCGCCAGGTTCCCGCAGGCGTCGGGTCACCAACCCGTCGAACGGGGCCAGGAGCGTCGCCCGGACCACGGACGCGCGGCGCTGCTCGGCCCCGCCTGCCGCGACGTCGACCCCCCGCGTGGCTTCGCCGCGCTGCGCAAGCACGCGATCGAGATCCGCGCGCGCCAGCCTGAGTCTGTCGGCGGCCTCATCGCGCTCCTGGGTGCCGATCGTGCCGGACACCGACAGCGCGGTGGCGCGGTTGGCCTCGCGGTCGGCCGCGACGAGAACGGCTCGGGCACGCGCTTCCTCCGCGGCGAGCCGCTTGAGTGCCGCGCGGGCCGCTGCGACGCCGGTTTGCGCGGAGCGGAGGTCGGCCTCGGCCTGGTCGGTCTCGAGCCGCGCGAGTTCCTGACCCAAGGTCACGCGAGTCCCTTCGTCGACGAGCACGTCGCTGAGCCGGCCGATCAGGTCGAAGCCGACGTTCGCTTCGCGCTGACTCTCGACGGTCCCGCGGCCGAAAGCCTCTTGCACGACCGTGCCGCGTTCGACCGACGCTACGCGCACGAGAACTGGTGCCCAGAACCGAAACCAGGCGCCGACGAGGAGCGCAGCTGCGATCAGCACGAGCCATACGCCGCGACGCATCAACGCACCGATGGCGCGCATGGACTTCGGCGTGCTCGAGGACATGTCGGTATCTCCCTCCCCGATGGCGCGTGTGCCGGCGCTGCCAGTTCCTGTGTGCCCACGCTGATCATCGTTTCCGTCACAGGGCGCCCTTTGGCTCTGCCCAGTGCCGCAGCGCGAGTACACCGGTCAGTGAGACAGCGACGGTCATCGCGATCGCGCCAATCAACACGAACACTGGTGATAGCCCGAGGTACACCTCGCCGAGGATGCCCGCGGGCATGAGCAACCCGGTAAGCCCGAGCCCCGCGGCAAGGTTGCGCGCGCGGTCCGAGGCAGTCCCCAAACGCACGAGCACGAAGCCGAGGGCAAGGTTCAGAAGCGCGAACAGGTTCCCATGCACATGGGCGAGACGCGCCTCGAAGTGTTTCCCGACGGAGTAGCTCGCGACCCATTCCGCCTTATCTGCGGCGAAGTCGCGCAGATAGATCAGCACGAATCCGTAGGCCATGAATCCTGCCATGATCATCAGACCCACGCCCACGTTGTATCGTCCGGTCTTCAGCGATGCAGATGGTTTCATGGGTTTCATGCGGATGGCTTCTTTCGCCGGGCGGGCGTGACAGGAGTGACGCCTACCAAGCCGACCGGCTGCAGCAACGCGACCAGGGCGTTGCGAACATGCACAGAACTCGTCGCTCGGGCCCTCGCGCCGCACTTTGCGAGCGCCAACATCTAAGTCGTCCCCATTACGATTGGGGCGAGGGCATCCACGGGAGAGCTGCTCGCGCCTGCCCGGCCTGCTGAGCCTCGGTCTGGGTCAGTTCGACCTTGCGAAGCTCCGTCGAGCGGCGTTCCCGGGGCACGAGTGGAGGATGACCGCTGTTTTGCAAGCGACCAACGCAGGTTCTGCGGCAACCGGGGTTCGGGGGCAACGGACGGGCGAGCTGGTCGTAGCGGACACGGTCCGTGGTGATTCCAGGATGACCGGGCAGGCCGGTCGGACGTGACACCATCGCCGCCGCACACTTTCGCCATCGCGGGCGAGACGCCGGGCGACGCGGTGCGCCCGTGGCTGACCGACCGCGGAGCCGCGACCCCGATCAGTCGTCCAGCGCCCCGCCCAAGATCCAACTCCGCAAGATCCCCTTGTCCGCCTCGCCGAGCGGCCCCGCCGGCGGCGCAGGCAGCTCGCAGCCCGGCTCGGCGCACTGCACCTCGGAGCACGTCCCGCCCGGGTTCGCGTACTCCACCTTCGCGAGCATGTAGCTGTGCAGGGGATCACCCGGCTCGACGAACGCGAGGTGCGGGGCCTGCTTCGGCTCGCCGGACAACAGCTTCGCGAAGACGGCGACGGCCTCCTCCTCGCTCGTGCCGCCCACGCCGAAGTAGATGCTCGCCGACGCGTCCGAGTGGCACGATGAGCACGCCGCGGCGAAGATCGGCATGACGTCGGCCCGGAACGAGACGGGACTCGGCACGAACGCGTCGTAGTCGTAGCAGCCGACCGGCGCACCGCCCTCGTCCGACGCATCGGTCGCGTCGCCCGTGGAATCCGCGGTCGGATCGCCGGTCGGATCGCCGGTCGGATCGCCGGTCGGATCGCTCGTCGCACCCGCGCTCGTCGCCGTCACGGTGGACGACGCCGTCGACGTCGAGCTCGGCGCCGTGGTGCTCGGATCGGCGGTCGCGTCCCCGGTCGAACTCTCACCGTCGGCCTCGGGACCGTCGTCTCCCTGACAGGAGAGAGCGAACACCACCACGATCGCGAGCGCGCTCCGACGTCCCATTCGATCGACGCTAGCGGCCCTCGAGCACGGCGTCGAGCCTCCGACGGCCCCCAGACGCGCGCAGGACTGGGGGTGGTCGACCAGCCACCGCATCGCTCGATGCAATCGCGATCCGCCTCGCGATCCGCACCTCGCCGCGGTACTGTTCCCCGCGTCGTGGCGCTCACTCCGGGTGCAGCAACCGCGCTCGCCACCCTGTGGCTCGGCGTCGCGACGGCATCGCCGGCGACCGCAGATCCACCCGAGCCCGCGCTCTCGTGGACCGCACCGACGACGTGCCCCGATGCGACCTGGGCCCGCGCATCGCTGGCATCGCAGCTGCGCGGCGCGCTACCGGCACGCACCGTGGTGCAGATCGACATCGTGCCCGCGTCGCCCGGGTTCGCCGCGACGATCGCCGTGCAGGGGGACGCCAGCGACACCCCGTTCGCGCCGCGCCGGCTCGTGGCGCGCGACTGCGAGGCGCTGGCCCGCGCCGCGGTGCTGGTCGTCGCGGTCGCGATCGATCCCATCGCGGTCGTCGGCCCGAGCGATCCGCTCGAGACTCCCGAGCTCCCACCGTCGTTCGAGCTCCCGGAGCCAGTCCCGCGTGCGCCGAGCCCCTCGCCCCCCGCCACGCCGATCACCGAACCACTCGTCGATCGCACCCCACCACCACCGCCGCGATCCCCCGCGCAGTGGCACCACGCGCTGCGCCTCGGCGGCGGGGTCGGCAGCACGATCGTCCCCACGCTCACCGGCATCGTGCAGCTCGGCTACGCCGCGATCCGATCGGGCTGGCGCATCGAGACCCACGCGGGCTGGCTCGCCCCAGTCGATCGTCGATACGGCGACGGCGCCGGCGCGCGGCTGCAGGCGATCACCCTGTCACTGCGCGGGTGCCCGAGCCCCGCGGTCGGTCGCGTCACGCTCGCGGTCTGCCTCGGTCTCGAGGGCGGGCCGGTCGTAGGCCGCGGCACCGGCGTGCCCCGCAGCAACCGTGGGGTCAGCGGATGGCTCGCCGCCGAGCTCGGCGTCGCCGCGATCGTCGCGGTGCATCCGCGCCTCGGCCTCGTCCTCGGGGCCGAGGTGGTCGCCGCGGCCCTGCGCCCCGCGTTCCGCCTCGGCACGCGCGAGGATCTCTTCGACGCCCCGATCGTGGGCGGTCGCGCGCTGGTCGGGCTGGAGGTCCGGCTGCGGTGACCCCGGGTTGGCCGCGGGGACGTGGACGTTGACGGATCCGAGGACCTCGCCGGACTAGAAAGAGAGACGATGCCCCGCCCCTCGCCCGCGACCGCGGAGGCGCCCACGGCGCCCACGGCCGAACCCGGCACCGACTGGGTCGTCGCGGCGTATCGCGCCCACGCCCGCGATCTGTTCGCGCTGCTCGGTCGCCTCGGGGTCCCCGCCGCCAGCATCGAGGACGTGGTCCAGGAGGTGTTCCTCGTGCTGCACCGGCGACGTGCCGAGTTCCGCCACGAGTCGTCGCTGCGGACGTGGCTGCACGGCATCGCGATCAACGTCGCGCGACGCGAGCGCGAGCGTCGGACGCGGGCCGAGTCACCGACCCAGCCGTGGCTGCCGGATCCACCGCGATCGCCCGAGTCGATCGCGAGCCGCAATCAAGCGCTCGTCCGGCTCGACCGCCTGCTCGGCGCGCTCTCGGACGAGCAACGCGAGGTCTTCGTCCTCGCCGAGATCGCCGAGCTCCCCGCGCCCGAGATCTCGACGTCGCTCGGCGTCAACCTCAACACCGTGTACTCGCGGCTGCGGCTGGCCCGGGCGGCGATGCAGCGGGCGCTGCAGCGACTGCAGGCCGAGGAGGGCTCGATCGATGGAACGCCTTGATCCGCAGCTGCGCCGCATCATCGACGAGGGCATGCGCCAAGCCCAGCCCGACCAGCGCACCGAGGCGCGGATGCTCGCGGGCCTGGTCGCCCGGCTACCGCCGGGCCAAGGTGGTGGGGGCGATGCCCCGCCGGGCGCGACCCCGAGCGCCGCAGCCGGCTCGTCGCTCGCGACGCTCAAGCTCGTCGTCGGTGGTGCGATCGGCTCGGCGGTCGTCGCCGCGACGATCGCGATCGCCTCGCGCGAGCCCACAACGCCGAGCGATCGCAACGTCGCAGCCGCCCCACAGCGCCCAGCGACCGCGTCGACGCACACGCGCGCGCCCGTTCCACCGGCCGCGAGCCTCCCCGCGGTGGAACCAGACGCAGCTCCGATCGCGAGCGCCCCCGACGTCGCGCCTGCGGCCCGCGGTCCATCGTCGTCGGCCGCGTTGCGGCGCCCGAGCGCCGCCGCGGCCGATCCACAGGCCGACTCGATCGCCGCCGAGCTCGCGCTGCTCTCCGCGGCCGAGGCCGCGCTCGACGCGGGCGATGATCGCGGCGCGCTCGCCCTCACCGCGACGCACGGCGAGCAGTACCCCAACGGTCAGCTCGCCCTCGAGCGCGACGCAATCGCGGCCGGGGCCGCGTGTGGCCTGCGGGATCCCGCCGCGCCGCGCCGCGCCGCTGCGTTCCTCGCCGCCCACCCGCGCGCCCCGGCCGCGGCCAAGGTCCGCGCCCGATGCGATACCGCGACGATCGTCGACCCCAAGTGACGGATCCCCACGGGCGCCTGCACTGTAGAATCATGCGTTGGATGACAATCCGTAGACATGGTTGGGGACACGGTTGGCTGGGACTGACGGCGGTCCTGCTCGGATGCACCTTGGGATCGAAGTCGCTCGGCGAGGACGGTGGCGACGAAGGCACAGGAGGCGCCGAAGGCACGGCGAGCGGCGAGACCGGCAGCGAGGGAGCACCCAGCAGCGAGGGAACACCCGGCACCGGAGAGTCGGGCGCCGCGGCGTGCGAGGGCTACGAATCGCCCGACGTGGATCCCGGGCCCAGGGTCGACGCGATCATCCGCTCCGACGCCACCGCGCCGGTGTACTTCGACACGAGCGGGTGCAGCAACACGCCGGTGCTGCAGATCACGGGGCCGGGCGGCGAGCCCGTGCCGTACCTGCTCGGCACGCTGTGCGACGCGTTCATCGGCGGCACCGAATGCGACGTGGGCGTCGAAGACTGCGCCGCGCCGAACGGCGGCCGCTTCGAACCGGCAGCGACCACCGACGCCGGCTGGCCCGGCTGGACGCTGAGCGAGGTCGAGGTCGACCCCGCCTGCGCCCCCGAGCCCAACTGCCCGAGCACCTGCCAGCTCATGGACCAGGCGCCGCCGGGCACCTACGAGATCGCCCTGACCGTCTTTCGCAGCTGCACCGGCACGTGCGAGTGCGACGACGTCCTGCCCGTGTGCGGACTGTTCGGCGCGAACGAGCTCGGCGATCCGGTCACGTTCACGGCGCTCGTCGACTACCCGGCGCAGACCTCGGTCGAGATCGTGATCACCGACGGGTGATCGCCGACGACGGCGGCGTCCTTCACTCCCCGGATCTGTCCGAAGGACGGCCATTCCGGGCGAGTGAGGCGTGGTCTTGCCCCGCAATTGTGGACACTCACGTGCGGACTGGTTTGGTAGTTGACGACTCGAAGTTGGCGGGTGCAACGTAGCCGAGCGTCGAGTGGACTCGGCGGGTGTTGTAGAAGCGGATGTAGTTGCGGATCGCGGCCCGCAGGTCGTCGCCCGTGTTGCAAGGTTGAGCACGCAGGCACTCGAGCTCGAGCGTCGCGAAGAAGGACTCCATCGGAGCGTTGTCCCAGCAGTTGCCGCGGCGACTCATGCTCTGCGTGATGCCGCGCGCACGCAGCATGAGGCGAAATCGCTGCGATCGGTACTGGATGCCTTGGTCGCTGTGGAACGTCAACGACCCGTACTCAGGCTCGCGCGCCTCGACGGCAACTCGCAGCGCTTGGCAGACGAGCCCAGCATCGATGCGGTTCGAGACGTGAACGCCGACGACGCGGCGCGCGTGCAAGTCCAGCACGACGGCGATGTACCAGATGCCACCGCTGGTCTCGTGCTGCTTGATGTCACCCACCCAG
>JBIJCC010000163.1:0-17302 GCA_044344875.1 Nannocystaceae bacterium
CCTCCACGTACTGCGCCACCAGCTGCTCGATCTGCTTCGTGAGTTCTTCGGGGCTCTTCGGCGTGCTCATGCCTCGGCATTCGCACGCCCGGCGCCGCGCCTCAAACCCCGGCCTGAACGGTTACTCGTCGTCCGCCAGTACTCGCCAGGTGGCGTTGAGATGTGGACGAGGTCCTACGATGGGCCCGCTGCCGACAGCGGGTTCTTCACGGACTACGCGATCAGTGTCGCCATCGACTCAGCCGGGTCGGTGGTCGTTGGCGGCGTCGAACTCGTGGGCCCGACCGACATCGATGCGTGGGTTCGAAAGTACAACGCAGACGGAGACACTCTCTGGACCGTCAGCCCAGAGGTCTCCGACGCTTCCACGGAGTTCGCGAATGGCATCGCGATCGACAGCAACGACTACGTGCTCGTCGCCGGGGGCTCGAGCCCAGGCGACGCTTGGCTGGTCAAGTACACGCCATGACCCCGATCGTCTTGGGACGCCGAATGCAGAGAAGCGGCAGCCGGGTGACCGCCTGCCGCTTCTCCGATTGGTCGTGTCTGGCGTCCGGTCAGAGACCCGGGCAGGTCTCACACTGAGAGGTGCAGCCGAGGAGCGCGAGGCCCTCTGCCGGGAAGACCGGGCCGCCGGTGCACTCCATGATGCAGGGACCAGCCTCGCCTCCTTCGTTCACGCAGTCGACCAGGCAGGCGCAGTCGGGGTTCGCGTAGCAGGCCTCGAGTTCGGCACAGCACGTCTCCTTCGTACAGGTCGCACAGACGTCGTCGTCAGCATCGGGGTCGCAGACGCTGCCGCCGGTGTCGGTGCCGGTCCCCGTGTCGGGGTCCGGCCCCGTGCTCCCCGTATCCGGGTCGGGCCCGGTGGTCGGGTCCGTTCCCGTGGTCGGGTCGGTGCCCGTGGTCGGGTCCGTCGCGCTGGTCGGATCCGTCGCACTCGTCGGATCGCTCGCGTTGGTCGGGTCGCTGGCGCTGGTCGGGTCGCTGGTTCCGGTCGGGTCCGTCGCGGCCGTCGTGTCCGCGGCCGTCGTTTCCGCGCTGCCGTCGTCGCCGCAGGCGGCGAGCAGGAGCGCGAGGGGAGTGATGAGGCAAGCAAGCTTGGTACGCATGGGAGTCCTTCGGTTCAGGTGGGGCGCGAATACGGTTCAGGGGCCCCGAGAAAAGCCTGCGCGCACAGGCGCGCCCAGGCCAACGCGGGACAGCGCAGGCTAACAGCGAGCGCCGCAAAAGCCAAGTCCGCGGCACTTTGGCCGGCCTTCGCTCGGGTTTGCGTCGTCGCGGTTCGCAACGGTTGCGGGCTGGATCACCGACCGAGCAGCCGGCGCCGTGGAATTCCGAGCCTCACGTCGTCGACGGGGCCGATGGAGGCAATCGGGCTCGCAGCCACGCCCCGATCAACTGCAGCTCCTCCGGGCAGACCTCGTGGCCCATCGGATACTCGTGCCACTCGCAGGCCGTGCCCGCAGCTGCGGTGCGGGCCAGCTCGCGGTGGCTCGCGCGGCCGGCTGCGATCGGCACGACGTCGTCGTAGATCCCATGGCACGCGAGCACCGGCGTCGCGAGGTTCGCCGCGGACCTCGACGTCGCGAACGCACCCGCCAACACCAGGTATCCCGACAGCGCCACGATCCCCGCGAGCGGCTCGTCGTGGCGCGCCGCGAAGTGCACCGCCATCGCGGCGCCCTGACTGAAGCCCGCGATCACGATCCGACGGCTGTCGATCCCACGCTCGCGCTCGCGGGCCACCAGCGCCGCGATACGCCGCGCTGACACGTCGATCTGCGCCGGATCCTCGCGGTCGTCGTCGTCGAAGTCGAGCGAGCGGATGTCGTACCACGCAGGCATCACGAAGCCGCCGTTGATCGTCACCGGGATCTGCGGCGCGTGGGGGAACACGAACCGCACGCCGCGGGTGCCGAGCATCGGCACCACCGGCTCGAAGTCGTGGCCGTCGGCGCCGAGTCCATGCAACCAGATGACGCTCGCATCCGCGGGAGCGACCGGCTCGACCTCGACGCACGGCAGGGTCTGCGACATGCCGCGATGGTAGTGCACCGCCGACGGGTTTGCATGCCACACCGGGGGGCTGGCGTACGTCGCGATCGCGCCGATGCGCGTCGGTTGGCGTGACGCACGTTCGATTCGCGTCGCGACGCGACGCCGCGCTTGCGTGCGTCGGCGCGCTCGGTCGACGACGCCACCATGGCCTCGTCGAACCGAATCTGTCTGCTCGCCGCGATCCTCCTCATCGCGATCGCTCTCCCGGCCCACGCCGCCGAGTCGGCGCTGTGGGGCCACGAGGGCGACGCGTTCGATCCCACGGGCCGACTGATGGATTGGTCGTGGGCGGGCTACCACCACGGCGACGATCCGCTGCCCGAGCGCGCGCCCACCCACGACGTCACCGACTTCGGTGCGGTGGGCGACGGCGTCACCGACGACACGGCCGCCTTCGTCGCGGCCCTCGCCGCCGCCGACGCCGAGGGCGGTGGCGTCGTGCATGCGCCCGCGGGGACCTACGTCATCCGCGACCGGCTCGCCCTGGGCAACGGCGTCGTGCTGCAGGGCGACGGGCCGGGGCTGACGATCCTCGCCATCCCGTTGAGCCTCACCGATCTCGACGGCAACCCCGGACTGGAGGGCGGCGGCACCTCGAGCTACGCCTTCGGCGGGGCCTTCATCGAGGCGCGGGGCGACGTCGACGGCCCGGTGCAGACGCAGATCACCGCCGCCGCGTCGCGGGGCGACGACACCATCATCGTCGCGAGCACGGACGGCCTCGAGGTCGGCGCGTGGATCCACCTCACGCAGACCGACGTCGATCGCGGGCTGATGAACCGGCTGCACGCCGATCTGCTCGAGGCCGGCGACGACAACGTCGGCGACCGCGGCATGGACTTCCCCAACCGCATCGCCGGCATCTCGGGCAACGCGGTGCAGCTCGAGCGCGCGCTGCCGGTCGACATCGATCTGGCGTGGTCCCCCGACGTCCGCCTCGCCAGTGCGTCGCTCACCGAGCTCGGCGTCGAGCACCTGAGCATCGAGTTCCCGCTGACGGAGTATCCCGGGCACTTCGACGAGCAGGGCTACAACGCCATCGATCTCGTCGAGGTCGCGCATGCCTGGGTCCGCGACGTCGAGGTCCTCGACGCCGACTACGGGATCAACGTCCGCGGCTCCTTCTTCGTCACCGTCGCCGACGTCACGCTCGACACCACCGGCGATCGCGGCCCGCTGGCCGGGCACCATGGCCTCAACAACGGCCACGGCGGCGACAACCTGTTCATCGGCTTCGACATCTCGACGACGTTCGTGCACGACCTGACCAACGAGTGGTACGCGACCGGGGTCGTGTTCACCAAGGGGCGCGGGGACGACCTGCGCATGGATCATCACCGCGCGGCGCCCTACACGACGCTGTGGACCGAGCTCGACTGCGGCGCCGGCACCTCGCCCTTCGTCAGCGGTGGGGCGAGCAACCGCGGCCCGCACACCGCCGCCTACGACACGCTGTGGAATCTCCGGGCCGCCGCGGCGATGGAGCTGCCGCCCGACGACTTCGGTCCGCGCATGAACTTCGTCGGATTCCAGACCGACGCGAAGGTCGCGACGTCGCCGTACGACTGGTGGTTCGAGGCGATCGGCCCCGACGAGATCGAGCCGCCCAATCTCTGGGAGGCGATGCGCCAGCGCCGGCTCGGGCCCGACGATCCGAGCGGCACCTCGGGATCGGACTCGAGCGGCGCGGACTCGGGGAGCGGCGACGCGACCGATGCGGCGGGCAGCGCCGGCGACGGGTCGACGGCGGGCGACGACGACGCCGACGAAGGCACCGGCGCCGCTCCGGGTAGCGTCGGCAGCGGGGCAACGGGATCGAGCGCGGGCCTCGACGACGCCGAGGACGCCGCGGGCTGCGGCTGTGCCCACGGGGGTCGAGGCGGGGCACGGTTCGCGGCGCTCGTGCCGTTCGCCCGGCGCCGGCGCGAGACCACCCCGCGCGCACGATCGTGATAGAACCGCCCCGTGCGCACGGTCGCGCTGTGGGTCGGGTCGGTGGTCGCCTCGATCGTGATGCTCTGGGTCGCGCGCGCGCAGTTCGGCGTGCAGCTCGTCCCCGAGGACGTCGCGATCGTCGACGTCTCGGCGCTGGTCGTCGCGTGCCTGCTGCACGTGCCCTACGCGGTGCTCCGCGCGATGCGGCTGCAGGTCGGCCTCGATCCCCTGGTCGCCGCCGCGAGCCCGGGCGACCGCTTCGATCGCCGCGCGCTGCTCGGCTCGGGGTTCGTGTCGTTCCTCGTCCTGCTCGTGCTTCCGTTCAAGCTCGGCGAGGCGTCGCGCCCGATCCTCCTCGCGCGCGCCGAGCAACCGGGGGTCGGCGTCGCCGAGGCGGTCGGCGTCGTCGGCCTCGAGCGCGTGATCGACGGCGTGTTGATCTGCGCGATGCTCTTCGGCGGCCTCGCCCTCGCCCACGCCGACCTCGTCGGCGCGCCCGAGCAGCTCGTCCTCGTCCAGCGCTTCGGTCAGTGGATGGGCGTCGCCTTCGTCGCCGCCCTCGGCTTCGCGCTGCTCGCGGCCCGTGAGCCCGCGGCGTGGGGCGCCCGGGTCACCCGCTGGCTCGCGTGGCAGCCGCGGCTCTCGGCGTGGGCGGGCGCGGTGGTCGTGCGCGTCGCCGAGTCCTTCGCGGCGCTCCTCGGGGCCCGACGCCTCGGCGTGCTCGTGGTGATCTCGCTCGCGTACTGGGCCGTCACCGTCGCCCAGCTCGGGGCGGTGGCGCGGGCCTGCGGGGTCGATCTCTCGTGGGCCGCGGCCGCCGCGACGGTCGCGATCATCGGCCTGTCGATCCAGCTCCCCGGCGGCCCCGCCCAGACGGGGACCTTCCAGGTCGGCGCGGGCGCTGCGATGGCGCTGTTCGTCCGCGACGCCGATGCCCTCGACGGCGCCGCGCACCTCGCCCACGCGGCCCACGTCAACGGCTTCGTCGCGACCATGTTCGCCCTGCCGCTGCTCGGCGCGGTCGCGATGGCGCTGCCGGGGCTGTGGCTGCTGGCGCGGGCCGGGGCGGCGCGCACCGCAGCCCGTCGATGACCCCGGCCGCCCCGTAAGCTGCACCGGTCCCGCGGGTTCTAGTCCGGCGTTGCCCCCCGACACGGCCGACGGGTATCCTGCGCCGCCCCCACGCCGACCCGGCCGGCCCGATCCGCCAGGAGTCCACCGTCGATGTTCGCCCACGCCTCGCTTCGCCACCCCCGTCTGTCCATGCTCGTGCTCGCGGCCGCCCTGGTCGCGGTGCCCGGCTGCAAGAAGAAGGGCAAGGGCACCGCCGGCCCGCAGCAGTCGCAGGAGGAGATCGAGAACAAGATCAAGGCCGCCAAGGTGAACGCCAAGGCCGCGAGCCTGGTCGACCTGGCGAACAAGGATCTCGAGTCGGGCCGCTACATCTCCGCGTCGCGCCGCGCCCACGAGGCGCTCGAGGCCGACCCCAAGGACGCCGACGCGTACGCCGTGCTCGGCGCCGCGCTGTGGCGCGCCGGCGACTTCTCCGGCAGCACCGATGCCTACCGAAAGGGCGTCGAGCTCAACCCGAAGAACTTCGGCGCGGTGCTCGGCCTGGCGCGCAACCTCCAGGCCGCCGGTCAGCACAAGGAGGCGGCCGACATGCAGGACGTCCTCATCACCGAGGACGCCAAGCAGGTCGATCCGCGCCTGACCAAGTTCTGGAGCTACTACTCGCTCGGCGACGCCGACAACGCGGTCAAGCAGCTCGACGAGATCTTCAAGCTGCTCCCCGCCGACGACGCGCTGCTGCCGATGGTGCAGGCGTTCGCGGCGTTCGTCCGCCCGCTGGTCGGCAAGGGCCCGTTCTTCGTGGTCGAGGGCGCGACCGGTTCGTCGGACGCCAACCTCGCGCCGTCGGCCGGCCTCAAGTTCTCCGGCGCGACGATCGGCGGCGAGTTCGGCCAGGTGGTCTTCAACGAGGGCCGCGAGGAGTGCCTCATCGACACCGCGATGGCCGAGGCGCTCAAGCTCGCGCCGGTCGGGAAGCTGAAGCCGATCGACTCCCAGACCGAGGAGAACATCGTCATCATCCCCGAGATCAAGTTCGGGGACCTGAAGATCAAGAACGTCCCCGCGATCGTGCGCTCGCTCGAGAGCTTCGCGCTCATCGGCGAGAAGCCGGCGGTGATGCTCGGGCGCCAGGCCCTGACGTCCGTCGGGTCGTTCTCCTTCGACTTCCCGAAGAAGTCCCTCGTCATCACCAAGGACGCGCCGGCGGCCGCACCCGAGGGCAGCACCGAGCTGCCGTTCGTGCTGCTCACCGTGCACGCGTTCCACTGGCCGGCGATCCCGATCAAGGTCAACGGCTCGGACTACGCGTTCTACGTCTACTTCGGCGGGCTCTACCCGTCGGGGCTCGCGGTCGCGAAGAAGGCGTTCTTGAAGAGCGGCTACCTGCCGCGCACGGTCGAGAACCCCGAGGACGCCGAGGACGGCATCAAGATGCGGCTCATCGAGAAGCTGATGATCGGCGACAAGCCGGTGTCGGCGGTCGGCTCGCACGTCCTGGTGAACACACCCGCTGACCCCGGCCTCGGCAACGTGCTGTCGAGCACCGGCTTCGAGCTGGGCGGCTACTTGAACACCGGGCTGATGTCGAACTGGAAGATCACCTACGCGTTCGGCAAGGGCCGCGTGTACATCGACACGGACGGTTGAGCCGGACGGGTTGAGCTGGACGGGTTGAGCTGGGGCCCGCTTGGGCCTACCGTGGTTTGCGATGAACCCCCGTCGCCCACGATCGACCCCGCTGCTCCTGGCTCTGACCGTCGCCTGCGGTGACACGGGGTCGGGCGAGGAGGGGAGTACCGGAGCGACGGAGTCTGCGAGCGATCCGAGCGCGAGCGATCCGAGCGCGAGCGATCCGAGCGCGAGCGATCCGAGCGCGAGCGATCCGAGCGCGAGTGATCCGAGCGCGAGCGATCCGACCGCGACGGACCCGAGCGCCAGCGACACGGACCCGGACTCCACCGGCGGCGATCCGAACGACGCCGACGCGATGTGCGAGCGCTGGCTGGCCGATCGCGCCGACATGACGGAGGGCGTGTGGACGGGCGACCTTGCCAGCTGCGACCCCGGGGACATCGACGAGGCCGGTCGCACCAACGCGCTGCGCATCCTCAACCTCTACCGCTGGCTCGCCGACCTGCCGCCCATCACCCACGACGCGACCCTCGACACCAAGGGCCAGTCGTGCGCGCTGATGATGACGGCCAACGGGACGCTGTCGCACACGCCACCGCCCGAGTGGACCTGCTATGCCGCCGAGGGGGCCGAGGCGGCCGGCAGCAGCAACATCGCGACCGGCCCCGCGGTCGCGTCGATCGATCTCTACATGATGGACCCCGGCAACCCCACGACGATCGGGCACCGCCGTTGGATCCTCTCGAACTCGATCGGCCCGACCGGCATCGGCTCGACCGACTCGTACTCGTGCCTGTGGACGCTCGGCGGCACGGGGGCCGTGGGCGCGCCGTGGATCGCGTATCCGCCGCCCGGGCCGTTCCCCTTGGCGGCGACGACGATCGGCTTCACGACCCTCGACGAGACCGGCTGGTCGCTGCAGAGCGACACCATCGATCTGAGCGCGGCGTCGGTCGAGGTGACCAAGGACGGGATGGTCCTACCGATGACGATCACCGTGCTCGGCGGCGGCTACGGCAGCTCGTTCGGCATCTCGATGATCCCCGACGGCTGGCAGGTCGGGGTCGGGGCGTACCACGTCACGGTTTCGGGCACGTCCGAGCCGATCGAGTACGACGTGGAGATCGTCGACTGCGGCGTCGGCTGACGCGACTCACTCGAACGCGCTCATGACGTCGCTCCACGTCACGTCGTAGGCGAGGCTGATCACGAGGAGCGACAGCCCGACGAACAGCAGCACGACGATGATCCACGTGCCGAAGCGCGAGGTCATGCGCGACTCGACGGGGCCCATGCGCGATGGATCGTCGGCGAGCCCGCCCGAGAACGAGTGGCTGTCCGCTGGCTCGGCGCCGGGTCGACCCACGGGGCCGAAGTCGACGAAGGACGGCGTGGACGCGGGCGGTGCCGCGGGGCGCGGTGCCGCGGGGCGTTGCGCCGGCGCGGCGACGGGCGGCGCGGCGATGGGCGGAGGCGGAGGCGCCGGGCGCGGGGGCGGTGCCATCGGTCGCGGTGGCGCGGCCGGGATCGCTGCCGCCTCTTCGGTCGGCGGCACCGAGAGCGAGGCGGGGGCCGGGACACGGCGCAGCTCCTCGTCGCCGAACAGGCCCGAGGCGATCGTCGGCGCCGACGCGATGCTCGGGATCGCGATCGGGGTCTCGCCCGTCGGCGGTCGGGTGGCGCCGACGAGCGTCGGCTGCGAGGCCGGCCGCGCGACCAGCTGGAAATCGGTCTCGCCGATGCGGAACCGATCGCCGTCGGCGAGCACGTGTCGACGCACGCGCTGACCGCCGACGAACACCCCGGCGTGGCTCTCCTCGTCGACGAGGATCCAGCCGCCGGCCTCGGGCAGGAGGCGGGCGTGCACCCGCGACGCGGATTGCTCGAGCAGCACGACGTCGCAGTCTTCGGCGCGACCGATCGTGACCGGTGCGCCGGTGAGCTCGAAGACCTGCTCGCCGCGCCCGATGATCGGCGAGCGGATCCGCAGGATCGGGTGTGCAGCGAAGGCTCCGGGCACGGCGGCCGCAATGTATCAGGTCGGCGCGGCGCCGACGAACACCGCCGGGGCGCGGTCGGGCTCGGCCCGGGTCGGGCCGCCGGGGGCTCGGTTCAAGGGCGCGTCCCGCCCGACCGATGGGTGTGGGGGACCTCCATGTCGAGCTCGGATCCATCGCGCACCGTCGGCGAGCGGCAGCACCTGCGCCTGGTCGACGACACCACCGCGATCGAGATCGTGCTGGCGTGTGCGAGCGTCGATGTCGACGAGGTCCGAGCCACGCTCGAGCGCCTGGAACTCCATGCCCACGCGACGCGGATCCTCGGAGGGATCGAGCGCAGCGCGGACGAGCTGCGGACGGCGGTGACGTGCAGCCTACAGCCGACGCTCTTCGTGCTGTGCCGGACCGCTGCGCTCGACCCGGCGCAGGCGCGGCGCGCCGTGGAGTGCTTCGGCACCAAGCGGCCGTTCAGCCATCGACTGCTCGTGGCCGAGTTCGATCCGCGTCGACCGGCGGGGTGGATGAACGCCGTGCGACGATCGTTCGTGTCGATGCGCGAGGCCCAGGCGCTGATCAACGGCCCCGTCGAGGGCATGCTCGACAGCGGGGATCGCAACGCGGTGCGCGGCGAGACCCGCGTCGCGCCGCCGCCGAAATCGGTCCCGCTGGCGAAACGGCCACTGGTGATGTTCGGCCGCAGCGAGCCGCCGCAGGGCGAGGGCGACGAGGATCCGAAGTCGTGGTGGCGCGACGAGGTCGGTCCGATCCCCGCACACGTGCGGGCGCCGGGGGCCCGCCGTCACCTCGCCGTGGTCGATCCCCGCGAGACCGCGGACGACGGCGGTGCGAGCATCAGCGACGCGGTGCTCGTCCACGCGCCGGGTGAGGTCGTTCGCGCGGCGCAGTCCGACGCGCTGCCCGTGACCGATGGTGATCGCCCCACAGGCGCCGCGCGGATCGTCGCGGTCGGGATCGTGGCGTTGGTCGTGCTCGGCTTCGCGATCGCGCCGGTGCTCGGTGCATCGCGCGAGTCGTCGCCGGTGTCGCCCGAGCCTGCGGCGCCGACCGCCACGACGAGTCCGAGCGCCGCACCCCACCCGGGGAGCGCGCCGCTGCCCGCGAGCACCCCACCGCCCGTCGAACCGGCGGCCCCGAGCGCGCCGTCGACCGCACCGGCCGCGGTATCGGCTCCACCGAGTTCGCCGGTGCCGTCGAGCCTCGATCGCGCGGTGGCCCAGGGCCGCGCCGGTCGCCTCGAGGGTCTCTACGTCGTCGAAGGTCCGGATCGCGCGATGGACTGGTATGCGGCGGCCACGGCGTGTCGCGCCCGCAGCGTCGACGGGACCCGCGGGTTCCGTCTGCCATCGATCGACGAGCTGCGGTCGCTGCGACGTCGCGGGCTCGTCAGCAGTGGCCGCGATCAATGGTCCGGGACCCGCGTGTTCGGGCGCGCGCGCGAGAACTGGGTGCTCGTCGCGCGCGGCGGGCTCACGGCCGTCGACAAGGACGCGAGCGCGGCCTACGTCGTGTGCGTCCGCGGTCACTGACGAGCACGGCGACCCTCGCGACGCCCGCGATGTGGGGCCACGCCGTGATCACGCCGCCTGGGCGATGGCCCCGGTCGCCGCCTCGAGCAGCGTCGCGGGGTCGAGCCCGAGGGCGTAGATCGCCTGGAGGTCCCCGTCGTCGAGCGGGCGCGCGGGGCGACCGGCGCCGAGGTGCGCCGCGAGGCGATCCGCCACGCCCACCGCGTGTCCGATCTGCGAGTACCCGTCGGCCTCCGGCCCGAATCCGGAGTACTTGTGGTGCCGCCGCACCGCCTCGACGGCGAGCGCGGGCAGCTTCCACTTGGTGACCATGTGCGCGCCCAAGGTCGTGTGCGCCACATCGAACACGGCGGCGCAATCGGTCGCGTCGAGGCCGGCGAGCGCCGGATGGGCCCCCAGCGACTGCAGCGCGAGGCGACCGATGTCGTGGAGCAGCCCGCAGACGAAGGCCTGATCCGGATCGAAGCCGACCAGCTTGCACACGGCCCGCGCCAGGTGGCCGACCGCGATCGCGTGGTCGCGCTCGTTGCGGGCGGCGACCTCGTCCTTGCCGCGGAAGACGTGGCACTCCATCACGGACTGGTAGAGGAGATCTCGCACCGCGCCAGCGCCGAGCAGGCTGAGGGCGACCCCGACGCTGCGCACGGGGTGCCCCGCGTACGCGGTCGAGGCGGCGACGGTGAGCATCCGCGCCGCGAGCACGCCGTCGCGGCCGATGACGCGATCGAGCCGGTTCATCGGCGTCCGCGGGTCGTTGGCCAGCTGCAGGGCCTCGCTGGCGGTCTCCGGCAGCATCGGGAGCTTCATCCCCGGCGCCTGCGCAGCCTGCAGCAGGGCCTCGGCCGCGGCGCGGACGCGCGCGAGCCGGGCCCCACCCGGCCGCGCCTCGTCCTCGGAGATCACGAAGGTCTTCGCGTCGTCGACGATCCGGGCGCGGCGCTCACGGGGGTCCATGCACCCGGGATTTTCGACCGGGATGCGGCGGGCCTTGAGCCCGGATGCCCCTAAGAACGCCGTTAGAGGCGCGCATCGGCGATGGCCAGCGCCTGATCCAGCGCTGCGATCGCGTCGTCGATCCCCGCGTCGTCGATGATGAGCGGCGGGGCGATCACCAGGTGCGACACCCAGCCCATGCAGAACACGCCGAGCTCCATGAGCTTGGCGGTCACCGCGTCGACGACCATCGGCTTGCGCGCGACCTTGTCCTGCGGCGTGTTGAAGGGCTCGCGCGTGTCCCGATCGCGGACCAGCTCGAGGGCCCAGAACATGCCGATGCCGCGGACCTCGCCGACCGACGGGTGCTTCGCCGCCAGCTCGCGCAGGCGCGCCCCGAGCTGCTCGCCGACCGTCCGCGCGCGCTGGATCAGATCGAGCCGCTTGTACTCGGCGATCGCCGCGATCGCCGGGGCGAGCGTGAGCGGGTGGGCCTCGTAGGTGTGGCCGCAGGCGAAGAAGTGATCGTCGAAGTGATCGGCGATCGCCCGGCTGGTCGCACACACGCCGAGCGGCGCCATCGCGTTGGTGATGCCCTTGGCGGTGACGAGGATGTCGGGAGTGACGCCCCAATGCTCGACGGCGAACCACTTGCCGGTGCGGCCCCAGCCGGTCATCACCTCGTCGGCGATGAGCAGGACGCCGCGTTGCTTGCACAGCGCGGCCAGGCGCGGCAGGTACTCGGGCGGCGGGACGAGCACGCCGTTGGTCCCGACGACGGGCTCGACGATCACCGCGGCGATGTCGTTCTCGTGATCGATCATGTACCCGAGGTAGTCGGCGCACGCGGTGCCGCACTCGGGGTACGTGCGGCCCAGCGGGCAGCGGTAGCAGTTGACCTCGGGGCCGTGCAGCACCCATGGCATGGTCCCGACCGGCTCGGTGGCCCAGCGCCGCCAGTCGCCGGTGGCCGCCATCGAGCCCGCGGTCGAGCCGTGGTAGCTGGTGTAGCGGGCGAGGATCTTGTTCTTGCCCGTGTAGAGCCGGGCGATCCGCATCGCGGTCTCGTTGGCCTCGGTGCCGGAGGTCGCGAAGAAGAACTTGTCGATGCCCTTGGGCATCACGTCGAGCAGCGCCAGCGACAAGTCGGCCCGGACGTCGCACGCGAACGCGGGCCCGATGAAGGCGAGCTTCTGCGCCTGCTCGCAGATCGCGTCGGCGACGGCCTGGTTCTGGTGGCCGAGGTTGCTGCACACCAGCTGCGACGACAGATCGAGGTAGCGCTTGCCGGCGGCGTCCCAGAAGTGGCAGCCCTCGGCCCGCGTGACGTGCAGCGGCGCCCAGCCCTTCTGGTAGCGCCAGGTGCCGTAGGTGTGACGGGCGGTCAATTGCGTGACGTCGCGTTCCATGTGCTGTCTCCTCTGACCGCGCGTCAGCGCGGCGATTTCGTTTCCGCGGTCTTGCGCGGTGATCCCATGAGCGCGACGTACACCGCCGCGGCGAGGGCGAACCCGATGAACCAGGTGTACGCGTACAGCGTGTCGAAGATGGCGGGCACGCCATCGACGACGCCGACGGCGTGGAGGAACCCGGGGAGGTTGGGCAGGATGCCCACGACCAACGCGACCACGGCGCTGCGATTCCACCCGCGATCGTACTCGTAGACGCCGCCGCGACGGTAGAGGTCGTCGACGACGAGCACCCGCTTGCGGACGATCCAGTAGTCGGCGACGAGGATCCCGCCGATCGGCCCGAGCAGCGCGCCGTAGCCGTTGAGCCAGCCGAACACGTAGTTGTTGGTCAGCTTCCACGGCATGATCGCGAAGCCGAGCGCCGCGGTGATGTAGCCGCCGAGCTTGTACGTGATCTTCGACGGGGCGAGGTTGGCGAAGTCGTTCGCCGGCGACACGACGTTCGCGGCGATGTTGGTCGACAGGGTCGCGATCGCCAGGCCCAGCAGGCCCAGCGCCACGACCACCGGCGACGAGAAGCTGGCGATGAGCGTGTTGGGATCCCAGGTGCCGGTCGCGCTCGAGACCGCCGCGCCGATGAACGAGAAGTACGTCATCGTCGTCGGCAGGCCGATCGTCTGGCCGAGGATCTGGTCGCGCTGGCTGCGGACGTAGCGGGAGAAATCCGGGATGTTGAGGGCGAGCGTCGCCCAGAAGCCGACCATCGCGGTGAGGAACGGCCAGAACGTCGACCACCACGCGGCGCCCTCGAGGCCCGGGCGCGACAACAGCTCGCCGCCGCCGTGGGTCGTCCACGCCCACACCAGCAGCGCGGTGCCGCCGGCGAGCAGCACCGGGGCCGCGAGGGCCTCGAGCCACTTGATCGACTCCATGCCGCGGGCGATGAAGTAGACGTTGATCGCCCAGAACGCGGTGAAGCACAGCAGCTCGAGGCCATTGATGTCGAGCACCGGCAGCGGCGCGCCGCCGGTCATGCCCATCGCGCCGAGGATCGCGTAGATCGATCCGCCGCCGATCCACGTCTGGATGCCGAACCACCCGCAGGCAACCAGGGCGCGGGCGACCGCGGCGAGGTTGGCCCCGCGCACGCCGAACGACGCGCGCGCGAACACGGGGAAGGGGATGCCGTAGGCCGTCCCGGCGTGGGCGTTCAGGATCATCGGCAGCAGCACGACGACGTTGCCCAGCGCGACGGTGAGGATCGCCTGGGCCACGCTCATGCCGGCCTTGATCATGTCGGCGGCCAGCAGGTACGTCGGGATGCACACCGCCATGCCGACCCACAGCGACGCGACGTGCCACAGCGTCCACGTGCGCAGCCGGGCCGGCGTCGGCGCGAGATCCTCGTTCCACAGCGACGCTTCGCCGGAGGATCCATCCCCCGAGCGGCTCACGTGGAGCACCGCCGGAACGCGTGCACGCCGGATGCTATCACGGCGCGCGCCTGCACCGCCGCCGGCGTGCAGCCGTGGACTGCAGCGATCCGACCCACCGCGGGCGGGCGCGTCGCGTACGCTGGCGCGCGCAGAGGTGGCGATGGACGCGGCGAACACGGATCTCTCGGGGCTCATGGAGGGCGAGGCGCTCGGGTCGAACACGTTCGCCCTCGAGGTCCCGGCGGGCTGGGGGCAGGCCCGCGGCACGTTCGGCGGGCTGGTGCTGGGCGCCCTGGTGCAGGCCATCGAGCGCAGCGAGGTCGAGTCCGACCGACTGCTGCGATCGATCTCGGGCGAGCTCGCGGGCCCGGTGGTCCCGGGCCCCGCGCGCGTGGTCACCGAGCCGGTGCGCCGCGGCAACGGAGTGTCGACGTGGACGGCGCGGCTCGAGCAGGGCGACGGCACGCTCGCGACCGCGACCGCCGTGCTCGGTCGGACCCGCGACATCGATCGCACGTGGTCGCCCGCCGCCGAGCCTACACCGCCGTGGCGTGACTGCCCCGCGGCCCCGGCGAACCTGCCCTTCGTCCCCGAGTTCTCGCAGCACTTCGAGTACCGGCCGTTCGGCCCGATGCCGTTCACCGGCGCAGCCGAGCCGGTGAGCACGGGATGGATCCGAGCGAGGGTCGCGAGCCGCGGCGTCGGTGCGGCCGAGCTCGTCGCGCTGTGTGACGCGTGGTGGCCGGCGGCGTTCTCGATCGAGCGCGCGCCCCGGCCGATCGCGACCGTGGCCTACACGATGCAGTGCCTCCTCGGCGGCCGCGTGCTGCCGGCCGATGCACCGCTGCTGCACCGCGCTCGCGTCATCGCGTCGGCACAGGGGTTCTTCGTCGAGCTGCGCGAGCTGTGGACCGAGGCGGGCGAGCTCGTCGCGCTCAACCAGCAGACATTCGTGTGGATCCGATAGGGGATCACCGTGCAGCGCTGGTGTGCAGCGCCGCCACCACCCTGCGCAGCTCGTCGAGCAGCGCGTGATCCCAGCCGTGCCCGAGGGCCTCGAGCACCGCGCCGTAGTACCAGAGCGTCTGCTCCTTGCTCGCGGTGAAGCGATCGAACAGCGCGTCGCCGATGGCCGCGTGATCGCGGACCAGCGACGACGCGTTGTGGAGCTTGTCGGCGGCGCTGATGAGCTTCACCTCGGGCGGGGCCTCGCGCAGGTGGGCGAGGTAGCGCTGCTTGCGTTGCTCCCAGGGCGGCTTCGCGTTGGCGTCGGCCCCCGGCAGCGCGGCGGCGCGGTGGGCCGCGATCTCGGAGTGCGTCGTGTCCGACAGCGCGAGCACGAGGGTGGCGACGTTCTCGCCGAAGCGCGCCGCGAGCTCTTCGGCGCTGCTGCCGTCGATGTCCTCGAGGTAGTCGTGCAGCGCCGCGGCGATGCACTGATCGGCGGATCCGCCGTGCTCCATCACCGTGGTGGTCACGGCGAGGAGGTGGCTCAGATAAGGCACGCCGGTGCCCTTGCGCTCGATGTGCGCGAACGCCTCGGCGGCGAGGTGGAGCGCATCACCGAGACGGGCGTCGTAGAAGGCCTGGGTGCGTCGCATGGGATCGATCCGAGCGGGGGACGCTCTGCTGTAGCATTTTTGCGGTGCCGCGACGCGAGCGGCCGCCGTCGGGCCCCGGACCGCGAATTGAAGGATGGTGCAGGATGGGGCATACACGGCCCATGACGACGTTCCGCTGCTTCGCGCTCGCGCTCTTCACCCTCGCCGCCTGCGAGAAGCCGCCGGCGACCGAGACCCCGACCACCGCCACGCCCGACACCGGCGACGCCGCTGCGACGACGCCGACGCCCGACGCTACCGCAGGTGATGCGACCGCCGGCGGCGGCGAGTGCAAGCCCTCGGGTTGTTCCGCGACCGTGTGCTCGGACGAAGAGGTCATGACGACGTGCGAGTATCGGCCCGAGTACGCCTGCTACAAGACGGCGACGTGCACCCGCCAGGACGACGGCGCCTGCGGCTGGACCAAGACCGCCGAGCTCGATGCGTGCCTGGCGAACCCGCCCAAGGAGTGAGGCCCCTCCCGAGGATGCGAGGCCGGACGCGCCCCAATCGTGGGGCGCACGGATCGGTGGAGCGGCGACCATGGCCTCGGGCATGGTCTGCGCCCACCGCAGGTGGATCTCGATCCTCGTCGTCGCGGCCGGATGTGGGCCGCGCGTGGTCGCGGGGCTGGACGAAGACGAGAGCACCGGTGCTGCGGACGGCTCGAGCGAGGGTGGATCGGCCACCGGTTCTTCGACGTCGTCCGTGCCGGCGACGGATGGAGGGGAGTCGTCGCCCGGGCCCTCCACGACCGCGACCGTCACCACGGCGGATCCGACCAGCGCCGAGACCTCGGACGTCACGACCTCGGACGTCACGACCTCGGACGTCACGACCTCGGACGTCACGACCGACGCATCGACGACCGAGGCCTCGACGACCGGGGGCGAGTCGACGGGCGAGCCGGTGCTGCCCGATCCCGTCGCGCACTACGAGGTCACGATCCTCAACACGTGGAGCGAGGCCGATCACCCCGGCGCGGTGCCCGAGTACGCCCACTTCTCGTGGCTCGGCGGCGGCACCCACGACGACGCCGTCTCGTTCTGGTCGGTCGGCGCGCTGGCGAGCCCGGGCATGGTCCAGATGGCCGAGATCGGCAACACCGACATCCTCTCGACCGAGGTCGCCGCGGCCGTCGATGCCGGACACGCCGACGCCGTGCTGCAGTGGCAGCAGTGGTTCTGCCCGCCGGTCACCGACGTCGCCGTGTGCGGCGACGAGACAGTCGCGATCGACGTGAGCCTCGAGTTCCCCAACGTCACGCTCGTGAGCATGCTCGGCCCGAGCCCGGATCTGTTCGTCGGGGTGAGCGGGCTGCCGTTGCTGGTCGACGGCGCGTGGGTCGACGAACTGGTGATCGATCTGCGGCCCTACGACGGCGGCACGCGCAGCGACGTCGACTTCACGATGAACGGCGCGCTGCAGGAGCCGCCCCTGCCGATCGCGCCGGTCGACTCGTTCGAGGACCACCTGATCGGCCCTGGGTCCCTGGGGACGATGACGTTCGTGCGGATCGTCGACGACGCGTAGGCGCCGTCGCGGGCCGGAACGTGTCAACGACTTTGAGACAGGGGAGAAGGGAATTCTAAGTAGCGATGCAGGCAGGTGCGGCTGCCTCAGCGAGGGCGACGGCCTCGGTGTCGATCGGGTTGATGTGGACGACGTCAG